>JANMAE010000051.1:0-177187 GCA_031359445.1 Hyphomicrobiales bacterium | reverse complement strand
GACATTTCCGTGAATTTGTCCTCAACTTCCACGGTACTCAAGACTGTGACGCCCACGCCTGTCAGCGCGCTGATCATCCGGTAGAGGGACTCGCGAAAATCGGCCCGAAATCCCGGTGCAAGCGCCATTTCAAACCCCACGAGCGAATCAATCACCAGCCGTTTTGCGCCCACTCTCTCAATGGCATCCAGGATTTCCTGCAGGGCTTCGTCAACCGACAAATCCAGTGGACGGAGATACAGCAATTCAAGCTGTCCGGAGGCTTCCGGAGATTTCAAATCCAAACCAAAACTTTCGGCGCGGTTGACGTAACTTGTGGGGCGTTCCTCAAAGATGGCAATAATTCCCGGTTCGCCATTGCGCAACCCTTCCGCAATAAAATGCGTGCCCAAGGCGGATTTTCCAGTGCCGGAAGGACCTGCCACGAGGAGACTGTCGCCCTCGAGAATGCCGCCTCCCATCATTGCATCCAATTCAGGAATTCCGATGGAGAGGCGGCGAATACGGGGGTGATGATGGTTTTTCCCGGCCAGGCCCAGGGTTCGCGAGAATGCCTGCAATCCGTCATCGGTAATCCGCACCGTGTGCAATCCCGGCACGGACTCCTGTCCGCGTAATTTTACGATTTGCAGTTTCCGCACGACAGAATTTCGCTCCGCCACCTGCGAAAGCCACAAGAGACCGTCAGCAACCGTGAAAATGGGATTGTCGCGCATTTCTTCTATCATATATTCGCCAACCAGAAAGGTTGTGGCTTCCCAACTCGTCAGAAAATGCGCAAGCCCCTGGATGAAGGATTGCATTTCCAACTCACCGGTTGTCGCAAATAACTTGCGCATTACCGTGCGAAAGGAATCGACAATGACGATTCCCGGTTTAACCTTGGTGACAGTCTTGACAATCTCTGCCAGCACGGCGTTCAAATCCTGCGCCAATAGCACATCGGAAAGATTGATGAATTGTATGGCCTTGCCCAGCTTCGATTGGTCAAAGAAAGAGTATTGTTGTTGGTACCGCAGCATTTTAAGCGCGGGCTCTCCAAGCACCGTGAAATACAGCGCCGGTTTCTCCTCCGTTGCATTGGCGAATGCGATTTGATGGGCGAGCGTGGTTTTTCCGCTGCCCGGCGCACCCCCAATGATATTGAAAGAAAACTCTGGAATTCCGCCGCCCAGAATAACATCAAGACCGCGAACGCCTGTTGGCAATTTGCGGATTTGCACTTTGTTGAGATGACCGACGGGCGCGACCGTAGTCGGCTTATTTGGCTTCTTCATTTTTGTCACCTTTTTCAAAATCATACTCGCTCCGCGACAGATGCGGCCAAACATCTCGCATCAACCGAAACGTCAAATCTTCACCAATGAAAGTTTCCAGAAGACCAAGCAATGTTGCCACGAGAACCAGCCTGCCTTCCAGAATTTCAGCGGGGCTGAGACCTTCCACAGGCTTGTCCCGGCCTTCCAAATTGCCCTCCAACGTCACATGAAGACCCTGCAGCCACGCGCTTTCTTTACCGGCAATGGAAAATGCCCGTGAAAGAAGTGCGTTAAATCCAATTTTCCCCATCAACCCGGCCAAATGCGGACGCAGCTTTTCAATGACAGGAAAACTGACCGGGTTTTTATTTTCCAAGAGCGTATTTTCGTTGGTTTCATAGGCAACGAAACGCGCCGCAATACCCCGCCATTTTGAGCTGGAGCGGTTCACTTTATGATATTCTGCAATCGCACTGTGTGAGCGCTAAATGCGGCCATAAACCAACCTCGAATATTGCGCTGTCAAAAAAGATTGCCGGTCCTGACGAAAATCTATTGATGCGGTAAAACGCTACAGTCATTTGCACTGTCTGTATAGTTATTTGGCACCAGCAATTTCATGCGAAGACCATTCAGGGGAGTTTAGCGGGTCAACATGTAGGCTGACTCATTTGGCCTTGCATTCTCGTTGTGCACCATCCATATACCATCCACATGGATGGAGAATAATATGTCGGCCGAAATCTACAAAATTCACGAAAGAACCTCCGACAGCGAGAAAATCACCATCAATCTGGGGTTTGTCGATCTCGGACATATTGATTTACTGGTGGATGATGGGTTTTACGCCAACCGGACCGATTTCATCCGGACCGCCATTCGCAACCACTTGGCCACCCACGCCGAACAGGCCCGGAAATCCATCCACCGCCAGACCCTGGAACTGGGCTTAAGAACCTACAGCAGGTCTGACCTGGAAGCTGTTGAAGCTGCTGGAGAAAAACTGACTATCAAGGTGCTGGGGCTGGTGACATTTGCGTCCGACGTCACCCCCACACTGGCACTTGCCACCATTGAGCAGATCACCGTGCTGGGTGCACTACATGCCAGCAAGGACGTAAAATCAGCCCTCGCTGGCCGTATCCGGCACTAGCCCATTCATCTCATCCCAAACCATACAGGAAAAATCCCATGTCCTCAGACATCATGAATTCGGTGTTGCGCCTCACCCGCGCCGGAAAGCTCCACGACGCCACCACGGCCATTCAAAATGCCCTTTCGGGCACACAAACACATGAAGCAAAACGCCCCCGCAGGCCGCTTGGCGAGGTGGTGTCCAAGCTTGGCAAACTGCGGCCAAAGCTGCTGCGTAAACCCCATGGCCCCACGGTGCCAGTTCCTGACGGCGCAAAATTTCTCGAGGCTTCATTCACCTGTGCTGCCGGCACCAGAGCTTACAGGCTCTACGTGCCCAAAGAGGAACCCACGCATCGCCGGAGCTTGCTCGTAATGCTGCATGGCTGCACGCAGAGCGCGGCGGATTTCGCTGTTGGCACACGCATGAATGCATGGGCTGAAACCCATGGCATGCTAGTGGCCTATCCCGACCAGACAAAGGCGGCCAATAGTTCCTCATGCTGGAACTGGTTCAATGCGCGCGATCAAACGCACGGCCAGGGTGAGCCATCAATCATCGCCGGGATCACCGCGGAGATTATCGCCACCTATGACATTGACCCGCAGAAAGTTTTCATAGCCGGACTATCCGCAGGCGGAGCCATGGCCCTGGTGCTGGGGCACACCTACCCGGATTTATACGCGGCCGTAGGCGTGCATTCCGGCCTGCCCTACCGCTCGGCCAGCGACGTCATCTCCGCCTTCGCGGCCATGCGCGGCGAAACCCGCCATCACGGTTCGCCGCTGAAACCGCGGGTGATCGTGTTTCACGGCGATGCCGACACCACAGTGCACCCGTCGAACGCTGCGGCGATGATGCCGTCCGCCAAGGGCTACAGGGTGGACACAATACATGGCGTTTCAGATGGCGGCAGAAAATACACTCGAAAAATTATCCGTGACGGGAGGCTCACGCATCTCTCAGAACAATGGATCCTGCACGGCGCAGGCCACGCCTGGTCTGGCGGCAGCCCCGAAGGAAGCTACACCGATAGCAAGGGCCCGGATGCATCAAAGGAAATGCTGGCGTTTTTTCTGGGACGCAACGGGGTGATCTGCACCACGGTATCGCCTTCAGCATAAGCAAGAAGAGCCGGAGGAGCCGTGGTTTTGGGCGCTTCGGCGGTGCGCTGTCACTCAAATCCAGTTTAAATATTTGTAATGCTGGAATGCCAATCATTCATAAAGCGTAACATATAGTGAGGCTGTGCATCCTGCGCAGTGGCGGGGATACTGGAGTATTCACGATGCTGAAAAAACTTATGTTGGGCCTGTTTGTTTCGACAATGCTTGTGGGCTCTGTAGCAGCAACGGCAGCTGCCAAGGAACCGGCCATGATGGGCAAAACGAGCATGGGCAAAGCCTGGGTCGATGACAAGGGCATGGCGCTTTACACCTTTGAGAAAGACAAGGGCGGAAAATCCATGTGCAATGATAAATGTGCAGCGGAATGGCCCCCGCTGGCCGCCGATGCCAAAGCCAAGGCAAGTGGCGACTGGATCATCGTCACACGTGACGACGCTTCCAAGATGTGGGCCTATAAAGGCCACCCGCTCTATACTTTTGTCGACGATAAAAAACCCGGACAAGTCACCGGCGACAAAAAAGACGGTTTCCATCTCGCGAAGTAACGTGTTCTGGCCGGGGTAAGGCAATCTCCCTTACCTCGGCATATCGCCACAGCACGAATGAGATCTTGCCGCGCAATTGTGAAAGCTTGAGGGATTGGCATGAGTTTTGAAACGGTGTGCGTGCTGCAATTCAGTGATGCATCACCTCGCTCAATCCACCACCATGCGCTTCCGCCATATCTCAAGAAGGGTTTGCGACGTGCCCACCGCAATGGATCCGAGCACAATGCCATGCGGGCCGAACAGCACAAGTCCGCCCAAATTGCGATAAAGGATGGCACAGTGTGCATCTTGAGTCTGCTGCCCACCAAGATGGGATATACCACATTGTCGACGGTGCCCCAAGCCACGAGGATCACGGCCCCAGACTATTCCCGCAGTCAGCAGGACATTGGAAAATATCCGGTGGGCCCTGGATTGCCTTTCAGCCACTGCGCATTGAAATTTCTACCGCCCCCTGCCCCGCGCTGACACAAACCAGCCAGTGACCGCTGCGGCCCCCAGAATGGCGAACATGGTTTTGCGGTTGCCATAGCGCAACTGGTCCACCGCTTTCAACATGGCTTCATTGGCGGCAACTTCAGCCTGCGGCCGGAGCTTGGTGACCAGATCATCAATCTGGGGCTGACCGGTATGGCCCGAAGGTGCCGCTTGCTTCACCAGCGAAAATAGCCAGGAGAAAATGGGATCGGAACGGATGTTGGAAGATGATGCGGCATAGACGCTGTCAGGACGCGCTGGCTCGCTTGCGTGAGGTCCGATGGAAGGCGTAGGTGTTTCAATATATAATTTGGGCAACACCAAAGGCTTCCGCACCGGCATGTCCCGCAGTTTTTGCCGCGCGTTGAGAACGCCAGCAATGGCAATGGCCAGGAGGAGCACGAGGATTACCGCGTAGGCCGCAACCGGACCATAGATTGGTGCAATCCAGGCATAGAGCATCATGAGCGCCGTTATGAGGGCGAGCAAGCCAAACAGGCCTGCCACCAACCCCCACACCGCAGCCATGGCCGTTTGCCTGCCCATGTCACGCGCGGAATTTATCTGCGTGTTCACTTCCAAGGCAAGCTCGGTTTTCACACGCTCGATATTCTGTGTTATGCCGGTGGCGTTGAGAAGGGCCTTGAACATCAGTTCCGCCCGCGGCTCATCATTCCAATCAACATGCCAAGGACAGCAGCGCCTGCAAGGGCGGCAAGCGGATTGCGCCGCGTCATCACTTCAATTTCACCTGACAGGCTTTGCACGCCGCTTGATGCAGCACTCGCCACATCAGCGGTTTTTCCGGAAATCATGGAAGCTGCATCGCTCACCTTGGAAGAAACCGCCGCTGCCGCGTCACTTGCCATGCCCATGGTGCTGGATGCGGCATGCGATGAAACGGCTGCCATGGAATTCTTCAAGGTTTGCAATTCCTCGCGCAGCGACTTGATGTCTTCATTCATGCGCTCATCATTGGGCGCATAATCCAGGACATTGGCAGGCGTTTCAGGAATTCCGCTGTTGCGTTCCAGAGATGACTCGGGTTTTCCCATCAGGTCATTCTTGTTCATGCGGTCATTCTGTTGGGATGTCTTGCGTTCCATGGTCAATCTCCAGTCAATCGGGACAATACAACCGTCGCACCACGCCTTGAGGATTCAACGGCGCAGATAAAACGGGGATTACAGGAGTAAAAGATTTTGACGCGACTTATGTTCCGCTACTTGGTAAAAAATGCTGCAGACGATCAGTGCCCATCTGGCCCAAACAACCATCACTCAAACCCAGCGCACACCATGAGCTGTCTATCCCCCACCTCGGGCTGACCCGCTCCGGATGGCATGGCCCATATAGATGGCGGACAGCAGGGGAACCTCTCCGAAATGGATATCAAGCCTGCGGTTAACTCCAACGGGCCCCAGGCCCTTGAGCGCACCCACGGCAAAGCCGCGTGCTGCAAGTGCGGCCACTAACGCTTCCGGCCTGATGAATTTTTCCGGGTCATGCGTGCCGCGCGGCAGCAGCCGTAAAACCTTCTCTCCCAAAAACACGATGACGAACTGTGCCAGCCATGTGCGGTTGATGGTGTCGAACAAGAATACGCCACCAGGGCGCAGCACGCGCGTGACTTCATCAAGCACCTGGCAGAGGTCGCTTACATGCTCGAGCACATCAACACACACCACGCAGTCCATGCAGTAATTGGCCACGGGCAGCGCCTCGCATGATGCCACGTGATAGGTAATCTCGAGATTTTGCCGGGCTGCATGGGAGACGGCAATGGCAACGGCTTGGGCTGCGGGGTCAATGGCGATGACGCGGGCACCGCGCCTGGCCTCGCCATAGACCCAGCTAAAACGCGCCTCCTTGTAGAGCGGCCCAATGAGGCAATAGGTGGTGAGCGTGAGCGCAATAAAAAGCTGGTCGGGCGTTCACATCATCAGGCCGACGCTTGCCACGAACAATACATGGCACGCTGCGCCATAGACGATTGCGAGCAGCTTTTGTGGGCCCAGTGGCGGGAAAGAGGCATCTGTCATGAAAAGCAGTTCTGGCATCAGCCATATGAGAAGTTACCCCGCCTCACATGTTACGCCACAAAAGAACAATCCGAAACCCGCAAAGTCACTGGCAAAATCGCGACTCTACCAGTTCCGGAATGTTCCCGCATACTGCCCGTACCAGAAACGCGGTCTCGGAGGCCCCGTCAATTTCGCAAGGCATTCGCAAGTTCAATTATGTGGAACAGTTAAGCTCCGAGCGAATCATACAGGCCGAAGGGCACAACAAACGCGCGCGAATTCTGCTCCCGGTCGGAGGATGTGGGTTTCAGCGATTGCGGAATGTCTGGCGCATTTTCCGGCAGGATGCGGCACATGCCAAGCGCCTTGCGGAAACTGTTCTGGTTCCCGAAATATTCGAGCGTGGTGCGCGTGGCAAGCGGTTCCGACAAGCCGAGAAGCAGCGCAAGACCCACCAGGCTGCCAAGGCTTGCAGGCGCCGATGGTCCAATCATCAGCATGCTCAACTCACCAAAGCCGCGCGTGTTCTGGGCGAGAAAATATGTGCGGCCGCTGATTTCCAGGACAATGCCATCATGGCGCCCATGATTGAAACGCAGTTTGCGCTCGCCCGATGATGTCAGGCGCGTATAGCGGCGAAAAAATTTATGGCCACCCGCCTTGAACACGACGATGACCGAACGGACCACCTCGCCATTCCCGCGCAGCCACGGAAAATAGGCGTGATAGATGCCTTCGCGGAACTTGCAATCCGCACTCGCTGCCAGTACCGGCCCAAGCCTTTCCACAGCACCATGACTGAGAACAGATAAATCCGGCAACTGATGCGGGGAAATCCTTGGCGTATCATCTTGCCAGGCAAACATCGAACGGGAATCCACACAGAAATAACGCGCAATCTTTTCGAGCGTCACTGGACCCGGGAGATTTGCGCCTGATAGATATTTGTTGAACTGCTGGCGGTTCATACCCAGCTCACGGCACACCTGGGCAATGGAACTTTTTGCAAGACTGAGGCGGCGCAGATTATCTGCAAAGTCACGGTAGGGGGATGGACTGCCACTCATGCGTTCGCCGCAAGCCTTGCATCTGGAATTATATTCAGCATCGCATTACATTTTATGTTTATAACTGTGGCGACAGTAATTGAGATGGACTCAATGTAAAGTAGATTCGAGTGAAAGCTGGGAGATATACTCAGATTCGCTGTGCAGTACCGGGCAGCAAATGCAGAACACCGGTACTGACCACGGTTTTGCCGACCGGAAACAGCGATGCCAGGGCAAGCTTCACATGCGCCCAGGCAAAGGGGATGCCGATGATGGTGACGGCAAGACCTACAGCCGCCACGATGTGCATGATGGCAAGCCACCAACCCGCCAGCACGAACCAGATGATATTGCCGAGGGTGCCCAAGGATCCCGTGCCGAGATCGCCACGCCCGCGCGCCTCGTCGCGCGAGACGATGTCATAACCGAATGGCCAGAAGGAATAACGCGCCAGCACAAAGCACGACCGCGCCCATGGAATGCCGATGATGGTGAGCGCCATCAGCACACCGGCAAACAGCCAGGCGAGGCCCGCGATAAAGCCGCCGAAAACAAACCACAGCGCATTCAATAAAAACAGCAACATGATGTTACTCCAAACACAGCTTGAATTGGGAGTGGTGACTTGCGTTTACAAGGCATAAAAAACACCGCATGAAAATGCGGTGTTTTCCGAGATTGAAAAACTCTTAAACCGTGCGGCCGCGGCTGATCATGCCCCAGACAAACAGCACGACAATGGCCCCCACGACAGCGCCGATGAGACCGGCACCTTCACCGGGGCCATACCAACCCAAGGCCTGGCCAAGATAGGAAGCAACAACTGCGCCAACGATGCCCAGAATGGTGGTAAGGATGAAACCCGATGGCTCATTGCTGCCTGGCATTATGAACTTGGCAATGACACCGGCGACAAAGCCGATAATGATTGTCCAGATAATTCCCATATTACTATGCTCCTTGCTGAAGTTGGCATGATCGTAAAACATCGCGAAGGATATATTCAATGCACGAGTCTTGCAATCGACAAATTCATGCGCATATTGCGCTGAACCGCAACAAGGAGATGAAACATGGCTAGAGGTTTTCCATCATTGGCAGCATTGCTGGGTCTGGTCGCCGTTGCCGGCTATCAGAACCGCGACAAGATCGGTGAGTTCGTAAAAGGCTTGGGAACAAGCGGCACAGGCGGTATTGGCGATCTGGTTGATCATTTCAAAAAGCAGGGCATGGGCGACACCGCTGACTCATGGGTGGACAAGGGCCCGAATAAACCCATTGATGAAACTCAGGTCGCATCCGGGTTGGGGCCAGACATGATCGACGCGCTGGTTAAGCAAACCGGATTGAGCCGTGCGGAATTATTGTCCCGGCTGTCAAAAGTTTTGCCGGAAGCGGTGGATAAAATGACACCCGATGGGCGCGTTCCATCGTAGTGAAATAACGCAACGTAGCAGGTGAGACGAGTCTCACCTGCTAACGCGAAGCAAATAACCTAGGCTTAGTTAGTTGTCTTGGCAGCGTCAGTTCCCGTCTTGGACGTGTCGCCGCCTCTGCCCATTTGCTGGTTGGATTCTTCCATGGCTTTCATGCATTCGTCCGTGTTTTTGGCCGTCATCGCAGCCATTGCCTTTTCTTGCGACTTCATCGCCATGGTTTGCTTTTCCTTGTCGGTCATCGCATCAATGTCGACCTTCATCTTTGTAAGCGTCGCTTCATCACAGGTCATCTTGTCCTGGGCATAAGACGGAACCGACAAAGCCAAGCTCAAAGCTGCAGCCATAATTCCAAATTTCAGCATTTTATTCCTCCGAAAACACATATCGTCTGGGTAGGATTACCCTGGGCTAAACGGTGTTTCGGAGCCTTTGTTCCCTTGGGGACATAAAAAATCACCCATGCCCATTTAAAATGAAATTGCTTTGAATGACCGGGTTTGCTGCGTCAGCGCAAGTTCGGTGGGCAGGCGCTCCATGGAACTTGCGCCATAAAATCCATGAATGCCCGGCGTGTTTTGCAGGACATAGGCCGCATCTTCCGGTGATGAAATGGGTCCGCCGTGGCAGAGCACGATCACATCGCTACGAATTTTTTTCGCAGCCTCGCTCCACGCTTGAATGATCGCCGGGCAATCCTCGAGTTTCAGCGAGGTTTCAGCACCGATGGCACCTCCCGTTGTCAAACCCATATGCGCCACAATGATATCGGCCCCTGCCCGCGTCATCGCCACGGCCTCTTCAGCGGAAAAAACATAAGGCGTGGTCAGCATATCTTTCTCATGGGCAGCCTTGATGAGATCAACTTCAAGGCCGTAACCCATGCCGGTTTCTTCCAGGTTCTTGCGGAACACACCATCAAACAGGCCAACGGTTGGAAAATTCTGGATTCCCGAAAATCCCATCGCTTTCAGTTGACCCAAAAAGGGATCGCGCAGCATGAAGGGATCCGTGCCATTGACGCCAGCGAGAATGGGGGTGTGTTTCACCACCGGCAAGACCTCGCGCGCCATGTCAACCACGATCTCATTGGCATTGCCATAAGCGAGTAGCCCGGCGAGCGAACCGCGCCCCGCCATGCGATAACGGCCGGAATTATAGATCACGATCAAATCAATGCCGCCCGCCTCTTCGCATTTGGCCGAGAGGCCAGTGCCAGCCCCTCCTCCAATGATGGGTTGGCGTTTGGCAATCATGTCGTGAAAACGGCTGAGCAGGTCTTTGCGTTCAAAGCGGGCCATGTGTCCTCACGGGGGTTATGTCGTGGAAAGCTGATACAACGACATCGGCAAATGCGGCATCATTGATATGGGCGTTGACTTCGATCAATTGTCGGTTGGGTGCGGCCTTCCATCCCGAACGGATGGCGTTGAACAGGGCAGCGTCCGCCGCAGGATCATGGAAAGGCATGTGGGCCGCATCGATGGCGGACACACCCTTGAGCGGCAACAGGAACCGCACCTTCCCCGTCATGCGATTGAGACGGTCTACGATCCATGATCCGATGGCCGCATTTTCTTCTGCCGTGGTGCGCATGAGAGTGACGAAGGCATTGTGCACATGGAGATTGCGGGCCGCATGTTTCGCAGGCACCGTTTCACGCGCCCCAAAATTCACCATGTCGAGTGCTCCCACCGAACCCACATATGGGATCTTCTGCCGGATGATGGCCCCGAAGCGATCATCGGTGCAGGCCAACACGCCGCCAAACAAATGATCCGCCACTTCGGTGGTTGTGAGATCAATGGCAGACGAGAGAAAGCCTCCATCAATGAGCTTCTCGAAACATTGCCCGCCGGTGCCCGTGGCATGAAACACAAAACATTCGTTCCGGGCTTCAAGACGCTGGCGAATGTGCGTGATGGCCGCTGTGGTCACGCCAAACATTGTGAGGCCGATGGCAGGCCTGGAGTTCATCGGCCTGGGCAGATCATGCAGCGCCATGCCGGCGGCTGCATGCGCGGCATTGCCGATCACCGTGCGCGTGATGTCATTGAGGCCTGCGATATCGGCCACGGCATGCAGCATCATGATGTCGCTTGCCCCCACAAAGGGTGCAACATTGCCGGACGCAAGCGTGGACACCATGATCTTGGGCACGCCAATGGGCAATGCGCGCATGGCCGTGGTGACGATTGCCGTGTTGCCGGACCCGCCGAGGCCCAGCACGGCGCCGATATTTTTTTGTGGCAGGAGAAAGCGCGTGAGCGCATCGGCCATGGCGGAGACGGCAGCACCACGATCTGACAAACCCAGAACCGCACCACTGCCCAAGGCATGGCACGAAGCCACGGTTTCCGCCGACACATCACACCTGGCCGAACTTGGCGTGGTTGAAACATCAACCGTTACCGCCGTAGCACCTGCCGCCTTTACCCGCTTCGCGGCATAGCGCAACTCGTAACCCTTGGTGTCGAATGTGCCAATCACATAGACGGGTTTCAATATCGCCCAACCCTATTAGGGAGCTCCCATCTTCGAGACATCCACGCCATTCACCAGAACGCCGCCGGTGGGCGTGTTCTCGATTTTCCAGCTCATGGATCCATCGCTTTCGGTCTTTGCCAGGCCCTTGGCCCCAATCAACATTTGAATGAACTGGCCGCCCATCTCGGGCGGCGCGGACGTGAGCGCCTTCATCACCTTTTCGAAACCTGTGGCAGAAATGTTGGCAATGCCCGCTGGCATGCCAAAAGGCCCCGCCATTACCGCACCCTGGTAATTCAGCACAAAAGATTGGGCTGTGACAGCATTTGGCCCGATGGTGACATTTACGCTGCCCTTGGGCAGGAGTGCCCGCAGCAGCAAAGCATCATCCTCAGGTGTATTCGGCACAGGGTTTGCCAGATCCATTTTGTCGAGCAGCAGCTTGGTGGGAGCTGCAAGGTCGAACTGATCCACCTTGAAGTCGAGGCTGAATGCATGGGGCATCAGATCACTGGCCCAGGCGGGCACCAGTCCGGGCGGCAGCGAAAGTCCTTCAATCTTGATGCCTTCACCGAACATGCCATCTGACACAACGCCATTCGCATGGACGCTCCCGGAAAGCTTTGATGCAACAATGGGACCCATGGGCGAAACAACTGACAGGTTCTGCATGCTGGCCGTCGTCGTGAGGTTTGCAAAACCCGGCAATGCGCTTTGCAGCAGGGTTTTAAGCTCGGCTTGATTGGCCTTGATCGCGGCTTCCGAGGGATGCGACACGAACCAGGCAATCAGCGGATAGATCGCCTTGATTTTCATCCCCGTTATTGTCGTATCCTGCGTGACGTTTTCAACCTTGATTGTCAGGGCGAGCGGCATGCCGGTGGGCGGGGACGGAAAATTCAGGCTCTCAGAAATTTCCGCGGTGGTGACATGTGATTTTGAATCGACCGTATCAGCCCCTGCACCCGTGGCCGTTGTTTCATAATGCATGTTCTTGGTGAGGTAAGTGACATGCATGGCGTTTGGCGCAGGCGCCAGAATATTTTCATCGAATGTGAGTTCGTTGAAATCCGTAACTGACGTGGCAAAGGCCATGAGGTTCTGGTCAAACACGCCCGTCATCTTTATGCCCGCCTTGCCCGAGATGTCGAACTGGCCCGCGTTGCTGACTTTGAACGAGAAAGGCTGATCCTGCGTCACTTGCCACTTGCCACTGCCCTGATCCATGAGCTTCATCGCAATGGGGGTGAACTCAGCCACAAGCCCAGGCTGGGCATTTTTCTTGATGAGAGGTGCAAGGTCAATCTTGAGATCATAGGCATCGCCTGAGGCCGTGACCGTGACAACGCCAGGTTCTTGGCCGAGATAGGACTGAAAAACACCCGTGAGGCGCGTGGCCTCTTCTGGCGTGGCTGCTGCGGCAAGTGCCAGGGAGCTGGAGGAAACAAGCAGGCCAACCGCTGCCAGCATGGAGCGCAATTTCATGAGGGACATCTCCGTTAAAACCACAAACTTATAGATTTATCCTATTCAAACAAGCTCGAAACCGACTCTTCGCGTGAGGTCCGTCCAATGGCTTCACCGAGAAGTGGAGCGATGGGAATGACGCGGATATTGCGCGAAACGCGAACCGCTTCCGTGGGCTGGATCGAATCGGTAATCACCAGTTCCTTGAGCTTGGAAGACGTGATGCGCGCAACTGCTCCGCCAGATAGAACGCCATGGGTGATATAGGCGGTGACATCCTTGGCACCCTGCGTGAGCAGCGCTTCGGCTGCATTGCACAGCGTGCCGCCTGAATCCACGATATCGTCAATCAGGATGCAGTTCTTGCCCGCCACTTCGCCGATGATGTTCATGACTTCCGATTCACCGGCGCGTTCGCGGCGCTTGTCGACGATGGCAAGTGGCGTATCGAGCCGCTTGGCCAGCGCCCTTGCCCGCACCACGCCGCCCACGTCAGGTGAGATCACCACGGTGTTGGCCATGTTGTTTTTCTGCTTGATGTCGCGCACCAGCACCGGCCCGGCAAACAAATTATCGGTGGGAATGTCAAAAAACCCCTGGATCTGCCCGGCGTGAAGATCAAGCGTCAATACCCGGTCAGCACCGGCGCGCGTGATCATGTTGGCCACCAGCTTGGCGGAGATGGGCGTGCGGGGTCCTGGCTTGCGGTCCTGGCGTGCATAGCCAAAATAGGGAACCACGGCTGTGACCCGCTTGGCCGAGGCGCGCTTGAGTGCGTCAATGATGATCAGCAGTTCCATCAAATGGTCGTTGGCGGGAAAGCTGGTGGATTGCACCACGAACATATCCTGTCCGCGCACATTTTCCTGGATTTCCACGAACACTTCCATGTCATTGAAGCGCTTCACCACGGCCTTGACCGGTGGCAGGTGGAGGTAAGAACAAATCGCGTCCGCCAAAGGACGGTTGCTGTTGCCCGCCACAATTTTCATCATGCCTTTGATCCCCGATACGCGCTGCCTGTGGGCGCTCTATAACAAGCGGTCCCTCCGGAAGCAAACGGCGGATGCAAAAAGGTTAAATCTATCTGTATTTGTTGATAAGCTCATAAATTCCGCTGGCCGCGGCCTCGGTCACCGCCGCGGCATTGGGACCCCAGCCCTTGTCCAGCGAACCTGCAGGCACATCATTGGCCTGTTTGATGTCACCTAAGCTTTTGCCATCCGGCGATTGCACGTCCCACGAGAGAGTAACCTTTTGCGTGGCGCCATTTGCGGGAGCGATTTTGACTTGGCCTATAATGGTGAGTGCGGTTTTTGCGGGCGCTTCCAGCACCTTCCAGCCGCCTCCCGCCAAAGTATCACGCATGGCGTTTGTAAGCTCCATGTCACCGGAAGCCGTTCCACCCTGAACCTTGACGACGGCCACCGCCGTGATTTCCTTGCCTGTGGGCTTTTGTGCTGGCGTGACCGGAGGCTGGGATGCGGCCATATCGGTGGGCGCAGGTGCGGGACCGTTCAGCGTTTCGAGATCAATGTCATTGGCGGCACCCGGCCCCGCCGCAACCATTGCTTCCCACGGGGGGGCAATGATCGAATTTGCGGGAGGCAACGGCTCGGCCTTGCTGAAGGGTTGACTCAAGCCGCCGCAAGCCGCGAGGAACAACAGAAGGGTGAGGCAAATCCACTGCTTCATCGCAAGATCATGTCCAGGGGAAACCGCGACACAGGCTCTGGTCCTTTTGCACCGATGATATAGGTGCGGCCAAGACAATAGGCCGCTCCGGCTTGTGAATTCATCAGGATCATGTGGGCAAAAAATACCATGCCCTCCGCCAGTTCCGCTTCATTGCCACGGTAGAACATGGGACTGTCCATCCAGCTCGGCGTGAATTTGGCACCCAGCGAATAGCCGCAGGCATTGAGCCTGTGTTCCTGCATGCCATGCCCATCCATCACCTTCACATGCGCTTCAAAAACATCGCCAGCGGTTTTTCCCGGACGCAAGGCACTTTCGACTTCCGCCAGAGCTTCACGACAGGCCTTGTCCATGGCGATGTGATGCCTGGAGGCTTTTCCGATGATCAGGGTGCGCATGAAGGCTGCATGATAGTGACGATAGACACCGGCAAATTCCAGCGTGAGCTGATCGCTTTTGGAAAGTTTGCGGCGGCCCGACTTGTAACGGCACAGCAGCGCATCCTGCCCGGAGCCAATGATGAATTCATTGGCGGGATAATCTCCACCGCCTGCAAAAATTGCCGATTGCTGGACCGCAAGGATGTCACCCTCATCCGCACCCGCTTTGGTTTTTCTGATGCCCGCCTTGAGGGCTGCATCACCCAATTCGCCCGCTTTGCGCACATATTTGAGTTCGGCGGGAGACTTGACGAGGCGCAACTGGTTGATCAGCTGGCTTGCATCCTCAAGCGTGCAAAAGCCATCAAGGGCTTCATCCACCGCGCGGCCATTGAAATGCGTGAGGCCATGGGAATTGGTTTCAATGCCAAGGCGCTTGCCGCGAGCATCCAGGCTTTCCAGCATGTCACGCAATTGGGTGGCAGGCTGTGCGCCTGCCGCATCAGTCCAGATGCGGATATCGTCGATGATGGAGGTGTGCTGCGCCTGCCGCAAATCCGCCGAGCGCGTGAGCAAAGCGAGTGTGCCGTCAGCTGCGAGATAAAGGCACTGAAAGAAGCAGAAGCCAAAAGTATCATATCCCGTGAGGTAATACATGCTTTCCTGCTGGAACATGAGCAGCCCGTCGAGGCCCTGGGCGTGCAAAGCGCGCGTGGCAGCAGTAATCCGGTTTTGGAATTCGGTGACTTTGAAATGCAGCGCCATGCCGGTTCCTACCTGATACTTATGGCTGCAATTTGCCGCCCATAATCTTTTTCCCCCGCATGCGTGGCACGCCGGTAACTGAAATAGTCTCCCACATGGGCATAGGTGCAAAACCCGGAATTGATGACGGTTCCCACTCCAAAAGTTTTCATGCGGTCCACCAAATATTGTGGGAGATCAAACATGTAATGCTCCTGCTTCATCGAAGGCGTGAAGTATTTCTGGTTCTCAGCCGTGACGCGGGTGAAATGCGTGATGAACTCCGGCCCCACCTCATAGGCTTCGCGTGAAATGGTGGGGCCAAGCACGGCTGCGATGTTCTGGCGGGCGGCCCCCAACTCTTCCATCCTGAGCACCGTGGCATCGGTGATGCTGGTGAGCGCACCTTTCCAGCCCGCATGCGCCACCCCTATCACCCCTGCCCCATGATCGGCAAAGAGCACCGGCCCGCAATCAGCCGTGAGCGTGCCAAGGATGAGGCCTGGAACATTGGTGACCATACCGTCGATTTTGGGCCGCGCGTCATGCGCCCAAGGTGTGGTGACGATTGCCACTTCGGCACTGTGGATCTGGTGGGCGGTGACCAGCTGGGTTTCCGCGCCGCCCAAAGCCTGTGCAACGACAGAGCGGTTGCGGATGACGGTTTCACGGTCGTCTCCTGAACCCAAGCCCACATTGAGCGACGCAAATATGCCAGTGGAATAGCCACCTCTTCGCCCAAAGAATCCATGGGTAATGCGGGGGGAAGTGAGCGCGTCAAATTGCTTCATGTGGGAGACCAAAGGGATAGGGCGTCGTGAGAGGGGGAGAGGTGGCAGCCATGACCTTGAACAGCTTACCCATTTCAGCTTCCCCTGTCAGCCGTTGCACCGCGCGGCCGAGAATTTCGGCAGCCCCCACATCTGCGCGTGAGGCCAGAACCTCAGCCCGCTGCGCGATGCCCATGGCAAGCAGGAAATCGCGCTGGGTGATAGGTGCGTGCGTTCTTCCGCCGCCCGCGGTTATGGCCTTCGCCAGCGCTTCAAAATCCACATGCGAGGTCATGTCGCTTTCACCCGGCCCATCCAGGATGCTGACGCTTTGATGCGCACGCACCGCCTGTAGCGTATCTCCCGGAGCACTTTGGAGATGACCATAGTCAATGATGAGGGCAGCGCCCGCATGGACAGCCAGACGTTCACCCAAGGTATGTGCAATGTAGTTGCGTTGCGGCGCAAACTCGATCACGTCACCGTCAGTTCCTTCGGTGTTGTCAAGGGCCGCAGGCATGAAGCCAAACCCCTTCGCACCCACGCAGCGCTCATACCATGTGCCGTCGTGCTTCTCGAATTGTCGGATAGGAATGGCATCAAAAAATTCATTGGCGATAAAGATCGCGGGCGCTGCAGGAACGGCCTCAAGCGAGCTGTGCCAGGACACCCGTGAACCCAGCCTTTCCTGCTGAATCTCGCACAGGACCGGACTCATTTCCACCAGATGCACTTCCGCTGCTTCGCGAAAACCAGCCATGACCTTGGAGGCTCTCAAGATATCGGCCATGAGCGTTCCACGGCCCGGCCCCAGTTCCACCAGATTGAACGGCTGGGGTCTTCCCATCGCATCCCAGGCGGCCACGCACCAGATGCCGATCAATTCGCCAAACACCTGAGAAATTTCCGGGGCGGTGATGAAATCGCCTGCTTCGCCAAAGGGATCGCGGCTCATGTAATAGCCATGCTGCGGATGGCCGAGGCACAGGCCCATGTAGCGGTCAAGCGCCATGGGCCCTTCTGCGGCGATGATCTCCGCAATGATGGTTTCAAGCGGGTTCATGGCACGGCTTTGGCCCGCAGCAGAAGCCACAGGCCGATTGCGATGAGAGGCAGCGAAAGGATCATGCCCATGGTGATAAATCCGCCGAAATATCCAAGCTGCCGGTCAGGTTCGCGCACAAATTCCACCAGGATTCGCGAAGCGGCATATCCCAAAGCGAAGATGGCTGACGCAAGGCCAGGACGCGCGAGGATCTTGAAGCGATAGATCGCAAGGTTTACCACGCAAAACAGCACAACGCCTTCAAGCAGGAACTCATAGAGCTGGCTGGGATGGCGCGGCATATCTCCGCCACGCGGAAACACCATGCCCCAAGGCACAACAGTGACGCGGCCATAGAGCTCACCATTGATGAAATTCGCCAACCGCCCAAGCCCCAGCCCCACTGGGGTTGCGGCAGCGCCCAAGTCCAGCAGACGGTCCAGCCTGATGTGGTGGCGCCTGCCAAACAGATAGGCCGCCAGCATCACGCCAAAGAATCCGCCATGAAACGACATGCCGCCTTCCCAGGTGCGGACGATTGACACAGGATCAGCCGCATATTTCCCAAAATCATAGAACAGCACATAGCCCAAGCGGCCGCCCAGCACGACGCCGAGCATGACCCATAAAAACAAGTCATCAATCTGCTGGGGCGTGGCAGAGGGTTCCTGGCCGCGCCACAATTTCCGGTTTGTGACCAGCCGCTTCATGTACCAGAGGGCAAAAACAAGGGCTGCGACATAGGCCATTGCATACCAGCGCACGGCAAACGGCCCGATGGAGAAGATGATGGGATCGATGTTCGGAAAAGGCAGAGCCGCAAGACTGGTCATGGCGGCGGACACTGTCCATTTCAACAGGCTCCGTCAAGCCTGACGCCAGCTCTGCAATGACAAAAGGAAAACCGGCCGCGGAGGGGTTGCGCGGCCGGTTTCTTTACTGATGGCTCCGGTTTTGGACGGGGGGGGGCGGGGGATGTGCCGGAGGCCTCAGCTATTCGTGATATCAGTAACGAGCCCACCAGCAGCGCGTATGATGCCGGTTGCAGTGCTTCACCCTTGCATAGTGATTATGGCGTTGGGGGCGATATTGATAACGATAATAACGGGGATAGTTGTCATCATAGCCATAGTCACTGCCGTAGAAGGAGTCGCCGCCGTAATAATCATAGCCAGAACCGGGATAACCATAATAGCCAGGATATCCGCCGCCAAAGCCCAGGTTGACATGGACATTGGTTCTGGCTTCAGCAGTTGCCGCGTAACCTGTAACGAGCGCTGCCGTTGCGGCAGCAGTTATGAGAAATTTGCGAAACATGGCATGATCCTTTCGATCAATTCGCTTGGAGACCATCTCCAATATTAATTCCAATATATTCAGTGCTTTTGAACCTGGGCTGAACTTTCCGTTAATCCTGCGTTCATCCAGCTCCATATTCACTTGAAATATAAACCTTCACTGCGTACCTAATGCACAACAGGGAGTTTTGTTCATGACCACGACGTCTTCACGTTTTTTTGATGAGTTGGCCAAGCTGATGACAAATGCCACGGGTGCTGCCCAAGGCATGCGCAAGGAAGTGGACACTCTGGTTCAGGCGCAGGTAGAACGGGTTCTGAACAATCTGGAATTGGTGAAACGCGAGGAGCTGGATGTCGTCCGCGACATGGCGCAGAAGGCCCGCGAGGAGAATGACGCGCTGTCCAAGCGGCTGACCGATCTCGAAGCCAAAATGTCCGTCACGAATTAATTTGTGTGGACGAATCGAATTAGGCGCCATCTGTAACTTGTAGCGACTCAATCGCTTCGGCATTTTCTCCTTACTCCTGAATGATTCGTCAGGAGAAAAGGATCAAGGGCATGGGCTCGCTGCACGCATTCGAAACCACATTTACCAACCCGCTCGAAATCATCGAGCGCATGGCCGAAGAGCGCGCATGGTCGCTGGACCGCACCAATGAATGCGAAGTCAACCTCGTGGTTTCTGGAAGCTGGAGCGAGGTTTTCGTGTCGCTCAACTGGCGCGATGAACTGGAAAGCCTGCAGGTGGCCTGCAGTTATGAAATGAAGGTTCCCGCAAATCGCAAGGTTGAGGTGGGCCACCTCTTCACCTTGATCAACAGCAGGTTGTTCCATGGCCATTTCGACGTGTGGGAAGGCGATGGCAGCATTGTTTACCGCAACACGCTGGTTCTGGCAGGCGGTGCCGTGATGAATGAGAAGCAATGTGAAACGCTGATCCGGCTGGGCCTCGAATATTGCGAGCGCTATTATCCGGCCATCCAATATGTGTGCTGGGCTGGCAAGACCGGACAGGAAGCCCTGGAGGCCAGCATGTTCCAGACCGTAGGCGAAGCATGAGCATTGCGCTTGAGGGCACGCTGGTACTGGTGGGCGCGGGCAAAATGGGAGGTGCCATGCTGGAGGGCTGGCTTGCCTCGGGCGCTGAGCCCGCAAAGATCGTGGCACTCGACCCCCATGCCTCCGACGACATGAAAGCGCTTCTCACCCGTCATGGCGTGAGGCTCAATCCTGAAATTTCATCCATCCGCGATCCGCAAGTGCTTCTGATTGCGGTGAAGCCGCAAGTGATGGAAGAGGTTTTGCCCCCCATCGCAGGCCTGGGCGCAGCGCGCCCCTTGATCCTTTCAGTAGCGGCGGGCAAAACCATCGCCTCCTTCGAAAGGCATTTTGGCAGTGATGCCGCAGTCATCAGGACCATTCCCAACACGCCCGCTTCCATCGGGCGCGGGATAACGGCCATGTGTGCCAATCCCAATGTCTCGCCAGCGCAAATGCAACTGGCAGCGGACTTGCTGCAGGCTATTGGTGAGGTGGTGGTGCTGGACCGCGAGGAGCTGATTGACAGCGCCACAGCCGTTTCAGGCTCCGGCCCGGCCTATGTGTTTTACATGACGGAATGCCTGGCACGCGCAGCTGAAGCTGTTGGCATTCCACCCGCCATTGCGATGCAGCTTGCCCGCGCCACGGTGGCAGGCTCTGGTGAACTCATGCGGGTGAGCGGCACGGATGCAGCAGTGCTGCGCCAGAATGTAACCTCGCCCAAAGGCACCACATATGCCGCGCTTCAAGTGCTGATGGCTGGTGATGGACTGGAAGCGCTGATGATAAAGGCGGTCAAGGCAGCAGCGGACCGTTCCAGGGAATTGGCGGGCTGATGGGCCAGATCAGTTTTGACGACTTTCTCAAAACCGATATCCGCGTGGGCACCATTGTGGAGGTGGAACCCTTTCCCGCCGCAAGGAAACCCGCCTACAAACTGAAAATTGATTTCGGGCCCGAGATCGGCATCAAAAAGTCATCCGCGCAGATCACCAAATACTACACTGCTGAAACGCTTGTTGGCAGGCAGGTGGCCGCCGTGGTGAACTTTCCGCCCCGCCAGATCGGCCCCTTCATGTCGGAAGTTCTCACACTCGGATTTCCGGACGCTGAAGGGGACGTGGTTCTGGTGGCTGTCGAACGCGCCGTGCCCAATGGTGGGCGCTTGTTTTAGCTCAATTCTGGGCCGTGGATTTGGACCAACCCTTCTTGAGTTCCTGCACGGCGAAATCCTGGGCTTCACCCGCACTCTTCACCACGGCATCCATGCCAAAGAATTCATGGGTGACGCCTTCGTAATTCTTGATCGAGGTTTTCACACCAGCCGCCTTGAGACGCTCCGCCAGCATTTCACCATCGGATTTCAAGGGATCGATTTCGGCGGTGATGATGGTGGTGCCAGGCAGCTTGGAAAGATCGGCGCTTTTTACGAGGTCAAGGCGCGGATCACGCAGATCCTCTGCCTTGGCGGTTTCGTTCTTGAAGAACCATTTCATGCCTGCCTTGCTCAAGGGCTTGGCGTTTTCATTCTTCTGATAGGACGGACTGTCGGTCAGCGTGCTGGCCACGGGATATACGGCCACGATATGCGTGGGCAACTGGATCTTGTTGTCACGTGCTGCCATGGACACCGTCATTGCCATGTTACCACCAGCACTTTCGCCAACGATGGCCATTTTCTTGGGGTCCGCGCCCCAGCTCTGGGCTTTGTCCAAGGCCCACTTATAGGCTTCGAATGTATCATCATGCGAGGCAGGAAACTTGTTTTCTGGAGCTTGGCGGTAATGCACGGAAACCACAATGGCATTGGCCTTTTTGGCCAGGGCACGGGGCGTTGCATCATAGGTATCCAGATCGGCAATCACCCAGCCGCCACCATGGATGTAAAAAATGATCGGAAGCGCTTTGGCGTCAGCTCCCGCTGGCTTGTAAATGCGTGCCGGAATCTGCGTGCCAGCCGACGTATAGGTTGTGTCTTCAGTGGTGACGCCCATTTCCTGCTTCATCTTTTCCGGATCTTTGCCTTCGGACTTCAGCAGCGCCGCCACGGCATCAGCCGGCGTTGGCTGTTTGCGGGCTTCCGGAGCTTCCACGGAACCCAAAGGCTTTGGATTCAATTCATCCAGCTTCATCAACACCTTGCGCATATCGTCGGACGCGCGCTTCATCGTGCCGCTGTCATCACTGGCAGTGGCAGCCTGCACGGGCGTGGCGTCAGGAAGGGCCACGAAAGTGGCTGCAACAGCAAGTGACGAAACGGTGAGCATCACAGGAAGAAAAAGGCGGGGTAAATTTTTCATGGTCAAGTCCTCATGGCAAAGGGTTGGTGAGCACCCTTAATGGATGGCATCCCTAATGGTTCCATTGTCTTTGGTGTTAGATGGGCAGGCTGAGCTTCACCCGGAGGCCGCCCATGGGACTGTCATCCAGCTTGATTTCGCCGCCATGGGCATGCGCAATGTCGAGCGCAATGGCCAGTCCAAGGCCCGTTCCCGTCTCATCCAGGTTGCGCGCATTGTCCAGCCGCACAAACGGCCGGAACGCATCTTCGCGGCTCTTTTCCGGAATGCCCGGCCCATCATCATCCACGAAAATGGTGAGAACCCGGTTCTCCACCCGCCCCGTCACCAGCACATTCTTGGCATAGCGGATGGCATTGCCCAGAATATTGGACACCAGGCGGCGGAAGGCATTGGGCTTCACCCGCACCTCGGCATCCTCGACGTCGAGCGTCACCATGGATTTGCCGCGCGCCAGCGCTGTGGACACCGAACCCATGAACTGCGTGAGATTGATGGTCTCGGTTGTTTCGCCCCCATCGCCCCGCACGAAGGCGATATAGGCCTCGAGCATGCGCTCCATTTCCTCCACGTCTTCCTTCAGTGGACGCACCTTCGGCCCATTCCCAAGAAACGCGATTTCCAGCTTGAAGCGCGTGAGAATGGTGCGCAGATCATGCGACACGCCTGCCAGCATGGCGGTGCGCTGTTCCACATGGCGCGAAATGCGTTGGCGCATGTCCAGAAATGCCAGGCCTGCGGCGCGTACCTCAGTAGCCCCGCGCGGCCTGAACTGCGAGACCTCACGCCCCATGCCGAAACTCTTGGCGGCCTTGGACAGCTCGACGATGGGAATGATCTGGTTGCGCAGGAAGATGGCAGCGATTGACAGGAGCGCTGCCGATGCCACGAACATCCAGAACAACAGGCCTACCGTGTTAGACGCATAGGCACGTTCTTCATCGGTCATGATGCGGAAGATCAGCCCCTTGGTAACTTCCACCCGGATATCAACCTGTCCGTTCTGGGCGCTGCTGTCGATCCAGAACGGCCGCCCCGCCTCACGCTCCAGATATTTCGTCATCTTGTCATCAACGAGCGAATACAGCGCGCGGTTGATGGGAGGCGGCAGGCTGCCACCGCGGATGATCTCCAGCCCGAGATGCAGGCGGGTGGTGGCGTCTTTTTCGATCTGCTTGATGGCCGCATCGGATTTGTCGGAACGGTCATACTGGTCGGTGAGGAGCCCAATTTCGCTGGCGAGCGAGCGACCTAAAACTTTCGTGACATTGTCCCAGTGCCGGTCAAGGATGATCCCCGCCATGATGGTTTGCAGCAGCACAATGGGCGTGATCATGATGAGCAGTGAACGATACAGCAATCCCGTGGGTGCATGGCGCTCGAGAAAACGGTTGAAGCGGTAATAGAAATTGTTCATCCGCTCAACTCCTCATCCACAAACAGGGCATAGCCTGCGCCGCGGACCGTTTGCAGGAAAATCGGATTTGACGGATCGCTTTCGATCTTCTGGCGGAGGCGGTTGATTTGCACATCAACGCTGCGCGCACTGTCTTCAGAACCTGGCTGTGCCAGCTCAAGCCTGCTAAGGGGTTCACCGGGCTTGTTGGCGAGTTGCCGCAGCAGCTCTTTTTCGCCCAGGGTGAGCCTGACGATTTCGCCCGTGCGGCGGAGTTCACCGCGCTGCAGATGAAACTGGAATTCGCCAAAGCGCACTTCGGTCGTGGCGATGGGAACCGAAGAGCCAGCGCGGCGCAAAAGATTCTTGATGCGCAGAAGCAATTCGCGTGGCTCGAAGGGCTTGACCAGATAATCATCGCTGCCTGTGGTAAGCCCGGCAATGCGGTCCTTGGTTTCCGCGAGCGCCGACAGCATGAGAACAGGAATATTGGTGCCCGCATTGCGCAGCATGGTGGTGAAGGCAAGGCCGGTTTCGCCCGGCATCATGATATCAAGAACAATGAGATCAAACGTGAGGCCCCGCATGCGTTCGCGCGCCTGGGCGGCACTTTCCGCCACGCTGACCAGAAACCCGTTTTCGGCGAGATAGGATTTGATCAGTTCACGGATGCGGCGGTCATCATCGACCACCAGGATGTGGCGCGGCTCATCCACGGTTCTTCTCTCCGTCTCTGGATGGCGCATGCAGCCAGGCCTTTACGTCATCGCGGTTTTCCGGGCTGATCAGGTGATAGAGAATGTCATGCATCCGGCTGCTGCCATCGGGACTTGCCTCGGCAATGGCACGGCGGATGCGCGACATTTGTGGCGCCATGAGACGCTGGCGCAGCTCTTCGCCCGACTTGGTGAGATGCAGCAGCCGCTGCCGCCGGTCGGACTTGCCTTCCCGCTGATACACATAGCCCTGGTCGATGAGTTCCTTGAGCACGCGGCTGAGGCTTTGCTTGGTGATGCGCAGGATATCCAGCAACTGCGCCACCGTCATGCCCGGATTGCGGCCAATGAAATGCACCACGCGGTGATGGGCGCGCCCGAACTTCAATTGCTCCAGCACGGCATCGGGATCAGACACAAAATCCCGGTAGGCAAAAAACAACAGCTCGATCAGCGCTACGGTTTCACCATCGGCGATTTTCTCTTCGTGATTTATGTCAGCCATATTGACATATTTTTCCAATTTTGTTACGTTGAACCATCACCGAACGCAATATCATTGCGCAAATAGCTGATCCCAGCTGTTTGACAATGATTATAAGCTGTTCCCGCAGAAAAATCGAATTGGGAGAACATTGATGAGCATCATTCCTTTTGACGACCGCGACGGCGTGATCTGGATGGATGGCAAGATCATTCCCTGGCGCGACGCCCGGGTGCATGTGCTCACCCATGGCCTGCATTACGCTTCCTCGGTGTTTGAAGGCGAACGCGCCTATGCGGGCAAGATTTTCAAATCACGTGAACATTCCCAGCGCTTTCACAAATCCGCCGAGATCATGGATTTCGTGATCCCCTATTCCGTTGAAGAACTTGATGCGGCAAAGGCACATGTTGTCGAACTCAGTGGCGGCGGCGACCAATATGTGCGCCCGGTTGCCTGGCGCGGCTCGGAAATGATGGCCGTTTCCGCCCAGCACAATAAAATCCATGTCGCCATCGCAACCTGGGCCTGGCCTTCCATGTTCGATCCCGAAACCAAGATGAAAGGCATCAAGCTCGACATCGCGGAGTATCGCAGGCCCGATCCCCAATGCGCGCCCGTGCACGCCAAGGCAGCTGGCCTTTACATGATCTGCACCATCTCCAAACACAAGGCGGAAAAGAAGGGCTATGCCGATGCCATGATGCTGGACTGGCAGGGCCGCGTGGCCGAATGCACCGGCGCCAACATCTTCTTTATAAAGGACGGCGCCATCCACACCCCCATCGCCGACTGCTTCCTCAACGGCCTCACCCGCCAAACCGTGATCGCATTGGCCAAGGCCCAAGGCATGGACGTGATCGAAACCCGCATCATGCCCGAAGACCTCACGACTTTTAACGAATGCTTCATCGTGGGCTCTGCTGCGGAAGTAACTCCCGTGGCCGAGATCGGCCCCTACACCTTCAAACCTGGCAACATGAGCCGCACTTTGATGCACGCATACTCGAATGAAGTGCGGGCATAACTCTAAACCAACAACCCTGTTGCGAACCCCATCTCCAGCCGCCACAATGTGAATTTTGAGGATCGCGGAGGGGGTGGCCTATGCAGCGTTCGGGAATTCTGTGTGCAGGCGCGTGGTGCGTTGACCAGAATATAGCAATTGACACCTGGCCTTCCGAGGAAGGCCTGGCGCGCGGCTATTCGGAAACGCTTTATGGCGGCTGCCCTGGTCACAATATGTCAACGGCGCTGAAACGGCTGGATGTCCCCTTCCCCGTCGAAGCCATGGGGCTGCTGGGCCATGATGACAACGGCCGGATGTTGGCAGGCATTTGTGATGATCTCGGCATTGAGCGCGGTGCCCTTGCCATGCGCGAAGGCGTGGCCACAGCGCGCACGCTGGTGATGACGGCGCGCGACAGCCGCAAGCGCACGTTCATTTATCTTCCCGGCGCCCACGCGCTGCAAACGCCCGATGATTTTGACTTCAGCAAAACGAGCACCCGCATCGTGCATCTGGGCCTTCCCACCTTGCATGAAAAACTCGACGCGCCCTGGAATGGCGATGCTTCTGGCTGGATTGCCATTCTCAAGAAGGCGCGAAAGCATGGCCTGAAGACGAATATGGAAATGGTTTCAGTGAGCGCAGAACAGATCCGCGCCATTGCACGTCCCATGCTCTCCCATCTCGATACGCTGGTGATCAACGACCATGAGGCAGGCGCCATCGCCGGATTGAAAGCCCATGATGATCCCGCGGCCTGCAGGACTGCCGCTGAAAGCATCATGGCCATGTCGGGATTGGAACGCATTGCCGTGCATTTTCCCAAAGGCGGCATCGTGATGGACCGCAGCGGCGCTGTTGTCGAAATGCCGTCCGTCAATGTGCCGCCGGAAATGGTTGTCGGCAATAATGGCGCAGGCGACAGCTTCGCAGCTGGCATTCTGTACGGTTATCATGAGGGTTGGCCCTTGGAAAAATCCCTGAGACTTGCCCATGCCAGCGCCGCGGCAAGCCTTCGTTCGGAAACCACAACGGGCGCAATCATACCCTGGCAGGAATGCATCGCACTGGCGGAAGGCTGGGGATGGCGGACATAACCAACTGCGATCTCCTCGTGATTGGCGGCGGTTCGGCAGGATGCATTGTGGCCAAGCGCCTGAGCGAGCGCAGTTCCGGCCGCGTGGTCAACCTGTCGTCGGGCTGGGGCGCATTCGCGGATGGGAGGCGCGGCAATGGGAATTCTCAGAAACTGATACCACGCGTGGCGAGATAGCCTAAAAGCTCTTTGACTTTTTCAGGAGCCACTTCTTCCAAGGCGCCCTGCTGCAGGTTTCCGAGATAGAATGGACCGTATTGCACGCGAATAAGCCGGTTCACGACGCAGCCGAAATGCTCCATCAGCTTGCGGATTTCACGGTTCTTGCCTTCGGTGAGCATGACGCGGTACCAGGTGTTGCTGCGGCCCGATCCCTCATACTCTTCAACAAATTCGGCACCCCGGTAGCTCACCCCATCCACCACAATGCCAGAGGCCAGGGTTTCTATGTCTTCAGGTTTCAGCCGCCCGCGTACCCGCACCCGGTATATGCGCGACAGCGCGGTTTCCGGACTCATCAGGGCCTGTGCCAACGGACCGTCGGACGAGAGCAGGATCAGGCCTTCGCTGTTCACATCGAGGCGGCCCACATTCATCAGCCGTGGCAGGTGGGCGGCGGTCATGGAGGTCAATTCAAAGATCGTGCGCCGGTTCTTGTGGTCGCGGTGCGTGACCAACACATCCAGGGGTTTGTTCAGCACAAAGAGGCGCGGCAGCGGCTTGGTGTCAGGCGCAACGGGCTGGCCGTCGAGCGTGACGCGGTCTCCCTCGTCGGCGGGCGTAGTGGGAAGCGCCACAACACCATTGACCTGCACCCGGCCCTCGGCCACCATGCGCTCAGCCTCGCGCCTGCTGCCTATGCCAGCTTTCTGAAGATAGACGTTGAGCCGCATGTCAGCCGCCCGTGACCGGTGGGAAAAATGCAATCTCCGTGGCCCCGCCAAGGGTTGCATCCAGATGCGAATGACTTTGGTTGATGGCAACCTTCAGGCTCCGCAGGTCGGCAAAGGCCGCGGCAATGCCCTCATCTCCACCTTTGAGGTAGTCAATCAGTTCACGCACTGTGGTTACCGATACGGGTATGTCGATCTCATCCTGCCCGCGGCCTATGACCTGACGCAATTTCGCGAAATACAGTATTTTCATTCCTCATCCACCACATGCCGGATGCCGGCACGGAAATAATCATAGCCTGTATAAAGCGTGAGCGCGGCGGCAATCCACAGACCAACGATGCCCACTTGGGTCGTATATGGCAGCACCGCATCACCTGCTGGCCCCGCGATGAGGAAACTGATGGCAATAAGCTGCACGGTGGTTTTCCACTTGGCAATCTGCGTCACCGGAACCGAGACCTGCAAAGCGCCCAGATATTCGCGCAAGCCCGAGACCAGAACCTCGCGCGCCGTGATGATGATGGCCGCCCAAACATGCCCACCATTGAGGATGCCGTCAGCCGAGAGCACCAGCAGGACCACGGCCACCAGCACCTTGTCGGCAATGGGATCAAGCATCACGCCCAGCGAGGATTGCTGTTGCCACTTTCGCGCCAGATAGCCGTCAAAAAAATCGGTGATGGCCGCGACGATAAAGATGCCAAGCGCCACCCAGCGCGCCGAATTGCCGCCATACATCATCAGCCCGGCAATGGCAGGCACGGCAATGATGCGGCCATAGGTGAGCACGTTCGGCAGGTTCCACAGCTCCGAGAACCGCGTCTTGCGTGGCTTGATGCCTGTCATGCTGTCACTCATTTAACCCCACCATGAAAGTGATCATATATGGTTTGCGCCAATGGGCTACTGACACCTTCAACGCCCGCGAGATCGCTGACATTGGCCCGCGATACCGCTTTGGCCGATCCGAAGCTTTGGAGCAAGGCCTTCTTGCGCATGGGTCCGATGCCCTCGATCTCGTCCAGCGGGTTGACGCCGATGGCCTTTTTGCGCCGCGCGCGGTGGCTGCCGATGGCAAAACGATGCGCCTCATCGCGCAGGCGCTGGATATAATAGAGCGCCGGATCGCGGGCCGCCAGCATGAAGGATGGCTTGCCTGCCACATGAAAATGTTCACGGCCCGCATCCCGGTCCACGCCCTTGGCCACGCCCACAACGGGAACATCATTCACGCCCAGTTCAACCAGCACCGCAAGCACGGCACTCAATTGACCCGCACCACCATCAATGAGGAGGAGGTCCGGCCAGGTATTGTCAGCAGGCGCTTCGCCGCGCACGCCCTCTTCCTTCAACAGGCGGGTGAAGCGGCGGGTGAGCATCTCGCGCATCATGGCAAAATCGTCTCCCGCTGAAATATCCTGGGAGCGGATATTGAACTTGCGATATTGCGATTTCATAACGCCCTCGGGCCCTGCCACCACCATGGCGCCCACGGGATTGGTGCCCGAGATATGCGAATTGTCATAGATCTCGATGCGCTTGGGCGTCTTGGCCAGGCCAAAGGCTTCCGCCACACCCGCCAGTAGTTTCGCCTGCGACGAAGACTCCGCCAGTTTCCTGCCACCGGCTTCGCGCGCATTGGTAACGGCATGTTCCACCAGCATGCGTTTTTCACCACGCTGCGGCACCATTACATCCACCCGGTGGCCCGCATGCGCGCTCAGCGCCTCGGCCAGGAGCGCCAATTCCTCCAGCTCATGCGACAGCAGAACCAGCTTCGGAATGGGCTTGTCATCATAGAACTGCATGACAAAGGAACTGAGGATTTCGGACACAGTCATGGATTTATCAGCGCGCGGGAAATAGGCGCGGGTGCCCCAGTTCTGGCCGGAGCGGAAGAAAAACACCTGGATGCAGGTCGGGCCTCCCTCCTGCGCCAGGCCAAACACATCCGCCTCGTCAACCCCTTGCGGGTTGATGCCTTGCGTCTGGGTGACAAAACTCATGGCCTGGATGCGGTCACGCAGGCTTGCCGCAAGCTCAAAATCCAGATCATCCGCAGCCGCCTCCATGGCGCTTGCGAGTTCCTGCTTGACCACCTGGCTCTTGCCCTCAAGGAAACTCTCGGCTTCCCGAACCAGCTCGTCATAGGCAGGCCTGTCGATATATCCCACGCAAGGTGCCGAGCACCGCTTGATCTGATACAGCAGGCAGGGCCGCGTGCGATTGGCATAAACACTGTCATTACAGGATCTTAGAAGGAAGGCTTTCTGTAGCGTATTAAGCGAGCGGTTGACTGCTCCGGCTGAAGCGAAGGGCCCGTAATAATTGCCCTTGCGGCTATGGGCGCCACGATGCTTGGCGAGCTGGGCAACCTCATGGTCTTTCGCAATCAGAATATAGGGAAATGATTTATCGTCCCGGAGCAGCACGTTGAAACGTGGCTTCAGCTTCTTGATGAGGTTTGCTTCCAGCAGCAGGGCCTCGGCTTCACTCGCCGTGGTGACAAATTCCATGTTCACCGTAAGCGAAATCATGAGCGCGATGCGGTTGTTGTGGCCCTGCCCCCGCGCGTAGCTGGACACCCGGTTCTTGAGATTGCGCGCCTTGCCCACATAAATGGCATCGCCTGCGGCATCGAACATGCGGTAGACACCCGGCCGTGGCGGCAGGCGCGTGACAAAATCCCGAATGATCTCGGGTCCCGTCATGTCATCTGGCAATGTTTCGGATTCGTCGCTCATCCCAGCAATATAGGCCTAAACACCGCCGCTTTTAACCCTTTCAATTTCAATCCCCACGCTGCGGGCATTGGGGATAATGTCGGGCTTCTCCACCCGCACGCGGGCGGCCACGACGCGCCTGTCCTTCAGGCAAGATGCAGCGATCAGTTCTGCCAGCGTTTCAACGAGATTGACATGGCCGCGCGCAATGATGGCTTCCACTTTTTTGACGACGATTTCGTAGCTCACCACATTGCTGATGTCATCGGCCACCGCGTCCTTGCCTTCCAGCACAGACAAATCAATGCTGATAATGACGCGTTGGGGAGCAAGTTTCTCGACGTCATAAATCCCCAAGGTTGCCATGACTTCGAGATCGCGCACAAACACGTGGCGAAGGCCCGCTGCCGCACTGGCCATGTGTTTCTGTGAACCGGTCATTCATTTACCTCGATGATGTCAGGCGTTTGCCATACCAGATGCTGGCCGCCATCCAGCACAATCATTTGCCCTGTGAGTGCTGGCTGTGACAGGATGAATTTCACCGCGGCCGATATTTCCGTGGGCGACGTGCCGCGTCCCAGAAGCGTCAGCCGACTTTGCTTGGCAAAATCCTCTTCGTCCATGCGGATGTTGGGAAGGGCGGGACCAGGGCCAATGGCATTGACGCGAATGCGCGGCGCCAGCGCCTGCGCCAGCGTGCGCGTGACTGTCCACAGCGCGGATTTGGAGGCGGTATAGGAGAAAAACCGTGGGTTCAGCTTCCACACCCGCTGGTCAATGATGTTGATGATATTGCCACGAATGTCTGCCGGAAGCTGCTTGGCAAAGGCCTGGCTGAGCAGCACGGGCCCGCGCAAATTGGTGTCCTGGTGCTGGGCCCAGCTATGGGGCGTAATGGAGCCCACCTCGTCAGGCTCGAAAATCGACGCGTTGTTGATGAGGCCGTGGAGAACACCAAGCCCTTTGGCCGCATCGGCAATCACGCGTTGGGGAGCGTCTGCAAGCGAAAGGTCGCCCTGCACGATCACCGCCCGCTGGCCCATGTCGGAAATGAGCTGGGCTACCTCTTCCGCTTCGCGCCTTGACGTGTTGCAGTGAACCGCAATGTCATAGCCTGCGCCAGCAAGCTCTAGCGCCAATTGGCGGCCAATACGCTTGGCAGCACCCGTGATGAGGATGGATTCCGCCATCATGCGGAGGGCTTCGGCATGAGGATGACATAATGCTTCCGGACTTTTTCAACCGTTTCCCACGTGCCCTTGAAGCCTGCGGGAATAATGAACGCATCGCCTTTCTTCAAGGTCCATTTTTTGCCCTTCTCACTGGTGAGGATGACCTTGCCCGAAATGAGATGGCAGAATTCCCACTCGCTGTAATGGGCTGGCACTTTTCCTGGCGTGCATTCCCATATGCCGGTGAACAGCCGGTTGTCTTCGCTGACATCATGGTTCCAGGTCTTGGTTCTATATGTCCCCTTGATCAGCGTCTCGGGATCGGGCGTTCCCGCTTGCATGGGAGGGGCTGATTTTCCGGTAGTTTTCATCACGATGATGTCTGTCACGAATGGGTTCCTTTCAGGCTTTCCAGCAAGTCCGCTTTTGTAGGTTTGAAGTCCGAGGCAATCCAGTGTTCTTCGAGCTGCTTGAGGTCCTGGCCCATGGCAGGTCCGGGAGAGTGGCCCATATTGATGAGGTCACGCCCGGTCACCGGAAAAACCGGAACGGGATGGCGCGCAGGTAATGTGAGCATGCGCTTCCAGCTCCGGTCGGTGAGCGGTGCCCGCGACCTGGCCCATGCCACGTGAACCGCATCACGCCAGGACTGCGAACCCACTTCATACAGAATGCGCCGCTGCTCGTTCTCGCGTAGCTTGGGCGTGGGCGCGGGAAACTGTTGCAACATCTCGATGCGTCTTGCCTGTTCATTGGACAGCCGCCAGGCCTCTCGCAAGGAGGAGGGTTTGCTTGCCAGCACAATGGCCCGCAACACGGGATCAGCTGGCAGGCGGGAAATCGTGCGAAATTCAGTTGTGTGCGGCACGATGAGCTTCAGCACATTGTAGCGCGCCATAAGCTTGAGCACGGCGACCGCCTTTGGGCCTGCCAGCAGCTTGAACATTTCCTGCGCGATGCGTTCTGCTGACAGCGTCTTCAATCCTTTTTTCATACGAATGCAGGCCGCAAGGCTGTGTTTTTCAGCCTTGAGTTCCGGATAGACGGACAGGAAGCGGAAATACCGCAGGATGCGGAGATAATCCTCCTTGATGCGCTGTGATGGCGCACCTACGAAAGTTAATCTGTTCCGCAGAAGATCATCATAACCATGCGTATAGTCAAAAATTTTTCCCTGCGCATCGCAATAGAGCGCGTTGATCGTGAAGTCGCGGCGCAATGCGTCTTCGCGCCAGTCGTCGGTGAAGGCCACCACGGCCCGGCGGCCATCCCCGCTCACGTCGCGCCGCAATGTCGTGATTTCAAACGTCTTGTGACCCACGACAAGTGTCACCGTGCCATGGTCGATGCCGGTGGGATGAACCTTGTGGCCAGCCGCCCGGAATATGTCCGTTATTTTCTGGGGCGTCAGTGTGATGGCGAAATCAACGTCGCCAACGTGATGCTTGAGCAAGGCATCGCGCACGGCGCCGCCTGCCACGCGCGCTTCGCCGCCCGCCGCCGCAACCACGCTGAACACGCGTTGCAGGCTGGGCTCCCGCAGCCATTTTGCCGTGATGCGCTTCATGCATAGAGCCTGTCATAGAGATTGCGGATCATGCCTGCCGTGGCGCCCCAGATGTAACGTTCCTCAAAAGGCATAGCATAATAATGCCGCTCCACACCCTGCCACTGGCGCGAATGTTTTTCGTGGTTGGCAGCCGTCATCAGAAAGCGCAGCGGCACCTCGAAGACAGCAGACACTTCACCCGCGTGCGGCGTCACCACAAAACCTGGCTGCACCATGGCCACAACCGGCACGACATGGAAAGCCGTCACCGTCACATAGGTATCGAGAAATCCCAAGGGCTCCACAAAGGCGCGGGCCAGGCCGATTTCCTCCTCCGCTTCGCGCAGTGCCGCATCAACCGCATCGCGGTCCGTCGCATCGATCCGCCCCCCGGGAAAGGCTACCTGGCCTGCGTGGCTGGACAGCGTGTCGGTGCGCTGCGTGAGCAGCACAGTGGGTTCGCCTGCGCGGAGGACAATGGGCACCAGCACCGCGGCGGGTTTGGGTTTTATGCCCGGGGGGATCATGGGTGCTGCTGCATTCAGGTCGTCATCGCCGCGTGAAGGGGAGCGAGGAATATCCCGCAGCAGGCCTTTGACCGCACGTGCCCGGATATCGGCCTCAGTGAATTTCATCAGCACGCTGCATGGCAAAAAATGCGCCCGATGACCAGACACCAAACCAGCCCTCATGCACGCAGGCCACCGCCACGAGATCATAGAACAGGGCCCGCGAGACCAAAGCCTCAAGCCGTGACCGCACCAGCACATAGGGCTTGAGGCCATCGGTCCCTGATTCGGTTTCAAAGCGCAGGGGATGATTTTTATCGACAGTCACCACGTCATCCACATTCGTTTCAAAATGGATGACCTGTTCCAGGCCTTGACCTTCAACCTCCATGCGGATCGCCAGAAACGGCGCATCATCCACCGTGATGCCACATTTCTCAACGGGCGTGACAAGGTAATATTTGCCGTCCTCATCATGGCGCAGGACCGAAGCAAACAGCTTGAACAAAGGTTTGCGGCCAATGGGCGAGTTCATGTAATACCACGTGCCATCGCCTGCAATGCGCATGTCGATATCGCCGCAGAACGGCGGATTCCACAGATGCACCGGCGGCAGGCCGCGGGCTCCAGCCGTTGCCTCCTTTAACCCTTGCAAGGGATTGCTTGCATCCTTGGCCGCCATTGTAATGATTAACCTGTCCAAATGCCCGTAAGTCGTCTTTAATAAGCCATTCTCCAAACCGAAAATATCGGCATCCCGGCCTGAATAACAAACTATAGTGGAACACATGGCAAGCATCAAAGAAGCAAACAAGGAAATATTGGGCGAATTGGAATCAACCGGCCTGCGGCTCGAAAAAGTGCGGAACGAAATTGGCAAGGTGATTTTCGGCCAGGAGGACGTGGTCGAACTGGCGCTGACCGCCATATTGGCCGGTGGACATGCACTTCTGGTAGGTGCGCCGGGCCTGGCAAAAACCAAACTGGCGACAACGCTGGGCCGCGTATTGGGGCTGGATGAAAAACGCGTGCAGTTCACCCCCGATTTGATGCCCGCTGACATTCTGGGTTCGGAAGTGCTGGATGAAACCGAAAGCGGCCGCCGTGAATTCCGCTTCGTGGCAGGGCCGGTATTTTGCCAGTTGATGATGGCAGACGAAATCAACCGGGCAAGCCCCCGCACCCAGTCCGCCCTGCTGCAGGCCATGCAGGAACACCATGTGACAGTGGCAGGCGTCCGCCACGATCTGCCCAGGCCGTTCCATGTGCTGGCCACGCAAAATCCCATTGAGCAGGAAGGCACCTATCCCCTGCCCGAAGCGCAGCTCGACCGTTTCCTGTTTGAAATCGATGTGCCCTATCCTTCCCTCGAAGCCGAGCGGCGCATGCTGTTTGCCACAACCGGCAGCGAAGATGACATGGCCGCGAAAGTTCTGGGCGGCAATGAGCTGATGAACATTCAGCGCCTCACACGGCTCATCCCGGTGAGTGATCAGGTGACAGATGCCATCCTGCGTGTGGTGCGCGCCACCCGGCCTGGCAGTGAAGCCAGCAAAGAGGTGAACACAAGCGTTGCCTGGGGACCCTCACCCCGTGCCAGCCAGGCCTTGATGCTGGGTATTCGCGCCCGCGCCATCCTTCAGGGCAGGCTCAGCCCTTCCATTGACGATGTTTCAGCCCTGCTGGCACCGGTTTTCAAGCACCGCATGGCCCTGAACTTCACGGCCCGCGCCGACGGTGAAACCATTGCAGATGTGATTACCCGGCAAAGGAACCTGTTGGATTGATGAGCCAGCCCGAAGCATTGCTGCTGCATGACCGCGCTGATGCGGCATCCCGCGCCTTGCCACCGCTCCTGGTGGAAGCGGAACGCATTGCAGCAACGGTTGTTCAAGGCATTCACGGCAGAAAACGCGCCGGCACCGGCGAAAGCTTCTGGCAATACCGCCCCTATGCTTTTGGTGATTCCACCGCCCGCATCGACTGGCGCAAATCTGCCCGCTCGGCCCATGTCTATATCCGTGAAAATGAATGGGAAGCCGCCAACACCCTGTGGCTTTGGGCCAGCCCCTCGCCCGCCATGAATTTCAAGTCACATCTTGCCAATACCACCAAGCGCGACCGCGCCTATCTCATGACCCTGGCGCTGGCTTCGCTGGCCTTGCGCGCCCAGGAACGCGTGGGACTGATAGGCAGTCCGCGTCCCGCCGCAACCACCAGAAGCGCGCTGGGTGGCATGGCGGCCTGGCTCTTGCAGAATGAAGGCAGCGCACTGCCTACGCGCCAGAACATGAAGAAATTTTCGACAGCCGTGTTGATTGGAGATTTCTTTGACGACCCGCGCGACATTGAAACAGCGATCCGCGCGCTGGCCGCAAATGGCGTTTCGGGCCATGTGATCCAGATGATTGATCCGGCGGAAGAAGTGCTGCCCTATGCGGGCCGCGTGGAATTTCGTGACGTGGAGGGACCGCGCAAATTTCTGGCGGGCAAGACCGAAACCCTGCGCGAAGCCTATGCTGAAAAATTCAAGGCCCAGCGGGAGGCCGTCAACCGGATTGCAAATTCCGTGCAGTGGAGTTTCACCGCACATCATACCGATCAATCGCCTGCCAGCCTGCTCATGCGGATGCACATGCTGATCGGCGAGGCCAGGGCCCAAAGCTTGGGACTGGGTAGCCCTGCATGACAGGCCTGCTGCAATCGCTCACTTTCACCACGCCCCTGGCGCTTGGCGCTTTGCTTCTGCTTCCCGTCATCTGGTGGTTGCTGCGTTTCACGCCGCCCAAACCCCAAACCATAAAATTTCCACCGATCAGGCTGTTGCTCCAACTGGTGAACCGTCAGGAACAGCCAGACAAGACGCCGTGGTGGCTGATGCTGCTCCGCCTCATCATTGCGGCACTTGTGATCCTCGGCGTGTCACATCCCTTCTATGCACCTGGCCGTGTCGTAGCCAAGGCCAGTGCTCCTCTATTAATCATTGTTGATGACAGCTGGGCTGCGGCAAAGAACTGGAACGACCGGCGCAGCGTCTTGAATGAAATCGTGGACGCCGCCCGTGAGAGTGGTGCAACCATCGCGTTTGCAACTTCTGCCCCGCAAACGCGCAATGCTGAAGTAGTGCCCACGGATGCCGATACGGCATTGAAACGCATTGCCGCATTGGAGCCAAAAGCCCTGCCGCCCGACCGCGAAGGGCTATTGAAACAACTGAAATCCAGTTACGGCGGAACAGCCGCGCTACATGTCGTATGGCTGGCGGATGGCGTGGATGACGCTTCGGCGCAAGCCTTTGCAATTGGCCTGAAAACGCTGGCGCGGGGTCGCGCCGACGTGGAAGCGATCATGCCGGATGCTGCTTCGCTTCCCCTCGCATTTGCCGCCCCCACGACGGAAAATGGCCAGTTCAAAATACATGTCCTGCGCACCAGTGCTGATTCTCCGCGCAGCCTTGACGTGCGCGCCCTTGCAGCCAATGGCCACAACCTCGCCAATGTGAAGGTGAATTTCGCAATCCCCGACAAGCAGGCCGATGCCCTGCTCGACCTTCCCATTGAATTGCGCAATGAGGTGCAACGCCTCGAAATTGCGGGTGAGCGCAATGCGGGAGCCACCTATCTTCTTGATGACCGTTGGCGCCGCAAGACTGTGGTGCTGCAATCGGGTGCAGCCCTCGAAGCGGCCCAGCCGCTGCTGTCTCCCCTCTATTATGTCTCGCGCGCCTTGGAGCCCTACGCGGAAATCAGCGAGCCGGGTAATGCCAGGCAATTGAAGGAACGGCTGGATGCGGGCCTCTCCATGCTGGTGCTGGCCGACATCGGCGTGCTGCCGGAAGAAACCGCAGCCCATATTTCGAAATGGCTGGAGAAAGGTGGCGTGCTGCTGCGCTTTGCCGGACCACGCCTGGCCTCTGCGCGGGACAGCCTGGTGCCGGTCACTTTGCGCGAGGGCGGACGTGCCTTTGGTTCGGCCTTGAGCTGGGAAACCCCCCAGGCATTGCAACCCTTTGCCGAAAATACGCCTTTCGCAGGTTTGCCCATGGATGACAGTGTGAAGGTGTCCCGCCAGGTTCTGGCGGAGCCCGATAATGAACTTCCCGGCAAGGTCTGGGCGAGCCTTGCGGATGGTACGCCCTTGGTAACGGCCAAACACCAGGGCAAGGGTCTCATCGTGCTGTTTCACGTGACCGCCAATGCCGATTGGTCCAGCCTTCCGCTGTCGGGACTTTTCGTCCAGATGCTGCAACGGATCAATGATCTTGCCCCAAGTGCTGGCGGCGGTGCCGCAGGCAATGCGGGCCCGATTGATGACCGCGCGGCAGCCTTTGTGCCCCGCTTTGCATTGACGGGTGCGGGCGAATTGATGGAACCATTGCCGGAATCCAAGCCCATTGCCGCCCGCGACATGGACAAGGCCAAGGCCTCACCTGACACGCCTGCGGGACTTTACAGCCGCGGTGGTGCGGAACGCGCCATCAACCTCTTGCCTGGTCCCGCTGCCATGACGGCCATCGGAAATTTGCCGCAAGGACTGACGCTGCGCTCCTATGCGCCACAGCCGCGCCAGGCCCTGGCACCACAGCTCTTCACACTGGCCGCACTGCTGTTTCTCCTCGACACACTCATTGCCCTTTTCATGGGGGGCGCAATGCAAAGGATGCGCGGGGCAACCCTGGCAATGCTGCTGTTGTTGATCCCCATGCCCCACCCTGCCCAGGCCGCCGATGATGATTTTGCCATGAAGGCATCCCAGCAGATGCGGCTTGCCTATGTGACGACAGGAGACGCCAGCGTCGATGCCGCAACCGAGCAGGGCATGAAGGGCCTGAGCTTTGTGCTGGCCGACCGTACCTCGGTCAATACCGCAGATCCCATGGCGGTGAACATCGAGAAGGATGAGATCGTATTCTTCCCGATCCTCTATTGGCCCGTCCTTGACAATGCGCCCGTACCTTCCGCTGCGGCATTGGCCAAGATGGATGACTACATGAAAAACGGTGGCACCATTTTCTTTGATCTCCGCGATGATCAGGCAGGCTTCGAAGGTGTGTCCGGCCCCACGCAAGCGCTGCGCAATATTCTAGCCAAGCTGGATATTCCCCCACTGGAGCCGGTGCCCGAGGCGCATGTGCTCACCAAATCCTTTTATCTCCTCAAGGACTTTCCGGGCCGCTATGACACCGGAAAATTATGGGTGGAGAGCGGTGACCCAACTTCCGTGAACAACAGCGATGGCGTGAGCGGCATTATCATCGGCAGCAATGATTACGCCGCAGCTTGGGCGCTGGATGATACCGGCAACCCGTTGAATGCCGTGATCGGCAGTTCCGACCGCCAGCGCGAAATGGCTTTCCGCACCGGCATCAACATTGTGATGTATGCCTTGACCGGAAACTACAAGGCCGACCAGGTGCATATCCCGGCCTTGCTGGAAAGACTTGGCCAATGAATTTCACGATCTCGTTTGCACCTCTCATTTCCCTGCTCTGGCTCATCATATTGGGTGTGGCCGGAGTGGCCTTGATTGCCGCTGCCGCATTTGCCCGTGCGCGTGGATGGCCCTTGCGCGCATTAAGCCTGGCACTGCTGCTTGCGGCCCTCGCCAATCCCACGCTGCGCCAGGAGGAACGCGAACCGCTGAAGGATATTGCCGTAGCCGTCATCGACCGCAGCCAGAGCCAGAATGCCGGCGACCGAAAGAAACAGGCTGACGTGGCTGAAGCTGTGCTGAAGGAAGCGGCAGGCAAACTTCCCAATACCGAGATGCGCTTTGTCACCGTGCAATCCGGCACGACACCACAGGAGGAAGGCACCCGGCTGTTCACCGCGCTCAACCGCGCGCTGGGTGACATTCCGCCGGAGCGTTTTGCCGGTGCCGTTCTGGTGACCGACGGGCAGGTGCATGATATTCCCGAAGACGCTGCCAAATCCGGCATCAATGGACCGGTGCAAACCCTGCTCACCGGCAGCAAGACCGAGAAAGACCGCCGTGTGGTGATTGACCAGGCGCCGCGCTTTGGCATTGTGGGAAAAGAACAGACCATCCGCTTTCATGTGGAAGACACACGCACCGAAAGCGGATCGGCCGAGGTGAGCATCAAGATCGGCACCAATGCGCCCGTGACCATGACGGTCGCCTCCGGAGCCAATGTGGAAACCGCTGTCACGATTGACCATGGTGGCCAGAATATCGTGCAGATTGAAACACCGGGATTGCCGGGTGAAATCACGCTGGAGAACAACCGTGCCGTGGCCCAGCTCGAAGGCATCAGGGACCGGTTGCGGGTTCTGCTGGTATCTGGCGAGCCGCATCCCGGCGAACGCACGTGGCGCAACCTGCTGAAAGCTGATTCGGCCGTCGACCTCGTGCATTTCACGATTTTGCGCCCGCCCGAAAAACAGGATGGCACGCCCATCAATGAACTCGCCCTGATCGCCTTTCCCACCCGCGAACTCTTCGTGGACAAGCTCAAGGAATTCGACTTGGTGATCTTCGACCGCTACCACCGCGAAGCCATTTTGCCGATGGCCTATATCCAGCAGATTGCGGATTACGTGACCGGTGGCGGCGCCTTGCTGGTGGCATCAGGACCGGAATTTGGCGAAGGCGACGGACTTTACAGCACACCCATGGCCGATATTCTTGCAGCCTCGCCCACCGGCAATGTGCTGGAAGGCGCCTTCCGCCCGCAGCTCACAAAATTCGGCCATCGCCATCCCGTAACCGGAGGACTGACGGGCAGCGGAAGTGAAAAGCCGACATGGGGTCAATGGTTCCGCACGGTGGAGACGACCGCGCCCGAAAATAACACGCTGATGTCCGGCAATGATGGAAAGCCGCTGCTGGTTCTCTCGCGTCAGGGAGAGGGCCGCACCGCGCAGTTGCTCTCGGACCAAAGCTGGCTATGGGCCAGGGGTTATGATGGTGGCGGCCCGCAAACCGAACTGTTGCGGCGGCTGGCGCATTGGTTGATGAAGGAACCCGATCTGGAAGAAGAGGCCTTGAGCGGCAAGCAAAGCGGCGGTGAGCTCACCATTGAACGCCGCACCATGGCAGACAAGGCAGAGCCTGTGACGGTGACCACGCCATCCCGGAAATCCACCACTGTCACGCTTACCGAAAAATCACCCGGCCAATGGCAGGGAGCGCTCAAGATATCCGAGGATGGCTTGTATAATTTAAGTGACGGCAAGCTGCAGGCCGTGGCCATCACCACATCGGCAGATACGCTGGAGATGCGCGACATTCTGGCCACGCCTCAAAAGCTTGCGCCTTTGACCAAGGCGACAGGTGGCGGCATAGCATGGCTGGAAGACGGCATGCCACGGTTCCTGAAAGTGGCAGCCGGCCGACAAATGGCAGGATCCGGCTGGTTTGGCCTGAAAGCCAACAATACGTTCCGGGTGACCGCCGTCAGCGAATACCCGCTGTTTGCCTCACTGCTGGCTCTGGGCGCATTGCTTCTTGCGGTGTGCCTGATGTGGACCCGCGAAGGCCGCTAGAAATTTCTGCATAGCGGTAGGGCGGAAGAAGCAACCCATGCACCTTGGCCAATGCGCCTTTCACCAGTTCCAGATACAGGAAACGTTGGAGATCAACAGGACCTGGCAATATCAGTTGCCCTTCCGGCAATGTCTGGAATCCCACGCGCGCATAATATGGCGCATCGCCCACCAGGATCACCAGCTGATGCCCCATCATTTTGGCCCGCGACAAGCCTTCGCGCATGAGCGCCAGACCCACGCCCATGTTTTGCCGCAAGGGATTGACCACGAGCGGGCCCAGCAACAACGCCGGTATTCCGTTCGCACCGATGGCCAGGGGCCAGAAATTGATGGAACCGGCGATCCCAACATCTGCATCACGGACCACCAGCGACAACCCCTTGGCAGCGCTATTGCCTTCGCGCAGCCGGTAAGACGTCTTGACACGGCGATCAATGCCGAACGTCAGGTCCAGTAAGGTTTCGATGCGGGCAATATCTGAGGCTTGCGTGGGCTCAATCAGAAATGTGGCAGCCATTGTTGGGGTGTTCCATGTCAGTAAGAATCGGCAATACGGGGTGTGGCAGAAGCGTTTAGGCTCTGGCGCGTCGTCGCAGAAGACTTGTAACAGACATGGTCATGGAATTGCGCTTACTCGCCCAATGAAGCAGGGTCAAGCCCTACCACATGGGAGATATGGCGGCACGGGCACTGATTTCCGCCAGCCGCCGCCGCGTGCCATCACTGGTGCCCACCGGCAAATCATGGGTGTGGAAAAATTCAGCCCGCGCAATTTCAAGCGTTGGCTTGAACGGCCGTTGGCTGAACTTGCGGAGCACCAGCACGGCAATATGGTCACCGGGGAATTGTACATCATTGAGGCATATGCCTTTCAGCTCAGGCTGCTCTTCAGCGATGACACAGGCCTCGTCACGGATCTCGCGCGCCGCGGATTGGTAAATGGTTTCCCCCCGCTCAACGCCACCTCCCGGCAATAACCATCCCGGCGCATAGCTGTGCTGCACCAGGAGCACGCGGCCTTGCCCATCAAACACCGCCGTGCGCGTTCCCAGTGTCATCCCCCGCGTCTGGCGAAACCACGGCTGCAGCACGAGTCTTGATGCCGTCTTGAAAATCCGGTGCTTGATCATGGTGATTTCTTAGAGGCTTTGCCGCAGAGCGCCAAGCTTGAGTTTGCAAGATGAAACCTCTAATGCTCGCCATTCATAGAGGGCAACTATTTCCTGCATGCGGAAAATCATCAGCATATTCTTCAGGGCGGAAGGCACCAAGCCATGGGCGGTGCTGATCTGCCTGCTGCTTGCCAGTGCCTCCGAAGCCTTGGGCGTAGGCACCATGCTGCCGGTTGCCAGTTCCTTGCTGGGACCAACCTCAGGCCCACCCAATGCCACGAGCCAGATACTTACCAATCTCATCCAGTCCATGGGCATCACGCCGAACCTTGGCAATCTCCTGGTCATTATCGTGGTGCTGCTGACACTGAAATCCGCCGTCACATTTGGGGCGCTCACCTATGCCGGGATTACCGGCGCCCGCGTGGCCATCAATATCAGGCGCAGGCTGATCCGCGCGATCTTCGATGCGCGCTGGAGTTTCTATGCCGACCAGAGCGGCGGCCGCTTTGCCAATGCCATCAGCAATGATGCCTCGCGCGCCGGCGATGCCTACCAGTTTTCCGCAAATGTCGTGGCAGGCCTCATTCAGCTCACCGCCTATTCGCTGGTGGCACTTTATGTCGATTGGCGCATCGCGCTGATGGCGGTCATCGCCGGAGTTTTCCTGACGCTTGCGATGCGGGCCCTGATCCGCCTCTCGCATCGCTCAGGCTATAAACAAACCGACAGGGTTTCCAGCCTGACCGTGAACATGGTTGACATGCTCAACAACATCAAGGCCTTGAAAGCCATGGACCGTTATAGTCCGCTCCTGGCAGGACTTTCAGGATTGCTCCGCCGCATCAAGCGCAGCCTCATCAATATGCAGTTGGCCAAGCAGGGCGTGAACCAGGGCAGCGAAGCACTCACCGCGATCCTCACGGGTCTCGTGGCTTATATTGCGCATGTTTATTTCAAGGCAACACTGCCAGAACTTCTGGTGATAGGCGTGGTGTTTTTCCAGATTGTTTCAAACCTCAACAAACTCCAGAAGCAAATCCAATCCGCCGTGCAGATCGAAGGCGCTTATGTGCGCACCCACCAGTTGATCAATCTGGCAGAACGGCAGCGCGAAACCCATGCCGGAACGTTAAAGCCTGACATTGGCAAGGGCTGCAATTTCATTGATGTGTCATTTGCCCATGGCGACCTGCCTGTGATCGCCCATGCCACGTTTGACATCCCGGCAAATCGCATCACTATTCTGCAGGGGCCTTCAGGCTCCGGCAAAACCACCGTGATTGACTTGCTCATCGGCCTTCACACAGCCCAAACAGGCAAGATACTGATTGGCAATACGCCCATCGCTGACATAGACATCAAGGCCTGGCGCCAGAGCATTGGCTATGTTCCGCAGGATCTCATCCTGTTCCATGACACGATCCGCGAAAACATCTGCCTGTCGAATCCCGATATTCCAGACTCTGCCGTGCTGGCAGCCTTGGAGCAGGCAGGCGCCAAGAGCTTCCTCGATGAAATGCCGGAGGGGTTGGATACCAATGTGGGTGAAATGGGCGGGCGTCTTTCCGGCGGCCAGCGCCAGCGCATTGCACTGGCGCGCGCGCTCGTGACCAATCCCAAAATTTTGATTCTGGATGAGGTGACAAGCGCGCTTGATCCTGAAACCGAAGCGGAAATCATTGCGAATATTGCATCCCTTGCTGGACGTTATACGATTGTTGCAATTACGCACCGTCCTGCATGGACAAAAATTGCCGACAGGCTTTATACCATATCGCGCGGCCATGTTTCGGCACCCAAGGCATTTTCGGCCGCTAAAAGCAAAACCAAGGTAAAGTAATGACCGTCAGCGTCCGTCCCGTTCTCAGCAAGCCCGACAAGAAGCAGTTCCTGGACGTTCCATTTTCGATTTACGCCAAGGACCCAAACTGGGTGGCGCCGCTCTATTTCGAACGCTTTGAACATCTCGATCCCAAGAAGAATCCTTATTTCAAGCATGCCGAGTCCCAGCTCTTTCTCGCGGAAGTGAATGGAAAACCCGTGGGTCGCATATCCGCGCAAATATGCCAGCTGCATCTCGACCGCTACAAGGATGCAACCGGCCAGTTTGGTTTTCTCGAAGCGCCGGACGACCCGCAGATTTTCGAAGCCTTGTTCGATGTGGCGCAGAACTGGCTGCGATCGCGCGGCATGAAACGCGTGCTGGGCCCCTTCAGTTTTTCCATCAATGATGAAATGGGCCTTCTGGTGAAAGGCTTTGATCGGCCACCCAGCATGATGATGGGGCATGCACTCCCCTATTACGCAAGCCGCATCGAGGCAGCAGGTTTCAAAAAGGCGAAGGACGTGATCGCCTATGATTTCGATACCGCAAAGCCGCTGCAACGCACCCTCACGCTGGCCTATGAACGCGCGCTGCGGTCCAAGGACATTACGGTGCGGGCGCTAGACAAGAAAAATCTGGCGCGCGACCTCGATATCATCATGGGAATATTCAACGATGCCTGGTCAGACAACTGGGGCTTCATTCCTTTCACGCCAGAGGAAGTCAAGGCGCTAGGCAACAATTTCAAGATGCTGCTGAAGAACGAGTATATCGCCATTGCAAGTTACAAGGGCGTGCCCGCAGCCTTCGTGGTGACGGTGCCAAACCTCAATGAATGGTTTGCCGGCATGAACGGAAAACTCATGCCCTTTGGCTGGGCAAGGCTCGCAAATCACGTGATCCGCGGCAAACCCAAAACCATTCGCATGCCATTGATGGGCATCCGGCGGCAATTCCACGATTCGCTTCTGGGTTCGTCGCTGGCGCTCACCGTGATTGAAACCGTGCGCCGCTACCACACCAGCAAGGGCGTGACCAATGGCGAGCTTTCCTGGATCCTCGAAGACAATCTGCCGATGCGCCATATCATCGAAACCTTCGGTGCCACGCCCTACAAGACATATCGCATTTATGAAAAGGCGCTGTAGTGGCGGCAGGCTTTCACGCCATTGTCCTGGCGGCAGGCCGTGGCCCTGATGATCCCATGGCCAAGGCTTATGGCGTGAGCCATAAATGCACCCTGCCCGTGGGCGGCGTGCCAATGCTCAAGCGCGTGGTGGATGCGCTGAGAAACTCTCCCTCCATAAGCGCCATTTCCGTGGCAGTCGAACGAGGCGACGTGGCAGATCTTGCCATGGGCACCACGGCGCATGGCCTCGCCATTGTTGGGTCAGAAAATTCCGCCCCGCGCTCGGCGCTGAAAGTCATTACAGGAAATGGCGCCTATCCGTTTTTGATCACCACCGCCGACCACGCTCTTCTCACGCCCGAGATGGTAGAATTCTTTTGCGCGGAGGCGGAATGCAATGGCGCGGATTTCTCAGCTGGGTTGGCCACGGCAGACGTCATATTGAAAGCCTATCCACAATCGGTTCGCACATTTTTCAGATTGGGGCAGGACCGGGTATCCGGCTGCAATCTGTTTGCAGTCCAGAACGAGAAGGGCCTCCGCATTCTGGAACGCTGGCAATATCTGGAGTCTGTCCGCAAGAAACCCTGGCGGCTGGTGGCAGCTTTCGGCCCCGCAGCGCTGATCCGTTTCCTTGCAGGCATGCTGTCACTGGCAGCAGCCTTCACTATTGTGTCAAGGCGATTGGAGATGGTGATAAAGCCCGTTCTCATGCCATTTGCGGAAGCTGCCATCGACGTGGACAAGCCTGCCGATCTTGAACTGGCCGAAACAATCCTGAAAAACCGCCTGCCGCTTACCAGCTCGCAACCAGATGCCTTGCCTGCTGCAGGTCGACCGGAAAATCCACTTCACACCATTTAAGGCCGTCAATGGGGATGGTGCGCACTTCAATAAGCTTGGCAAGAGAACCAATGGCCGATGGAAACCACTGCTTGAGGGCCTGCGGATCGCGCATGGCCTTTTCCAGAACCTCCACATAGGCCGCAGCCCCTGGCGGCCGGAACACATAAAATCCGATTGCCTCCGCATCCACCGTATCCACCGGCAGGGTCTTGCCGATTTCCGTGAGGCGGCCCTGATCCAAAATGACCTTCATGTCGTCCGAATCATAGGTGGTCTTGAAGTTGATGGCCACGCTAAGGTCAGAGGCAGGTGCCGCCAGTAATTTTTCCACAAGGTCACTGCGGAACACATTGTCGCCATTTACCTGAATAACATCTCCGCTAAGGGCCTCGCGGGCCATCCAGCAGCTCGCAAGATTATCCGTGACCGCGTAAAAGGGATTGAAAACCGTAGCAATGGTGACGAAAAGTCTTTTGGCGATTTTTGCCAGCGCTTCTTCCATGCGATCTGCGGCATATCCCACAATAACCGTGAATTCCTTGATGCCGCAGGCAGCAAAGGCTTCAACCTGGCGTTCAATCAACGTTTTGCCGCCAATGTCGAGAAGCGCCTTGGGCACTTCTGTGGTCATGGGCAAAAGGCGCTTGCCCTGCCCGGCTGCAAGTATAACAACACGCACGATGCTTGAATCCTCAGGCGACACAAGATTAAGGTTGGGCTGCTCAATCGCACCCGATTCACAATAAGTCAACGGAAGCCCCATTTGGCATTTACACTGGCCCACCTCTCCGATGTCCACCTCGGCATGCTCACCCCCGGTGCGGCGTGGAAGCATTTCTCGTTGAAGCGGTCGATTGGGAGTTTTTCCTGGAACTTCGCGCGCAGCCGCATTCACGATCCCATGGTCTCAAGGGCCATTGTCGATGATATCAAGCAATCCGAAGTTGACCATGTGGCACTCACCGGTGATCTCCTGAATGTTGCAGCGCATGCGGAATTTGAACGTGGCGCGCAGTGGCTCAAGGATTTTGGTGAGCCTGAGTGGATATCCTTTGTTCCCGGCAACCATGATGCCTATGTGCCGGTGCGCTGGGAACACGGCCTCTACCAGTTCGCCCTCTACATGAAGGGCGACATGAGCGTTGCCGGCACGACAACATGGGCCCATAACGCGGCGACCTTTCCCTATGTCAGGCTTCGCCGGAATGTTGCCTTGATCGGATTGAGTTCCGGCATTCCCCAGCCCTTGTGGAAGGCGGGAGGCACACTGGGCCACAAGCAACTTCTGGCACTGGCCAAACTGCTTTCAGATTTGAAGGCGCGCGGCTATTTCCGCGTGGTGATGATCCACCATCCGCCGCTGCTAGGCCTTTCCAGCCCGCGCAAGGCGTTGACGGATGCCAAGGACTTGCAGAAAGTGCTAAATGCTGAAGGCGCTGAACTGGTGCTGCACGGCCACAACCACCACGCCATGCTGCATCATGCCGAAGGCGCTGGCGGCCGCACTCCGGTGATAGGCGTTCCTTCTGCATCATCGAACGGGCAGAACTTCCATGAATTGGCCGCCTGGAACAAATGTGAAATCAGCAGAAACGGTGGCGTTTGGCAGACCGACATTACCGTGCGCGGCTGGGACCCTAAATCCCAGACCGTGGTGACGAAAAAACAGTTCTCCCTTCCTTCCTGAGGCCACTTGAGGATAAATTGCAGGACCATGAACGCCACGCTGGAAAAATTTGGCTATCCCGACACCCTGGTCAAGGAATACGACCATTGGTGCCTGCTGCTGCGTCCACAACAGGTGACATTGGGAAGCCTGGTGCTGGCTGCCAAATCCGATGCGACGGCTTTTTCTGACCTGCCGCCGTCTGCATTTGTGGAGCTCGCCACGGTCGTTATGGAACTCGAACCGGCCCTCAAGCGCTTTGCCAATTATGACCGCATGAATTATCTCATGCTGATGATGGTGGACCCGCACGTTCACATGCATGTCATTCCGCGATATGCAAAACCGCCGCAGTTTGATGGCATGGAATTTCCGGATCACGGCTGGCCCGGCCTGCCCGACCTCAAATCCGCCCCAGAGTTACATGACAAGCTCCGCAAAAACCTGTTATGGACCCTGCAGTTGCGCCTCTCCGGAGAATCTTGATCCTGTGCTGACAATTATTGATCGCTATGTCCTGCGCCAGGTCGCCAAGCCGCTGATCGTTGCCCTGGTCATTGGCCTTTTGATGCTGCTGGCTGAAAGAATGGTGCATCTTCTGGATACCACGCTCGGCAAGAAGGATTCTTTCAGCGTGGTCTTCGAGCTTTTGGCATATCTCGTGCCGCATTATCTTGGCACCGCCATTCCGGCTGCCCTGTTCCTGGGTTTGCTGTTTGGCTTCAGCAAGCTTTCCAAGGACAGCGAACTAGATGCCATCACCGCAACCGGAACGGGCTTGGCCCGGCTGAGCCGCCCTGTGATCATCCTGTCCATATTCTTCGCTGCCCTGTCATTCTTTATCGTCGGATGGCTCCAGCCGCACACCCGCTATGCCTATCGTTCCGTGCTGTTTGATGTGGGAAATGTGGAAGTCTTCTATTTGGCGCAGGAAGGTGTTTTCATGCAGGCAGGATCACGCACGTTCATTCTGGACAAGCTCGACCGCTCCAACAACGCCTTCAACCATGTGTTTCTTTTTGACTACAAGGGTCGCGGCGGCACGGAGACATTGACAGCCTCATCAGGCGTTCTCATTCCTGTCCAAGACCAGAAACGCCCGGTACTGCGCCTCAACAACGGCCATCGCCTGAAGCTCGACAGCTATCCCACGCTTGACGGTAACAGCGAGGTGCCGCTGGCCACGATTACGGAATTTGAAACCACCGATACACCTCTTGGAAAAATTTCAGACAAGCTGTTTCGCCCGCGCGGCGATGACGAGCGTGAGCTGACATTGCCCGAACTCTACGCCATGCAGGACCATCCGCCCCGCAACGCCACGCATAATGCCATGCAGGCCGAGTTGCACCTGCGTGCCGTGCATGTGCTCACGCTGCTGATGTTGCCCTTCCTAGCAGTGCCCTTCGCGATCGGCCGCCAGCGCAGCCAGCGCGGCTACCGCTTTGGCATAGCGCTTGTGCTGGTGGTGGCGTTCCATGAAATCATCGGCCAGGGTGCGGTTTCCACGGAATCCAATGGGACTTCGCCCTGGCTTACGATGTGGCTGCCGTTCGGCGTCATCACGCTTTTTGCCATATGGCGCTATTACACCACGTGCTTCACCTTGAGTGCGGATAGCCTGGGAACCATCATCGACAATTTGGGCGCTACAATCAGCCAGTTTACGCAACCCCTCATGCGGCGGCTCGGACTGGGAGCACAGCCATGAAAATCTTGGGCTGGATGCTCACGCGCATGATTCTCCTGCGCTTCCTCACCATTCTCGTTGGCATCACACTGTTTGTGCTGACACTCGAAGTTGTCACCTATTCGAAGGAAATCATCGCCCTCGACAAGGGCCATGCCAGCATCATGATGAAATATATCCTCATGCGCTCACCGGCAACCCTTGCGACCTTCCTGCCCATGAGCATGCTGCTGGCCATTCTGCTGACACTGACGGAACTGAGTTACCGCAATGAAATTTCGGCCTTCTGGGTGTCTGGCGTTTCACCCTTCCGCATCGTTTTCATGCTGCTGCCCTTGGCCTTCATCACGGGTGGCCTCAACTTCCTGCTCAATGATCAAGCTATTCCTGCTGTTGCGCCACAACTGCGTCAATGGGGCGTGGCCGATTATGGCGACAAGAAGCTCAAGCTTGGTGAACGTGATCCCATATGGATGCGATCAGGCCCCGACATATTGCGCGCGGCTTCGTCCAACCCCGAGGCCACCCAACTTGAGGATGTGATTATTTTTCGCCGTGACACCAACGGCATTTTGCGCGAGCAGATCGTGGCCAAAACAGCCGCGCTGGAGGGTGACCGCTGGAACCTCAATAATGTCATTGTTTATTACCGTGACAACCTGCCCCCCAACCGGCTGAACAGCCTGGTTTATTCAGGCGCGATGAAACCCGCCGCGGCAGGTGCCAGATCAGGCGACCCGGAAGAAATGACCTTCAGCGACCTCAATTATTTCATCGAGAATACGGGCTTCGGCATCCGACCGGTATGGGTTTACGAAACCTGGTGGCAAAGACGCATAGCACTGTTCTTTGTAACGCTTCTGATGATCACATTATGCGTGCCGCTGGCCACCCGCTTTCGCCGCGGTGGCGGCCTGGGCGTGCTGTTTGGCGCAGGCGTTGGGCTTGGGTTCTTGTTCTTCATGATGGATGGCATTGCGCTGACCATGGGTGAATTGGGATTTGTGAAACCCTGGATCGCTGCCTGGATGCCTGTTCTCACCTTTACGGCTATTGCAGCCGCAATCGGCCTGCAAATGGAACGCGTTTGATATGACAACAAAAGCCAAGACCAAAACAAGAAAAACCAAGCCCGTGGCTGTGGCTGAAACTGCTTCCGTCGTCGAAAAGGCACCCATCAGTTTCACGCCCGTGCTGTGTTTGCTGGGTGATGGCACACCGCATGTGTGGTCACTCACCTCGCGTGAGCGCTTGCTCCGGCAATTCAGCAAGGAGGGCCTGACCGAAACGCTGGATGAGGAAAAGGCGGCAGCCCATCATGGCCCTGTCATTCTTGTGAGAGCAGACGCGGTGATTGACCAGCCGCTCATTCCAATATTGCTGAAGCGGCCCAGTTTCATGCTGCTGGGCGATGATGGCAAAAGCCCCATTGCGGCAACCGTGCGGGGCGCTGATGTGGTCCATACCGCCGAAATATTGCGCGGTGCCACGCCTCCGTCCGGCAAGCTGCTGGCGCGCACGCCCGCTCAGCTTGGCAATGATTTCTGGAAAGCTTTGCGCAAGCGCGAAACACCCTATGCCATGACAGTCACCCCTGAAAACCGCAATGCCGTGGAATGGCGCATGTTCATGGGAACCTATAAGGGCGCCACGGACCTGGTGACCAAGCATCTCTGGCCGGTGCCTGCCTTTCATACCACCCGTTACCTGGCGGCAAAAGGTGTGACCCCCAACATGGTAACCACGGTGGGTGCCATCATGACAGCGCTTGCCTTTTGGTTCTTTCTCCAGGGCCAGTTCATTCCGGGATTGATCGCGGCATGGGCCATGACATTTCTCGATACAGTGGACGGGAAGCTTGCCCGCACCACACTCACCTCCAGCAAGTGGGGCGATGTTTTCGACCATGGCATTGATCTCATCCATCCGCCGTTCTGGTACATCGCCTGGGCCTTTGGCCTGGTGGCCACCGGCACGACGTGGAGCGATACACTGTTCTTGAGCGTGATTGCCTGCATCCTGGGCGGCTATGTCGTGCAACGGCTGATCGAGGGCATTTCCATCAAATGGCTGGGGCTTGAAATCCACATCTGGCGGCCCATTGACACCTTCTTTCGGCAGATCACGGCAAGGCGCAATCCCAATTTGATCTTGCTGACGCTTGGCACTCTCGTGGGCCAACCGGATTGGGGTTTGCTGGCGGTGGCGGCATGGACCGTGATTTGCCTGCTGCTCCATGCCATTCAATTGCTGCAAGGCTTTGCGCTGAAGAAAAGATCAGGACCCTTGATATCCTGGATGGTCAAGCCTTGAAACGCGCTGGCCTCCTTGTCAATCCGCGATCCGGAAAGGCCAGTGGGAAAGGCTTGCGCCTGGCAGAAATGCTTGGAGGCGAATCTGGTGTTACAATCCGTGTACTCGAGCGCTTTGCGGAACTGCCGCAATATCTCGATGAGTTTGCGCAAGCGGGTGTGACGGATCTGTTCATCAGTTCGGGTGACGGAACAATCCATGCCATTCAGACGGAATTGGCGGAACGAAAATCGTTCCGCGCAATCCCCCGCTTGGCCCTTCTTCCCCATGGCACCACCAACATGACCGCAGCTGACTTGGGGTTTCGCCAGCGCAGCCTTGCGGCACAGGCAGAATTCATGAAATCATTGGAGGCACGCGACATGCGTGCCCGCCCTACCCTGCGCGTTGCAAACCCGCGCGATGGCAGGCCACGCCACGGCATGTTTCTGGGAACGGGCGCTGCTTCCGAAGCGACATTGTTTTGCCAGCGCGCCTTCAATGCCAGGGGTGTGAAAGGAAGTTGGGCCACTTTCGCAACGCTTGCGAGCGCTGCCGCCCGCACCATGTTCACAGCCGCTGATCCCACCGACAAGAGCCGCTTTGACCGGCCATTCCCCATCCATGTTTCTGTGGGAAGTGACGTCATGGTGACCGGCACCCAGCTCATGATGTTTTCAACCACATTGGAAAAACTCATTCTGGGAACAAAGCCCTTCTGGGGTGGAAAGTCCGGCAGCATCCGCACCAGCGTGTTGCCCTATCCCGTGCCCAGCATCCCACGCTGGCTCCTCCCCATGATGTATGGCAGCGAAACCCGCAAAGCCCCTGAAGGCGCCAGGAGTTTTTGCAGTGAAAGGCTTGAGGTCTCGTCTCCCACCAGCTACGTGATCGATGGTGAGTTTTTTGAGGGACCGGAAGCAGAACCCTTGCGGCTGGAAACAGGCCCGGTTTTCACCTATCTCTGTGGCTGATGACGGAACTGGAAAAATTCTGTGCGGCATCCCTGGCGCGTGTTGTGCCAGCGGAACTTCGCGCAATGGCAGATGCGCTGCGCAAGAAACATCACGGCGTTCTCGCAATCCTTGCCTATGGCTCATGCATTCGCGGCGTGGCCGTGAATGAAACGCTGATGGATTTTTATGTGCTGACAGAAAGTCTGGCAGGCGTAAGTTCCAATCCGCTAAGTCGCATGGCCTGCAGGCTTGTTCCCCCCAATGTCTACTACGCCGAAATAGATGGTGGGCTCCGCGCCAAATATGCCGTGTTGCCGCTCCCCCTTTTTGCGAAATGGATGGAGCGCAAAACCCGCAACCCGTATTTTTGGGCCCGTTTTGCCCAGCCTGCGGCACTGGTGTTTGGCAGCGATGATGCAGCAAAGGCTGCAGTCATCGCAGGCATCGCCATGGCGCTGCGCACGGCATTTGCCAATGCCAGGGCTTTGACCACACAGTCTGGTGCCCTGGAGATCTGGACCGCAGGATTTACGGCAACCTATGCAACGGAATTCCGCTCGGAAAAGACCGGCCGTGCCGCCCAGATCGTCCAGACCTATCCCGATTACTACCGGGAGGCTGCAAAACTACTGTCCACTGAAAAGCCGGTTCATGCCCGCCCAACACTGCAGCGCATCACGGGCAGGCTTTGGTCGGCGCTTCGCCTGATGAAGGCGGCCTTCACATTTCAGGGCGGCGCTGAATACATCGTCTGGAAAATCGAGCGGCATTCCGGCGAGAAAATCATTCTGACGGATTGGCAAAGGCGCCATCCCATCTTGGCAGGCGTTGGTCTTCTCGGCACTTTACTGCGCAAGGGCGCTGTGCGTTAGGCGGCCTTCTTGTCGGCCACCACGGAGCCAAACAGGCTGATGATCCGGTCAATGTCGTCAAAACTGTGAGCCGCTGAAACCGAGCAGCGCAGCAGGCACAGCTTGTTGGGCGTGCCAGGAGGCAGCGCGATGTTCACATAGACGCCAGCCTTGAGCAACGCGTTCCACATGGCAATGGTGGAAACTTCGTCGGCGCATTTGACAGCGATGACCGGGCTTACCACGTCACAACCGAGATTAAGTCCCAGCGCCTTGAAACCTTCAAACAGCCGTGCCGAGTTTGCGCGCAAGGCATCGCGCCGCTCAGGTTCCGCCGCAAGCTTCTGGACCGCGGCCAGCGACGTGGCAATGGAAGCAGGTGAAGATGACGCCGTAAACAGGTAAGGCCGCATGGCGTAGCGCAGGGTCGCGAACATCGGATGGTTGCCCGCCCCGAAACCGCCGATGGCGCCAACGCTTTTGGAGAATGTGCCGACCACGAAATCCACGTCGTCTTCCAGTCCTGCCTCGTCGGCAAGGCCACGCCCATGGGGTCCAAGAACGCCAAAGGAATGAGCCTCATCGGCCAGCAGCTGGAAGCCGTGCTTTTTCTTCACTTCCACAAAATCAGAAAGGGGCGCGCGGTCTCCAAGCATGGAATAGATGCCTTCAACCACCACAAGCCTGCCACCCTCTTCCCCTTCTGAGCGCGCCAGGCGCTTGTCGAGATCAGTTGCATCATTGTGGCGGAAGCGCACTAGCTTTGCCCCGGACAATGTGCATCCATCGTAAATGGAGGAATGCGAATCCGCGTCAAGGAAAATGGTGTCACGGGGGCCTGCTAAACCCGACATCATGCCGAGATTTGCCTGATAACCGGTGGTGAACACAATGCAGTGCTTGCGTCCCAGAAACCTTGCTAGTTCCTGCTCAAGCTCCGTGTGCAGATGATAATTGCCATTGGCTACGCGCGATCCCGTGGTGCCCGTGCCATATCTCGCCATCGCGTCCTGGCCCGCCCGGATGCAGTCCGCATCCATGGTGATTCCCATATAGTTGTTGGTGCCGGCCAGAATGGTTTCCTGGCCATTGATCATGGCCCGCGTGGGTGACAGGATGCGGTCGTTGGTGACGCCCATGGCATTGACGCCCATCTGCATCATGCGGGAAAAACGGTCGGCAATGCCCAGGTGTTTATCTAACAGATCAATCATCGTTTCAGGCCTTCTTCATGCGCTTTTCGACCACGGCGGCAAGATCGCCGATGGTGCGGGTTTCGGCAACCACATTGAGGGGAATTTCAATGTCGAAATGATCCTCCACTTCCATGACGAAATCCATCACGGCCATGGAATCGATATTGAGCTCCGAAGAAATATCCGTCGTGGCAACAAGCTTTATCCCTGCTGTATTGAACGGGGTCAACAGCTTGCAGATCTGGTCAATGGTTTCGGGCGCAACGGTCATGAAATCTTCCTAAGTCGCGGTTCTGCTCTTGGTACCTGGTGAAATCCAACCCTCACGGCGATACCATGCCAGCGTTTCTGCCAGGCCTTGTGCAAGGGAGGTGGGGCCTTTCAATGGCCATCCCTCCCCGCGTTCCACCCAATCGGAATGATACAGTTCATTGATCTTGTCACGTGAAATCATCGAGGCTTGGCCCTTCGCCTTGGCAAGCGTCTCGGCCACCATGGCAATGCCAAAGGGAATGAATTTTGGCAGGAACATGGGCGTGATATTGCGATTCTCGAGGTGGGCGACGACGCCTGCCAGCTCTCTCCAGTCATGGCCGCGCGGGGCACCGTCTCCCAGTTCCACAATCCCGCTTCTCGTGCTGCTGGCCGCTTCAACAATGATGCGGGCGAGATCATGCACGTGGAGAAGTGAAAAACGAGCCGTTGCCCGGCTTGGCAGAACCGCGACCGCATGTGTGAGCGATTTTAGCAGCGGCAGGGTTGCCTTGTCACCGGGACCATAAACAGCGGGTGGCCGGAGGATCACGCTGGATAATCTGTCCGCGAATTCTTCGACGATGCGCTCGCCAGCAAGTTTGCTTGCGCCATATGCTGAAAGCTGCGGTTCACGCGCACTCATCGATGACACATGCACAAAGCGCTTCACGCCACTTTCAACGGCAACATTCACAAGCCTACGTGTGCCCTGCTCATTGGCCGTGACGTAGTCCTGCTTCCGCACTGCACTGATAAGTCCGGCAATATGAATGCAGACATCGGCATTTTGCGTGAGAGACTGGAGGGCCTGTTCATTCTGCAAGTCGCCTTGCACCACAACGACGTTCTTGGGAAAATCCGCACGCGCCACATCGCGCGCCAGCACAGCCACGGAATGTTTTTCTTCCTGCAGCCTGTCAACGACGTGTCGGCCAATGAAACCAGTGGCTCCGGTAAGGGCGATTTTCAACGGCATGCGTTCCTGTAACCCGCCTTACTGGGCAGCGGCAAGAAATTCCATTTGCGGCCCGGAAATTTCCGCAAGTTCCCCAGAAAGATACTTCTGCTTGGCACCAGCGCGCGACAATTTTCCAGACGAGGTGAATGGCAGGCTCTTGGGCGGCACCAGCACCACCAGGCATTCAACGCCCGCGCTGTGATGCACCACAGCAGAAACCTCGCGGCGCAACGCCTCGATTTCGTGTGCTTCCGTGAGCCGGCACTGCACCAGCACCACCACATCATCCTCGCCGTCGTCACCCTCAACGGCAAAGGCGGCGACATCATCCGTGCGCAGGGGTTCAACTTTTTCAGCGGCCCATTCAATATCCTGCGGCCAGATATTGCGGCCATTGTGCAAGATGAGATCCTTGGCGCGGCCTGTCACCACGATCTCGCCATATAGTAGATAGCCCATGTCGCCGGTGGCGAGATAACCATCACTGCCGATGACCGCTTCTGTTGCCTGGCCATCCCTGTAATATCCTGTCATGAGGCTCGGGCCGGTCACGAAGATATGGCCGATCTGCCGCTCTTTCAGAATATTTCCGTCATCGTCGCGGATGATCATTTCATGACCGGGCAGGGCTTTGCCACAGGCCACGAAACTGCGCACGCAATCCTTCGGCTGGTTAGCCGCAGCAGGAACGGCAAGGCGGGAATTCTTGTAAGCAGCCTTGTCGATTGTATCAATGCGGAGAGGCCGCGTGACATCGGCAAAGGACACGGCAAGTGTCGATTCCGCCATGCCATAACCCGGCATGAAGGCCGTTTCATCAAATCCTGCAACCGACAAGGTTTCGCTGAACCGCTTCAGCACATCGGCGCGCACCATGTCGCCCCCGATGCCGGCAACCCGCCAGTTGCTGAGGTCCAGCGTCACGGCCTCGCCATTGATGCGCTTGGCGGCAAGATCATAACCAAAGCTCGGAGAGGACGAAATCGTCGAGCGGTTTTCCGACATGAGCCGCAGCCATAAAGCCGGACGGCGCGCAAAGGAAGGCGTGGAAATGTAATCGATGCTCACCTGCGCCATGACAGGCGAAAGGCAAAACCCAACCAAGCCCATGTCATGATAGAGCGGCAGCCACGAGAAGGCCCTGTCCTTTGACGTGACCTGCAAACCATCCCGCACCATGCCCAGCGTATTGGCCATGATCGCACGCTGGCTGATCAGAACACCTTTTGGATCTGACGTGGAGCCCGAAGAATATTGAATATAGGCAACCTCGTCCGCCCGGAATGCCTCAAGCCGTGTAATGGATTCCGGCAGCGCCTGAAGTTCCTCATGCGTGAGGACAGTGGCAACGCCAGCACCTTCCGCACCCGCGCGGATATAGTCCGCAAGATCAGCCGTTGTCACGACGGCGCAGGCAGCGGCTGCGCGCAACATGCCGCTGACGCGCGTGATATACGCATCCTTGCCGCCAATATACATTGTATAGGGCATCGGACAGGGAATAAGCCCCGCATACTGGCATCCGAAAAACACCGCCATGAATTCAGGGCCGGTTTCTGCAATGACAGCAACCCGGTCGCCCCGCTTCAAACCGGCAGACAACAGCTTTCGCGCGGTTGAAAGGGCTTGGTGACGAAGTTCGGCATAGGGTTGCACATGTTGCAGAACGCCCTTGCCGGAATAGAAATTGAATCCGGTAACGCCCCGCGCCGCATAGTCCAGACCTTCGGTAATCGTGGCAAAACCACCAAGTTTGAGCTCAAGGTTACGGTTGGACCTTGGGGTGCGGGCCAAGCCATCCGTCACTGGCGCCCTATTCTGTTTTGCCGTCTGAAGCGTCATTTGTTGCCCTTTGGAGAATCCCAAACCTAACGTTTGAGTATCAAGGGCAGGTCCATTCTTGAAATCAAATGGTGTTTCAAATTGTAACGAAATGACGAAAGTCTAAAACCTGAGCTTTCCCAACAGGATAGCTGCCACAAGCAGAGCCAGGAGTCCCAGCATGAATCCACTGAGCCAGGCATATATGATGACGCCCGTGGAATAGCCGGCACCGCGCGCAACACGCGGCGGTGCCGAAGCAACCATGCGTTCGCGCGTAATCATGCGGTGGGCGAGATAGGACTTGAGATATTCCAGCATTTCCGGGCGGTCAGTTGTCTCAAAAAGAACCTCCCGGCCGGATTGATTATCCTGAACCAGCCGGTAGGTCCGGTAATCCGGCTCCATGACGACGGAAGAAATGAGATCAATCCACAATCGCGGCGGTTCTCCCGGCACCAGAGCGAGATCAAAAACCTTCGGCGCTTCGGGCGTGGCTTCAACCAGTGGGGAAAGTTCGTCTTTTAGCACCTGAAGGCGCAGGGATTTGGAATCCCGGATGCCCAGGACTGCCTCAAAATGAGCCGCCTCCGTTAACCGGGCCTTGCGTAGCGCGCTGCTGAGATCGTCATGCTCCGCCACCAAATGGACTCCTCACCCACAAACCGTATCAAAACACGACAGAACCCTCAGGAAACGTCAAGTTTTGGGTTTCTCTTGCAGAATTGGGGCCAGAAAAAGTTTAGGTGCCGCAGGAGGCTGGCAGGTCGGCAGTACCAAACCAAAGTTCAAACGTATTGGCCCGCGCCTTGGTGGCGCTGCCCGCAACCGCTGACAAATCCTGAAGAGTGACCCGCAGGCCCACGTCATTGAGGATTTTGGCCAATTCCTGGCCGCGCACCATATCCGTGGCGTTAAAGGCCCTGAGCTCATGGCCGCCACCGTTCCAGGTTGCGCGCGCAAAGCCGGGAACGACAATATTGGAGCGGTCGGTATCTTTCATCTTCGACATGAGCAGGCTGATGCAGGCTTTCTGTTTTTCAGTCATCGTGTGCACAAACATCCGGCTCGGCATGCGCTCCAATGCCAGCCTGAAAGTATCGGCGACCTTGGGATTTTCGGCGGACGCTTTGAGCAACGCCTGCTCCATCAGCGGCAGCAATTGCTTGTCAGACGAGGAATTGGCATAATTCAATTGGGCGGCAACAAATTCAACCGGCACCTTGTCGTTCTTCAGAAGATACTCAAACATCGCAACGCCATACTTGCGGCGCTCGGCGTTCTGGTCGCTGACCAGATCGATCATAGTTTTCAGGTCATTGAGATTTTGCTGCCAGCGTGTGTAGTACAATCCGGTTCCCGCCACCGATACAGGTATCATCACGGTGGCAAGCAACTGCAAGATCGTTTCGCGAAATGGCCGGGCTGTGGTTGTCATGTGGCGTCCCCCTTTTTGTACTGCCTGTTAGGCTATTCCCGGATGTTTGAAAATGGGCGCACCACAAGCGACATGAAGTCTGTGTCGGACCGCCCTTCCACGCCCACCGGCATTTCTGCCGTGCGCTGAGTGCGGCTGCGGCTGGAAAACAGCTTGTCCCAAAGCGAAAGAACCGTCGCATAATTGGAATCCGTGTCGCTCCGGATGGCATGATGGTGAACCCAGTGAATGGACGGCGTGACAACAAAATACGCCAGCAATCTTTCCAGCCGCGCCGGCATGCGGATATTCGAATGATGAAACATCGTGGCACCTGCCAGCAATGTTTCAAATATCAGCACGTTGGCAAGCGGCACTGCCAGCAGAAATATCACTAAGGCCCGAACCAGGCTGGACAACAGCACTTCGCCGAAATGGAACCGCAGCGCCGACGTGGCATCAAGCGTTTCATCAAGATGATGCACCTCGTGAAAACGCCAGAGAAAAGGCACGACATGATTGGCCCGGTGCCACCAATATATCCAGATGTCTAGCAGCAGCAGGTCCACGAGAAGTCCCGGCGTGCCGGACCACCAGTCCGGCCGCCAATGCAAGGCATAGCGCACGGCCAAGGCTGCTATCGGAATGACAATGAGGGGCGACAGCAAGGCGTTGATGGCCGCAAGTCCCATATTTTTCACGACCCGGCCATAACCCGTAAAGCGCACCACCGGAAACATGCGCCCCAGCCCATAGAAAATTATCAGGAATGCAAGAACTGCGGCAGCCTTCGTCATCTCTCCTGTTCAACCCCCAATGGCTTGTCGACGGGAACCCCGTGACTCAGAATATGCGCGGTGACGGCCGGCATCACCATCGCAATGATGAAGCCTGCCAGGCCATCCACCAGCGAAGCGCGCAGTTCTGAAAGCGAAATGCCTTTGAACCGCAGGCCGATCATTGTGCCGAGAATGATATTGGCGGGGATCAGGATGATCGCAGGTGCTGCTCCCTGCACGATGCCGGAAAGTTCCAGGCCTGAGCTTGCAAGCGTTGCGCCCAAGATAAGGCCTGCCGGAACCTTGAGCCATTCCAGGAAAAGCCCCGCCGCTGCCCAACGCGCGAAGGACGTTGCGTGTTTTCACGATGAACCTGGGTCCGCAGGCCTCACCAATCTGTCTGGATGACAGGGTGCAATCAGCGCATCGCGCTTGTCCTGCAGCAATTCCTGCGTTGCAAAAAGTCCCACGGCAGGAGCCAGCGTGATGCCGGAATGCATGACCGCAAGATACAGCCCTGCCATGTTTCCTGGCCTGCCAATCATGGGAAATCCGTCAGCGGGGGTGGGTCTATATCCCAGCGTATGAAACTCAAGTTCCGTGCCTTCGCTGCCTGCGATCATCGCCTGAACCTTGGCATAAAGCGCTGCTGCAGCCTCGTCGATATTCTCCAACCCAATGCTTCCGGAAAAATCCGATCCCGCCACCAGCCGTCCCTCGCTGGTTTGCCGCACATGGAATTCCGGCGCCATGACCAAGCCGTGCAAGACTTCGCCAAGCGGCTTGGAGTGAACCAGAAGGCCCGCAGGTGCTGTAAGGTCAATCGCGACACCGATACTGGCAAGCAAACTCGTGGCACCTTCACCGGCTGCCACCACAACCTCATCTGCGTGCAATTTACCATCGTCGATGGAAACACCGATGACCCGGCCGTTGTCTTCTTCCAGCCACGTCACATATGAGTTGCGCAACACCCGCGCACCCAAGGCTTCCGCACCCGCCAGAAAGGCCTGTGCTGTCGCCAAGGGCTCAACCTTTCCCTCATCGGCGACATGCAAGGCAAATTCAGGTGGCGTCTTGAGATTGGGTTCTATCAGCAAGGCTTCACGGGCATTGACCCTGCGAATTCCATAGCCCCAGGAAATATGTTGCGTGGCATAGGCCTCGAGCTCGTCCGGCGGCAGATCCCAGATCAACCCGCCGCACCAATCCACTTCAAGTCCGGGTACTTCCCGATCCACGCGCCGCCATTCCCGCATGGAACGTTCGCGCAGGCGAAAATATGGTTCAGGATTGCCCCAGCTTGCATTGATCCAGGCCCATGAGTTTGGCGTGGCAACGCCGCCGCCGCCACCCGCATCTATGACAACGACATGCGCCCCTGCCTTGGTCAAATGCCATGCGATTGCAGAACCAATGATCCCTGCGCCTATGACAATGACCTTCTTTTGGTTCATGCAACGTCTCGCAGATTCATCCGGAGGGCCAGGTCTTCCGATGTGCTGCGGCCCGTTCGCAGCAGCACTGACCGGATGATGTCCGCCATGCGCCTGATTTCGCCAAGCGGCATGGATTCATAACACGGCACCACGACCACGGCCTCCAGCATGTCCTTGGCCAGCACGGGGCCAAAATCCATGCGGTTGGCGGGGGGCTCAATGGTTTGCGAGCGCGGCAATCCGCCCGCGTCAAATCCTGCTTCGCGCAGAGCCGTGCTTAGCTCAGCAGGCCTGTCAGTCACAATGGAGAAGAGCCAATAATCATGGTGCCTGGCACTTTGGCCCGGCAGCGTGGCCACATCGCTCAACAGCTTCGCCAAATATTCGCCGCGATGCGTGCGCACCGCCAGATCCTGATCCGTGAGTTGCAGCATGCGGCGGTTCATCATCCACAAAAGCGAAGCGGAGGGTTGAAAGTGCAGGCCGCCCTTCTGTTTCAAGGGTGCCACGTCCCGCACCTTGTTGGAAAGCTCCTCCTCATAGTCACGCCCGCGCTTCTTGTAGTAGCGGTAGACCAAACCAAGGATGAAAGCTGAAGACACCGCCTTGATGGCTGCTGCCGAAACAATGCGCTTGATCTGCTTCCTTTCGGGCTGCACGGGATATGCTGCTTCAAGTTGCTTCATGCGCTCCAGAAGGCCTGGCTTCTTCACGTTGAGCAGCGCACCGCCAAGTGCCGTTGCGGTCTTGATCGGGCCAAAGGAAAACATCACGACATCCGCCTCGCTTGCGCCCGCATAGGATTTCCCGTTGAAAGCCTGGGCGCAATCTTCAACGGCAAGCAGGCCCCTGGATTTAGCGATACGGAAAATACTGTCGAGTTCGCTGCGCGTGCCAAAAAGATGTGCCGCAATGAAAACTTTGGATCGAGGCGTGATGGCCTTCTCCAGGAGCGCTTCAGATGGCGACAAACCGCCAAAACCTATATCAACCGGCACGGGCACAAATCCCAGCTCGGTGACGATCTTGACCATGCCCCGCACATTGACAGCGGAAAACAGCACTTCATCCCCGCGCTGCAGGTTCATCGAATGCAGTAGCAGTTCAAAGCCGGTGCGGACGGAAAAGGCCGCCATCCAGTTGCCGTCATCAGCGAAGAAGCTTTCAGCTCTCACCAGTTCGGTTTCGCGCTGCGGTGGAAACACGCCGCGCAGAATCCCGAGGGCAAGATCATTCCAGCCGATTTTTAGTTGCGTACGAACCCACATGCTGATTTCCCTATTAATTGCCTTGAGTTAGTCCTAAAATTTCGGTTTGACCAGCCAATGTGGCAGTGACGAATCTGCCACAATTGAGTTTGATTTTATAATGGGATAAATCAGCCGCATGACCGAAATTTCAAATAGCCCTCCGATCGGCTGGATACAACGATTCAGGAAAGCGCGACGGAAAAAGGTCAAGAAATATGGCACGCGCGCGATCCGGCGGCTCGCGGATTTCCTCGGCAGCCAGTCGCTTGTAGGCGACGCGCCTCTTCTTGATTCGAAGCATTTTACCTTTCTTTCCAGCTTCACCGGCAACTGGGAAGCCATCCGGGATGAGGTAAAGGAAATTCTCAAGCATCGCGAAGCAATTCCGGTATTCCAGGATGTGTCTCCCGACCAGATGAAGATTTCCAAGGGCAATAATTGGCGCACGTTCATTCTTTTCGGCTTTGGCGAGAAGTTGCAGAAGAACTGCAATCAGGCGCCAGTCACCACGCGCCTGCTGGAAGCTGTACCCAACCTGCAGACCGCGTGGTTTTCCATTCTGGGGCCCGGCTATCATATTCCAGCCCATCGCGGCGTGACCAAGGGAATTCTCCGCGCCCATTTGGGCCTCATCATCCCGAGAGATGCCGAAAAGTGCCGCATGCGCGTGGGCGATACCATCAATGTGTGGCAGCCCGGCCAAATTTTCGTGTTCGATGACACATACGACCACGAAGTGTGGAATGACACCACGGAAGAACGCGTGATACTCCTGTTCGACTTCAATCGTCCCATGCGCCTCTGGGGCCGCGTGCTCAACAAGACTTTCGTGCGCCTGCTGAAGTTCACCGCCTATTATCAGGAGCCGAAGAAGAACATGGTTGCCTTCGAAGACCGCTTCGAAGCAGCAACCCGCCGCGCCAACGAGAATTTGGAAAAACTCGCTGACGCTGATTAAGCGGTGGCCGTGTCGAAGACGATGGCCAGTCATCTCAAGGGCGTGATGGAATGATAAAGGTGGCAGGCGACATTGCCGCCCTGCTCCGGCTTGAGAAGCGGCAACACCTGAGGGCAGATATCCATGACGTTCCGGCAGCGCGGATGAAACGGGCAGCCCGAGGGAATGTGTTCCGGATTGGGCGGATCACCCGCCAGCACAATGCGCTGCGGTTTCTTTTTCCCGTCCATGGCCGGAATGGCTGATACCAGGGCTTGCGTATAAGGATGAAGCGGTGCGCCCAGCACCTGTTCAGCCAGGCCTTGCTCGACGATTCTGCCGAGATACATGACAGCCACAACATCGCTCACATGTTCCACCACGGCAAGATCATGCGAAATGAAAATATAGGACAGCCCGAGGCGCTGCTTCAAATCCATCAGGAGATTGAGGATTTGTGACTGGATGGAAACATCAAGCGCTGAAACCGGCTCGTCGAGTATGACCAGCTTGGGCTCCAGCGCGATGGCGCGCGCGATGCCGATGCGCTGCCGCTGGCCACCGGAAAACTCATGCGGATATTTCTGCAAGGCATTTGGATCAAGCCCCACCAGATCAAGGAGCTCAAGCACCTTAGCCTTGCGCGAGGCGCTGGTGCCGATGCCGTGGATTTCCAGCGGCTCCGCGATAATGTCTGCAATGGTCATGCGCGGGTCAAGCGAGGCATAGGGATCCTGGAAGACAATTTGAATATCACGGCGGCGCTGGCGCAAGGCCCTCTTTCCAAGCGCCAGGAAATCTTCACCGCCAAATACAATCTTACCGGATGTGGGTTCAATGAGGCGCAACAAAAGCCGCGCCAGTGTGGATTTCCCGCAGCCCGATTCCCCCACGATCCCCAGCGTTTCGCCCTGGTTTACCACAAGGTCCACGCCATTGACCGCGCGCACCAGCGATGCACCATCACGCGAGGGATAATGCTTTGAAAGGCCGCGCGCTTCGATAAGGGCGGTCATGGTATGGGGTTCCAGCAGGCCACCTCACGGCCCTGCATTACCATGAGATCAGGAGCCACGCTCCGGCATTTCTCCAGCACATTGGGGCAGCGGTCGGCAAAATTGCATCCCTTGGCGCGTTGGCCGGGAGGCGGAACGAGGCCCGGTATGCTCAAGAGTTTTTCACCCTTTTTCGCGCGCCGCGGCGAGGAACCGATCAGCCCATAGGTGTAGGGATGCCGGGGGGTAGCGAATATTTCCGCAGTGCCGCCCTTTTCAACCACGCGGCCCGCATACATCACGGCCATGCTCCGGCATATCTCGGCGATGCTGCCCAAATCATGCGTGATGAGCAAGATAGACAAGTTCAAATCTCGCTGCAGCGCCTGCAGGAGTTCCATGATCTGGGCCTGGATGGTCACATCAAGCGCGGTTGTTGGCTCATCGGCAATGAGCAGGTTGGGACCGCAGACGATGGCCATGGCAATCATGACGCGTTGCCGTAATCCTCCCGAAAGCTCATGCGGATATTGATCAATACGTCCCACTGCATTGCCGATGCCCACTTTCTTGAGAACATCCATGACTTTGGGCAGGCTCTCGCGATAGGAGAGGCCACGGTGCAGCGTGAGCGATTCCGCAATCTGCTGGCCGATGCGCTGCGTGGGATTGAGGCTTGTCATCGGCTCCTGAAAGATCATGCCGATCTTGTCACCCCTGATCTTCCGCATGCGGGACTCTGCAATCATTGCCAGGTCTTCACCTTCAAAATGAATGTGACCGCCCGCGATATGGGAGGGTGGCGTTGGCAGCAGCCGCATGATGGTTTGTGCGGTGACGCTTTTGCCGCAACCTGATTCACCCACAAGCCCCAGTGTTTCTCCCCGTGCCAGTTGCAGGCTCACGCCGTCGACAACGCGAACCCTGCCCTTCTCCGTATTGAAATCCACCGAAAGGTTTTCGACATCGAGCAACAGCTCATGCATCATTCGAAAACGACACGCGGAAAATAGAAGGAAACCACCCAGTTGGGCATATCGACGATTTCGCTGATGCGCAGGTCGCCACACACGCTGCACAGCATATAGGCATCCACGGCATTCATCTTGTAACGCGAGGACAGCAGGTCGATCATGCCGGACACAGCAGCTTTGGCGCCTGCCATCAGGTCAGGCCCGATGCCGGTGGTAACTTCATAGCCCTTGGTATCGAGGTGGCGCGATACAGGCCCCGGCGTTGTAAAGCGCGGAAACGCCAGATTGGCGTTCTTGATCAGGTCAAACTTTGCAGCCAATGCGCAGGGGCTTTCAATCGCCGTGCCGCAAACCTCGCCATCACCTTGCGTGGCATGCGTATCACCCACGCTGAACAACCCGCCCGCCACTTCAACCGGCAAATAAAGTTCCGTACCCGCAGACATGTCGCGGATATCCATGTTGCCACCCATGCGGCGCGGCGGCACAATAGAGTGCAAACCGGCTTCGGCGGGCGCCAATCCGATGGTTCCGCAGAAAGGTTTGAGCGGCACGCGACCTCCCGGTCCATACATGGCGGGCGCCAGTGTCTGCGCGTCATATTTCCAGATGTGAAGGGCGGGATCCTTGAATTGATCCGCCAGCAACCCAAAGCCTGGAATATTGGCCGTCCACCCCCAACCCGATGGCGCGAAGTGGAGCAGCGTAACCTTGATGGCGTCCCCCGGTTCGGCACCCTCAATATAAACGGGGCCCGCTACCGGATTGATCTTGCCGAAATCCAGCGTGGCAATATCGGCAAGCGTTGACTTTGCCGTGAGTTGTCCGCCAGATGAATCCACCGGATTGAATTCAACCGTTTCACCAGGAAGAATGCGCGCCACGGGGGGATTGTCCCGATTCCAGCCAAAGTGGGATTGATGCTGGTGAATGGTGTGATTGTGCTTGTGCATGAAAAACCTTGTGCAATGCCTTTCCGCAGCAACTGCGGAAAGGCCTTTGTTTCGCGGAGCCTACTGGGCGTCCTTGGCAAATATGTAATCATAGTTCACAGGGATATGGATGGGATCCGTGAACAGGGAAGGATCGCCGCCAAGCCGTGCAGAATGATAGGTAAAGCGCTTTTCATTGAACACCGGCGCCCATGGAGCATCCTTCATCACGTCATCGAAAATCGCTTTCCATTCGGTGATGCGCCCTGCTGACTGATCATCCTTGACCATGGCATCGGCATTGGCGGCGCGTGCATCAAGTTCCTTGTTGCAATAGCGCGACCAGTTCCAGCCGCCATCCACCGCACCCACGCAACCCAAAATTCCATAATAGAAATTGGCAGGATCTGGGAAGTCGGCAATCCAGGCCATGCCGCCCGACCAGATCATGGGGGCCTTGCCTGCACCACCTGCCGCGATCACTTCGGCTTGCGCCAGCGAGCGGATTTCAGCCTTGATGCCAACCGCTGCCAGGTCCTGTTGAATGGCCTGGGCGATGCGCGGATTGGGGTCCACGTTCATGGTATAAAGCTCTGTGGAGATTTCAGCAGCGCCCGCCTCCGCCAACAGCTTCTTTGCAGTTTCGGGATCATATCCATAGCCCTTGTTGTCGGCGTTGTAGCCGGGCATGGCGGGCGGCAGCGGCTGGCTGGCTGGCACGCCGCGGTTATTGATGAGCCGTACAATCCTGTCCTTGTTGATGGCCATGTTCACGGCTTGGCGCACTTTCACATTGTCGAAGGGCGCCTGCGTAACATTCATGGTGACATAGCCTGTGTGCAATTGGTTGCCCTCGGCCACAAGCTCCTTGTTGGCAGGATCGCCCATGAGTTCGGTGAACTGTGCTGGCGGCACGCCATCGCCCACGATATCAACCTCACCCTTTTTCAGGCGCAGCACCGCCACGGTGGGATCCTGGCCGAATTCAAAAGTGATATTGTCGAGATAGGGAACGCCTGCCCGGAAATAATCCTTGTTGCGCTCAAGCTTGATATCCTGTCCCGGCACCCATTCCACGAATTTGAACGCGCCCGTGCCCACTGGCTTCTTGCCCCAGTCCGCACCCGCCTTTTCAACTTCTTCCTTGGGAACGATGTAACCAAAATTGATCGCCATGAGATGGAGGAACGTTGCATCCGGACGCGCCAGCTTGAAAACCACTGTCATGTCATCGGGCGTTTCAACGCCGGAGAGCGTTGTGGATTTGCCGCCAGTCACATCCTCATAACCCGAGATCATGCTGAAATATCCGCCACCGGGACTTTGGGTTGCGGGATTTACTGCCCGCTCAAACGAATACTTCACATCGGCAGACGTCATGGCCCGGCCATTGTGGAACTTCACACCCTTGCGCAGCTTGAATGTGTAGGTCAAGCCACCATCCGATACCGCATAGCTTTCGGCAAGGTCGGGCTCCAGCTCGGTGGTGCCCGGCTTGTAATCCATCAGGCCATCAAAAATCGACTTGATCACTGACCAGTTCTGCCAGTCGTAACCTACTTGTGGGTCCAGCGTTGTAAGATCATTGTTAAAGGTGATCGTGGCCGCACCGCCCTGCTTGGGCGCATCTGCCATGGCGGCAGGCGCGGCAGCAAAAAGCGCCACAGCGGCGACGGCGGAGATCAATAAGCGTTTCATAGAGGGACTCCCTGAGGTTTTTGTACTTTTAGGAAAGTGCATATCACCGCAACTGGATGCGCGGGTCAACTAGCGGCGCAATCATATCTGCGATGAGATTTCCGAGCACGATAAAGACGGCAGCAACGATGGTGACGCCCATGATGATGGGAATATCCAGTGACTGGATGGCCTGCCACATGAGCTGGCCGATGCCGGGCCAGCCAAACACATTCTCGACCACGACAACACCCGACATGAAGATTCCGATGTCCAGCCCGATCATGGCCACGATTGGAAGAATGGCATTGCGCAGCGCATGCTTGGCGATGACCCGCCACTCCGGCATGCCCTTGGCGCGCGCCGTGCGGATATAGTCATTGCGCAAGACCTCAATCATGGAAGACCGCATCATGCGCGAATACCAGCCGCCGCCTGCCAGCCCAAGCGTGACCGCAGGAAGAATGAGATTGGAAAATTTCCCATAGCCTCCCAACGGAAACCAGTTCAGCACATAGGCAAAGATGTAAAGCAGCGTGAGGCCCAGCACAAACTGCGGAGTGGAAACGCTCAAGAAAGAAAGCGTCATCGCCACCTTGTCCCCTAGCCTGCCCCTGCGGCTGGCGGCATAAATGCCGGCTGGCAGGCCGATCAGCAGTTCTGCAATGATGGCCGCAAACATGAGCAGCAGCGTAGGCGGAAGCCGCGAGGCGACAAGCGCACCCACATCGGATTTCCGCGCATAGGATTTGCCGAGATCGCCCTGCACCAGCCGCGCGAGATAGCCCGCATATTGGGCAGGCAACGGCTTGTCGAGGCCAAGCTGGTGGCGGATCTGCTCGCGGATGGCAGGGGTGGAATTGCGCCCCGCAATCATCGCCACGGGATCAGCCGGGATCAGGAAGGTGAGCCCGAAAGTAACAACACTTACCCCCAGCAGAATGAACAGCGAGGCCACAATGCGCTTTGCCAGATATGTGAGCATCACCCGCGCCCCCGCTGCGTGGGATCCAGCACATCGCGCAGAGCATCGCCTACCAGGTTGAAGGCCAGAGCGAGGATAAGAATGGCAGCGCCGGGGATGAACACCAGCCATGGCGCATTGAGGAAATAAGATTGGCTTTCAAAAATCATCATGCCCCAGGCAGGCGTTGGCGGCTGCACCCCGCGCCCCAGAAATGACAACATGGATTCGAGCAGCACGGTGGTGGCGATGCCGAGCGTGGCATAGACGATGATGGTGGGCACCAGATGCGGCAGGAGATGGCGCCAGATGATGCGCTGTGAGGTGGCCCCCATGGCGCGCGCCGCTTCGATATATTCACGCTCCGCAAGGGCGAGCGTTTCCGCATAGATCACCCGCGCGATCTGCACCCAGTTCACCAGTGCTATGACCAGGATCACGATGTTGAGGCCGGGCTTGAGAATGGCCGCCAGCGCAATGGCCAGAAGCAGCGGCGGAAATGCCATCATGAGATCGGTGAGGCGCATGATGGCGGCACCTACAAATCCCCGCGTATAGCCCGCCACAACACCCAAAAGCGTTCCCACCGCCACGGCAATGCCATTGGCCACAATGCCGATGAGCAACGAGGTTTGCGCGCCATATAAGAGCCGCGAGAACTGGTCGCGCCCGTTGGTGTCGGTGCCAAACCAGAACCTGCCATCGGGCGGCAGCGGAGACCCCTCCAGCGTCAAGCCGTCAAAGAATTGTTCAGAAGGATTATAGGGTGCAAGAACCGGCGCGAAAACCGCCGCGAGGATGAACAGGGTAATGACGCACAGTCCCCAAACCGCTGGCTTGTCGCGCCGGAACCGCCGCCAGTAATCACCCATATCAGACTATTTCCGCCCGCCACCAGAAGCGCCGTGTTTTACAAGAATTTGGTAGCGAGAGAGGGACTCGAACCCCCGACCCCAGGATTATGATTCCCGTGCTCTAACCAGCTGAGCTACCTCGCCAAACCAAGGCGGCTTATAGGTAGTTCCGGCAGGTGAAGTCAAGTCGCGTCATCGCCATTTTCTGCAGGCTCGTGATGTGGCGGGTCGCCTTGCACGAATGTGCGGTAGATCGAAAGCCATATAAAATATACGGATGCGGCAATCCATATCCAGAACTCGATCATGTAGATCGTGTCGGTGGGGCCCTTGTCCTTGCTGCTGATCACAAGGCTCAGCGTCATGGCGGCCCACAGAACCGTCATCGGAATGGTGATGTTGCGCCAATGCGCGACCCGCAAGGGGTGCACGAACTTGACGGGAACGAAGGTGAGGACAGCCAGCGTGACAACTGTAATGAGATTGATGAGCCAGCCCGTTCCTGCCACATAGAAATACAGCACAACCACGTTCCAGATCGCGGGAAATCCCACGAAATAATAATCCTCTGATTTCATGCCCACATTGGCGAAGGTATAGCAGGACACCGCCATGACAACGGCTGCCGCAATGAGGCTCCAGGTTTCTTCGGCAAAGTAAAACGGCACCGGCACCATGTTGAACCAGTAAATCATCAGGGCGGGCACCGCCACATAGGTGAAGTAGTCAATGACGAGGTCAAGCGATGCGCCATCAAAATTGGGCGTATATTCATTGACGCGGGCCTTGCGTGCCAGCGAGCCATCAATGCCATCAACAAACAGCGCCACGCCCAACCACATGAAAGCCACGACTGCATCGCCCTTGAGGACAGCCACCAGAGCCAGGAAGCCGGCGATAATGCCACAGGTCGTGAACGCATGAACAGCCCAGGCGATGCCCTTCTTCACTTCCAGGTCAATATTGGGCTTGCCATTGTGTTTTGCCACGCGGTGGCGCCTCCCTTTATGGTTTTCAATGTTTATAGAGACAGGGTATCATCAAGGCAAGGAAGCTAAGGCAGCTTGATGTATTTCCACACAAAGGCTGGCGGAACATTTCCCAGCGCCATGCCCACCCGCTTGCCCTGCAGCCCGCATTCAGAGGCGACCTTGAGGGGAAACGGAGAATTCTTGAGATAGCTGAATTGCACGGCAACACCACCAACTTCAAGTGACTGGGCTATGGCTTCCGTGATCTGCTTGCGCTGCAACGGTTTGAGACTTCGCAATGGAATGCCGGACACGATGCGATGCACCTTGGAATAGCCTATGGATTGCAAGACCTGCGGCAGGTTTCCGGCATCGCCTTCAACGACTCTGACTGCGGGAAATTCCTTGCGCAGGTAGCTTGCGAAATCCACATTGAACTCCACCAGGATGAGTTTGTCGGGAGCAACGCCTTTGGCCAACAATTCGCGCGTGAACACGCCGGTGCCTGGTCCCAGCTCGACCACGAACTCGTGCGGCTTTAGGTCCAGATGAGATACGATGACTTGCCCCAGTTTTTTGCTGCTGGGCGTAATGGAGCCCGTGCCGAAAGGTTTTCGCAAATACTGTTTGAGAAAAAACATGGCGGACGGATTGTCGGTGCTGGCAGGTAGCTTGGTCAATGTGGGCGCGCCTGCGTTGACGCGATGAGGCCGCCGCCCAGCACGCGGGCACCAGGCCCTGTGCCATCATAAAGCACACAGGCCTGGCCCGGTGACACGCCATATTCGCCTTCAGCAATGGTCACGATCGAAGTTTCTGCTCCAAACAAGAGCGATGCTTCCACGGGCGGGCGCGTTGACCGGATTTTGGCATAGACCGGGCGCGGCGAAGTGGCTTCTTCGCGGGTGCCCAGCCAATTCAGCTTGGCGATGCGGATGTCGTTTTGCCGCAAGGCTTCACGCGGTCCCACAACCACTTTCTTGTTTGCCGCGTCCACCCGGACAACATACAGGGGCTCACCACTTGAAATCCCAAGTCCACGCCGCTGCCCTATTGTATAATGCAGGATGCCTTCGTGGCGGCCAAGGATGCGGCCATCAACATGCACAATGTCGCCAGGCTCCGCTGCATCGGGCCGCAAGCGCAGGATGACATCGGCGTAGTTGCCATCCGGCACGAAACAGATGTCCTGGCTGTCGGGCTTTTCGGCCACCAGCAGCCCCAGTTCACTGGCCATGCGCCGCGTTTCAGACTTCGGCAAGGCTCCCAGTGGAAAGCGCAGGAAATCGATTTGCTGCTGGGTGGTGGCAAACAGGAAATAGCTTTGGTCGCGCGCCATATCGGCAGGCGTGAAAAGATCACGCTGCGACGAACCATCGCCGCGCTGGCGGCTTTCAATATAATGACCGGTCACCAGGGCCGATGCATCCAGGTCGCGCGCGCGCCGAAGCAGGTCGGAAAATTTGACCGTCTGGTTGCAGGTGACGCAAGGGACGGGTGTTTGCCCCGCCAGATATCCCTCTACAAAATCAGTGATCACGGTGTCCTTGAAGCGGCTCTCAAAGTCCAGGACATAGTGAGGAATATCGAGGCTGGCGGCCACCCGGCGCGCATCATGGATATCCTGTCCCGCACAGCAGGCACCTTTGCGCCTGACGGCCTCTCCATGATCATAGAGCTGCAGCGTGATACCTACCACATCATAGCCCGCAACCTTCAGGAGTGCTACCACAACCGAGGAATCCACGCCACCGGACATGGCCACAACCACCCTGTGGTCGCCAGGGTTGCCGGGAAGATTCATGGACGTATGGACGGCAGCCAATATGGACGCAGGCACTTTCATGGCGCCTAAATGGGCCTGATCCCGCCAAAACGCAATCATATCGTGGAACTGTCCTAAATTGAGCCACAAGAGCGCTGGAATTTGCAATTTATTCATAAGCATTTAGCTCATTCTTAAGTCGTAGCGATTATCTTGGCATGACGAATGTGTACCTGCGTATTAGGTTTGTGAGTTTAAGTATGAACGGTCAGTTGCGTCCTCGCGTGAACTACGTCATCGGTCCCGATGGCAGCCCTTTGACAATTACCGATTTGCCGCCGCCCGGCGCTCACCGTTGGGTGATCCGCCGCAAGGCAGAAGTGGTGGCAGCGGTGCGAGGCGGGCTGCTCAGTCTGGAAGAAGCCTGTGAACGTTATGTATTGACCGTGGAAGAATATCTGGGTTGGCAACGCTCCATTGACCGTCATGGCCTGGCAGGATTGCGCACCACAAAGATTCAGAAATACCGGCAATAAACAGTTTGTTGCGTCAAGCGTAGGGGGCTGGAAACGTGAGTTTCCGGCCCTTTTTGTCATGGGCTTAAACTGCTTGCAAAAACTCTCGGGGTGCACGAGATTTCCGGGTCTTTGAAAGCCTTGTCATGCTGCTCCAGGAATTTCTCGTAGGTGCCTTTGTTTATCTCACAGCCGCGGTGCTGGCGGCCCCGCTGGCTGCCCGCCTGGGGCTGGGATCAGTTCTGGGATATCTCGCAGCCGGTGTGGTGATCGGTCCTGCCGTGCTGGGCCTTGTCGGCCGCGAGGGCCAGGACGTCATGCATTTTGCAGAATTTGGCGTCATCGTCATGTTGTTTCTGGTGGGACTGGAACTTCAGCCCTCAAAACTCTGGTCACTGCGCATGCCCATTCTAGGGCTGGGCGGATTGCAGGTGTTGGCCACATCCCTCGCTATTGCCATGGTGGCGCTGGGACTGGGGCTGAACTGGAATGCCGCCTTGGCCTCCGGTCTCATCCTTGCCATGTCATCCACCGCCATCGTCGTGCAAAGCCTGACCGAGCGCGGGCAACTCAAAACTTCCAGCGGACAATCCATCTTTGCCGTGTTGCTGTTTCAGGATATTTCCATCATTCCCATGCTGGCGCTCCTGCCGCTTCTGGCCGTTCATGCAAGCCCCGATGAGAACAGCAGCATTATTGCCTCCCTGCCGGCCTGGGCGCAAACGCTCAGCATTTTCGCAGCCGTTGCCATTATTGTGATTGCCGGGCGATATCTGATGCGTCCCCTATTCCGCTTTGTGGCAAACTCAGGCATTCGCGAAATCTTTGTGGCTTTTGCCCTGCTCATCGTCGTGGGCATCACTCTGCTCATGGAACTCGTTGGCCTTTCGGCAGCGCTCGGAACCTTCCTGGCAGGCGTCGTGCTGGCCGAGAGTGAATACCGGCACGAACTGGAAATGGACTTGGATCCCTTCAAGGGCCTCCTGCTGGCGGTTTTCTTCATGGCGGTGGGGGCAGGCATTGACTTCAACCTGTTGCGCTCAAACCCGGTGTTGATCCTGGGGCTGGTGGCGGGCTTTATCGTGTTGAAGCTTGTGGTGCTCTATGTCATTGCCCGAATCTTCCATTTGAAAAATGCCGATAGCGCCCATTTTGCCTTTTCACTGGCGCAAGGCGGAGAGTTCGCTTTCGTGCTTATCTCTTTCTGTCTGGGCCTGGGCCTGATCGCCGCCGCTCACGCTGCAGTGCTGGTGGCCATTGTCGCCCCTTCCATGGCCATAGCGCCCCTGCTGATGATGCTGAACGAGCGCCTCATACAACCCCTGTTCATCACCAGCGCCCAGCCGCGCGAAGCCGACGTGATTGATGAGACGGCCAAGGTCATCATCGCGGGCCATGGCCGCTTTGGCATGACGGTGGGCCGCATCCTGCAGGCCAAGAAATATAAGACCGTGGTGCTCGAGCATGATGCCGAACAAATTGATTCACTCCGCCAGTTCGGCTTCAAGCTGTTTTATGGAGATGCATCGCGCACCGATCTTCTGGACGCTGCTGGCGCGCGTACCGCTGAAATCCTTGTGGTAGCCGTTGATGACCGCGAAAAGATTTCGGAAATTGTGAAAACCGCAAGGCAGTTCTATCCCAATCTCCAGATATTTGCCCGCGCCTTTGACCGCGTGCACGCCTATGAGCTGATAAATCTTGGCGCCCACGAAATTTTCCGCGAAGTCTTTGCAGCATCTGCCGATATGGGAGAACGTGTCCTGCTGGCATTGGGCGAACCTCCAGGCGAAGCCCGTCATGTCGTGGAAACCTTCCGCAATTTCGATGAACAAACGTTGCACGTGCAGGCAAAGCATGCAGGCAACCGCGAAAAGATGGTCGACATTGCCAGGGATAGCCGTGCTGAACTCTCACGCATTCTGGCGGGCGACAGGGAGGTGTCGCCGGTCAGCGCCGACAAGCTGCGCGAAGCCGACAAAGCTGAAACATGACACTGCTTAACCCAGCGCTGCAGAAACTCTGGAATGGCGAATGGCCATTGAAGGAAGCATTCTGGCGCTTTCTGATCACCTATGGCCTGCTTATCAATCTTGGCGCCACACTGCTTGCCCTCACCCTCTATCTGGCAGGTGCGCCGATCTGGCTTGCCGCAATCACTCATTTGCTTCCCCTGCCCTATTCCATTCTGGCGGTGACCGGTGTTTGGCGCAGCGCTGCAGCCCCCAATGAAGACAGGGTTTTTGCACAATTTGCCAGGTTCGCCAGCCTCGCGTGGTTGGCAATCATGTTGATATTCTAGACCGCTTGCTGGCACTCCGTGCCTCATGTTAACCTCAAGTGATGGCTCCCTCCTTGCATGAAATCCACACCGACCCACGCAACGCGGATATTCTCATATCCATCAATGGAACCATGCTGCCGCGCGAGAAAGCCATGGTTTCGGTTTTTGACTCAGGCTTTCTCCTGGGTGATGGCGTGTGGGAAGGTTTGCGCCTGGTCAACAGCGGCGTGCCGTTTCTCCATCAGCATATCGAACGCCTGTATGAGGGGGCAAAAGCCATTTTCATGGATGTGGGGCTCACACCGGCAGAACTCGTGCAGCGCCTGTTTGATTGCACCGATGCCAACCACATGCATGACGGCGTACATATTCGCCTGATGGTGACCCGCGGCATCAAGGCCACGCCCTATCAGGACCCCCGGGTGACGATCTCTCCTGCAACCATTGTCATCATCCCAGAATATAAGACGGCAAACCCCGAAAAATTCCGCCACGGCATCAGCCTGCATACCGTCAACGTGCGCCGTGGCGCGCCAGACGTGCAGGACCAGAAACTCAATTCGCATTCCAAGCTCAACTGCATCACCGCCTGCATCCAATCGGCAAATGCGGGTGCGGATGAAGCCCTCATGCTCGATCCACTGGGATTCGTTGCCACCTGCAACTCCACCCATTTTTTCATCATGCGCCGCGGCGAAGTCTGGACCTCATCCGGCCAGTATTGCATACCCGGCATCACGCGTGCCAACATGATCCGCCTGTGCCGCGACAACGGCATTCCGGTTTTCGAAAAGCAGTTTTCCCTCTATGATGTCTATGGCGCGGATGAAGCCTTTGTAACGGGGACTTTTGCCGGCCTCACGCCAGTGCGCGTGATTGATGGCAGGCCCGTGCGGCATCCCCTGTCAACCGAGGCTTGGACAGGTGCGGGCCCGATATCGCAACGGCTCGCAAAGCTCTACAAGGAACTTTGCCTTAGCGAAACAACGCGCACTTTGTAATGCCCATGAGCATCAACATTGCCATGTGGTCTGGACCGCGCAACATCTCGACTGCCATGATGTATGCCTTTGGCAACCGCTCGGATTGTGTGGCATGGGACGAGCCCTTTTACGCCTTCTCTCTGGTGAACCATGGCAACGACCATCCCATGCGCGCCGAAATCATCGCAGGCAACGAAACGGACTGGGACAAGCTTGTGGCGCGCTGCACGGCACCCGCTGCAAAACCTGTATTCTATCAAAAGCACATGACGCACCACATGCTGCCGGGGTTTGACCGGAGCTTCATCCATAAACTCACCAACGCCTTCCTGATCCGCGCGCCTGTGAATGTGCTGGCAAGCTATGCCATGAAATGGTCAGACGTTACGTTACGTGACATAGGATTTGTGGAACAGGCTGAAATTTTCGATGCCGTGGCGCAAGCCACCGGCACAGCGCCAATCGTCATCGACGCTGAAGACATTCTGCGCGATCCGCGCGGCATGCTCATGGCCCTTTGTGCTGGACTCAAAATTCCATTTGACGAAGCCATGCTGCAATGGCCGAAGGGACCCAAGAGCTTCGATGGCCTTTGGGCGCCACATTGGTATAATGCCGTGTGGAATTCCACGGGCTTCGCCGCATCCGCCAGAGAAGCTGTTGAGTTGCCCCTGCCCTTGGCCAAAATTGCCGACGATGCCCGGGTCTATTATGAACGGCTTAGAGCGTTTCGGCTAAGGGGTTAATGTGCGTGAACCGTATGCGCGGGTGCGACCGGCACTGTAGCGCTGCCGCTTTCCTTTTCCATCAGCATTTCAACTTTGCGAAGGCCCGCTTCTTCTTCGCTGAGCTGGGCCAGCACGGATTCCTTCTGGTCGCGCAGGTCGCCGATGGATTTCAGCAGATTGTCGCGGCGGCCGCGCGTGGCCTTTGCTGCCATGGAATAATTGACGTTGGAGGGATCGGTCACATTGTTGCGGCTCTCTTCGAAGCGCACATGAGCATCAAGCTCGTCATATTTTTTCATCAAGTCATGGATCATGCCGTCAATGTCGGAAGCCTGGCGGCGGCGCTCCTCGGTGCGGAAGCGGTGCAAACGAAGCAGGGTTTCACGTGAACGCATGGAATTCCTCACAAACTCAAAAACAAACTGGAGCACGAAGCTGCCCCTATTCACGATTCTCCGAATCAACTAACGAGTTGCTACGGTCGCTTCGTTGGGACTATGATGAACGGGTAAGCTTAAATCTGAGTAAACTATTTCAGCCTGCATGTAATTCCGTGACACAACCAAAGTGTCTAAAATGCTGATCTAGATATGGTGTGTAAATTAACCCAAATACCAAATGTAGTATTTTCTGGTTAAAATTTCGGCGCTCAAGATTATATTTTGTTAACCTTTATGAGCTTATCTTAATATTCAGAGTTAACGGTTGGTTGCGCGTCACACCGAGTTGCTTGCTGACAGTGCATGAGACAGGCTTCCTGCGGGAGCGGGGATAATAGGGGATTGGAAATGAGAGTTCTGCTGATTGAGGATGACACTGCAACAGCCCAAAGCATTGAGCTGATGCTGAAGTCTGAAGGGTTCAACGTATATACCACCGACCTTGGTGAAGAAGGCGTCGACCTTGGCAAGCTCTACGACTACGACATCATTCTCCTGGATCTCAATTTGCCTGACATGTCGGGCTATGAGGTTTTGAAATCCCTGCGGGTTTCCAAAGTGGGCACGCCTATTCTCATTCTCTCCGGGCTTGCCGGCATTGAAGACAAGGTGAAGGGCCTGGGCTTTGGCGCAGATGATTACATGACCAAGCCATTCCACAAGGACGAGCTCGTTGCCCGCATTCATGCCGTGGTGCGCCGTTCCAAGGGACATGCTCAATCCGTCATTCTCACCGGCGAGCTGCTGGTGAACCTCGATACCAAGACTGTCGAAGTGGGCGGCCAGCGCGTGCACCTCACCGGCAAGGAATACCAGATGCTGGAGCTTCTCAGCTTGCGCAAGGGCACAACCCTCACCAAGGAAATGTTCCTCAACCATCTCTATGGCGGCATGGATGAACCCGAACTGAAAATCATCGACGTGTTCATCTGCAAGCTGCGCAAGAAACTCGCCAATGCCGCTGAAGGCAAGAATTTCATCGAAACCGTCTGGGGCCGCGGTTACGTGTTGCGTGAGGGGGCCCCACCAATGATGGGCCACGAAGACATCCGCGAAATCGCCTGATAGAATTGCAGGACGAAAAAAGCCTGGTCTCCTCGTGAGCCAGGCTTTTTTGTTGTTGCGCGCATTCACACAAACAGGAAGTCATCCGCCACAAGCCGGGCAACGGTGATGCCACTGAAGGTTATCCTGTCCTCAGCCGACAGAGTAAACACAACACCGCCCACACTGTTCACCGAACGGGAGAGAACATCGGCAAAGCCGTGAATGCTGGTGTTGGTAATCCAGACGCGATCCGTGCGGCCCGTGCCAGCCCAGCTGTGACGATGTCATTGTTCGAAGCACGCAGCCTTCCGGTAGAAGTCGTGGCGGCATATGGTGGCAACTCGGAAACCCCTGGATGAATATCCGACATGCATAATTCGCACCCTACTATAACGAATGCATCGTCAAGCTGCGGGCGATACGGCCTTGGCCTGGACCAGAACATCATTGCCATCCATGGCCATCGAAAGCTCGAGGCCTGCCGAATGCGCAAGTTGCTTGGCGTAGTAGGGTTGGACCAGTCGCGCATCAAGCAGGTTGAGGTCAGCCGTGCCCAACAAAACCTCCGCCAGAGGTTCTGAAATCTTTGCGCGTTCACCGGCAGCCCGCACGACAAGCGCGTCATTTTCCGCCGTTACGGTGACAAGACCGCCGCGAGGAATGCCCGACATGGCCAGCAGCAGCATGTTGAGCAGCAATTTGACCTGCTGCTTGGGCCGGTTTTCGCGCGGCGCCTTCCACTCCAGCCTGACTTTTTCCTCGCCCACGAAGCCCTTGGCCACTTCGCCTGCCTCGCTCAAATCGATAAGGGCGCCCGCAGAACCAGCCGCGCCAAAAGCAATACGGCAGAACTTGAGCTTGGCGCCTGCGGTCTTGGCCGATGAACGGATCATGTCGAGCGCAGTGGACTTGGTTTCTTCATCCATTTCCGGATCGTCGTAAAGTTCAAGCCCGTTGGCGATGGCGCCCACCGGCGATATCACGTCATGGCACACGCGGCTGCACAGCAACGCTGCAAGATCAAGATCGGAAATACGCGATGCGTCTGTCATGGAAGCCCCATTGAAGTGATTCGGTGCGTTTTCTTTTAGCAAGCCCCAAGAAAATATGCTGCATTGACGATGACCTGCCAAAAAGCCCATAGAAGCCCGGTAAACGAGTTAGGCTTTCCCACACATGACACCAAGTCCCAAGACCTCCGACCTGATCAAGCTTGCCCTGCAGGCGGGGCAGGAAATCATGGGCATCTATGGAACGGACTTTAAGTCCCGCGCCAAGGCCGATCTGTCACCTGTGACGGAAGCCGATGAGGCAGCCGAGCGCATCATTCTGGCGGGCCTGGCAAAGCTCGACCCGGAAACGCCGGTTATATCCGAAGAAGCAGCTTCTGCGGGCCGCGTGCCTGCGGTGGGCAACCGCTTCTACCTCGTCGATCCCCTGGATGGCACCAAGGAATTTGTTTCCCGCAACGGCGAGTTCACAGTGAACATTGCCCTGATTGAAAATGGCGTGCCGATCCTGGGTGTGGTCTATGCGCCGGCCATCCAACGCATTTTCTGGGGCGAAGACAATGTGGGCGCTGCCCAGGGCCAAGTTCATGATGACGAGGCCATCGACTGGAAAAAGATTGACGTGCGCCCCTGCCCGCAGGACGGCGTAACAGTGGTTGCCAGTCGCAGCCACCGCGATTCCGCTACTGACACCTTTCTGAAAACCATCCCCATCTGCACCCTGGTTTCGGCAGGTTCTTCCTTGAAATTCTGCCTGGTGGCGGCAGGCGAAGCCGACCTCTATCCCCGCTTTGGACGCACCATGGAATGGGATACAGCGGCTGGACAGGCGGTCTTGCTGGCGGCAGGCGGCAAGGTGCTGGACGAGGCAGGCCAACCGCTGCGCTATGGCAAGCGCGAACGCGGCTTTGACAACCCGGCCTTTATTGCCAGCGGCACTTAATTGGCAAAGCCTTAACCATCTCGTAAGTGTCGTGGCCTTAACGTGTGAGGGTGACGCATGAGTGAGGTGAGTATGATGAACCGTAACCTTCTGAAATCGCTTGGTTTGGCGCTATCCCTGTGTGTGGCAGCACCGGCACTGCAGGCCCCGGCCCAGACGACCAGCAGCATTTCCAGGAAACCCGCCACCTTTACCACGGAAGAAATCCTGGGTTCCGGCCATCAGTTTTTCGGCAAAGCCAGCCGTGGACTGGGAGAGGCAGTGGAATATGTGTTCCAGAACCAGGGCGAGCCCTCAGCCTATATCATTGGCGAAGAAGGTGCGGGCGCATTTGTGGGAGGCCTGCGCTATGGCGAAGGCACCATTTATTACAAGGACGGAACCCGGCAGCGCATCTACTGGCAGGGCCCATCGGTGGGATTTGATTTTGGCGGCAATGGCTCGCGCACCATGACCCTGGTTTATAACTCCTACTCCCCCCAAGATCTTTATGAGCGTTTCATCGGCGTTGAAGGTTCCGCCTACTTCATTGGCGGCCTGGGCGTGAATTTCCAGAAAAATGCCGATATTGTCATGGCACCCATCCGAACAGGTGTAGGCGCAAGGCTTGGGGCAAATGTCGGATATCTCAAATATTCCAGAAAGCCCACATGGAATCCATTCTAGCCCCCCTCCTCGCCCATTATTGCATGGCCATAATTTTGCTTTGAGCGTAAGGAAACTGGAGACAACGCAATAGTCTGAGGTTCCTGATGTCTCAATCCGAGACCTATATGTTGATTATTCTCGGTTTTGCCCTGGCAACGCTGGTTGCCATGGTGGTTGGGCGTTTGGCTTGGAAACTGGCCCTGCGCATGGGAGCCAGGCGGGCATTGCGCAATGTTCCTTCCACGGTCGTGGAACTGCAAACCGACCGCGACCGCCTGCGGGCTGAACACGCCATGATGGCGGCCAAGTTGCAAACCGTATCCCAGGACGTGCGCATGCACCTGGCCGAGCAGGAAGCCGAAGTCATGCGCAGCCGCAACCGCGTGTTGCAGCTTATGGACGAAGCCGTGAAACGCGATGCCGAAATTGCCAGCTTGAAAGAACAGCTTTTGCACCTTGAACAGGAAAAATCTGCCAGCGGCGAACTGATTGGATTGCTGAAATCCAGCCTGGATGCAAAACCAAATAAAACAGCGCATGCGCCCAGCCCGGCACCAACGCCGAAAATCATTGATGGTGTGAGCGAAGACGTGTCCTCGCAGGAACGCCTGCAGCATCGCATCAGTGAGCTTGCAACGATTTCGGCCCAGATGGCGCGCCAGCGCGAAGAAAATGCGGCAGAAGCCCCGAGCCTGTCCAATGGTGTTTTGGTGAAACCCGCCAACAGCACCAGTTTCGAACCGGAACTCCCGCCCAGGATTGAAGTAGCGCCTGAACGCGCCGCAGCTGAACTTCAAAGTGAACTGGAACGTCTCGACGCCGCCTGGAACGAACCGGTGGCAGACCCTGCAAACCAGCAGGAAGCAGAAAAGCCCCGCCGCGGAATAACCAATGTTATTTCACTTGCCCAGCGCATCAGGGCACTGCAGAAAACCATTACCAACTGAACGACTAATATATCAGTGCCGGTTCGATGAGCGGCAAATCCTGAATCATAAAAATAACATTTTCATCTGTCTATCTCTGTTCATTCCGACAGGGCGGAAAATACGGATTCGGATTAGACTTCAGCCCCGAGGAAATAGACTTAAAATAAAAAAATATTCGGAGGCCAACAATCATGGACACCTATGTGGATGAAATGACTATGCCCGCGAATCAGTTGGGGGGCATTTTCAACCCTGAGGAAGTGACGAAAATGAAAAGGGTGCTGGAAGAAGTATGCCACCAGCGCGCCATTCCAAAGCATGACGACGACCGGCGTAAATCATTGGCCAAAGCCATCATCGCTGCCAACAAATCCAAGCCTGACACCGCGAGCCTGCTGGCTTTGACCCTGAAATCCATAGGCGTCAGCCCGTAGTCAGAAGCGGTTGGTGATCCCTGCGGGAATCGAACCCGCCTTTACAACGTGAGAGGCTGTCGTCCTGACCGATAGACGAAGGGACCCTGCAACCCATATGAATTTATATCGGGGCGCGCACCGCGATGCAAGCCTTAAGGGCTGCCAACCTTGACCTGCAGTAAAACCTTGCGTGTGCTAAGCTCGACCACGAAAACCTCGCTGCCGGTGTTGATCGTGAGCTTGTCACCTGAAAGCGTGGCTTCACGCACGCTAGTCCCCGCAGGCAAACCCAGCCCCACAACGCCGGTGCCTTCCGGCAGAACAGCCTTGTGCTTGATCTTGTAGATAATGCCAAAGATTAGGCCTAAGAACATGAGAACCAGGACGACCCCCATGAAATACACGGCAAAAACCAGAAAACGGTTCACGGGTGGTGCTTCGTCCAGGCCAGAGTTTTGATCAGTCATTATGTCCTCATCGTCCCTTATATTAGAAACCGTGGCCCAAACTGCTGAGCGTCTGGACCGGGTGGTAGCCGCTGCTTTTCCCGAGGTAAGCCGCGCGCGTTTTCAAAAGCTTATTGCGGAAGGCCAAGTCACTGTCGAGGGCCAAGCTGTAACAGAAACCCGCCACAAGATTAAGGTGGGCCAAATCATCAAGGTGAGCGTGCCACCGCCCGTGGCAGCCAAGCCCCAGGCCGAAATACTGCCGCTGGAAGTGGTGTTTGAAGATCGCGACCTGATCGTGATCGACAAGCCGCCAGGCCTCGTTGTGCACCCCGGTGCTGGCAATGAAACCGGAACCCTGGTGAATGCGCTCATTGCCCACTGCGGGGCAAGCCTCTCCGGCATCGGCGGCGTAAAGCGTCCTGGCATTGTGCACAGGCTGGACAAGGACACGAGCGGGCTTTTGGTGGTGGCCAAAAATGATGCGGTCCATCAGGGACTGTCCGAACAATTTGCTGCCCATGGACGTGACGGCAGGTTGGAAAGAGCCTATCAGGCCATCGTTTGGGGCATGCCGGAACGCCGCCAGGGAACAATTTCAGCCAATATCGCCCGCAGCAATGCCAACCGGCAGAAAATGGCCATTTCGACCTCCGCCATGTCACGCGAAGCCGTAACGCATTACCAGCTCCTGCAAACTTTCGGTAAACCTCCCCAGGCAAGTCTCATCCGCTGCGTGCTGGAAACCGGCAGGACACACCAGATACGTGTGCACCTGACACATATCGGCCATCCCTTGATGGGAGATAAAACTTATGGGCAAAGCTTCAAGTCATCACTCAATAATTTAAGTGATGAGGCAAGAGATGCTGTTAAAGCATTGAACAGGCAGGCACTTCATGCCGCTGTACTGGGCTTTGAGCACCCCCGCAGTGGCAAGAAGCTGCATTTCGAGAGCCAAATTCCCCCCGACATGATGCAACTATTGAAAGCGCTCACGCGTTGAACAATATAATGTGAAACCGTAACCGATCTAGTATCTTTTTTTCGACGTATTAGGGATTATATTAAGGCCTGTCTCCAAGGATTGGAGGCAACAAGAAGGGAAGCTACACCATGGCACGTGCCACATCTCTCCCCGCAATCGCTGCAGGCGAAGGCGGGCTGAACCGTTATTTGCAGGAAATCCGACTGTTTCCGATGTTGGCGCCTGAAGAAGAATTCATGCTGGCCAAACGCTATTCCGAACATGGGGACAGCAAGGCTGCCGAGCGCATGATAACCAGCCATCTGCGTCTGGTTGCCAAGATCGCCATGGGCTATCGCGGCTATGGCCTGCCCATCGGAGAAGTGATTTCCGAAGGAAACGTTGGCCTGATGCAGGCCGTCAAGCGTTTCGAACCCGACAAGGGCTTCCGCCTGGCCACCTACGCCATGTGGTGGATCAGGGCATCAATCCAGGAATATGTCCTGCGGTCTTGGTCGCTGGTAAAAATGGGTACAACAGCTAGCCAAAAGAAGCTGTTTTTCAATCTGCGCAAGATGAAGGGCCAGATTCAGGCGCTGGAAGAAGGCGATCTCAAGCCTGACCAGGTGAAAATCATCGCGACACGCCTAGGCGTGGAAGAGCAGGAAGTCATCAACATGAACCGCCGTCTCAGCGGCGATGCCTCATTGAACAGCCACGTCAGTGCCGATGCCGAAGGTGAGTGGCAGGATTGGCTGGTCGACGACAGCGAAAACCAAGAGCAAATGCTGGCAAACAGTGAAGAATCCAAGATGCGCAATACGATGTTGCATCAGGCCATGGAAAAACTGACGGAACGTGAGCGCCGGGTGTTTGAAGCCCGCAAGCTGCAGGATGATCCCATGACCCTGGAAGAACTTTCCAAGGAATTCGACGTCTCCCGCGAACGCATTCGCCAGATCGAGGTTCGGGCCTTTGAAAAGGTGCAGAAGGCGGTGAAGAATGCCGCGCAGAAGGCTTTGGCACCCAAAGCCGCTGCTTTGGCTTATTCCTCCTAGTAAAGCGTATTGGCCTCACCGGACGGCTTCATGCTATCCGGTGGCCTGGATGGCTTGATGCCATCCGGCAGCGGCGCAAAAAACACCTGTATGGCCCAGATATCCTTGCCGCGCTGAACCACGCCAGTGGACACAAATTTGAAGCCGCTGTTCACCAGCGTATGATAATGCGGCCGGCTGTTGATCCATTGCTGGAAGAGCCTGCGGGCCTTGGTCTTGTCGGCCGGACCCTTTAAAGTATCACGCGCGGCATTCTCACCCATTTCGGGTAACACTGGAGGATTGCCCAGATAAAATCTGACGCGGGAATCAAATTCATATCCCGCATTTGACCGATGACCGACATATCCATGAAGCATCATGTCAGCTGCTTGTGCCTCGGCCACCTCCTTTAAAATATCGCTGGAAACCAGAGGGCCTACACCGCGGCTGGCCCGCAGCGCGTTGGCTTGCGCGAACAGCTCGGCCTCAAGGTCAGGCCGGACGGACGCCCCCGGCGGCAGGTTTTGCAGCATGGAACGTGCCTGCTCCACATAAGTGGCGGCCTGCACGGGGATAGGGACGAAACTTAACAACCCCCAGCTTGCCACAAGGAAAATTCCCCACAGTTCAAAGAAATTCTTGGATCTATCAACCATTCCATAAATTTTCACACATTCTTACAACATTCTGTTCATGTTCAACGAGCATGACCACCAATTTCTTGGCGATAGCAAGGCAATGACGAATCTCGAAGCGATGCAGCCGGACAAAACTGCCACAGACCTTATAGGCTTGAAAGAGCAAGTACTCCGCCTGACCAGTCATGATCAAGACACCGGCTTGCTCAATCTGGAAGCTTTCACTGCCCTTTTGAATGCGGAAATCGCCAAGGCCGAAATCCGCAGGAGTTGTGCGGCCTTCATCGAAATTCGGCTGCGCGGTCTGTCACGCATTGGAGAAATCTATGGCCGCAAAGCCATTGGCAGCGCCATTGTGCAACTCGCGAGGCGCCTGCAAGAAGCCTGCGGCGGCTACGCGGTTATCGGAAGGATTGATCACAAGAGTTTTGGCGTGCTCATCTCGGATATTCAAGATGTCTTGATGGTGTTGCAACGCGCCAAGGAACTAGTGGCCTTGTGTGCGAAAACCATTCACTGGCAAAAACACAGCTTCGCGATTGATGCGGTAGCAGGCGTCACGCTGACTTCCAATGCAGGCCGTGAAGCATCTACTCTTTTCCAACAAACCAGCATGGCGCTGCGATCTGCTTCGGAAAATGGCAGTCCGGGCTACGCCTTTTACAATCCGGAAGATGCTCCAATCGTCCAGCGCCGCAATGAACTCGTAGCCTTCGTGCGCGATGCCATTGAAGTGGAAGCTTTCGAGCTTGCATACCAGCCTTTCTTTGAGTTCCAGTCAGGCGCCTTGGCAGGCTTCGAAGTGCTGATGCGCCTGAAACACCCTGACATGGGTGCTGTTTCTCCCGCAGAATTCATTCCTATTGCGGAGGAGACAGGCCTTATCTCAAAATTGGGAGCATGGTGCGTCCGCAAGGCCTGTCAGGATGCCGCTTCATGGCCACAGCATTTGACCGTCGCCGTCAATTTTTCGCCGGAACAATTCTACTCCGGCACCCTGCTCTCAGACATTCACAATGCGTTGGAGCAGACGCATTTTCCCGCCTATCGCCTCGAAGTGGAAATCACCGAGGGCACGCTCCTCAAAAGCCAGGATCTCGTGCTGTCACAACTCAATGCCTTGCGCGACATGGGATGTTCCATTGCGCTGGATGATTTCGGCACCGGCTATTCCAGCCTGAGCTATCTCTGGCAGTTCCCGCTTTCCAAACTGAAGATCGACCGTTCCTTTATTCATGCCCTGGACACCACGCCGAAGGCCCCGGGAATTCTCCGCTCAATCATTGCCATGAGCCGCAATCTCGGACTTAAGGTCACGGCTGAAGGCATCGAAACCATGGAACAGATGGCCACCCTGCGCGGCCTGAAATGCGATTACCTGCAAGGCTTCCTCTGCGGCAGGCCCACCTCACACACCAATGCGGCCGCCATTATCCTGAAGAATTTTGCCGAAATGCTCGAGGTAAAATCTGCTGGCTACCAGCCTCAAGTCAACGAAAAGGCAATGGATCTTTTGTCTACCGGCTGAAGAAAAACCTATCTTTCTGGACTTTTCAGAACCTAATCCTGGAACGGATCGCGCATGAGGATTGTGTCGTCGCGCTCGGGCGAAGTTGACAGAAGCGCCACGGGGCATTCGATCAGCTCTTCCAGATATTTCACATATTTGATGGCCTGAGCGGGAAGCTGCGCCCAGGAGCGCTTGCCAGCCGTTGTATCCTTCCAGCCTTCAATGCTTTCATAGACAGGTTCCACCCTTTTCTGCGCTTCTTCAGCGGCAGGAAACTGAGTGATGCGCTTGCCATCCAGCATATAGCCAACGCCAACCTTGATCTCTTCAACACCATCAAGAACATCAAGCTTGGTCAGCGCTATCCCATGTATGCCTGAGGTCTTGATGGCTTGCCGGACCAGCACGGCATCAAACCAGCCGCAGCGGCGTTTGCGTCCCGTCACCGTGCCAAACTCGCGCCCCGTTCGTCCGATGTATTCGCCAATCTCATTATCCTGCTCGGTGGGAAATGGCCCAGAACCCACCCGTGTTGTATAGGCCTTGGCAATGCCCAATACATAGCCAATGCTGGAAGGACCCATGCCTGAGCCAGCCGCAGCCTGCCCCGATACCGTGTTGGATGAGGTCACATAGGGATAGGTTCCGTGATCCACATCCAGCAACACGCCTTGCGCGCCTTCAAACAGAATGCGCTTTCCCTCGCGCTTGACGTCATCCAGCAGGGACCAGACAGCGTCCGAGTAAGCCAGTATCCTAGGCGCGATTTCCGCAAGCTGGTCAATGAGGTGGGCGGCCTTGATTTCAATTTGTCCAAGCCCACGCCGCAACGCATTGTGGTGGGTGAGAAGCCGATCAATCTTCGGGCCAAGCGTTGCAAGGTCTGCAAGATCATTGACGCGGATGGCGCGGCGCCCAACCTTGTCTTCATAGGCGGGACCAATGCCCCGGCCCGTGGTGCCGATTTTGGCCTGGCCTGCCGCTTCTTCGCGGATGCGGTCCAGTTCGCCATGCAGGGGAAGAATAAGCGTGGCATTGGCGGCAATGCGAAGATTGGAGCGTGAGATCGAAACGCCCTGCCCCGTGAGCTTGTCGATTTCCGCAATCAGCGCCCAAGGATCGATCACCACGCCATTGCCGATGATAGAGAGCTTGCCGGGGCGCACAATCCCGGAAGGCAGCAACGACAACTTATAGGTGACGCCGTCAATCACCAGCGTATGGCCGGCATTATGCCCGCCCTGAAAGCGCACCACGACATCGGCGCGTTCCGACAGCCAGTCCACCAGCTTACCTTTGCCTTCGTCACCCCATTGGGCGCCGACCACTGCCACATTGGCCATACAAAACTCCTGCTAGACATAACAACGGCCCCGAAGAGAGTTCCCCTCCAGAGCCGTTGACAGGTCATACACGAAACCGGCCTCAGGGCAAATACTACTCTACATTCATGCCCACCTGCATGTTTTGCGGCCAATTGATCTTGTAGCCGAATTTCACGGTGTTCTCCGCCTTGGGTGCAAGATCGAAATGCCACGCCATCACGCCGCGGCGCATATCAAGGTTCTTTTCGGTGGGTGGCGTCATTTGCGCGATGGGCGTAATCACCACGTTTTCATTCGCCGAAAATGGCAATTGGTCGAGCACCGTGACCGGAATTGCCGCAGTGTGCAAGTTTTTGACCGTGATGTCCCAAGCCCGTTCTTCTACCTGCGAGGTGGAAATGATCCCTTCCTCACCTTTGCTGCGCTTCACTTCCGAACGCTTCACCTTGATCAGGTCATCCGCGCCAAATCCCAGTTTTGCTTCTTCTTGCGGGCTGAGAAGCGGAAGTGCGCCCTGCCCCATATACACGCCATCCCGATAAAGATTGACAGTGCCTGGCAGCAAGGGAACTTCTCCAGTGATCGTGAAGGCCGCAGTGAGATAAGCCGACACATCAAGCTTCGGCACCACCTGCGCGTTAAGCGTGGCCGCATAATTATCAGTGGCAATTCGAACTTTTTTGGACATGCCTGAATTGTCGACACTGACGCGGCCCTGTATGGAATAGAGCGCCTGGAAGCCCGCCACTTCAACCACGGCCTGTTTCTGCGTCACATCCTTTTTCTTATCCTCCGCCTTGCCCAGGAGTTGTCCCGCCTCTTTTGGAGCTGCAGCTGATGGAAGAGCACTATCCACGCGCGCAAGTGAATCCTGCTCAGACTTCATGCGCTCTTGCAATGGTTCATAGATCTGGATTTCCTGCTCCAGCAGATCGGGCGCAGAGGTCGCCCCAATGGGCCGCGCGGTGGACAGCGTGAGCGCGACATTTTCCCAGCTTTCACTTGAGGACTGCATGACTTCAGCGCGGCGCACCAATTCGATTTGGGATGCCTGCTTTTCGTCTGGCGTGGAAAGACGCGCATCGTAAAACGGTGCCCATCCCGCATTGCTGATGCGGTACCTGATCTTGAAACTACCGTCCGTTTCTGCGGGCGACGTGAGATGCACAACTACCTGCGTTCTGGATGTCTGTGAAGGTGAAACAGTCGCAAGCGCGTTCTGTATATTTGCTACTTGCTTGTCGATCTCGCGCTGCCGGATCTGAGCTTCGTGAATGACTTTTGAGATGGCCGCAAGCCTGACATTTACGACATCCAGCAACCCGCCGAGCTGCGTTGAATCGATGGCTGCTGTCTTGGCATCGGGCGTAGGTGCCAGCTGCTTGTCAGCCAGCGAGAGCAACAACTTCTTCTGGTAATCGGCATCAGACAGTGTCTGATCAAGCGCCTGCCGCTCATCCGTCAAGGCTTCCATCTCATTTTCAAGCTTTGCCCGTTCCGCATCTATGGGTCCACTGGACGCATAGATGAGCTTGCTGTCGACCGAACCAATCTCAAGGCCGGAACCGCCCACGCCTTCCACGCGCAGCGACTGCGCATCAAGTTCACCCGGCAATGCTTCGAGTATAAGTGTGGTTTCGCCTGACGGAAGATGAACTTCGGCCACGCGGCTGATCTCGGCCCCCGAGGGGTAAACTGTGACGGCATCGACATGCGACGTGCCCTTGAGATCAGCGGCAAATGCAGGTGTCAGACAGGTCGTTGCAAAAATAATGGCTGTATATTTCGCGCGCATAGGTTTCCTCCTCCAAGAATGCGCGGAGGAAGAAAGGCTATGGACACGGCGAATTCACGGCGCCATTGCGTCAAAAAGCCAGCGGCTTGGCCTGGCGCACCTGTTCCAATTTCTGCACTGCCCATAAGACAGAATCAGGCACCGGCTCGTCGATCTGCACGAGACAAATCGCATCTTCGCCTGCAGCATGCCGTCCAAGATGGAAAGACGCAATGTTGACGCCGGCATTGCCCAGCAGCGAACCAAGGGCGCCGATGAACCCCGGCTTGTCCTGGTTGGTGACATAGAGCATGTAGCGGCCAAAATCCGATTCCAGTTCAATGTTCTTGATCTGGATGATGCGCGGCTTGCCATCCGAAAACACCGTGCCCGCCACCGAGCGCTCAATGTTGTCGGTGCGCACCGTGAGCCGGATGTAAGTTTCATAGGCGCCGCGTTGCGTCTGGCGCACCTCATCCACCTTGATGCCGCGTTCACGCGCAACGATGGGAGCTGATACCATGTTGACGGTGCCCAGCATGGATTGCATCACGCCGGCAAGGGCGGCCGAGGTGAGCGCGCGGGTATTCATTTCGCCAACTTCACCTGCATATTCAATGACGACGCCTGTGATGGGACCATCGGTCAATTGGCCTGCAAAGCTGCCCAACTTTTCAGCCAGTGTCACGAAGGGCTTGAGGCGCGGCGCCTCATCCGCCGAAATGGACGGCATGTTCAGCGCATTGGTGACGGCGCCCGAGATGAGATAATCCGCCATTTGCTCGGCCACCTGCAGGGCAACATTCTCCTGTGCTTCGCCGGTGGATGCTCCAAGATGCGGCGTGGCCACAACATTCTCGAGCCCGAACAACCTGTGTGTTGATGCGGGCTCCACTTCGAAAACATCGAGCGCCGCACCTGCAACGCGCCCCGATTTTATGGCGTCATAGAGATCATCTTCGACCACCAGCCCGCCCCGCGCGCAGTTGATGATGCGAACGCCTTTCTTGCACTTGGCCAGCGCTGCGGCATTGATGATGCCTTTGGTCTTATCGGTCAGCGGCGTGTGCAGGGTAATGAAATCCGCGCGTTTGAAAATCTCGTCGAGTTCCACTTTCTCAACGCCGATTTCAATGGCGCGTTCGGGCGACAGGAAGGGATCAAATGCGATCACTTTCATCTTCAATCCCAAAGCCCGGTCAGCAACGATCGAACCGATATTACCGCAGCCAATCACGCCCAGCGTCTTGTTGAAGAGTTCAACGCCCATGAAACGGTTCTTTTCCCATTTCCCCGCATGCGTCGAAGCATTGGCTTCCGGAATTTGCCGCGCCAGTGCCATCATCATGGAAAGCGCATGTTCGGCCGTGGTGATGGCGTTTCCAAACGGCGTGTTCATGACCACGATACCGCGCTGGGATGCCGCAGGAATATCCACATTGTCCACGCCGATACCGGCCCGGCCGATAACCTTGAGCTTCTTGGCGGCTTCCAGAATCTTTGGTGTGACCTTGGTGGCAGAACGTATGGCTAGCCCGTCATATTGTGGAATAACTGCGAGCAATGCTTCCTTGTCCTTGCCCAGGTCCGGCAGGTAATCAACGTCGATGCCGCGATCGCGGAAAATTTGAACAGCCGTTTCAGAAAGCTTGTCGGAAACCAGAACACGTGGAGCCATGAGACTCTCCTGTAAGAAATGAATTTGTTTTAAGCGGTGGCTTGTGCGTAGGCCCAGTCGAGCCAGGGCAGCAGGGCTGTGATGTCAGAAGTTTCAACGGTGGCCCCGCACCAGATGCGAAGACCAGGCGGCGCATCCCGGTAGCCGCCAATGTCAAAGGCCACCTTTTCGGATTCCAGAAGCTTGGCCATTTTCTTTGGCACGCTTTCATCGCCTGCAAGTGTGAAACACACCGAGGTGTTGGATTGCGTCTCAGGCTTTTTGGCCAGATTGGCGGCAAAGGCAGAAGCCGAAATCCAGCCATTGAGTGCTGCCGCATTCGCATCAGCGCGCGCCCGCAGACCCTTCAACCCACCGATATTTCTGGCCCATTTCAAGGCCACCAAATAATCCTCAACGCACATCATGGATGGCGTATTGATGGTTTCACCTTCAAAAATTCCGGCTATCAGCTTGCCGCCGGATGTCATGCGGAAAATCTTGGGTAAAGGCCAGACCGGCACATAGGTTTCAAGGCGTGTGACAGCGCGCGGGCTGAGAATGATAACGCCATGAGCCCCTTCACCGCCCAAAACTTTCTGCCATGAAAAAGTCACCACATCGAGCTTCGCAAAATCCATGTCCTGCGCAAAGGCAGCAGACGTCGCATCACAAATGGTAAGGCCTTCACGGTCCGCCGGGATCCAGTCCGCATTGGGAACCCGCACGCCCGATGTCGTGCCATTCCAGGTAAACACCACATCATGGGAAAAATTTACGGAGGCGAAATCCGGCAACTCGCCATAAGGCGCGATACGCTTGTTCACATTGCTGAGCTTGAGCTGTTTTACAACATCCGTGACCCAGCCTTCGCCGAAACTCTCCCAAGCCAGCATGTCAACGCCGCGCGCGCCCAGCATCGACCACATCGCCATTTCGACAGCACCCGTATCAGAGGCTGGAACGATGCCGATAAGATAATCGGCGGGAACTTCAAGAATTTCACGCGTAAGCGCAATGGCTTCTTTCAGGCGCGCCTTGCCCTCGCTAGAACGATGCGAACGGCCAAGTGATGCGGTTTTGAGAAGGTCAGTGGACCAGCCAGGTATCTTGGCGCAGGGTCCTGACGAAAATTGCGGATTCATCGGCCGCAATGCCGGTTTCTTATCTATCATTTTGCACTCCATCCTTGCAGATGGACCGGCCCTCGGTGGGGAGGGTTAGCCCGCAGCCCCTATGCAGCAGGCAAGATGAAACGTCAACAGCTACGTTAAAACACAGAAAAGCGGCAGTTAATTTCTTAACTGCCGCCTGTTCAAAATGCTTGTCGAGATCAGAACGAGAAGCGGATGCCTGCCGACACGATATGCTCTTTCGGATCAGGACCCGAGATCATGATATCGCGGAATCGGTAACCCACGTCGAGAGCGACATTATCGGTGAGATCGACGGCAACACCTGCTGCAAGGCCATAAGCCAGGCCGCTGTCATTGCTGCCAGGGCTGAAGTTTGCCCAGCCATAACCGATGCCAGCACCCAGATATGGGGTAAAGGCAGAGGTATTGGCCCAGTCAAAATACAGATTTCCAAGAACTGTTGTGGTGCTCAGGTCAGCGCCCGCGCCAATGTTATACTTTCCGTTCCAGTCAACCGTGAGGTCGGTGCGGAAATTATCATTGTAGCGATAGCCGATACCGCCCCCAACAGAAAAAGCACTGTCATCATCACCACCGCTCCAATTCAGGAACGACATGCCAGCGTCACCACGAAGGTAAAGCCCCATGGCTTCATTGAATGGTTGTTCTGGCGGCGCTACGTCTGCTGCCTGCGCCGATACGGCAAAAGGCAGCAAAACCACAGTCGCCAAAAGAGAATATCGAATGAATTTCATGTACACACCTCCAACAAATTATCCGTCCTATGCCCAACAACCTAGTGGTCATATTTGTTCCAACCCCGGCACGAATTAGGCGAAAAAGTGACAGATCAAAACTGTGTCTGTGAAGCCACAGGTTTTTGTGCGAAAGTGAAACATGTCATCAGCAGGCGGTAACTATAACCCAGCAGCCTATCAGGCCGCAGCTTTGGATATGACGCCACACAATTCGTCAACGATTGCGCTCACCATGGTGCCATCATCGCCTTCAGCCATGACCCTAATCAGACGTTCGGTTCCGGAAGGCCGGATCACCAGGCGCCCGGAATTGCCAAGCCGTGCAGTGGCATCCGCTATGGCGGCCTTTACAGCATTGTCATCTAAGGGTTTTCCGCTAATGAATTTGACATTTTTCAGGAACTGCGGAACCGGCTCGAACATGTTGCAGACTTCACTGACGGGCTTTCCGGCTCGCACAACTTCCGCCAGAACCTGAAGCGCCGCCAGAAGTCCGTCCCCTGTGGTTGAAAAATCTGACAGGACAATGTGGCCAGACTGCTCGCCACCCACATTGAATCCGTGGGCCCGCATGTGTTCCACCACATAACGGTCCCCTACCTTGGTGCGCACCAAGGAAAGATTATGGCCGCCGAGGTAGCGTTCAAGGCCCAAATTTGACATAACTGTGGCAACCAAGCCATTGCCCTGCAGCTGTCCCCGATCATGCATCGCCTTGGTCACCAAGGCCATAAGCTGATCGCCATCAACCACTTCGCCCTTTTCGTCGGAAATGATGACACGGTCCGCATCGCCATCGAGTGCAATGCCAATATCGGCCCGGGTTTCACGAACCCGGTCGCACATGGCTTGGGGCGATGTTGATCCGCATTTCTCGTTGATGTTGGTGCCGTTGGGATCATCGCCTATCGTGATGATCTCGGCACCGAGCTCCCACAAGGCAGGGGGAGCGGTTTTATAGCTTGCACCATTGGCCGTATCGATCACGATGCGCAGCCCATCCAGGTTGGAATCACGCGGGAATGTGCGCTTGGCAAACTCGATATAGCGCGCGCCCGCATCCTCGATGCGCTTGGCCCGTCCGATCATGTCCGAAGAGGCAAGCGGAACGCTTGCGGGATCATCCACCAGCCGCTCGATTTCCAGTTCCTGTTCGTCGCTGAGCTTGTAGCCGTCGGGACCAAAGATCTTGATGCCATTATCGAAGTAAGGGTTATGTGACGCGGAAATCATCACGCCAAGGTCAGCGCGCATGGAGCGCGTGAGCATGGCAACGGCGGGCGTTGGAACTGGCCCCAGCAGAAATACATCCATGCCCGATGCCAAGAGTCCGGCCGTCAGGGCCTGTTCGATCATATAGCCGGAAAGCCGCGTGTCCTTGCCGATAACCACGCGGTGCCGGTAACTTCCACGGCGGTAAAGGGTGCCGGCCGCCATGCCGATTTTCAGAACCATGTCGGCTGTCATTGCGCCGCTATTGGCTTTGCCGCGCACGCCGTCGGTTCCGAAATATTTTCGTGTCATAGCGCATCCCTCATGGCTGTAAGGCAGCATATACCTAAAGCGCGAAACTTAAAATTCCGTAGTTGTGGGGCTTGCGACCGCCATCGCCACAGCTATCGCCTCAACCGTTGGCTTCACGTCATGGACCCGGAGGATATGAACGCCATTGAGTGCGGCCTGCACCGCACCTCCTACCGAGCCGTTCACGCGGTTGCGGGCGAGCTTTTCCCCTGTCAACGCACCGATGAAAGCCTTGCGGGAAAGGCCAAGCAGAACAGCTACACCCAATCCATGGAAAATTGTCATCTGGTTCAGAACTTCCAGATTGTGTTGAAACGTCTTGCCAAAACCGATGCCCGGATCAACAGCCAGCGAGCTTTTTGCAATTCCGGAAGCGAGGCAGGCTTCTATGCGCGCCTCAAGATAATCATAAACATCCAGCGCAACATTGTCATAGGTGGGGTTTAACTGCATGGTCCTGGGGTCGCCCTGGGCATGCATCAGCACGACGGGTAAGCCCAATGCAGCAATAGTGGCAAGGCCTTCGGGGTCATAGGTGAGCGCAGACACATCATTCACCATGGAAGCCCCGGCCTTTGCGGCCTCGCGCATTACCTGCGCCTTGCGCGTATCGACGGAAATGAAATGGTCGGCCTTGGCCAGTTGCGAGATGGCTGGAATAACCCGGTTGAGCTCTTCATCAAGGGAAACGGCAGTAGAGCCCGGCCTTGTGGACTCACCGCCGATGTCAAGAAGATGAGCGCCTTCCCTTGTCAGCCGCTCACCATGTTCAGCGCCCGCTTCCGGCGTGCCATGCTGGCCGCCGTCTGAAAAACTGTCCGGGGTCACATTGACTATGCCCATGATCTTGGGAGCATCAAGCGTCAGCCTGCCCAATGCCGCCCGCGGCGCTTCAATACGCTGCACGTCTTCCACGGCGCGGACATCCGCATAGGGAAGAATTTTACGGCTCAGCGCTTTTCCGTCGCGCGAAATGCATTCAACCTCCGTGAAGGCCATGCGCGCGTGCCCGCCCAAAAGACCGGCCCGGCGCTGGGAGATCAATATCTCAGCGTCGGGCCCGTAACAAATTCCCAAGGGACGGTAGTATGTCTTGGCCATTATGACTGGGGTTGCGGTTCCAGATCGCCCGGAGTTGCAGTGCCGCGCTTTGGGCCACCGGCGCGTGGAACCGATGTTGCGGTCTTGCGGCCAGCCTTCTTCTTGGCATCATCATCATCACGATCAATCATGCCACCGCCGAGAAGTTTTTTCACCTCTTCGCCCGTGAGCGTTTCATACTCCAGCAAGGCTTTTGCCACGATATGCAACTCAGCACGGCGTTTGGTCAAAATTTTCTTGGCCGTTGCCTCTCCGGACTGGATGAGATCACGCACCGCTTCATCGATAAGTTTTGCGGTCTGGTCTGAAAGGTTCTTGGACTGCGTAACAGAATGGCCCAGGAAAACTTCCTGCTCATTGCCATTGTAGCGCACGCGGCCCAACTTGTCAGACATGCCCCATTCCGTGACCATGGCGCGCGCCAGCTGCGTTGCCATCTGAATGTCGCCAGACGCGCCGTTGGTGACGTTCTTCTCGCCGCCCAGCAAAAGCTCGGCTTCACGTCCACCAAACAACACGGCCATGCGCGCTTCACACCATTCGCGGGTATGGCTGTGACGGTCGCCTTCCGGCAGGTTCATGGTAACACCCAAGGCACGGCCACGCGGAATGATGGTGACCTTGTGCAGGGGATCATAGGCAACCGAAAGACCAACGATGGCGTGACCGGCTTCATGATAGGCAGTGTTGCGGCGCTCTTCATCGCTCATCACCATGGAGCGGCGTTCGGCACCCATCATCACCTTGTCTTTGGCATGCTCGAACTCGGCCTGCGTCACCATCCGCTTGTTGCGGCGAGCAGCGAGCAATGCGGCCTCATTCACCAGATTGGCCAAGTCAGCACCGGAAAATCCGGGTGTACCACGCGCAATGACCTTGGGATCAATGTCCGGTGCCAATGGCACATTCTTCATGTGCACCTTGAGGATCTTTTCGCGCCCCAGAATGTCGGGATTGCCAACCGTGATCTGCCGGTCAAAACGACCCGGACGCAGCAAGGCGGGATCAAGCACGTCCGGACGGTTGGTAGCTGCCACAAGGATCACGCCTTCATTGGCTTCAAATCCATCCATTTCAACCAGCAACTGGTTGAGCGTTTGCTCGCGTTCGTCATTGCCTCCGCCGAGACCTGCGCCACGATGGCGACCCACGGCGTCGATTTCGTCGATGAAGATGATGCAGGGCGCATTCTTCTTGGCCTGCTCGAACATGTCGCGCACGCGGCTCGCACCCACGCCCACAAACATTTCAACAAAGTCCGAACCGGAAATCGTGAAGAAGGGAACATTGGCTTCACCCGCAATGGCACGTGCCAGCAAGGTTTTACCTGTGCCCGGAGGTCCTACGAGAAGTGCACCCTTTGGAATCTTGCCACCCAAACGCTGGAATTTATGCGGATCCTTGAGGAAGTCCACGATTTCCACGAGGTCTTCCTTGGCTTCATCCACGCCCGCCACATCATCAAACGTCACGCGACCATGTTTTTCCGTGAGCAGCTTCGCTTTGGATTTGCCAAAACCCATGGCCTTGCCAGAACCCGATTGCATCTGCCGGATGAAAAATACCCAAACACCTACCAGCAGCAACATCGGCAACCAGTAGATCAGCGCATTGCTCAAGAGCGAGTCACTCTGTTTGGGCTGGAAGCTGATTTCCACACCCTTCTCACGCATTATCTTGAGATCTTCTGAGTTTACATAGCCAAAGGCCTGCAGGGACTTGCCATCAGTAGCCTTGCCGGTAATGGCATCCCCTGAATAAGTGACGGATTTGATTTCACCCGAATTCACCCGGTCAAAAAACTGGGAATAACTGATTTCCGTAGCGCCAGCGCCACCCACTTGCCCTTGAAACAGGCTGAAAAGCGCAAACAACAGAAGGGCGATGACGATCCAAACAGCAAAATTACGGAATTGGTTCACTTGTTTCCTCTAATCTCCCGAGAGAGCCCTTGGGCCACCCAGGCAATCCACCAAAATTTCTAAACGTAACATAAGACGTGGTTGTCTTAATTCCAAGCATCCAACTATCGTAAACGATGCATAAATTTTGCACTTCGCTCACTTTTCTCACCTGAAAAGGCAATCTCCACCTCGCCATTGTCGGTCAGGAACGCTGGCAGGGCCTTTTGCACGAAGGCTGGCAGGGTTTTGCGCCGCACCATATTCGTGACCGCAGCCGCAGCCACAACCTGCGTGCCTGGACGTGCCAAAATCTCAAAACGCCCGTCCCATAGCATTTTACCGGTCTCAGGCACAACAGCCACAAGCGGAGAAATTCGCCCCGGCTCGCGGCCAAACACAAGGGTATGCTTGCGGCCCGCAATCACCGCGCCACCCAGGGTTCGCCGTGTCGTTTCGCCCCGCCCAATCCATTCTGCAACCTGTGCAAGCTCATGGGGATCAACAGCACCAACCGATCCAAACAGGCCAACAAGTTTCTGGATCAACCGCTTTTGCACGGAAACTTCGCACCGGGAGAACGCATCGCGCGGAATGCTTCCATACCCCTCTGGAAAAACCTCGAGATATTCAAAGATCCACGCCGAAGCCAAAGCCTCCAGACGCAAGACAGCGACAGAGGCAACAGTGGCAACATCCGCAAGATCGCGGGATTTTGTGGGATCACAAGCAAGGCGCTTGCGCACACGGACACGTTCAAACCTTTCATCCTCATTGCTGGGATCATCAATCCACGGCTGTTCCATGGTCTTGAGATAAATCCGCAATGCTTCCCGGCGACAATCCAGCAGCGGACGCAACAACCGCGTTTCCTGCCATTTCGAAACGAGCCAGATGCCTGCCAGACTGTCATCGGTTTGCGTGCGGGCCTGCCGCATGGCAACCGTTTCTGCTTGGTCATCCAGCGTATGAGCCGTTAACAGCCAGTTCACGCCATGTGCCTGGCACCATTGCGCCATCAGATCATAACGCGCCACCCGCGCCTTGGCCTGCAGTCCGGTTTTAGGTTTTTCTGCCGTCCAATTCAAAGTGCAATGGTTGATGGAAAGTGCGGCACACCACTGCGCCACCTGCTCTGCTTCTGCGAAAGCTTCAGCCCGCAAACCATGGTTGACGGTAAGAGCAGTCAGCGTCACGTGGTTTTTTTCCGCCCACTTGTGTGCCAGCCGCAATATGGCCATTGAATCGGAACCACCGGAAACGGCCAGCGCAATATGCACTTCGGTTTTAAGAGACGAAAAAAGTTCTTCGCAGTCCGGTCCGGATAAAACGCTGATGTGAGGCTTAACAGCCTGCACGCTTCGATTCCGTCTGCGCCCGCTTCTTGGCCTCAACTGCATTGGGGAATTGTCCAGCCAATGCGCCGAAGGAAGCGCACGCCTGCTGCGTTTGGCCCAGCTTGTTGAGCGACATGCCAAGTTTCACCAGGCTATCGGGAGCGCGCCGGCTCTTCGGGAATTGCTTGTAACCTGCCAGAAAATTCTGTGCCGCCTGGCGATAATCGCCTTGCGCGTAATATGTTTCCCCCAGCCAGTATTGCGCGCTGCCTGCAAGATTATGATCTGGATACTTATCCAGGAATCCACGGAAACCCTGCTCTGCTTCGCCGAACTGGCGCCGCAACAAGCTTTCGTTGGAATGCTCATAGAGCGCCTCCGGTGTTTCGGGGGTCATGGCAACGGTCTCAATCGAGGTCTGGTCGCTCCCTGCTGCATCAGGTGCAGGAGTCTGGGCGTCCTCGCTACCGGGTGCTACCAACACCTGCCCTTGGAAGCCGCCATCATCAGGAACAGCTGCTGTAGCCTCGCTGGCCGCTACTTTGCCAAGAACTTTGGGCCCCGGTGCCTTGCGCGCACCTGCGGGCAAATCGGTTGTATCCGCGGAAGCCAGATCCTGTGAAACAATTGGCGCTTCGCCAATCTGCTCCGTGCCTTGATCATTTGATACAGGCTGTTGTGCCAGCTTCTTGGGTTTCACGACAGGCGCGGGTTCGGCAGCGCCGGATTGCTTGGCAGCACCAATCTGGACCTGCAACTGCTTCACATTATAGGTGAGTTCCTCAACTTGCCCCACGAGCATTCGCATCTGCTCTTCCATCTGGTTGAGACGGGCAGTCATATCTTCCGAACTCTGGGAATATGCCGGCGAAAACGCAGCAGTACCCAAGAGCAAAACAGCAACAAAACACGATTTCATGGATTTAGACATTCTCACAACCATCACAGCGAAAGCCGAGCCTGACTTTCATTCTAATCCGCAACTTGGCCTTATTCGGGGTAAAATTGAGGCTACGCCACGCACAAAAAGGGAAAGTCCGCCACTGTTGCCGGACTGCCACAGAAGATGGTTACTGCGCCCCGCCCGTAATGACAGTCACTGCACGGCGGTTCTGCGAGTAGCATTGTTCGGCATCGCAAAGCGCGGCTGGCCGCTCCTTGCCATAGGCTATGCTTGAAATCCGCTTGGGCGAAACGCCCTGCTTGATGAGAAATTCACGAGTGGCCGTAGCGCGTCGCGCCGAAAGGGAAATATTGTATTCCCGTGTGCCCCGCTCATCGGAATGGCCTTCAACCTGAACCATCACACCCGGATACTGTTGCAGCCAGGAAGCTTGCTTGGTTAATGTGTCAGTGCCTTCTGGCGTCAAGTTGGATTGATCGACGATGAAATAAATGCGATCGCCCACATTCGTGGCGAAATCCTGCTCGGAGCCGGGACGCGCAGCACCCACCCCTGCACCATTGCCTGCCCCCGCTTCGAGATCCGGCGTGTTCTTTTTCGAACATGCGGCCAAGGCCAGAAAACAGCACGCGGCTGCAGCGATTTTGAAACTCGTCACTCGACGCATCATGTCTTCCCACTCCAATTTATTCGAGGCCAACTGCGTCCCTGCAGCATCTTTCGAACCCGTCAACTTACTCCGGCACAAAATTGCACCGGCCTTATACAAACCTGAATTCATAGTGAAGCGTCTGGGTTAACAAATTCTAACTCAACCCAGACCGGGCAAATGCCCATTGAATTCAAAACGCTGGTCATAACCGTTACAGAAAGGCAATTTTGTGGCCGTGAGCCTCCTAATTAAGGCGCGGAGACCATGCGGGATCAGACGCTCCCTGCGGTGTTGGCACCTGCTGCTCGTTATATCCCGTGATATCCACCGAGAACAACTTGGATCCTCCGGTCTCGCCTGGCGAATCGCGGAAAAACATCAGCACGCGGCCATTGGGCGCCCAGGTGGGGCCTTCATTGTGAAAACCTTCCGTCAAAATCCGCTCGCCCGAACCATCCGGCTTCATCACGCCAATGGCGAACTTTCCGTTGGCCTGCTTGGTGAAGGCAATATACTGGCCATCCGGCGACCACACGGGCGTGGAATAACGGCCATTGCCAAAGCTGATGCGGTTCTGGCCTGAGCCATCCGCATTCATCACATAGACCTGCTGGGCGCCGCCACGGTCAGACTCGAAGGTCACCTGGCTGCCATCGGGCGAATAGCTGGGTGCCGTGTTGATGGCTGGGGTATTGGTAAGTTGCTGGCTTTGTTTCGAGCGCAGATCCAGCACGAATATATTGGAATTGCGTCCATCCGGATCCTGCAAGCTCATGATCACATGCTGGCCGTCAGGCGAATAGCGCGGGGCGAAACTCATATTGTCGAACTCACCCACGATTTCGCGCTGGCGCGTTTCAATGTTGTAGAGGTAGACGCGTGGTGTCCCCTTGCCAATGGCCATGAAGGTGACTTCCTGGCTGTTGGGTGAAAACCGCGGCGTCAGCACAATGTCGCCCCCGTCGGTGAGCGTGCGCGCATTGAAGCCGTCCTGGTCCATGATCGCGAGCTTCTTCACGCGCTTGTTCTTGGGACCGGACTCATCGACATAAACGATGCGCGTATCGAAATATCCATCAATGCCAGTGAGTGCCTTGTAAATTGCATCCGATATGAGATGCCCGATGCGGCGGAGATTTTTAGGAGAGGTGGTGAACTGCTGGGCCGCAAGTTGCTGTTGCGAGTTGACGTCAAACAGTTTGAACTCCACCCGGATCTTGCCGCCATCATTGAACACCTGCCCCGTGACCAGCGCCTTGGCCTGGATTTGCTTCCAATCGTCAAAGCGCGGGGGCTGTGCAAAATCCTCGATCTTGCCGATGAAGGAACCAGGATCAATGGGGTTGAAATATCCGGAGCGGCCCAGGTTATTTGTGATCACCTCACCCAATGTTCCACCCGATTGTTCAGCGCCGCTGCCTGCCAGAAATGGCGTGATCGCAATGGGCAGCGGGTTGATGCGGCCACCTGTGACGTCACCCGTCAAGGCCAGCGCATTCTGTGGCGCCAGCGCAAACATCAGGCAGACAAACGCCACGAGCAACTTGTTCATCAGGTCATACATGGGAGATTTCATCAGTTTCACGTTCCAGACATCATGTTCGGATTGAATACAAAGGTATTGTCTTTCCACAAGTCATATTTGTCCGGCGGAAATATATCGTTATAGCTCTGGCATTCCATGACAGCGGAAACCGCCGATTGCGCGGTTATGCCAAACAGCGGATCACCATTGTCATTTAAAACCTCAGGATTGCCCGCAACAGATCCATCGGTGTTCAGGCGAAAATGCACGGTGACTGTAATATGCGCCTCACGCGCACCCGGCGGCACCGACCAGCAACTGTTGAGCTTCTGGCTGAGCGCATCAGCAAGTGTGGCCGATGCGGCATCGTCAGTGCCTTGCGCATCCTTCTCGGCCTTTACCGGGGAGCCTGCAACTTCCGAAGGCTGTTGAGGTGCGGTCTTGGCATCATCGGTCTTGTTCAGGAAGGCAGCAATGTCATCCGTGTTCAACTCAACCTTTTTCTTCGGAGGCTTCTTGGTTTCCACCTTCTTGGGCGGCGTCACCTCGGCCTTCTTGACTTCTTCTTTTTTCGGCGGCGGCTCATCCACCTTCTTCAGCAAGGCCTTCAACGGATCAGGATCAAGCGGCTTCGGTTCTTCCTTGGGAGGAACCGGTTCTTTTTTGGGTTCTTCTTTTTTAGGCTCGGGTGGCGGCGGTTCAGCGACAGGTTCCTTGGCAGCCGTCTTCACCTTCTCATCCACCTTGGGAGCCGGATCGACCTTCTTGAGCACCTCCGCTTTCGGCGGAGCTGCCTTCTTTACGACAGGTTCAGCCGTCTTCGACGTGGCAACTTTTTTCGTCACATCACCGATATGCGAAATATCAACCTGCACGGCTTCCTGCGGCGGCACCTTGAATTCATTGGGGTTGGGCAACACAAAGAGCGCTGCCACGAGAATGGCGCCATGCAAGACAAAAGAACTGATCAGGCTCTTGCGCATTGCTAGTTCGCAGTTCCCGCCTTCTTTTCGATGACGCCCGTGACCAGCCCAATCTTGCGGAAGCCCGCGGAATTCAGCACGCCCATCACTTCCATGACCGCACCATAATCGGTTGCTGTATCAGCTCGCACCATGAGTTGTTCTTCCGCCGGGTTCTTGCCAAGTGCCTGCAATTTTGCGCTCAGTTCTGCCAACGGTATTTTTGTTTCCTGAAGATACACCGTCTTGTCAGCCTGCACCGTGATGTAAAGCGGTTCGGTACTGTTATTGATGGGCTTGGCCTCGGTTTTCGGCAATTCAATGGGAACGCCAACTGTCATCAGGGGTGCTGCCACCATGAACACGATGAGCAGCACCAGCATCACATCCACCAGCGGCGTGACGTTGATCTCGCTCATCACGCCGGCTGATGAAGACCTTCGGCGCGAATTGCGCCGGGAATATCCACCCTTGGCTCCGCCTGCTGATGCACCCATTTTTTAAACCCGCTCATCCAACTGACGCGAGATGATTGCCGAGAATTCATCCGCGAAGTTTTCCAGACGCATGCCGATCTTGGCAGCGTCGGCTGAATACTTGTTATAGAAAATTGTCGCCGGTATGGCGGCGACAAGGCCGATCGCGGTGGCAAACAGCGCTTCCGCGATTCCGGGAGCCACCACGGCGAGATTGGTGTTCTGTGAATTCGCAATCGCCTGGAACGAGGTCATGATCCCCCACACCGTTCCAAACAGCCCTATGAAAGGTGCGGCAGAACCCGTTGTGGCAAGAAACAGGAGGCGCGATTCAATATCGCTCATCTCTTTCTGGATTTGCACATCAACAACCTTTTCGATCCGCTTTTGAACACCTTGGAAACCCGCGCGCAAGGCTGAGTCCTGGCTGCGCTTCCACTCCCGCATGGCTGACATGAAGATGGCCGCAAGGCCAAGATTTTCGCCCCTTCCCAAGGTGAGGTAAAGGTCCTCAAGTGACTGGCCCGACCAGAAGCTCTGCTCAAAGCGGTCATTGGCGGCGTTCATCCGGCGCACTGCAAAAAATTTTTCAATGACCACACTCCAGCACCATACTGAAGCCAGAGCCAGCCCGAGCATGACAAGGAAGACAGGCCAACTCGCCTGCCACACCAGATGCAAGAGCGAAATTTGCCCGGCGGCTGGCGCAACCGTATTAACAACTACTGGATCCATGCCTCTTTCCCAATCTTCGGAATCCGTCCCTGAACTCCCTGCCATACGGCAGGCGTCCTGAAACAGGTTAATTCTGTCCAAACTGCGGCGATTCGGCCCTTTTGGGCAGATTCGGCAGCACTGTCACACCTTGGAGACGCCCACTCCGCTTCAGATGCGGGAAATATGGTTAACTTTGTATTACCGCAGTGATTCGACATGGGAAAGAATTGTTTCAGCCATGTCATTTGGGATGCGCTTGGGCCTGCCGTGCGTGTCGATCAGGGCCACAGTGACCTCCGCCTCAAACAGCACATCTCTCTCGCGAAAAACTCTTTGAAACAGCTCCAGGCGCGCGCCAGCAAGTGCCATGAACCGCGTCTCCACAGTGAGCAGATCATCGATGGTCGCTGGCCTCCGGAATTCACAGGCCATGCGCCGCACCACAAAGCCTGCAATGCCTGGAAGCGCGTGATGCTGCACACCCATGAGCCGCAGGCAATCTGACCTCCCGCGCTCGCAGAACTTCAGATAATTCGCGTGGTAAACAGCACCGGAAAAATCCGTGTCTTCATAATAGACGCGCACCGCAAGAAAATGCACGCCGCCTTCAATACGACCGGCAATCTCACTCACCATCGTCCCCCAGCGGCAGAATGCCTTGTACAATGTCGGCGCGCTGCGGAACGGAAAGGCCCAAATGCGTGAACGCATGCGCGGTGAGAATGCGGCCGCGCGGCGTGCGGTTGAGAAATCCGATCTGCAGGAGATAGGGCTCGACAATATCTTCAATCGCATCACGCGACTCCGACAGCGAGGCGGCAATCGTATCAATCCCCACCGGACCGCCACCGAAATTATGCGCAATGCAGGTGAGATAGCGGTGGTCCAGCATGTCAAGCCCGCGCTTGTCCACATCTAGGTTGGCAAGTGCCTTGTCTGCCGAACGCGCATCCACCTGCGCGTCTCCCGCCACCGAAGCAAAATCACGCACCCGCCTGAGCAGCCGTCCGGCAATGCGCGGCGTGCCGCGTGACCGCTTGGCAATTTCGCGCGCGCCATCTTCCGTGATGGAAACCTGCATCACCCGCGAGCCGCGCTTCACGATTTCCAGCAATTCGTCTTCCGTGTAAAAATCCAATCGCACGGGAATGCCAAAACGATCGCGCAGCGGCGTGGTCAAAAGCCCTGTGCGCGTGGTGGCGCCAATGAGCGTGAACTTCGCCAAATCAATACGCACCGAACGCGCCGCCGGCCCCTCGCCGATGATGAGATCAAGCTGGTAATCCTCCATGGCGGGATATAGAATTTCCTCCACTGCAGGACTGAGTCTGTGAATTTCATCAATGAAGAGAATGTCCCGGTCTTCAAGATTGGTGAGAAGTGCTGCAAGATCGCCGGCCTTCGCAATCACCGGACCTGAAGTCGCGCGGAAATTCACGCCCAACTCCCGCGCCATGATCTGCGCCAGTGTGGTCTTCCCCAGCCCCGGCGGTCCTGCAAACAACACATGGTCCAGCGCCTCAGCCCGCGACCGCGCCGCTTCGATAAACACCCGCAGATTTTGCTTGACCTTGCTCTGCCCCACAAACTCCGTCAGGCTCTGCGGGCGCACGTGGGAGTCAACAGCGTCTTCAGACTTTCCTTCGCGATCTACAAGGCGGGCGTTCATAACAACGCCAATTCCTTCAGCGCCTGCCGGATCAATTTCTCCGTAGGCTGATCATCTCCGTTCTTGCGCATGGCGGCAGCGACGGCCGTTCCGGCTTGGCTTTGACCGTAGCCCAGATTGACAAGCGCGGACACTGCATCGGCAGCAGCCGTGGGCCGTGGCGCGTCAAGCTCGGCTTGCAGCTTGGCAAGCGAGAGATCGCTGCCAACAAGCGCCGGAACCTTGTCCTTCAACTCCAACACAATGCGCTCCGCCAATTTCTTGCCAACACCAGGCGCGCGGCCAATCATCGGCTTGTCCTGCAATGCAATCGCATTGCCGATTTCAGCAGCACTCAATGTGGACAAAATGGCAAGCGCCACCCGCGTGCCCACACCCTGCACGGTTTGCAGAAGCTTGAACCATTCCCGCTCCATCACCGAGGCAAAGCCCACGAGCCGGATCATGTCCTGGCTCACCAGCATTTCCGTATGCAGCTCCGTAAATTCCCCAACCGAAGGCAAAGCTGCCAGAGTCTTGGACGAGCAGTTCACATGATAACCTACGCCGGACACGTCAATGATCAGCCAATCCGCCCCAAAACTATCAATCCGACCTTTGAGTTTTCCGATCATGGATGCGTATCCGGCGCAATGATCTCAAGTTTCGGGAAATAGCTGCGGTATCGCCTTCCGTCACGCGTTATCAAACGGTAACCCTTTGTGGCGGCATGGGCACCGATCAGGAAATCCGGTAGGACGCGGTCCCGCACCCCACCTTGTCTACGATATTTGGAATGGCTGAGTCCCGCATCAATAGCGGCGCCCCAGGGAAGGTCCTCTTTGACAATGCGCAGGAGAGCAAGATTGCGATCAAGATTTTCGACATATTCAAAATAGGTCGCCGTTTCAGCAAGCACGATTTGATTGATGACCAATTGACCCATTTCAGCAGCACTCAAAACCTGCCGTTCAGACCACGGTGACCATTCATTATTTTCAAGAATGTCGATGAGGATATTGGAATCAACGAGGCTCAACGTCATCAAACGGTCCTCGGGTCATTTCCATGATTTCATCTGTCGTCAAACCGCTCATCCATCCCTCACGTCTTGCGCGTTCGCCAAGCTCTTTCAATTGCCGGACAAGAACAGCACCGCGACTTTCCTCAGGAACATTTTCTTTGTTGAACAGCACGATTTTTCCCTCTTCCTCACGAAATCCCACGTCGCTGCCGGGAACAATGCCCAGCTTGTCCCGAACCTCTTTTGGAATGGTCACCTGACCTTTGCTTGTCATGCGCATGGTAATACCTCAGAGGTATTACATACTGTCAAAACGTGAACAAGTCAAGAACGAGCCAAAATCCTGGTGAGTGTCTGGATGCCACGGTGATGCGCGTGGCAGATGGCAATGGCGAGCGCATCAGTTGAGTCCGCCGTGTTCATTTCCGCACGCGGCAGCAGAACTTTCACCATATGCTTCACCTGATCCTTCTCGGCATGACCTGCGCCTACCACGGATTTCTTCACGACATTGGGTGCATATTCGGCAACACTGATGCCAGCCATCGCAGGTGCCAGCATGGCCGCACCGCGCGCCTGCCCCAGCTTCAATGTGGCGCGTGCATCCTTGTTGACAAAGGTTTCTTCAATGGCCGCCTCATCTGGCAGGAAATTTTTGAGAACCTCCACAAGCTGGGAATGAATTTGAAGCAGCCGGGAGGCAAGCGGCGCATCAGCGTCCGAATGCACGCTGCCATCAGCCACATAGGATAGGCGTGAGCCTTCAGCTTCGATAATTCCCCAGCCCGTGTTGCGGAGGCCGGGATCAATCCCAATAATGCGGACTTTATTCACTTAAGGATGCCATGACTTCATCGGAGAAGTCGGCATTGGTAAATACGCTTTGCGCATCGTCATCATCATCCAGCGCATCGACGAGCTTGATCAGCGTAGCGGCCTTTTCCGCATCCAGTGGTGTGAGCGTGTTCGGCTTCCACACCACCTTCACACTTTCTGCATCGCCCAGCGTTTTGGCCAAGGCATGTGAAACCTCACCAATGCTTTCAAACGCGCAGGTGATGACATGGCCATTTTCATCCGAGACAACATCATCCGCACCCGCCTCGATGGCAGCTTCCATAATGGCGTCGGCAGTGCCTTTGGCCAAGGGATAGGAAATCTCGCCCACCTTGGAAAACATGAAACTCACAGAACCCGTTTCGCCCATGTTGCCGCCGAACTTGGTGAACAATGCCCGCACATTGCTGGCCGTGCGGTTGCGGTTGTTGGTGAGCGCTTCAACCACGATTGCCACACCGCCGGGGCCATAGCCCTCATAGCGCATGGCATCATAATTCTCACCTTCGCTGCCTGATGCCTTCTTGATAGCACGCTCGATCGTGTCCCATGGCATGTTGCCGGCGCGGGCATTCTGAACGGCCAGGCGCAACCTGGAATTCATGGCGGGATCGGGCAGGCCAGCCTTCGTTGCCACGGTGATTTCGCGTCCCAGCTTGGCAAAGGCATTGGAGCGCAGCTTGTCCTGCCGACCCTTGCGATGCATGATGTTCTTGTATTGGGAATGACCTGCCATAACGTCCTCAATTGCGGAAAATCTCAGAGGATATAGCCCCCTCTTGCCGCAGTTCACAAGCCACCCCCTGTCGCTTAACCTGTCATTAATAACGATCGTTCAACTTGGGGCCCATCTTGGTGTGTGGAGTAAGAGTATGACTATCAACAACGGCATGATCGAAGAGTTTACGTTCTCAATGGAAACCGATGTGGCAAGCGCCTGTTCAGGCGCGTTAAGAAAAGTCCGGAAACTGGCAGATCAGGCTCCCATTGGCCGTCTCTTCGCTTCCATCTCAACACTCTCAGATGCAACGAGCCAGATTAACCAAGCCTTGGAAGCCGGGGAATTGGCCGTGGCAGCCGCCCGCCTGAAGAAATATGGCAAGCCCGCGCCCGCAGCGGAGGCCGCACCGCTTCCCGCCCATTTCAGAAAATTGGGTTGATCAACTCGGTCTGATCCCGCGCAACCGTTCGCCGCGGCGGCGCAAGAGTTCCACCGTCACCAGCAGCACTGTCGAAAACACGATGAGCACGCTGGCTGCTGCCGTAATGGTGGGGCTGATCTGTTCCCGGATGCCCGCAAACATCTGGCGCGGCAACGTGCGCTGCTCAGGTCCTCCAATAAACAGGATAACGATCACTTCGTCGAAGGAGGTGACGAACGCAAACAATGCGCCTGAGATAACGCCAGGCAATATGAGCGGCATCACGACTTTGAAAAACACTGTGTGGGGTGCTCCGCCCAATGAGGCACCTGCCCGCATCAGCGTGCGGTCAAAACCCATGAGTGTGGCTGTAACGGTGATGACCACAAAAGGTGTCGCAAGTGCTGTGTGTGCCAGAATGATTCCAAGAAGCGTGCCGTTCAAACCCGTGAAGGCATAAAAGAAGAACAAGCCGATAGCCGAGATGATCACCGGCACGATCATGGGCGAAATCAGCACCGCCATGACCGCCGCGCGATTGGGGAACTTTGCGCGTGACAGACCAAGGGCTGCCAGCGTTCCAAGGCATGTAGCCAAGAGTGTTGTTGCCGCCGCAACCAGCAGGGAGAGCTTGAGCGCACCAGTCCAGCGCGCATTGGTAAAGAAGCCGTCATTGCCACCCAGATACCAGCGTGTGGAAAATCCCGGCATGGGATAGCTGAAGAAGGACTCCGAGTTGAACGACAGCGGCATGATGGCAAGGATGGGCGCTATGAGAAACAGCAGCACCAACCCCACGAAAACGCGCAGGCCATAGTAGGAAATCTTTTCGGAGGTTGTGAGATAGGGAGGAAGCGCCATCGCGGATTAGCCCAGCTTCATTTTATCAATGCCGATAAGGCGATTGTAAATGTAGTACAGGATAAGCGTTGCAAACAGCAGCACGAAGCCCAGGGCTGAGGCCTTGCCCCAGTTGTTCTCGCTGTTCATCGCCGTGTCGATAAATCCGGCAATCATGTTGTCGGAACCGCCGCCTACCAGCGAGGGCGTGATGAAATAACCAAGGCTGAGAATGAAGGTGAGCAGGCAGCCAGCTGCAACGCCCGACATGGTTTGGGGCACGTAAACTTTCAGGAAAGCATGGAAAGGCGTGGCCCCCAGGGATTTTGCCGCCCTCATATAAGTGGGCGATATGGTTTTCATCACGCTGTAAATTGGCAGCAGCGTGAAGGGCAACTGAATATGCGTCATGGCAAGCACGGTTGCAAATCGCGTTTTGAAAAGATGCGGTTCTCCCACAATGAAACCAACAGCGTTCAGCAGCCATGTGATACCGGTGACATGCATGAGCTGTGTCACGGCTCCACCGTCCTGCAGCAGGATGGTCCACGCCGTGGTTCTCACCAAAAGTGATGTCCAGAACGGCAACAGCACAAATATCATCAGGATGCTGGCAGTGCGCTGCGGCAGGGTGGCCAGCATATAAGCCACCGGATATCCCAGGATGAGCGTGGAAAGCGTGACCAATAAGCTGATGGAAAATGTGCGCCCCAGCACCTGCAGATAAATCTTGCGATCTTCGGGCATGCTGACAATGCTGCCGTCATTTCCCTGCTTGAGGTCCAACGTGCTCAGCAGGTAATAAGGCGTGAATGCATGCCCCGCCCGCTTGATAAGCGACCACGTGGCAACGTCGTTCCAGACAGGGTCCGCTGCAATGACCGCTGCCTTCCATGGGCCTTCTGCAATCTTGTCGAGTTTGCGCGCGGTCACCGTGACCTTTGATTTAAGCGTGGGAACTTCATAGTTCAGCCGCTTGCCCACCAGCGCCACCGTCTTCGCCTTGTTGGCAGCCTTGAGATCCGTGGCAAAAGCGGCAAACACGTCCTCGCCGGGCACATCCTTTCCATCCCACGCCTGCAACAGGGCCATGGTTTGCGGAAGATTATTGCGGACATCGGGATCATAGAAAGCATTTTTCAGCATGATCGCGATGGGTATCAAAAATGAAATGGTAATGAACAGGAACAGCGGCGCAACCAGTGCCAGCGCGCGCAGGATTTCACGCCGTTCGGCCTGGCGCAGCTTTTGTTTGAGCGGCGTGCCGTCTGCGGCCCGCATCACATTGCCATGGGCTATGACCAATTCTGAGGACATAAAGAATCGGGGCGGAAGTTTCCTTCCGCCCCAAATGCCTTACTTGGCGAGCCAGGCGTTGAAACGCTCTTTCAGCTCATCGCCATGATCGGCCCAGAATTGCGGATCGATGTTGAAGGCGGTCTTCAGGTTTTCCGGAGCTGTCGGAAGGTTAGGCAGCGTGGCAGCTTCAATGTTCGGAATGGCATCCGTGTTGGCAGGGCCATAGGCAATGAACTTCGTCTGATTGGCCATGCGGCCGGCATCAGAAGAATAAGAAATGAAGCGATAGGCTTCTTCAAGCTTCGGCGTGCCCTTGGGAATGGCCCACCAGTCCCAGTCAAGTCCCTGGTTATCCCAGACGATCTTGAAGGGCTTCTTGTCCTTGTCGATGGCGGTCTGCAGACGGCCGTTCCAGGCGGACGTCATGACAACCTGGCCATCAGCCAAAAGCTGTGGAGCCTGTGCGCCGGCTTCCCACCACACAATGTCAGCCTTGATGGTGTCGAGCTTCTTGAATGCGCGGTCAACGCCTTCCGGTGTTCCCAGAACGCTGTAGACATCTTTTGAAGCAACGCCATCGGCAATGAGCGCCCATTCCAGATTGACCTGTGGGTTCTTCCACAAACCACGCTTGCCCGGGAACTTCGCAGTGTCGAAAAGGTCTGTAAGCTGCGTTGGGCCTTCCTTCAGCTTGGTTGTGTCATAGCCAAATACGGTGCCATAAACGATGTTCGGAACGGCGCAATCCAGAAGGTCGCCGCCAATGAACTTTGATTTGTCGAGTCCGAGCTTGGCCCAGTCGATGGTTTCAAGAGCGCCTTCAGCACAGCCCTGAAGACCCGTTGGCGTATCAACGTCCACGACATCCCAGGTTACAGCCTTGGCTTCAACCATCGCCTTGATCTTGGCAACTTCGCCATTGTATTCGGCTTCAGTGACCTTGTTGCCGTCCTTCACATAGGGTTCAACAAAGGCATTGTGCTGGGATGCGGAATAGGCGCCGCCCCATGAGACAACGGTGAGTTCATCTGCAGCCTGGGCAATTCCAGTGAATGCAGTTCCAGCCAGCAGTGCTGCGCCGAACAAAAATGAAAGTTTCTTCATTAAAGTCTATCCTCCTAAATCGCCATTCGCGGCTCAAACAATTAATGGAGAAAGTGGCCAGCCCACGGAGCCATGCCGGAAAATCCGACATTCCCGCCACCGTAGCCTGAAACGACCTCCCCAGATACACGACCCTGCCGACTGTGCGCATGTCACCCGCAACGCTGTGGGATGTCCATGTTTCAGTTCTTATAACGAGGCGCTGGAGGCAATACTAAGCATAGCCACACCAAAGGTCACTAGAGTTTTTTTGCCGCGAGTTGAAAATTATAGTCATATTACCAGAAGGCAACGTCCGCCTGCGATAGCCGTCCGCCAATCCGGATCGGCGCGATCTTGAGGGCAAGACCTGTCTTGTCATCGGTTTCAACCGCCACACCGCAGACCGTGGCCTCCCCTTCGGCAGGCTTGAATTTCTCCATTGGAAGTTTGCGCTGGAACCGCTGCAGCGGTTCGGCCTTGTCCATGCCGATGACCGAGTCGTAGTCGCCGCACATGCCGGCATCCGTCATATAAGCCGTGCCGCCTGGCAGAATCTGATGATCGGCAGTGGGCGTATGCGTATGCGTGCCCACAATCAGGCTGGCGCGCCCGTCAACAAAATGGCCCATGGCCATCTTTTCGGATGATACCTCCGCATGAAAATCGATGAGCACCGCATCGCAATCCCGGCCCAACTGGCATTGATCAAGTTCTCGCGCGATTACCGGGAAAGGATCATCCAGCAAAGGTTCTATCATCACGCGCCCCATGGCGTTCATGACCAGCACGCGCTGACCCCTGGCAGTTTCAACCATGGCGGTGCCGCGCCCTGGACAGCCCACAGGCCAGTTCACCGGGCGGATGAGATTGGCCTCGCGTTCAATGAACACCAGTGTTTCACGCTGATCGAAAGCATGATTGCCCAAGGTCACGACGTCGGCACCACAATCGCGGAGCTTCAAATAGATATCAAGGCTGATGCCAAAGCCATGCGCTGCGTTTTCACCGTTCACCACGACAAGATCAGGCTTGTGGCGCTCGCGCAACAGCGGAAGTTCCTTGTAAACCGCCTCGCGGCCGGATTTGCCCACAACATCCCCAAGAAATATCAAGCGCATTTAATCGTCTCGCGTTCAGTCATGATCCAATCCAGTTTCTGGTCATGCTCGTCACGCAATACGCTGTCAACTTCTTGACCCGCATAGCCGAGCCCGATGGCAGTCACTGGTTTGATACAGCGCAATTTCTCCAGCGTGCGGTCATAGAAGCCCCCGCCATAGCCCAGCCTGTATCCCGCCCGGTCAAACGCCAGGAGCGGAACGAGCAGGACATCAGGGTCAACTTCTTCGGCAGTATCGGCCGGTATCTGGATATCCCACAGCCCTGACACCAGATGCTCGCCAGGCATCCAGCGCCTGAACAGCAGCGGCATGTTCTTGGCAACCACAATGGGGAGCGCTGTAATCCATCCTGTGCGTACCAAAGCGTCAAAGACTTCAAAAGTGGAAATTTCCGTTCCAAATGAATGGAATATGGAAACAATAATACATTGGGGTTGAAGCGGGATGGGAAGGCCCCGCGCCGCCAGGCGAGCGCCTGCTGTCAAGGATAGATCGGCGTGAAGCCCAGCCCGCAGGGCACTGGCTTTTGCCCTTGCCGCCTTTTTTTCAACTTTCAGATCAGAAATCATCAACTCCTTTAAAAGAAGTGGCGGGCCACCATGAGCCGTGGGAACTGACGATCCCGGGTCCCTACTCACGTAGGTGGGCGCCGTGTGAACCGAACCACGATTCAGCTCAGGGACAGCTCCCTAAAGATCGATTATAGGCCCTGGGAAAAAATGTTCCTTCACGAACCCTGCAGCCCGCCACCAACATATGTAGGCGCTCGGACAGGTGAAATCCAGTCCCCTGGCCCATGCTCATTTCCGGCACTCGCACTTCAACGATTTGTAATCACCTCAACCTTTTGTAATAAGCTTTTCAGACCGGCGCAGGAGATAGTGAGGGCAGGCGAGAGCTTCGCCTCGATGCAATGAACCCCTGTTCGGAGATACCCATGACAAGAATTTACCAACTCATCGCCCTGACCGCCGTATCGGCATTCCTCAGCACGTCGGCCTTTGCCGCAAGCGAGTGCAGCACGGCTGCCGTTGCGAAATTCAAGCCACAGGCGGACCTCGAAGCCATGCTTGCCAAGGATGGCGTGAAAGTAAAGAAGATCAAGGTCGAAAAAGGCTGTTACGAAGTTTATGCCATCGACAAGTCTGGCAAGAAAATGAACCAGGCCTACAACGCAGAAACCCTTGAAATGGCCAAGAACGCTGAAGCAGGCGAGAATTAAGTTTGACGAAACGCCAGGACGCGCGCCAAAACCCGGTGATGGTGCGCGTCTGGGACCCATTGGTCCGTATTTTTCACTGGAGCCTGGTTGCCAGCATTGCCTTTGCCTGGCTGTCGTCGGATTCGCGCGGTGAACTTCATCAATGGATAGGCTATTCTGCAGTGGCCCTCATTATCGTGCGCTTGCTGTGGGGCTTTACCGGCACCTCCTACGCGCGCTTTTCGCAATTCATCAGAAGCCCTCGAACCGTCCTAGGCTATCTGCGCGCCATCAAGACGGGCGACGAACCCCGCTATATCGGTCATAACCCAGCCGGCGGCTACATGATCATCGCATTGATGTTGGCGGTGGGCACGACCGGTTTCACCGGATGGATGATGACAACCAACACCTATTATGGCGACGATTGGGTTCAGATCGTCCACAGCCTGAGCGCAGATGGAATGATCCTGCTCGTGATAGCCCATGTTTCTGGCGTGGTTCTGGCGAGTTTCAGGCATCGGGAAAATCTGGTGAAATCCATGGTGACCGGCGTGAAGCGCAAGGCCGAAGGGGACGACGTGCAGTAAGTCTGCCTGATGGCGATTGCCAGCACGGAAAGGCTTGCTATGTTGCATCACCATGTTTGATTTCATCCCTTCAGCGGGCGTCCTGTCCGTTTATACCCTAGCGTGTTTTGTCCTGTTCATAACCCCCGGGCCGGACATGAGCCTGTGGCTTTCCAAAACGCTATCCGGTGGCCGCTGGGAAGGCCTGGCGGCAATGGCTGGAACTTCGCTGGGCTGCTGCGTGCATTCCGTGCTGGCGGCCTTCGGCATATCGGTGCTGATCAATGCCAGTCCCGTGGCCTTCAACACGATGAAGCTCGTGGGCGCTGCCTATCTTCTGTGGCTGGCGTTCCAGGCCATCCGTCACGGCTCGATGTTGAAAACCAATTACATCAGGAACGAAACGCCCCGGCCTGCCGTGTGGTCGGCATTTCTCAATGGCCTGGTGGTGAACCTCTCCAATCCCAAAGTGGTTCTGTTCTTTGTCACGTTTCTGCCGGGCTTTGTGGAAGCCGCCGATCCCTATGTCTCCGGCAAGCTGCTTTTCCTGGGGCTCTATTTCGTGGCATTCAACGCCCTGCCCTCGACGCTTTTTATTCTCGCCGCGGAACGCTTCATCAAGACGCTGAAATCCAATCCCAAAATCATGCGCGGCATTGATTACCTGTTTGCCGGCGTGTTCGGAATATTTGCGTTGACCATTATCAGCGCGCAAGCCCGCACATGAAAAAGCGCGCCCGGCAGAACCGGACGCGCAAAACCCAAGTTAACAATGGGTTCAATGCTGAAAGTTACTTCTGCATTGCTACAGCCGTTGCAGCCTTTGTCGTATCGTCAAAGGTAACCATGACCTTGGCACCGGCAACAAGGCCATCACTGGCAACGCCGTCTGCCAACACATAACTCGTGCCGTCTTCAAGCATGACTGTCTTGGTAGCGGCATCAAAGCTTTTTACCACACCGGCCATTTCCCCGGCATAAGCCGTAGCAACCATGGCAGCTGAAGCAAGAAGCAGTGTTACAAATTTTTTCATGATTTAGTCCTCTGCAATTGGGCCCTCTCGATGGTCAACAGACCAGAGCCATTTCAAAGCCCGGACGGTTTCCCTGGTCCGGCATCCAGCACGACAAGTACTGGAATGCCGCAGAAACTGAACGCGTTGCTGCGATGCAGCAAGTTAACAAAATTTAATTTGCAGGCGTTTCCGATGTCCTTGTTTTTGCCGTTTTTGGCAAACGATTCGGGATAGGCAACGGCTAACGCATAACCTTTGTAATGCCTTCCAGCCTGGCGCTGGCGCGTTCCAGCCGATCGGTGAATTTGGCTTCAATGTCCTTGGTTTGCATTTGTGCCAGATTGCGGGATTCACGTAAGCCCTTGATCTGGTCCTCCAGCGCCTCGATCTTCGCAGTTGCTTCCGACAGGCGGTCAGCCACCATCAGGCCGCTCATCACCAGCAACCTGATATCTCCAATGGCGCCCACGCTTTGCTTGATGCGGCTGATCTCACTGTCAAGAAGTGCCGCAAGCTCGCGCAGATGCTCTTCCTCACCATCCGGACATTGCATGGTGTACGGACGGTCCGCGACGGTGACAACGACATTGGCCATAGGCCTAGCCTCCGCTGTTGCTGTGCAGGACAGCACGGATGCGCGACATGGCCGCGTCGATCTTGCCCACCGCGGATTTGTTTGTATGCACCAGCTCAGTGGCCTTGGTCTTCACCAGATCAAGTTCCGAGGCGATCTTGGTTCTGTCACCGCGCAATGCGTCTACCTCTCCAACAATATTCTGCCGCTTGGCCAGTGCCCTTTCAAAAGCACCCAAAGCTGCCTCAAATCGATCAAAAGCGTCATTAAGCTTCTGTGTATCTGCCATTCCTGCCCCTCAGCAAATCACGTTTTCGCAACATTTGCCAATATGTTACGTTAGTAAATACACTTCAATAGGTAAAATTGTCTTCTAACAGTTTGTAAAACAGCGCGGTTGACTACGGTAAAACTGCTGTTAATCAGTGCCCAACCCCGCCCGAAAATCAAGGACTTGCCATCATGAATACAATTGCTCCTGACCTGCAGAAATCCTTGGCCAACGCCATCAGGGCGCTCAGCATGGATGCTGTCCAGAAGGCAAACTCCGGCCATCCCGGTTTGCCCATGGGCATGGCCGATGTGGCAACGGTTCTTTTCAGCCGCTTTGTGAAATTTGACGCAACTGCGCCCCGCTGGCCCGACCGCGACAGGTTCATTCTCTCGGCGGGTCACGGCTCGATGCTGCTGTATTCAGTTCTGTTCCTGGCGGGCTATCCCGACATGACGCTGGAAGATATCAAGAATTTCCGCCAGTTGGGCTCCAAAACCGAAGGTCACCCTGAATACGGCCATTCTTCAGGCATCGAAACCACGACGGGGCCGCTGGGCCAGGGCATTGCCAATGCGGTGGGATTTGCCATAGCCGAACGCCACCTGGCGGCAAAATACGGTGATGAACTTGTCAGCCATAAGACCTATGTGCTTGTAGGCGATGGTTGCCTCATGGAAGGCATTTCACAGGAAGCCATCACGCTGGCAGGTCATTTGAAACTCAATCACTTGATCGTGCTGTGGGACAACAACGACATATCGATCGACGGCAAGGTGAGCATGTCGGATTCAACCGATCAGGTCCAACGCTTCCGCTCTGCCCAATGGAATGTGATATCGGTCGATGGCTATGATAACGAAGAGGTGGCTGCCGCCCTCGAAGCCGCACAAACCTCCGATAAACCCATAATGATCGCCTGCAAGACCATCATAGGCTTCGGCTCACCCAAGAAGCAGGGCACCAAGGAAGCCCATGGTTCGCCTTTGGGACCCGACGAAATTGCGGCCGCCCGCAAGGTATTGGGCTGGGACCATCCAGCCTTCGTCATACCCGATGATATCCTCAAGGCCTGGAGAAGCGTGGGCACGCGCGGGCGGGATGTCCGTCTGGCCTGGGAAAAGCGCCTTGCTGCATCGCAACACAAGGCCGAATTCAACCGCATCATGGCAGGTGAGTTGCCGGCCAATTTTGACGAAGTTTTCGACAATTACAAAAAACTTCTAGCCAAGGATCCACCAACCCTTGCCACCCGCAATGCCTCGCAGAACACGCTGGATATCATCAATCCCGCACTGCCCGAAACCATCGGCGGCTCGGCTGATCTCACCGGATCAAACAATACCAAGTCCAAGGACCAGAAGGCCCTGAATGCCCAGGATTACGGCGGCACCTATGTCTATTACGGCATCCGCGAGCATGGCATGGCTGCAGCCATGAGCGGCATGGCGCTGCATGGTGGCGTCATTCCCTACGGCGGCACCTTCATGTGCTTTACGGATTATTGCCGTCCGTCAATTCGCTTGGCCGCACTTATGCATATCCGCTCAATCTATGTAATGACCCATGACTCCATTGGCCTGGGTGAAGATGGCCCGACCCACCAGCCCGTGGAACACTTGGCAGCACTTCGGGCCATGCCAAATCTCCTGGTATTGCGTCCCTGTGATGCGGTGGAAACCGTTGAATGCTGGCAGATTGCCCTGGAGCATGATACTGGACCCAGCATCCTGGCGCTGACCCGGCAGAAGCTTAAACCAACACGCATGGCCTATGCCAGCCGCAATCTTTCCCGGCAAGGCGCCTATGAAGTTTCCGCCGCTTCGAAAAAATCTCGCGTGGTCATTTTCGCCACGGGCTCTGAAGTGGAAATCGCAATGGAGGCGCAGGCAACCCTCGAAAAATCGGGAACGCCTACACGCGTGGTTTCCGTTCCTTCAATGGAGCTGTTTGAACAGCAGTCAAAAGCCTACCGGGAACGGGTCATGGGAACTGAAAAAATCCGCATCGCCATCGAGGCGGGTGTATCCCAGGGTTGGAACCGCTTCATTGGCAATGAAGGCACATTTATCGGCATGAAGGGCTACGGCGCATCAGGCCCGGCCGAAGAACTCTACAAACACTTCGGGATAACCGCCAAGGCCATCGTCAAGGCTGCGAAAAAGTAAGGATTGTCCATGCCAGCGTTCAAGACCCTCGATGATGTAGATGTAAATGGCAAGCGCGTCGTCATTCGCCTCGACCTCAATGTTCCTCTTGAGAACGGCAAGGTCACCGATACGACCCGCATTGATCGCGTGGCGCCCACGCTGCGCGAACTTCTGGACAAGAATGCTGCTGTTATCATTCTGGCGCATTTCGACCGACCCAAGGGTAAAGTGGTGCCAGAAATGTCGCTGCAACCAGTAGCCCCTGCACTAGAGAGAATTCTCGGTCGTCCGGTGAAATTCGTGTCAACGGATTGGCGGTCGACACCCTCAGTCGACGTCAAACCGGGTAAATGCGTGCTGATGGAAAACACCCGTTATCATGCCGGTGAAGAAAAGAATGACGCAGGCTTTGCAAGCATGCTCGCAAGTCTCGGCGACATTTTTGTGAATGACGCTTTCTCGGCAGCCCACCGCGCCCATTCTTCAACTGAAGCCATTGCCCATCTGCTCCCGTCCTATGCGGGACGCGCCATGGAAGCCGAACTCCGTGCGCTGGAAGCAGCCCTTGAAAATCCCAAGCGCCCCTTGGTGGCGGTGGTGGGCGGAGCCAAGGTTTCCAGCAAACTGGAATTGCTGGGCAATCTTTCAGGCCTTGCCGATACCATTGTCATCGGCGGAGGCATGGCAAATACTTTTCTGGCAGCACAGGAATACAACATCGGCAAGTCGCTGTGCGAACATGATTTGCTGGCCACGGCACGCGACATCATTGCTGCTGCAAAAATGCGGAATTGCACGCTGCTGCTTCCAACGGATGTAGTAGTGGCAAAAGAATTCGAGGCAAATTCTCCCAGCCGCAACATTCCTGTAACCGATGTGGCCGCCGACGACATGATCCTTGATGTGGGCACCCATACTGTGGCGCGGATCAATGCGGCATTCGATGCTGCCAAAACACTTGTCTGGAACGGACCCTTGGGGGCGTTTGAAATAGCTCCCTTTGATGCAGCAACCGTTGCCTGCGCCAGACATGTGGCGAGCCTGACAAAGGCCGGCAAGGTTGCCTCCATTGCAGGTGGAGGCGACACGGTCTCTGCACTTAATCACGCAGGCGTGGGCGCAGACTTTACCTATACCTCGACGGCGGGCGGGGCCTTCCTCGAATGGCTGGAAGGCAAACCGCTGCCAGGGGTCATGGCGCTAGAGACAGCTTGATGGAAGATATCGCCAAACGTCTTGTGGCTTCAGGCAAAGGCCTTCTGGCGGTTGATGATTTTACCCCTGGAATTACCAGGCGGCTCGCGGCGGCAGGCGTTCCCTCCACCGAGGAAAGCCGGAGAGATTATCGCGAAATGCTGTTCACGACGCAGCAGGCCATGCAAGACTATGTTTCAGGTGTCATTCTCTATGACGAAACCTTTCACCAGTCAGCCCGCAGCGGCAAGCTCCTTCGCGAAATCATCCGTGAAACTGGCGCGCTCACCGGCATAAAACTGGATAAGGGCCAAAAACCTTTTGACAGTGAATTGCTGACCCATGGCCTCGAAGATCTTGCCCAGCGCATTGCCGCCTACAAAGGCGGCGGCGCGAGTTTTGGCAAATGGCGCGCTGTGATCTCCATCAGCAACACTTTACCCACGCCCGCATGCATAAGGGAGAATGCCAATGCTCTCGCCCGCTATGCGGAAATCTGTCAGGCAGGAGGTATCGTTCCTATTGTAGAGCCGGACATTCTCATGGAAGGCACACATGACATCGAACGCTGCGCCGAAGTGACCGCCGCTGTCCTCACAGAACAGTTTGAACAGCTCTCCCGCGTCAATCTTCGCGCCATGATTTTGAAACCCAACATGGTGACTGCAGGCGCTTCCAGTTCCAGACCAGCAGATGTGCAGACCGTGGCGGATATGACATTGGATGTCCTGCGGCGCTGCGTGCCTGCCGATGTGGCTGGTATCGCATTTCTGTCTGGCGGACAATCCAGCCGGGATGCCACAGCTCATCTCAACTGCATGAACGCAAGCAAAGCGCGCCCCTGGCCCCTCACATTTTCCTATAACCGTGCGCTCCACGATGATGCCCTGAAAACCTGGGAGGGAAAGCCTGCCAACATTCTTGCCGCCCAAAAGGCTTTCGCCCATCGTGCCCGCATGAACGCATCAGCGTCGATCGGCAAATGGTCGGAAGAATTGGAAGCGCAGGCATGACTCTGCCCAGACTTTTTCTCCTGGCACCCGAAACCCTTTCGGCTGAACAGGTACTGGCATGTGCAACAGCCGCCTGTGCGGCAGGTGACGTAGCCAGCATTGTTACCTCAGCACTTCCGATGACAGCTAAATTGCAGGCCTTGGGACTTGCGGTATTGAACCGGCAAACGCCCGATCCCAAGAGTGACGGCATGCATGTAAACCAGGCCGACGCTGATGTGGCAGCACTGCGCAAGAGCTTGGAAAAAGACAAGATTCTCGGTGTCTATTGTGGCGCTTCCCGCCATGCCGCCATGGAAGCGGCCGAAGCGGGCGCTGACTACATTGCCTTTTCACAAAACACCTATACCCCCAAGGAACCCATCATTGGGTGGTGGGCTGATCTCTTCGAAATCCCAAGTGTTGCCTTTGATCCGGTAGAACCCGCAGACCTCGACATATTGCTGCCGCAGAAACCAGACTTTATCCGCCCCGGTGACGCCATGTGGGCCTCGCCCGAAGCTGCAACGCTCCACGTTTCAGCTCTCATGCAACGGATAAGGTCATGAAATTCAGCACTATTCTGTTCCTCCTGCTTGCCTTCTCCACCCCGGTTTTCGCAGCCCCCTCTTTTGAAGAAGCTGTCGCCATGTTTGAAGACAAGGACTTCAAGTCCGCCATCGAAATCGCCGAACCGCTGGCCAAAGCTGGCGATGCGCGCGCCATGGCCATGATGGGTGCGGTTTACCAGACAGGGAGTGGCGTCGCCCCCGATGTGAAGAAGGCAGCGGAATGGTTCAAGAAGGCCGCAGAAAAGCAACACCCGGGAGCAGAGTTTTCCCTTGCCATGATGTATCTCAATGGCTCTCTGGGCACCCCCGATGCGGACGAAGGCGCAAAATGGCTCACCCTGGCCGCCGCGGGCGGCAACCCGCAGGCCCAGTATAATCTCGGCCTTTTGGAAACCGGCATTTACGGAACCGACCCGGATTGGGCCAAGGCCGCCGACTGGTTCAGGAAATCCGCTGACCTGGGTTTTGCCGACGCGCAATATAACATGGGCCTTCTGTATCTGGATGGTAAAGGCGTTGAAAAAAACCTGATCACTGCGGCCACCCTCTTTTCGAAAGCCGCAAGCCAAGGCCTTCCAGAAGCTGCAATGGACTACGGCGTACTCGTCTTCCGCGGCGAAGGCGTCCAGAAAAATGAAACAGTGGGCGCCCAATGGATGCTCCTGTCTGCCAAGCATGGAAATGCCATAGCCCAAAACCGCATCGCCAGGCTCTACGCCACAGGCCGCGGCGTACCACTCGACCCTGTTGCCGCCATGAAATGGAACAGGCTGGCCACCCAGGGCGGCAGAGCCGACCCCTGGCTGGATGATTTCGCATCAAAACAGCCACCTGATTTGCAGAAACAGGCGGAGGCCAAGGCCCTGGCCTTCAAACCGGAATCGGCAAAAAACACCAATTAAGCCTGCCCGCTGCCCCCAACGATATCGCGGGCGGCCTTTTCCAGGATGGTCCGGATGCGGATGGTTTCAGCTTCATTCCATGGCCCTTGCCGCATGTGGAGGGAATGCCGCAAGGTGTGAAAAGCCTCACGCACCACATCCGGCGTGGAATGGATCTTGAAAGCTTGTGCCGCCAAATCCATGCGCGCCATTACCCCTTCCACCGCAGCGCCGTTTTCGGCAAGGAAAGCCTTCCCGCCATCGGTGATGCTGTAGCGTTTCTTGCCACCACCCACTTCCTCGCTTTGCAGATAATCCTGTTCAACCAGCAGGGTGAGCGTTGGATAGATGGCGCCAGCGCTTGGCGCATAGCCGCCGCCGAATTTTTCTTCAATGGCACGAATGAGATCGTAGCCATGACGGGGCTTCTCAGCGATCAGGGAGAGCAGCACGAGCCGAAGATCGCCGGGACCGAACATGCGCCCGCCGCGCCCGCCAAAGCCGCTGGGACCACCTCCGTAGCCGCCGGGACCTCGCCCAAAGCCGCCCCATCCCCGTTCACGCGGCCCGCATTCACGCTGGCTGCCGCTGCGGCCATATCCATGGCCTTCATGACAATGTCTATACATATGATATACCTTTCTTTGTTATCTTTAGACTATGCTTAAGATATATCGTACAAAAGCAATTTCAAGTCCCTTTTTGCAAAATTTTCACCGCTCTAGCTATGCCTGGCGAGGTTTGCTAACTCCCTCGCATATTCAACAAGGAAATTTCCGTGGCTGCTTCTCCCACCATGACCATAATGATTGCCGCCATTCGCAAGGCAGCACGCGGTGTCCAGCGCGATTATGGCGAACTCAGCAATTTGCAGGTGTCTGTGAAGGGTCCGGGTGACTATGTGACGGCTGCCGACAAGCGCTGCGAGAAAGTGCTGCGCACCGAATTGGAGAAAGCCCGTCCTGGCTATGGGTTCCTCATGGAAGAATCAGGCGCGGTATCAGGCACAGACCCTGATCATCGCTTCCTCATCGATCCTATCGATGGCACCACAAATTTCATGCATTCCCTTCCCTTTTTCGCAATCTCGGTAGCCCTTGAGCGCAAAGGCGAGATCGTGGCGGCGGTGACCTACAACCCCATAAGCGATGAAATGTTTACAGCTGAAAAGGGAGCAGGCGCATTTCTGAACAACACGCGCATTCGCGTGGCGCAGCGCAAGGACATCCATGAATCACTTCTGTGCTGCGGCATTCCCCATCGCGGCAGAACCGGGCACGGTGAAAATCGCGCCGAAATCGCCGTGCTGCAAGCCAAGGCCATTGGCATTCGGAGATTGGGCTCTGTTACGCTGGAGCTTGCCTATGTGGCAGCTGGCCGTATCGATGCCTTCTGGGAGCGCGGCATGCAGCCTTGGGATCTGGCTGCAGGCATTCTTCTCATCCGCGAGGCCGGTGGTTTCACCAGTGATTGTGATAGTGAGGCAAGCCCGATGCAGACCGGCAACATCGTGGCCGCCAACGCAGATCTGCTGCCCCTTTTGAAACGCGAATTGGCAGCGGCAAAGAAATTGACCGGAGCTTAGGGCAGCTTCCAGTCAATCGGCTGCTCGCCATGCTCCACCAGAAAAGCATTGGCTTTCGAAAACGGCCGTGAACCGAAAAAGCCGTTATGCGCCGAAAGCGGCGATGGATGCGCCGACGTGAGCACGAGATGGCGGCTGCGGTCCACGAAGGCGGCTTTCTTCTGCGCATAAGCACCCCAGAGTATGAACACGATGGGACGCGGTTGATCGTTCAGCTGACGGATGATGGCGTCGGTAAAGCGTTCCCAACCCTTACCCTGGTGGGATGCCGCAATCCCCGCCTCCACGGTGAGAACGGCGTTGAGCAACAACACGCCCTGCTGCGCCCAAGCTTCCAAGTTTCCGTGAAGCGGTGGTTCCACGCCGAGGTCGCTCCGCATCTCTTTATGGATATTCACCAGGGAAGGCGGAATCTTCACGCCATGCTTTACGGAAAAACACAGACCATGCGCCTGACCCTCGCCATGATAGGGGTCCTGCCCCAGGATGACGACGCGCACCTTATCGAGAGGTGTTGCATCCAGTGCGTGAAACCATTCGTTGCCCTTGGGGAAAATCCGCTTTCCCTTTTCCCGTTCTGTCACAAGGAATTGCTTCAGCTCACCCATGTAGGGCTGGTCAAATTCCGCCTGCAATGGCTCGCGCCAGCTGTGATGAAGTGAAATCATGGCCCTTCATGTCGTAATTATCATTGGGTGTCCAATCCAAGCCAAATGGCTTAAGGTTTTGAAAGTTCCCATCAGGAGACCATTCATGATAGACGCCAAAAAGATAGGTCCCGTCCCGCAAATCGGATACGGCACTTGGAAGCGCAGCGGTAAAGAGGCCTATGATTGCGTGACCTGTGCCTTGGAGACAGGTTACCGCCACATCGACACGGCCGAGGCTTACAACAACGAGGAATTCGTGGGCAAGGCCATAGCCGACAGCGGCATCGCGCGCTCCGAGATTTTCATCACCACAAAGGTCTCACCCGAAAGCTTCGGTCCCGGCCAGATCATGCCACATGTAAAAATATCCCTCGAGAAATTGCGCGTTCCGAAGGTCGACCTCTTGCTGTTGCATTGGCCGTCGATCAAGGACCAATATGACATCACAGATTACATGGCGCAGTTTGCCGCCGTCTATGACGCGGGATTGGCCAGCTTTATCGGCGTGTCCAACTTCACCAAAAAATATCTGGACCGCGCCCTGCAGTTGCTCGGCAATCGCAAGCTCAGCACCAACCAGTGCGAAATTCACGTGTTCCTGCAGAACCGCATCATTGTCGACTACAGCCAGTCCAAGGGCATTCCGATGACCGCATATTCCCCGCTGGCGCGTGGCACCGTTTCACAAAGTCCTGAGTTGCAGAAGATCGCGGCAGCCCATGGCGCCAATGCCGAACAGGTGGCTTTGGCATTTCTGATGGCGGAAGGCCATGTGGTCATCCCCTCCTCCAGCAAGCCCGCCCGTATCAAATCCAATTTCGCCGCCAAGGATCTATCTCTTACAACAAGCGATGTGATGCAGATACGCAAGCTGGACGAAGGCCGGAGATTGGTGAACGGGTCATGGGCTCCCGTCTGGGATAGTTGAGCCCTGCATCAGAACACCTGGCGAAAAACACAAAGGCCGCGGACTTTTGCAATCCACGGCCTGAATTCAGTAAATGAGGCTGGCTTAGAACGCGCCGCCAGCACCGGCACCGCCACCTGCGCCAAAGCGCTTGGGCTTCTCGATCTTCTTGGGCATGGGCAACAGGCCTTCGCGCTGCAGCTTCTTGCGGGCCAGTTTGCGCGTGCGGCGAATGGCTTCAGCCTTCTCACGTGCCTTCTTTTCGGATGGCTTTTCAAATGCGCCGCGCAACTTCATTTCGCGGAAAATGCCCTCACGCTGCATCTTTTTCTTGAGGACTTTCAGGGCTTGATCGACATTGTTGTCACGGACTACGACTTGCAAGTGCTACCTCAAATTGGTCAAAGTTGAATTTCAATGAAACAAGCCCCGTGAACGGGGCCGATTAAAAGTTGGCGTGGCGTACCACAGCCAGCTAGCCCTGTCGAGGGGTCAGTACATTTATATGTCCCATTTTCCGTCCGCGTCGGGCCTGGCTTTTGCCATAGATATGCACGCCGGTTTGAGTGCCGCCCGCAAATTCCACCCATTTCAGGATGTCATCGCCCAAAATATTGTGCATGACCACATTGGAATGCCTCCGTGTATCGCCCAAAGGCCAGCCACAAATGGCACGAATATGCTGTTCAAACTGCGAAACCACACAGGCTTCCTGCGTCCAATGGCCCGAATTATGGACCCGCGGCGCAATCTCGTTAACGATGATGTCCCCACCCGAGACAAACATCTCAATCCCCATTACGCCCACGTAATCCAGCGCGGAAATGATCCTGCGCGCCATCACTCTGGCATGCGCGGCAAGGTCTTCAGAAATGCGGGCGGGCACGGTTGAGGTTTTCAGGATGTGATTTTCATGGAGATTCTCAGGAACGTCATACACCGCTACGGTGCCATCCCAGCCACGCGCGGCAATCACCGAGATCTCCTGTTCAAAAGCCACAAAGCCCTCAAGAATGGCCGGTGACTTGCCAATATCCGCCCAGGCAACGGCTGGCGAGGTCTCAGCCATGATCTTGGATTGCCCCTTGCCGTCATATCCGAAACGACGGGTTTTCAAGATAGAAGGCCGACCTATTGTGACAAGTGCCCCCTGCAGATCCTGCTCGGTATCCACCGCTGCAAAGGGTGCAACAGAAATGCCAAGTTCCGCGATAAAGTTTTTTTCGGCCACGCGGTCCTGTGCTGTCTTCAATGCCGCAGTGCTGGGCGCAAGAACCACACGTGACTCCAGGAATTCCGCAGTCTCTCCTGGCACGTTCTCGAACTCGTAGGTCACGACATCAACGGCGCGCGCGAATTTTTCCAGCTCGGCAAAATCATGATAGGCAGCGATTGTATGTGCGGCTGATACCTCAAAGGCCGGACTGTCGACCTCCGGGGCATAGACATGGCATTTGAAACCCAGCTTGGCTGCAGCAAGCACCAGCATGCGGCCCAATTGCCCGCTTCCCAGAATACCGATCGTGGCTCCAGGTGCCAAAGCCTTCGCCAACCGCATCAGGCGTCATCCCGGGGCGTGAAGGCAACCGAATTGGTCTGTTTTTCCCGCCACTCCTCCAGGCGCGCGGCGAGCGCCGGATCAGCCAGCGCCAATACGCTTGCGGCCAGAAGTCCGGCATTGGTAGCCCCTGCCTTGCCGATGGCCAGTGTGCCCACCGGAATGCCCGCAGGCATCTGGACAATGGACAGAAGAGAATCCTGTCCCGAAAGCGCCTTTGATTCAACTGGTACGCCAAATACGGGAAGTATGGTCATGGAAGCAACCATCCCCGGTAAATGCGCGGCACCGCCTGCCCCCGCAATAATCACGTGAAAGCCCTCTGCCTTTGCACCCCTGGCAAAATCGTAAAGCCGCTGCGGCGTGCGATGGGCCGACACAATTCTTGCCGCATGGATGACCCCGAGCAAATCCAGAACGTCAGCGGCGTGTTTCATGGTGGCCCAGTCAGACTGGCTGCCCATGACAATAGCAACGGAAGGTTTCAACTCTGGTGACCCTTCACGCTATGATATCGGGAATCAACATGTTCTCAATGAGCGATATTTGGTCCTTGAGATCAAGCTTCATTTTTTTCAGGCGCCGAAGTTGCAGCGGATCGCTGGTTCCCAGCTCTTGCAAGGAAAGAATCGCGGCATCAAGATCACGGTGCTGTTGCAGCAAATTCTGCAATTTTGAGCGAATCGCAACCTCTTGCAGCGTGTCCATGCAGATAAACGTCCCCTAAAAGAAGCTCTTTAACACAGACTTATTGGCTATTGAAAGTCATTCGACACATACACATGTTTATGATAATATGATGACACTAACTTGAACTGGAGCGGAGGTCTTAATGTCCCTGGAAGCCCATCTGAGTGAGTTGATTTCCAAGCATCGTACATTAGAAAGTGAATTAGCAGAGGCGATCGCCCATCCTGCATCAACTGATGCGGAGCTCGCAGAAATCAAGCGTCGAAAATTGAAGATCAAGGACGAGATCATGCGGTTGGAAGCCCAGCCTCGCGCCGCTTAACACCAAACAAATAAAAACCTTTCCCGCAAGGCATTGAGAAAGTGACGTCGTCTCCTATGCCTTGACGGGAACGGTGTAGTTCAACGGCATGCGGCCGCCGTCAGCATAAATTGTTTGCCCCGTGACATAGCTCGCGTCATCTGATGCCAGAAATGTCGCGATGGCGGCAACTTCGGCAGGCTCTCCAATGCGCCCCATGGGGGTACGCGACATCAAGCGGTCCACGGCTGCCTTATCACGCACAACAGATTTCAGCATGTCGGTGTTGATGGACCCCGGTCCGATGGCATTCACGCGGATGCCATAAGGTGCGAGGTAAACGGCGGCTACACGCGTCAACTGCGAAACGCCGCCCTTGGCCATGCAATAACTTGCGATGGCGGGAATTGTGAGCGTGTCATTCACCGATGACATGTTGATGATCGAACCAGCAGGGCGCCCTGCCGAAACCTGGTTCACCATCTCGCGCGCGCAAGCCTGCAACACGAAAAATGAACCTTTGAGGTTGATGTCAATCACCCTGTCATAATCTTCCTCGGTGATATCCAGGAAATCCCCGTTGATGCTGATCCCGGCATTGTTCACGAGAATATCAATGCAACCCAATTGCTTCACCACCTCAGCCACGGTGGATTTCACATCAGCCGATTTTGAAACGTCACAATGGACGTAAAGCGCTCCCAGCCGCTTGGCTATCTCTCTTCCTGCATTATCCAAGATGTCGGCAATGACAACCCGCGCACCTTCTTCGACAAAGCGTGTCGCGCAGGCAAGGCCAATGCCGCGCGCCCCACCCGTAATGATTGCGGCTTTACCCTTGAGTTTCATGGAAGTTTCCTAATATGCGTGAAAATTGCCGGTATCTGATTCCAGCATCAGCGATGAAATGGTGAGATGCCGCGGACGGCTGAGTGCAAACAAGGCCGCCTCCACAACGTCGCGGTTGGTAGGCCACGACAACTTGTCCGGAACCGCATTCCAGGCTTCTTCGTCAAGCGGTGAAATATTCCCGATGTTGGGCGGATAAATTCCGCTCACCCGCACGCAGCGCCCCCGCAGTTCTTGCCGCAGGGCATCCGTAAACCCGGTTTGCCCGTGCTTTGAAGCAACATAGGCAACCGACGCACCCTGCAGGGAAACATTATGCATGCCGCTTGTGGAAATAACATTCAGGATATCGCCAGCACCCGATTTCTCAAGAAGCGGCAGCAGGCCCCGCGTAAACAGCAAGTTGCCGATCACATTGCCGGTAATGGTATTGGCAATGGCAAATGCATCGTGGCTATCCATTGATCCCGGCAACCACTGCGCCGCATTGTTGATGAGAATATCGACGGGCGTTCCCTCATCGCGCATCTTCTTTGCAGCCAGTGTCACCTGGCTGATATCGGCGTGATCTATATGCAGCGTCTGTGGACGTTTGCCGGTGCGGAGCCTGATTGACTCTGCAAGCGAAGCCATGTTTTCCACATTGCGGCCTGTCATGATAACGTCTGCGCCAGCATCTGCCAGCGTCACCGCAAAGGCTGCACCCAGGCCGCGCCCTGCCCCGGTGACGATAATGCGTTTATCTTTGAAGCTCATGGCCAAAGCCTATCCCATAATCCAGGACTTAGTAAGTATCAGCCGCACGCACACGGCTGCCATAAATGGCGATGATAACGCATGCGCCCACAACCAACCACAAGGCTTGGCCCAAACCATAGATTTGTGCAACAAAGCCAATGAGCGGGGGACCGGCAAGAAAGCCCGCGTAACCCAATGTTGTAACGGCCGCAATGCCGCGCCCCGGTGCATCCGGTTCAAGCCGCCCGCCACCTGCAAACAAAACTGGCGCAATATTGCCAATGCCCAGTCCGGCAAAGGTGAAGAGAACGACAGCGGAAACAAAGGACGATACATTGATGGCAATGGCGAGAGCAATGGCTGTGAGAAGCGCACTGGTTACCACCATGGGCACCGCGCCAACTTTTTGCCGCAGCCAGTCACCGGTGAGGCGCGCGGCCGCCATGCCGGTCGAGAAAAACGCATAGGCTAATGCCGCGGTTGCAGCGGTAATGGCAAATTTTTGGGTAAAATAAATGGCGCCCCAATCCAGAACCGAGCCTTCCGCCATGAGCGCCAGAAAGCACAGGAGTCCCAGTCCGATAGTGGCCTTCGTGGGCCAGCCGAAATGCGTATCCGAAAGGCCCTTGTCGGTATTAGCGGGCAGCAGATGGCGCGAAGCCATGAAAAGCATGGCCAGCGAGACCGCGCCGCTCACAGCGACATGGGCGAACTCGCCCATGTATTTCAACGCCCACGCACCCAGAAATCCGCCCACCATTCCGCCGATGCTGAAGCCACCATGCAACATCGACATGATGGGTTTCTTGAGCTGACGCTCAACCGCAATGCCATGCGCATTCATGGCCACATCCATGCTGCCGATACAGGCACCAAGAGCAAAACCCGCAATTACGAAAGTGAGAAAATTTGGCGCAATCACCGGGCCCACAAAGGCAAGGCAAAAGCAAATGCCCGCCACATAGGTTACGGCAGCACTTCCAAAACGGTTGATCAAGCCGCCAGCCAGGGGCATGGCAGTTACCGCACCTGCAGCGATGGCAAGGAGTGCCAGGCCAAACATCGCCGGTCCCGCGTCGAGCCGTTCCTTGGCCAAGGGAATATGCGGGACCCATGAGCCAACCATGATCCCATGCAGCAGAAAAATCACAAAAACGGCAGGATATGCCAATCGGGGCGAATCTGGAGAATCTTCGGTCATGTCAATCCACAAAGTTTTCTCTGCATAACCATAAACTTCGCATCTGCCTACCTCTTCTCGCGCCTTAACAAACTTCAGCTTCACATGACGCAGGCGATTTCCTAAACTGGCAAGATTATTTGTTTGAAGGATTTATATGTCCATTTACGACACCGACCTGGAAAAGACTGCGGCCAATTATCAGCCCCTGACGCCCTTGGCATTTCTGGCGCGTTCAGCGGCGGTCTATCCCGAACGCATTGCCATCATCCACGGCGGGCAGCGCACCACCTATAAGAGTTTTTACACCCGCGCGCGACAACTGGCATCGGCACTGCGCAAGGCGGGCTTGAATAAGAACGATACGGTCTCCGTGCTTCTGGCGAATACGCCCGCCATGCTGGAGTGTCACTATGGCGTGCCCATGACAGGTGCGGTGCTCAACACACTGAACACGCGGCTGGATGCGGCAACCATTGCCTTTTCATTCGACCATGCGGAAACAAAGTTATTGATTGTCGACAAGGAGTTCTCTGCACTGGCTCGCGCAGCACTTGAAGCGATGAAAGGTCCCCGGCCTCAGGTGATCAACTACGTGGATCCGGAATTTGCAACTGAGGGAGAACTGATCGGCAGCGCGGAATACGAAGATTTCATCGCAGGAGGCGATCCGCACTTTGAATATGCTGAGCCCGCCGATGAGTGGGACGCAATCTCGCTCAACTATACATCAGGCACAACCGGAAATCCCAAGGGCGTGGTCTATCACCATCGCGGCGCTTATCTCTTGGCGCAAGGCAATGTGCTGGTCACTTCCATGCCCAAGCATTCTGTTTACCTCTGGACGCTGCCCATGTTCCACTGCAATGGCTGGTGCTTTCCATGGTCGATTTCAGTTGTGGGTGGAACCCACGTCACCCTGCGATGGGTGCGGGCCAAGCTCATTTGGGAAGCTCTGGCTGAACACAATGTCACACATCTCTGCGGTGCGCCCATCGTCATGTCCACCATTCTGAATGCGCCCGAGCACGAGAAAAGGAAGCTCACTCGCACGGTAGAATTCTTCACCGCCGCAGCACCTCCGCCCGAAGCCGTGTTGAGTGCCATGGCCGAACAAGGTTTCAGCGTAACCCATCTCTACGGGCTGACGGAAACCTATGGTCCCGCAACAGTCAACGACTGGAATGCGGATTGGGATCTCCTGGACAGCGCAGGCCGCGCCAAGAAGAAGGCGCGCCAGGGTGTCCGCTATCATGCCTTGGAAGACTTGACGGTCATGGATTCCGAAACCATGATCCGTGTCCCCGCTGATGGTGAAACCATGGGCGAAGTCATGTTTCGCGGCAATATTGTCATGAAGGGTTATCTCAAGAACCCCAAGGCCACGCAGGAAGCTTTCCACGGCGACTGGTTTCACTCCGGAGATCTGGGCGTTCTGCATCCCGATGGATATATCCAACTCAAGGACCGATCAAAAGACATCATCATTTCGGGAGGCGAGAATATTTCTTCGATCGAGGTCGAGGATTGCCTTTACAAGCATCCCGCCGTACAGGCCGCCGCAGTGGTGGCCAAGCCTGACGCGAAATGGGGAGAGACCCCATGTGCCTTTGTGGAGCTGAAACCCGGCAATGAGGCCACTGTTGAAGAAATACTCGACTGGTGCAAACAAAGCCTGGCCAAATTCAAGCTGCCCAAGCACGTGGTATTTACGGAACTTCCCAAGACCAGCACGGGAAAGATCCAGAAGTTCAAACTCCGCGAACGCGCCAAAGATATTTAAGCGCGGGCGCGATTTCTACGAAATGATAATGACTTGTCCAGTGAGGGCGCCCTCAACGCTTTTGGCATAGGCCAATCCCACCCGCGCCGATGATACCGTTTCATGGCCAGGAAAGTAGCCTTCAAATTTCTTGGCAGACGCTTCAAGAAGGCCTGGGCTCACCACATTGATGCGGATGCCGCGTTCGAGTTCAATGGCAGCCCCGGTCACAAAGCCCTGAAGCGCTGCATTGACAGTGGCGGCATTCACACCCCGGACGATGGGATCGCGATCAACCACGCCGCTTGTTAGCGTAAAGGAACCTCGATCATTGACATGGGGCGTTCCCAACAGCACGAGGTTCACCTGCCCCATCAGCTTGTCATTGAGGCCCACCATGAACTGGTCGTGTGTCATGGTTGCCAAGGGGCCAAAATAGGCATGGCCCGCGCAGGCCACAACCGCATCAATTTTTCCGACCTTGTTGAACATGGCGGTGATGGAAGAGGTGTCAAGAAGATCCACGCGGACATCTCCCGATGACCTGCCAGCACTCACCACCTCATGCCGCTTGGCCAACTCTGTAACAGCTGCCCGTCCCACATCGCCGTTAGTGCCAACAACAAGGACGCGCATTATTCCTGCTCCTTGCCTTCGATCTTGAGACCCTTCAACTTGGCAAACACAGAGTCTGCATCATATTGCTTGCCATCATTGCGAACCGTCTCAGGCGCAACAGCACGTTCCGCTTCGGCAGCAGCTGCCGCAACGGCTGCAGTATTGGCTGTCGTTCCCAGAACTTCCGCGGCAGGAATAAGCGTGCGCACGGGTGCGGCATCCGGCACCTGGCCCTTGCCTGCCTTGCGCGCTGCTTTCTGGACAGCAAAGTCCAGCTCAAGCTGTGAACACAAGCCGAGGGAAACGGGGTCCACGGGCTTGATCGATGCGGCGTTCCAGTGTGTGCGGTCACGGATGGCAGCAATGGTTGTCTTGGTGGTGCCAACCAGCTTCATGATGGCCGACTCAGGAAGTTCCGGATGATTGCGCAGCAGCCACATGATGGCATCGGGCCGTTCGCCACGGCGCGAAACCGGCGTGTAACGCGGCCCGCCCGTGGATTTCTGCACCGGAATATTGACCTTCGAAACCAGAATCTTGAGCGCATAAGAAGGGTCCGCCTCGCCCTTTTCAATTTCATCGCGTGTCAGCTGGCCGCCGGTGACAGGATCAAGACCCTTGATCCCCGTTGCCACGTCGCCGTCGGCAATGCCCTTCACTTCCAGCTCATGAAGATTGCAGTAATCCGCGATCTGGCGGAATGTAAGGGCCGTATTTTCAACCAGCCACACAGCAGTGGCTTTCGGCATCAATGGGGCATTTGACATGGTTTTTTCGCTCCTTCGGAACCGCCTTGGGTTCCTTAACACAATTGTAAAATGGTCTGGGAATGCAAGCGATATAGGCTTCAATAGCCAAATATGCAAATGAATACTCTGGGTGTCATATCCCCGTCACGGAGATGGCATAGATGAGAGAAAAAACAGGAGGTTCCCATGATCCAGCTTCATCAAGCGCTTCTCACGGCCAGCATGCTATCTGCAATGTCTGGTTTGGCCTCTGCTGCCTCTATTGAATTTTCGCAGGTGCCCGTGCCAACAATGGATGCAGAAAAACGTCAAATCAATGTCTCTCCGTCGGTCAAGATTGATGGCGCCGAACATGCGTTGAGCTGGAATACCTTGGCCCGTTCCGGCGAGAACGGGTTTGGTGTCATCGTAAATGGAAAGAACAAGGCGATTGTCGGCAAGGAAGGAAAGCCTACCGTTTCCGATGCCGCTGACTTCACGTCCCTGTTGCCAATAGGTCGGAAGATTTATTCCATTACCCATTTTGAAGCGCGCCCCGGCGCCATGTATCTGAGTGAACTCACGCAGGCTGCCGATGGCAAGCTCACGATGCAATCAACACAGCCCATTGATTTTTCATCCGTTGGCGGATTGTGGAATCCTTGCGCTGGGTCCGTGACACCCTGGAATACGCATCTGGGGTCCGAGGAATATCCGCCGGATGCGCGAAAGTTGGAAAATGCCGTAGGCTATGCCGAGCTCGATGCGGAAATGTTGCCTATGGCGCGGTATTTTGACGTCAATACCGATCAGGCTCCCATAGCGGATTTCAAAGCGGCATTTCAGCCTTACAAATACGGCTTTCCGGTTGAAGTCGCCGTGAAGGAATCCGGCGAAACATCTGTTGCCAAACATTATGCCATGGGCCGTGTGGCGGTTGAGCTGGCCCTCATCATGCCTGACAAGAAAACTGCCTATATTTCTGATGATGGCACAAACACCGGCCTTTATCGTTTCGTGGCCGACAAGGCGGGCGATCTCTCGGCAGGCAAGCTCTATGCTGCGAAATGGTCACAGACATCTATTGAAGGTGCGGGAGCCGCCAATATTTCCTGGGTGGATCTGGGCCATGGCACAGACGGGGACATCGCCAGCCTGCTCGCTCGCAACATAAAATTCTCTGACATTTTTGATGTGGGTGAAATGCAGGATGATGGAACCTGTTCCGACGGTTTCATATCGTCAAATGCTGCAGGCCTTTCCGAATGCTTGAAGGTGAAGCCTGGAATGGAAACCTCTGCCTCGCGTCTTGAAACCCGCCGCTATGCCTCCATGCTGGGTGCCACCACGGAATTCCACAAGATGGAAGGGATGGCTCTGGATCGTGACGGCAAGCGTCTTTTTCTTTCCATCACCGATATCTCCAATGGCATGGAAGATAGCGTGCAAAGCAACAAATTTGACAAGGGCGGCAGAAATGACATCAAGCTTGCAAAGAACCCATGTGGCGCGGTGTATGAACTTCCATATGACGCAGATTTCAGCATCACCGCTGCCAAAGGGTTCCTCTCTGGCACGCCAAACGACTACAAGGATGGCCCGTATGCTGGACAAACCTGTAATGTCGACAGCATCGCAAACCCCGATAATCTGAGTTTCATTTCAGGCTACAACACCCTGCTGATTGGTGAAGATACAACCACCGGTCACCAGAATGATGCAAGCTGGGCGGTGAGCACCGAGACTAAAAAAATGACGCGAATCACAACAACCCCCTATGGCGCGGAAAATACTTCGATTGATTGGTATGCCAACTTAAACGGCTTCGCCTATCTCATGACTGTGGTTCAACATCCTTATGGAGAGTCCGACAAGGACAAGCTGCAAAACCCGGACGATGCCCGCGCCTATGTGGGCTATATTGGCCCCTTCCCGGCCTTCAAGACCTCAGCTTCGGCGCAGTGATCTCGGCGGCGTAGGAACAAGAGGTCATATCGTCAATATGATCTTTCCCACATGCTGGCTGGTTTCCATCAAGCGGTGCGCCTCGTGCGCTTGCGCCAAGGGGAATGTCTTGAAAATAATGGGCTTGCATTTTTCAACAGCAAAGAGCGGCCAGACATTTATTTCCAGGGCTTCGGCGATTTCGGCTTTTTCAGCAACGCTGCGGGCTCGAAGTGTTGAGGCTGTCATGGTCAGGCGTTTCAACATGAGGGGCATGAGGTCAATCTCGACCTTCGAACCCTTTTGGAATGCGATGTTCACGATGCGGCCATGCATGGCAACGCAGCGCAGGTTTCGCGCCACGTAATCACCCCCCACCATATCCAGAATGAGATCGGGTGCCATGTTTCGCAATTTCAAAACCTCGACGAAATCCTCTGTCTTGTAATTGATGGCAATATCGGCACCAAGCTTCAGGCATTCCTGGCATTTTGCGTCACTGCCTGCAGTGACCACCACTTGGGCATCAAAGGCCTTGGCGAGTTGAATGGCAGTTGTGCCAATTCCACTCGATCCGCCATGGATCAAAATGGTTTCGCCAGCCACCAGGCGGCCGCGCTCGAACACATTGGTCCACACGGTAAAATAGGTTTCAGGCACTGCCGCTGCCTCAATCGTGGTAAACCCCACAGGAATGGGCAGGGCATTTTTCTCTGCAACGACTGCGTATTCCGCATACCCGCCACCAGGAACGAGCGCGCAGACCCTGTCCCCCACTTCATAGCGGTGAATGTCCTCTCCCAGCCCTACCACCTCGCCGGCAATTTCCAGCCCCGGCGTGAGTGGTGCTCCGGCAGGCGGTGGATAGCCACCCTGCCGCTGCATGATATCGGGCCGGTTCAACCCGGCCGCCGCAACTTTTACCAATATTTCCCCTTTAGAAGGCTGCGGGATCGCCAGCTCCCGAAGTCGCAAAACCTCCGGTCCGCCAGGCGCTGAAATCTCAATAGCCTTCATCATGGTCAAAAATTCTCCAGTTTTTTCCACAATGGGTTGCGAAACCTGCCACTGCAATGGCAAAATATGTCAAGCCAACGTGAGGAATGCGATCATGGACGACGATGACTCTCCGAAAAAACCCGCCATCATGGTTATTGGCGAAAATTTGGATGCGATTTCCGTGGCCGAATTGGAACAGCGCATTCAGCTCTTGGACTCAGAAATCGAGCGGCTTCGTGCGGAAGTTGCCACAAAACAGCAATCTCGCAACGCCGCTGACGCGTTTTTCCGAAAATAGGTTAATGGCGTTAACCATTTGGTAAGGGTTTCCGTTTACCTTGATACCTGTAATCCAACGTTTGGATTCTCCGAGTGGCACTTTTCCACTCTGTTTGACGCCTCCCTGTTATGACTCAAAAGCCACGTTCTTACGTGGCTTTTTTTTGGCCCCGATGTTGCAACAGACCTTAGCAAAAAGAAATTCGCGTCAGATATTGACCGGAAATGAAGCAAGCTTCATGATCGGCCCGCCTGGTGCATAAAATTATCATCGTTTGAGTAAGGGGTCATTAGGCATGCTAAGTTCGAAAAACAACGTAGAGACCGTTAATTTCTTCACTAAATTCACCGCTTCCGAGCATTTCGAGAAAGTGTTCAAGGAAGGCATGTCCTTGGTTGAGGAGACAGCGAATTATCTCGATGGCCCCGGCCGGGTGGATGCCCGCGTGCTGGATCGCCATGGCGCTATTGCTTATGCGACCGAAAGCATGCGACTCACCACCCGCCTCATGCAGCTTGCTTCCTGGCTGCTGCTGCAGCGCGCCATTGGTGCAGGTGAACTCGGCATCGAAGAGGCCCGCAAGGAAAATCACCGAATCACTTTGAATGACATTGGCCGGGGTCACGACCTAGCAGGTTCAGAAAGCCTGCCCGACGCCCTCAAGGACCTTGTTGAACGTTCCATCGCGCTGCATGGCCGCATTCTCAAGCTTGACAGCATGATCACATCACAGACCTCCCCCACATCGGGTGCCGCCAGCCCTGTGAGTGACCAGATCGACAAATTGGCCTCGATGCTGAAAGTCGCACGCGGATAACACCCGTCTTGATTTTTGAGGTTATTCAAGGCTAGGCATAGCCTATGCGGTTATGCGTAATTATTGCTGTGCTCCTATGTTTGGGACTGCCAGTTGCCAGGGCAGCAGACCGTTCGGTCTATGCGGTCGAGGTCTGTGGACTGCTTGAATCCAATGCCACCCGCAATAACTTGCCCGTTAATTTCTTCACCCGGCTGATCTGGCGGGAAAGTATCTTTGATCATCAGGCCGTAAGTCCCGTGGGTGCTGAAGGCATAGCCCAATTCATGCCGCAAACAGCCAGGCTTCGCGGTTTGCAGGATTCCTTTGATTATCGTCAGGCCCTGCCCGCTTCGGCCGTTTACTTGGCCTATCTTCGCGACAAGTTTGGCAATCTGGGCTTGGCCGCTGCGGCTTATAATTCCGGTGAAGACCGAACCGCAGGCTGGATCAGCGGCACACGCATATTGCCGGATGAAACGGAAAACTACGTCCTTGAAATCACCGGCCATCCAGCCTCGGATTGGCGTGATGCAAAAGCCAGTCTTGATATTCCTGACATCGGCGGCAAAGGCAGCTTCATGGAAAACTGTACCAAGCTGGTGTTGCGGCAATTGCTTCCGCCTGCTTCAGGTGCCAAAGCGGTGCGCCGCGCGCCCCGCAAACCCTGGGGCGTCATCATTGCCGGCGGTTTTTCACAAAATCGCACAATGGCAACTTTCGCAACTGTAAAGCGGCAATACGCCTCCCTCTTGCGTGATGAACTGCCCATGATCGTGCGCAAACGCAACCTCAGTCGCGGACGAAAGCTGATGGTCAGCGTCATGGTGGGGCGCAATACGCGCGGCGAAGCCGAAACCCTGTGTGGAAAATTGCAGGCGCAGGGTGCCGCCTGCGTCGTTGACAAAAACTGAAAAAGGCCTGGTTCTTCAACCGGGCCTTTGTCTGAAAAACCGTAGCCTTACTTGTTCAAGAAACCGAATTTCTGCTTGAAGCGCGAAACCCGTCCGCCACGATCAAGGATGGTCTGCGTGCCACCGGTCCAGGCCGGATGCGACCTTGGATCAATATCAAGGGCCAGCGTGTCGCCATCCTTGCCGTAAGTGGAACGGGTTATGAATTTTGAGCCATCAGTCATCACCACATTGATGGTGTGATAATCCGGGTGAATGCCTTCTTTCATCGCATTTTCTTTCAACTGGGGCGCGGAAAAGCCGCGCATGGAAACTATTGTCAAGTTCAGGCGCGCTCTATACAGGAAGCCCAAAGGGGAGGCAAGTAGCGCAAATGGCCAGAAAACCAGAGCCCGACGCACGCCAGCGTGGAGCATCCAGAAACTTGCGGCCCTTGGCGCGGCTCACCCCGTTTCTTGGGAACTACAAGCGCCAGATCTTGGCCGCTCTCATAGCGCTTGTTTTCGCAGCCGCATCCACACTTGTTGTACCAATCGCTGTGCGTCGCATCATTGATCATGGTTTTTCCGCCTCGGACGCCACCCTCGTAAACCAGTATTTTCTGGGCATGCTCGCCGTCGTGCTGATCCTCGCTGCGAGTTCGGCTGTACGCTTTTACTATGTGATGTGGCTGGGTGAACGCATTGTGGCAGATGTGCGCGACCGGTTGTTTGCCCATCTCCTGAAACTCAGTCCTGGCTTTTATGAAAACCAGCAAACTGGCGAAGTGGTCTCTCGCCTTACCGCTGATACAACCCAGATCAAATCCGCCTTCTCCACCACAGCCTCAATTGCGCTCCGCAATGTGGTGATGTTGTTGGGAGCTGTGTTTCTCATGGTTTACACCAGTCCCAAACTTTCGGGCCTGGCTGTCCTCGCCATTCCGTTGATTGTTTTGCCGCTGGTGACCTATGGCCGGAAAGTGCGTGCCCTTTCACGTGCAGCACAGGACAGGCTGGCAGCCTCTGCAGCCTTCGCCCAGGAAAGGCTGACGGCCATTACCACCGTGCAATCCAATGTGCAGGAGGAATTTACCAATACCGAATTTTCCAAGGCCACGCATTTTGCCTTTGCTGCTGCGGCTGCCCGGGCTTTCGCCCGCTCCATCTTGACGGCGGCCATCATCTTCGTGTCACTGGGCTCCATCGTGGGACTGCTGTGGTATGGCGCGCGCGAAGTGCTGCAGGGCAGCATGTCTGCGGGCACGCTGAGCCAGTTCGTGATTTACGCTATACTGGCTGCAAGCTCGCTTGGACAGCTCTCCGAGGTATGGGGCGAAGTCCAGTTGGCAGCCGGTGCCGCCGAACGCATTTCAGAGCTTCTCGACGAAGTCCCCCAGATTTCCGCGCCCGAAATTCCTGAAGTATTCCCAGAGAAAGTGGTGGGCGAAATGACCTTCGAGGGCATCAGCTTTCATTATGCCACGCGCGCCAGCACGCCAGCTCTCACCGATGTGACATTCACCGCACGACCAGGACAGGTCACTGCCATCGTCGGCCCATCAGGTGCTGGCAAGACCACGGTTTTTGCCCTGGCGCAACGCTTCTACGATCCGGCAATGGGACGGATTCTGATAGACGGTCTCGATATTCGCAAAACCGATCCGCGCATGCTGCGCAGCCACATCGCTGTGGTTCCGCAGGATACGGTGATTTTTTCGGGAAGCGTGCTCGACAACATCCGCTTTGGCACGCCTGACGCAACGCGCGAGGAAGCCATGGCGGCAGCAACTGCGGCCCGCGTCGATGAGTTTGCCAAGAAGTTGCCGCAAGGCTTTGACACTGAGGTGGGTGAACGCGGCGTGACCCTCTCGGGAGGCCAGCGCCAGCGCATCGCCATCGCCCGCGCCATTCTGCGGGATGCGCCCATTCTGCTGTTGGATGAGGCCACCAGCGCGCTCGACGCCGAAAGCGAATCGCTGGTTCAGGAAGCCTTGGAAAAACTTACCGCCAACCGCACGACGCTGGTTGTGGCCCATCGCCTGGCCACAGTGCGCAACGCCGACCGCATTCTCCTGTTTGACGGCGGCATGCTGGTGGCTGAAGGAACCCATGCGCAACTGGTAAATAAGAACGCGCTTTATGCCAAATTGGCAAAGCTGCAGTTCAGCGTTCCGTCAGCTTGAGTTCAATACGGCGGTTCTCGGCTTTGGCATCTTCAGACGTGCCAGGATTCAGCGGCTGGAATTCGCCAAAGCCTGCCGCCACCAGATGCTGCGGTGACACACCTTGGGAGATCAGGAATTTGACCACGGCAATGGCACGCGCCGATGAGAGCTCCCAGTTGGAATTGAATTGCACGGACTGGATGGGATCGATGTCGGTATGGCCGTCCACGCGCAACACCCAGGCGATGTCTGGAGGAATTTCCTTTTCCAGTTGCTTGATGGCATCGGCGAGCTTGGTCATTTGATCGCCCCCTGTTGAACTCAATAAGGAATCACCCTTGGCAAACAGCACTTCCGACTGGAACACAAAACGGTCTCCCACCACCAGAATATCTGATCGCTGCGACAGGATTTGCCGGAGCCTTCCAAAAAACTCGGAACGATAGCGTGACAATTCCTGGACGCGTTGCGCCAGCGCCGAGTTCAACCTCTTGCCAAGATCGGCAATCTGGGCTTCGGAAGATTTGTTGCGGGTTTCGGCATCTGATAGCAGGCCATTCAACTGGGCAAGCTGGCGACGCATGGCGGCAATCTGCTGATTGAGCAATTCGACCTGCGACAGCGCTTCCGAAGTCAGCGATTTCTCCTTGTCGAGCGCTGTTTGCAATCCTGTGATGGTTTGATTTGCGGTGGAACCCTGCTTGTTTTCATCGGCAAGGCTTGCCATGAGACCGGCACTTTTTAATTTTTCGGCACTCAGGTCATCATTCAACGACATGAGATTGGCTTCCACGGCAGCCTTGGCGGATTTCTCCAGCGCCAGAAGCTGCGTGAGCTCTGCGATTTGCGAGCGCAGTTGACCCAAAGCGGAATCCTGGCCCGATAATTGCCGCGCCAGCAGAAACTGAGCCGTCATGAAGATTGACAGAAGGAAAGTGATGACCAGCAGCAACTGCGCCATGGCATCCACAAAACCCGGCCAATACGGCGCGTCTTCCTGACGTCTGCGGCGTGACAAGGCTCCAGCCATGATGGTTAGCGCGTCCGCTTTTCAACAGATCCGGTGGCACGGATCAGCAGTCGCTGGATTTCGTTCTGCTGCACCTGCTGGCTTTGAGCCCAGTTGCGCACCATTTTTTGCTCCTCGCGCATCTGCTGCACCAAGCTTGCTACAGCATCGGCAAGCTGTTCGATCGATTCACCCCCGCTGCCATTGACCGTCGTCGATGGCGCCCTGCCATTTTCCAGTTGTTGTCCCAGCTTGTCGATGCCGCGTTGCAGGCCCTGAAGGTCGAAGCGGAGATAGTTATTGGCGCCCGTTTGCGTGGTTTCGCCCACCTGAATGTCTGTGATCGTTGAAAGCCAATCCTCCAGATTATGATAAAACCGGTTTTGCGCTTGGGCTGCTTTCAAATCCAGAAAACCCAGAATGAGCGATCCTGCCAGACCAAACAGGGAGGACGAAAAGGACAGGCCCATGCCGGCAAGCGGACGCTGCAGGCCGGACTTCAATTCTTCAAACATGTTTGCCGATTGCCCAGCCCCCACGTCAAGGTTCTTGATTGCGTCACCCACCGAGGTCACGGTTTGCAGAAGGCCCCAGAAGGTTCCAAGCAGACCCAGGAAGATAAGAAGGCCTACAAGATAGCGCAGCAAGTCACGCGATTCGTCTAGGCGCGAAGCCAGCGAATCCAGCAGGGATCGCATTGTGTTGGTGGACAAAACAGTGCGGCCCTGGCGGTCTCCCAGCAGTGTAGCCATGGGGCCAAGCAACACCGGCATGACTGCGTTTTCTTCATTGGACTGGCCAAGGCGAAACCCGTTTACCCAGTTGATTTCGCGAAACAGCCGCCACACCATGCGGAAAGCATAGAGCACGCCAAGCAGCAGCGTGCCGATGATCAGGCCATTAAGCCCCACATTTGCGTAAAACGCGTTCTTGATGTTTGGAAACAGGACGGCCGCTAATATAACCACGACCAATGTGAAAACCACCATGTGCACGAGATACACCCTTGGGTGCTCCAACGCTTCCGTTTCCCCTGTATCTGCCATTTATGCCTCTGTTAATCGCCGCCCGTTGAGATTCACAGCAAATCTAGACCATTGCATGGCAATGATCGAGAGAAGAGTGCACGGCGTTGAATCCAAAAGTTTGAGCCACAGCGGCCTGCATCTGAACTTGCCGTAAGACCGCAGCTTACGCTGATAAATTGTTGAAGTGAATCACAAATTCGTTTTCTCCACTGATGGAAATCAGTCCTCGGCCCACAAGCGGATGAGATTGTTGCGGGTCTTGAAGATGCGGTCGAGAATGGCGCGCTCGGCATTTGCGGCGCGTAGTCCCGTCACCACCTGTTCAAGATCAAATAATATTTCGCGCTGCTCGGCATTGCGGATGAAACTGCGCACCCAACCCACCACAACCAGCCTCTGCCCGCGTGTGACTTCCGTAACCCGGTGCAGGCTGGTGCTGGGATAGACCACGACCGAACCCGCTGGCAATTTGATGCTATGATCCCCATCATTGCTGTCGATTACCAGTTCTCCACCCTCATAATCTTCGGGTGCGTTCAGAAAAACCGTGAAGGACAGGTCCGTGCGCTTGCCGTTCATCAGCGGATTATCGGCATGCGTGCCATAGGACATTCCTTCACGGTAGCGCGACACAAGCAATCCAAAAACCTCTTTGGGTCTCACTGCTGCAAGAAACACGGAGTTATCCATGAGCGCCTCGCGCACATGGGCAATCGCGGCCTTCGCCGCTTGGCCTGAAGACTGGTCATTATGCTTGACCTCACGCGCTGCCCAGCCCGCTGTGGCTTTGCCCGAAATGAAGCTGTCCTCATCCGCACGCAAGTCATCGCACAGAAGTGCCAACTCGTGCGGCGCCAGCAGATCGGCAATTTGTAAAATCATGAAACACTCCAAAATGCCATTTCGGCCATTGATCACCCGCCGTCACTATGTTATTCCGACTAAATTACTCAAGTAAAGGATATACCGTGGCAAAACAGCTCAAAATCTGGTCTAGCATGGGTCTGGCAATTCTCGGAACGGCCGTTGCCGCCAACGCCGGAATTATATCTCCGCTGCAAAAATCGCTACTCTCGTCTTTCATTTTAGTCGATGCAGATGGCGAAGGCGGGGGCACCAGCGCCGGTGAAGATCCCGTCTATGCTTTGGGCTCCACGGACGGCAACGCTTATAAATATAAAGCCGATGAGCAGATCGACGCCTATATTGATCTGGCATCCAAGAGGTATCAGGCAGCGGCGGCGGCGGCGAAGGATATGGCCAAGGTCATTGATGGCTATTTGCAGAAACCCGACGCGGAAACCGTCCAGTCCGCGCGCAAAGCCATGGCAGAGGCCCGCGCTGTCTATTTGAAAACCGAAGCCTTCCGCTTTTATGGAGGGCCCGTGGACAAGCTGGCCTCGCACATCAATGCTGATCCTGCAAAAGCCGGGTCGCGCGCCACAAGCGGCTGGGCAGCGCTCGAGTCACTGCTTTCAACTGAAGCACTTCCTGCCAGTGAATTGCAGCGCGTGACCTCGCAACTCGTAGGCGATCTTGATTCGCTTGCTCAGGAATGGACATCAGGAACCTACCCTGAAAAATTGCGCAAGCTGCCGGAGCGCGAGGTGGTGGGCCGCATGATGAATGGCATGGCCGTTCTGGCAGGTTATGAAATGCCGCAGGAACGCGCCCTCGAAGATTTCCCCGCAGGCCTTGAAGCCATCAAGCAGGTGTGGACAGGTGGTACTTCCAACAAGGGCGTGAACGCGCTGGTACGAACCCAAGACCCCGCAACCGCCGACGAAGTAGACCGTTTCATTGCAGAATTCGAATCAAAAGCGGGGACAAAGGAAGAAGCCACCAAGAACATGCAGGCACTCGCTCAAGCCCTCATCCAGGCTGGCAACAAGCTTGGCGTACTGGTTCTCATCCCCTCGGAATGAAGTTACGCTGAGGCTTTACGAAGTTGTAGCAAGATATTGATCTCACATGGATTTCAGGATCTGCTCAGTCATCTTCTTGGCGTCACCAAACAGCATCATGGTATTGTCACGCCAGAACAACGGATTATCGACACCCGCATAGCCCGATGCCATGCCGCGCTTGATGAACATCACCGTTTTGGCTTTCCACACCTCGAGAACCGGCATGCCGTAAATGGGAGACGATGGGTCATCCTTGGCGGATGGATTGGTCACGTCATTGGCGCCAATCACGAAGGCCACATCCGCTTGCGCAAATTCCGAATTGATGTCCTCCAGCTCGAACACTTCATCATAAGGAACATTGGCTTCCGCCAGCAGCACGTTCATATGCCCCGGCATGCGCCCTGCCACGGGATGGATGGCATATTTCACGCTGACGCCGGCTGCCTTCAAGTCATCACCCATTTCACGCAGTGCATGCTGCGCCTGGGCAACCGCCATGCCGTAGCCCGGCACAATGATGACCGAACCCGCGTTCTTGAGCACGAAAGCGGCATCCTCGGCTGAACCCTGCTTCACCGGCCGGGTTTCAGCAGCCCCCGCGGCTGCACCCGAGGTTTCCCCGCCGAAGCCGCCGAGAATGACCGATATGAACGAACGGTTCATGCCCTTGCACATGATGTAGGAAAGAATGGCGCCCGATGAACCCACAAGCGCACCTGTAATGATAAGCGCCATGTTGGCAAGCGTGAAGCCAATGCCAGCCGCAGCCCAGCCCGAATAGGAATTGAGCATCGACACAACCACTGGCATGTCGGCGCCGCCAATGGGAATGATCAGCAGGAAGCCCAGCGCAAAGCTGATGAGAACGATCATCCAGAAGGCCACGGCACCTTGCCCAGCAAAGAATGCATAGATGAAATAGAGCAGTGCCAAGCCAAGGGCTGCGTTGATGTAGTGGCGGAACGGCAGCATGATGGGAGCGCCACTCATGCGCCCATCAAGCTTGAGAAACGCAATGATGGAACCTGTGAATGTCACCGCACCAATGGCTGCACCCAATGCCATTTCGATCCGGCTCTCCCCATGAATTTGCCCCCCTGTGGCAATCCCGAAGGCATCAGGCGCGTAATAGGCAGCAGCTGCCACGCAAACTGCTGCAAGACCTACAAGCGAATGAAACGCTGCCACAAGCTGCGGCATGGCCGTCATCGCAATGCGCCTGGCAGTAACTGCGCCAATAGCGCCGCCCAAGGCAATGCCCCCGATGATCAACACCCACACCATAATATTGGTGGGCGCTGCAATGGCGAGCGTTGTGAGAATGGCAAGCCCCATGCCCACCATGCCATAGATATTTCCGGCCCGCGATGACACGGGGCTGGAAAGACCCCGCAATGCCATGATGAACATGGAGCCTGCCACGAGATAAAGTAGGGCTGCGAGGCTTGCTGACATCACTTGTCCTTTTTCTTGTACATGGCCAGCATGCGGCTGGTGACAAGAAAGCCACCGAAGATATTCACGCTTGCCAGCACCAGGGCAACAAAACCGAAAATCATCGCCGTGGTGGAACCACTGGCAACCGCCCCTGCTCCCACCGCAAGCAATGCGCCCACCACGATGACGGAAGAAATCGCATTGGTCACCGCCATGAGCGGCGTGTGCAGTGCGGGCGTGACATTCCACACGACGTAATAACCGACAAAAACCGCCAGTACAAAAATGCCAAGCAGCGAAACAAAAGGGTCAACAACATGTTCCATGGTTTCAGGCCTTATACATGGGATGCACCAATGCACCGTCACGGGCGATCAGCGTGCCCTTGATGATTTCGTCATCATAATCAATTTTCAGCTTGCCATCAGCCTGGATCATGAGATCAAGAAAATTGGCAATGTTCTTGGCAAACAGCATCGAAGCATTGCCTGCGAGCTGACCCGCAAGGTTAACCGTTCCGATGATCGAGACACCCTTGTGTTCCACAATCTCGTCGGGCTTGGAAAGCGGGCAATTGCCACCACGTTCCACCGCGAGATCGACAATAACCGAGCCCGGCTTCATCGTTTCCACCATGTCTTTCGAAACCAGCACAGGTGCGGGCCTGCCAGGAATGAGTGCCGTGGTGATCACGATATCCTGCGTCTTGATATGGCTCGCAACCAATGCCGCCTGCCGCGCTTTATCTTCGGCAGATAGTTCCTTGGCATATCCGCCAGACGTTGCAGCATCGGCCACATCAGCGAACACAAATTTTGCGCCGAGGCTTTTCACCTGTTCTTCAGTGGCTTTTCGCACATCGGTCGCTGAAACAATTGCGCCCAGCCGCCGCGCCGTGGCGATGGCCTGCAAACCTGCAACGCCCACACCCATCACAAAAACCTTGGCCGGCGGAACTGTTCCTGCAGCTGTCATCATCATGGGAAAGGCGCGTCCGAATTGTGCGGCCGCGTCAATCACCGCCTTGTAGCCCGCAAGATTGGACTGCGATGAAAGGATGTCCATGGACTGGGCCCGCGAAATGCGCGGCATCAATTCCATGGCAAACAGTGACTGGCCGGATTTGGCAGCACCTTCCAGCGCCTTGCGTTCCCCATAAGGATCGAGGCCGCCTATAATGATCGCGCCCTTTTTGAGGTTCTTCATGACAGCGTCACTGGGCCTGCGCACGCTGAGGATGATATCGGCAGCTTTCAAGCCAGCATCTGACTTGAAAATGCTGGCACCGACTGCAGCATAAGCTTCGTCAGTAATATAGGAACCAGCACCTGCTCCCGCCTGCACATCAACGGTCAAACCTTTTTTAACATAAGCCTTCACCGTGTCAGGCGAAGCCGCAACACGGCGTTCCCCCGACTTTGCTTCCGAAAGAACCGCGATTTTCATGTGATGCTTACCCCGTTACGACAGGGCGTAGGCACTGATCAGGCCAAAAAGAACCAGTAAAATGGGTGACAGGAACCACCGCCCCATGCGGATATCAATAAGAATGGCGATGGCGCCGATGATGATGCCGGAAAACCCTAGAAACACGTTCCAGTGCTGCACAAAACGGAAGTCGGCAAGCGCAATCAGGATGTAGCCGCAATGGATGGCCAGCGCCACGGAGCCCTTCAAGAACCCTTCATAGGTGTTACGATGTGATTCCATGTCATTGGAAGCATTGCCCGGAGAATGGTCTGCCATGTGATATTCCTTAGCCCAGCGTGAATCTCAGTCCAGAATGTCTAGCCAAGCCGCAGCCTCGCCGCAAGCACCACCCTTTGGCGCGGCGATGAGTCACGTAGCCTTGCAAGTCTGGGTGATAAAAACGGCCCCGCCGGCGGGGGGTTAAGACTCCATGGCTTCCAGCTCATCAATCAACCCGGAAATGACCGATAATCCCTTATGCCAGAACTTGGGATTGGTTGCATCCAGTCCAAAAGGCTTCAGCAGTTCCGAATGGTGCTTGGTGCCGCCCGCTTTCAGCATGGTGAAATACTTCTCTTGAAATCCTCCGGAACTTTCCTGGTAGCGCGCATAGAGCGAGTTCACCAGGCAATCCCCGAAGGCATAAGCATAAACATAAAAGGGTGAATGAATGAAGTGGGGAATATAGGTCCAGAAGGTTTCATAGCCTTGGCCAAATTCAATCGCATCGCCCAAGCTTTCGGCCTGCACGCTCATCCAAATTTCGTTGATGCTGTCTGGCGTGAGTTCGCCTTCCTTGCGCGCGCTATGCACCTTGCGTTCAAATGTATAAAACGCAATTTGCCGCACCACGGTATTGATCATGTCCTCAACTTTGGAAGCAAGCAGGATCTTGCGTTTGGCGGGATCGGTCGTGTTTCGCAGCAACGCCTGGAACGTCAGCATCTCGCCAAACACGCTTGCGGTCTCAGCCAGCGTCAATGGCGTTGAAGCCATGAGCGCGCCCTGCTTGGCGGCAAGCACTTGATGCACGCCATGCCCCAGTTCATGCGCCAACGTCATCACGTCCCGCGTCTTGCCCAGATAATTGAGCAACACATAAGGATGCGCCGAAGGAACCGTGGGATGCGCAAACGCACCCGGCGATTTTCCCGGCCGCACCGGCGCGTCAATCCAGTTCTTTTCAAAAAACATGCGCGCAATGGAGGCCATCTCGGGTGAAAACTCGCCATAAGCCGAAAGCACCATTTTTTCTGCGTCTGCCCACGGCACCTCACGCGTGTCTTCAGCAGGCAGCGGAGCGTTGCGGTCCCAGTGCATGAGCTTTTCCTTGCCCAGCCATTTGGCTTTCATGCGGTAGTAGCGGTGGGAAAGCTGCGGATAGGCTTCACGCACTGCGGCCACCAATGCATTCACGACTTCAGGTTCAACTCGGTTTGAAAGATGCCGCGCCTCCGCGATGTCCTTGAATCCCCGCCAGCGATCGGAGATATCCTTATCCTTGGTGAGCGTATTTGTAATGAGCGTAAACAGGCGCAGGTTTTCCTTGAACACTTTTGCCAATGCATCCGAGCCCGCCTTGCGTTTCGCTTCATCCGGATTTTGCATGAGATTGAGCGTGGCTTCAATAGAGAGCACTTCACCATTCACATCAAAACGCAGTGCCGCCATGGTTTCATCAAACAAACGGTTGAACGCGCTATAGCTGGTCTGTGATTTTTCCAGGAACAACTCTTCCAGCTTGTCGTCGAGCTGGTACGGCCTTTCCTTCCGCAGGTTCTCGATCCATGGCCGATAGTGATTGAGCTCGGGAACTTTCATGGCGTTTTCGAGTGCGCTATCCTCAATGCGGTTGAGCTCGAGTTCAAAAAACAATAACTGCGTGGAGATGTCCGTGAGTTTTGAATTCACGTCGCCATAGAATTTACCGCGCGCAGCATCAGTGGTATCGCCTACATAATAGAGCTGCGAATAGGATCCCGTTCGCCCCAGGAGATCGGAAATGGATTCATAAATCTTTAAGGCTTCAGCCAGTTCATGGCCCGAAATTCTGGCAAGCTTGCCTTTGTATGTGCGGGCGAAAGCTTTGGCTTGTTCTTCACCTTTCGCCATATCAGCGGCAAATGCTGTGTCACCAGGACCTGCATAGAGATCAGCAAGGTTCCATTCCGGCAAATTCCCAAGTGCAGCATTCATAGTGATGTCCTCATCTCTGTTTAGGCATCTGATATGGGCCAAGCGCGCCACTTCGGCAACTCCGTGAGAATTTGTCCCCAAATCTTCCTCTTCATTAACAGGGCCTTTACCTCTAACTGCGAAACTATGAGGCACAGGGATGGCATGGCAGACAGGAATGATGAAATTTTTGCTGCCAGCCCGCGCTCAAAAATACTTAACGTGAGTTGAATTATCAGCATGGCTTCACGCATTCTTATTGTTGAAGATGATCCTGCCCAGCGCCGTATTCTGGAAGAACTGATCAAGCGCTTTGGCTTTGATGCAGTAGCTGCCGATGGTGGTGCCAAGGGTCTGGAAGTTCTCAAAGGCCAGAACGGTGGCAACATCGAACTGGTTATTCTCGATCTCATGATGCCCGGCATGGACGGGCTCGAGTTCCTGGAAAGAATGCAGGCGATTCGCGGCGATTTGCCGGTCATCGTGCAAACCGCGCAAGGCTCCATCGAAACTGTCATCAAGGCCATGCGTGCGGGTGCAGACGACTTTGTGGTAAAACCGGTGTCGCCCGAACGCCTCAAGATATCCATTCAAAATCTGATGAAGGTCAACGCCCTCACTGAAGAGGTGAAGCGGCTCAACAAGAAGGTGGGCGGCGCACTCAGCTTCAGCGACCTCATCGCCGCTTCGCCAGCCATGGTAAATGTTCTCCGCCTAGGCAAACGTGGCGCGCAATCGAATATTCCGATTCTCATCGAAGGCGAATCGGGTGTGGGAAAAGAAATGATCGCCCGTGCCATACAGGGTGAAAGCGAACGATCGGGGAGGCCCTTTGTTGCCGTGAATTGCGGTGCATTGCCCGAAAACCTCGTTGAATCCATCCTGTTTGGCCATGAAAAGGGCTCGTTCACAGGTGCTTCCAGCAAGCACTTGGGAAAATTCCAGGAAGCCGATGGCGGAACGCTTTTTCTTGATGAAGTAGCTGATCTGCCGCTCGACATGCAGGTAAAACTGCTCCGCGCCATCCAGGAAGGTGAAATTGATCCCGTAGGATCGAGAAAGCCGGTGAAAGTAAATATTCGGCTGGTTTCAGCAACCAACCGCAACATGATCGAGATGGTGAAAGCTGGCCAGTTCCGTGAAGACCTCTACTATCGGCTCAACGTATTTCCGGTCCTGGTTCCACCCTTGCGTGACCGTAAGGATGATATTCCGGCACTTGTCGATCATTTCATTACCCGCCTTTCAGCTGAAGAAGGCCGCAAGGTGCGCGGAATTTCGCCCCGCGCCTTGGGCATGCTGGCCGCCTACGCCTGGCCCGGCAATGTACGCCAGCTCGAAAATACAATCTTCCGCGCCATCGTCCTGTGCGAAACCGATATGCTGGATGTCCAGGATTTCCCGCAAATTGCCTCCTTGGTTGATGGCTACGAAATAGAAACTCCGCCCGCACCCGTACTTCCTGTAAAACCTGCCGCAACGGGCCCCGCCATGATGGGAGGCGCCTATGTCGTTGGTCGTTCCAACGGCAGCCAGGTGAGTGACGGCATGGCGCTTGGAATTCCGGTAGTCACTGACGGCGGCCACATCCGCAAACTTGAGGAAGTGGAAGCTGACATGATTCGTCTGGCACTCAACAGATACCGGGGCCAAATGTCGGAGGTTGCCCGGAAATTGGGCATTGGCCGTTCTACGCTTTACCGCAAAATGCGCGATCTCGGCCTTGAAGAGGCAAGCGGGTAACACTTTGGTCTTATTTTCGGTCTGTGGCACTCACTCCGTTGAATTGCCATAATTTGAAGCCTAATTTGCCACATATATTACAGTAGGTGTCATTTTGAAAAATAAGCTTCTTTTGAAGCTAACAGTTGCCGCAATTGCCACGATAGTTGCCGTGACATCAGCTCAAGCCGAAACGTCTCAATACCGGAAACGCGGCTTTTTTGAAAGCCTGTTTGGTTCTTCGCAGCGTCGGCAATATCGGCCGCGCCAGCAAATACCGCCTTGGATGCAGCGTAACAATGACGAGATTTCTGTATTCTATGGAAATGGTGACCAGCCGCAGCGACGCCAGCCGAGATCGGATATTGTATATGCAGATCCTGAACCCATTCCCGGACTCGGCATGGGCAATCCGCCCTATGTAGCGCCCAAAATGTTATTGCTGGCTGATCCCTCGTTCAGCAAGAAGACAGCTTCAGGTGAAGCAGCCGACGCGATCCGCGCGGAACTTTCAAGTCTCAAGACACACATTCGCATATCGCAGGAACTTCGCCAGCCCATTCTCGATCTTTATAAAACGGCTGGCTTCAAGCCCTTTTGGCAGACCGCAGGCGCACCTTCCGAACGCGCCATAAATGTGCTGGCATTTGCAGCCAAAACCTCCGAAGACGGTCTCGATCCCCTTTCCTATTTGCCTGTAGGCCTTACGTCATTTGAAAATGCCGCGGCACAAGTGGGAACCGATCCACAGTCGCTTGCACAATTTGATATTGCGATGACGGCAGCCGTTCTTAAGCTGGCTCGGCACCTTTCAGGTGGTCAATTCGATCCTAACCGCCTGTCGCTCTATAATGACATCAAGACGGAACCGGTTGACGCTAACATGGCTCTCAAAGTTCTGGCGTGGTCACCTTTCCCCGAAGCCTATCTCCATGATCTCACGCCCAAGAACCCGGCTTACGCTCTTTTGAAGGCCGAACTTGCGAGCCTTCGTGAAAAGAATCCAGGAACAAACGTCACAAAGATAGCCGAAGGCAAGACAATAAAGCTCGGTCGCTCCGACCCGCGTCTGGTGAATGTCAGGAGCAGGCTGGAAACCCTTGGCTTTGGCACTGTGGACACGCCAGGCGAACCCGAACTCCTCGACTCTGACTTATCAGACAGCCTCAAGAAATTTCAGTCATTTGCCAAAATCAAGCAGAGTGGAATTCTGGATGCGGCTACCGTCAAGAGTTTGAACCGTGATGATACCGCGGCAAACATTCAACGCCTTGTTGAAAATCTGGAACGCGTGCGGTGGTTGCCCAAGGATATGGGAAAGCGCTTCGTGTTCGTGAACCAGGCCGCATATGAAGTGCGGGTGTTGGACCATGGAAAACAGGTTTGGCAAAGTCGCGTCATCGTCGGCAAGCCCCTGAACCAAACCTCCGCCTTCCACGACCAGATGGAAACTGTTGTGTTCAACCCGTCCTGGGGTGTTCCGCAATCCATTATTGTCAATGAATATGTGAAAAAGTTGATCAGGGATCCAGGTTACCTCGACCGTGAAGGTTTCCGTGTGATTGACCAGCGCGGCAAGGTCGTGTCATCGCGTTCGGTAAATTGGGGCGCTTATGGAAGCAACCCGCCCTATAGCGTGCAGCAGCCTCCGGGTCTTGACAATGCGCTGGGTGAATTGAAATTCCTGTTTCCCAACAAGCATGACATCTACATGCACGATACGCCTGCCCGCAATCTCTTCGCACAGTCAACGCGCGCCTTCAGCCACGGTTGTGTGCGGGTGGAAAATCCACGGGACTTTGCGGCCATCGTTTTGGGGTGGGATCGCAGTCGGGTTGACTCTGAGACTGACGGCGGAGAAAGCCATTCCGTGCAGCTTGCGCGTAAGCTTCCCGTACACATCACCTATTTCACGGCATGGCCCGATGCAGATGGAAAAATCCAGTACTACAAGGATGTTTATGGTCGCGATGAGGCCATGCAAAAGGCCATGGCGAGCACCTCTGCACTGGGTGATTCCATCCGTTCGCAAGAGCTTGTGCAAAACTAAGTTTTGTGACAAACAGCCATCTATGTCGATATTTTAAGTACCTGTTAATGTTAATAATTCAATCTAGCAATATGAGCAGGTTGCCACATGGTAGCCATATTGTTATCTGAAGTCCGTTACTGTTGATTTGTCGGATTGACAATAAATCGGGGGAACGGAAAATAAGGGGAGTCGGGATTCCGCCCGGTGTGTATGCGTATGGATTTGAGTTCGAGGGACGTAGGGTACCGCCAAACATTGAACAGTCGCTCTAAAAAGTTATTGGCCTCAGCAGCCTTAACCGCAGCCCTTTCTTTGGTGGCATGGGTTGGCCTCGGCGCGCCAACAATCGCAGGCGGTGAAAACCGCACAATTTCCCTGTATCATATTCACACCAAGGAAAGCGTCACTGTAACTTACATGGTGAACGGCCGTTACGTTCCTTCGGCCATGAAAAAAATCAATTATCTCCTGCGTGACTGGCGTCGCAATGAAGTCATTACGATTGATCCCAAGACCATCGATCTTGTTTGGGAACTCCACGCCGACCTCGGTTCGCGTGCGCCGGTGCATATCGTGTGCGGCTACCGTTCCGCCAAAACCAATTCCTTCCTCAAGCGCGTAGGACGCAACGTCGCCAAGAAGAGCCAGCACATTCTTGGCAAAGCCCTTGATATCTATTTCCCCGATGTTCCCACCAAAACCATGCGCAACAGCGCTCTGGTGCGTCAGGTGGGTGGTGTGGGCTACTATGGCAGCGGCGGCGGTCCCACAGGCTTCCTGCACGTGGATTCAGGCCATGTGCGCCACTGGGGACCAGCCATTGGCAATTCCGAGATGGCATCCATTTTCAGAAATTACCGCAAGACAATTGGCGCCCGCCTGACGCATGGTGATGCCGTGATGGTAGCCTCGAAGGAAACCCCAAACGATCCATCCGTCTATGATGCAGTCGATGCAGGCCCCCAAGTCAGCGTGGATGCAGGTGATGAAGAAGATCTCGCCACCCTTGCAGGCGATGCAAGCAAGGCTCCTGTTGTTCCTGTCGCCAAACCAGTTTTGGAAATCCCGCAGGATATAGCCCAAGGCTATCCCGTGCCCAAGCCTCGACCGAAGCCTATTGAAGTGTTGATGATGGCAGCCGCCAACATGAACGTTACCATTCAGCCGGCCTCTGCTCCACCGCCAAATCAAAATGGACGCGTCAAGCCTTCCGTTGTCAATGATAGCCTGGGTGTTGTTGTGGCTGCTTCCACAATGATGGAACCGGCCCCTGCACCCTCATCCAATGTAACCGCCAAGGGCAGCTTTGCCGATTCGCTCCGCAACGGCACGGCCAAGAACGCGCCCCTCATCAAGCCGATGATGGCATCGGCAGGCAGCGCGGATGTTAACTGGTGGCCGCAGGCCCTCATGTTTAATCCCGAGCAAGCGATCCGCCGCAATGGCGCACCACAGGCCTTCTCCACCGTTGACAATCCTCTGGTGCCTTCCGCTGAGGCAGAAACCATCAGGAAGGTTTCAGGTGCCGCTACGCCGCACATTGCAGCAGCATCACTGCTCGAATCCGCATCTGGCAAAGGTGACATGCTGGTGGTTCAGCGCGAAGGCAAAGGCAGCCTGCCAGGCGCCTTGCCTGAACTCGTCACTGCGAAAAAGCCTGGTCAGCTCTAGAAGCTGGAACAGTTAGAATTTCATGCCACGGGGGATGAGCCCGTGTTCATAAGCCTCGCGCTCAAGATTTTCACGAAAATCCGGATGTGCAATTGCGATAATGGCTTTGGCCCGCTCCGCCACTGATTTCCCCTTGAGATTAGCCAGGCCATATTCCGTCACCACATACATTGTATCTGAGCGCGGCGTGGTGACAACATTTCCCGCAGTGAGATTGAGCACGATACGGCTTCTGCGATCACCGCGCTTGTCAAAAGTTGATGCCAAACAGATGAATGACTTGCCATTTTTTGATGCATAAGCACCACGCACAAACTGCAATTGCCCGCCAGTGCCGCTGATGTGGCGATGCCCATCCGATTCTGACGCTGCCTGCCCCTGCAAATCAATCTGTGTTGTATTGTTGATTGAAACAACGTGATCATTCTGCATGATGATGTGGGGCGAATTGGTGTAGTCCACCGGAAAGCACTGGAAATCGTCATTGCGCTCCAGCACCTTGTAAAGCTCCGACGACCCCAAGGCGAATGTATAGATATTTTTGCTCGCGTTCAGTTTCTTGTGAGCGCTGGTAACCAGTCCAGCCTGGTAAAGTTTGCACAACCCGTCCGTCATCATCTCGGTATGGATGCCAAGTTCGCGCACGCCGCTTTCCAGCAACAGCGTGCACACGGCATTGGGCATGCCCCCGATACCAATTTGCAGACAGTCACCGTTGTTGATTTCGGCCGTGATATGGCGCGCGACCGCACGGTCAACTTCCGTGGGCGGAGGATTGGGAAGTTCTGCTGCTGGCTGGTGGTCGCCCTCGATGATGTAATCAACTTCACTGATATGAATGCCGTTCTGCTCCCCAAAAACATGGGGAAGCCCGTGTGTCACCTCAACGATGACTGTTTTGGCGCGTTCGACCACGGCACGGTGCCAGAGGTTTGCCGCGCTGAAATTGAAAAACCCCTTGTCATCAAGCGGACAGGTCTTGAGAATGACAATATCGACAGGATCAATGAAACGCCGGTAATAGTCCGGAACCTCGCCCAAATTCAGCGGAATATAGTGGCAGCGGCTGGCATCATGTTTCTTGCGGTCATACCCGGAGAAATGCCAACTGAAGAAATGAAAATGCTGGCCGTCCGGATCAGCCTCCAGCACCGCGCGCGGTTTCACCGTGAGACAGGAACGGAACTTAACGTCTGCAAGTTCTGCTGCGCGTTGTGCCAAAGCCTTGTCGAAAACATCAGGCTGGCAAAGGGCCACGCCGTAATCCAGCCACATGCCCGACCGAACCAGCCCTGCGGCCTCCTCAGCTGAAATCTTGAGCGCAACGGCATGGGCTACTCTCGCTGCCATGAACCCCTCCCAGGCCAACCCCCCATTTCCGAGGCATTAAACCCATGATCGCGAGTTTCCCAACAGATTGCAACGTGGAAAATAGACAAGCGGCACCCGCTTTGGCTTGGATTTTGAGCAGGTTGCGGCAGCCCGGCCTTAAGCTGCTTTTTCCGCCAATTCGGGGATCATGCCGAGCGCTTGCAGGTAGAGATCAAGCATGGATTCTTCTTCTTCGCGCTCGTTGGCATCCTTCTTGCGGAGCGAAATGACCTTGCGCAGGATCTTGGTGTCAAAGCCGTTGCCCTTGGCTTCGGCATAAACTTCCTTGATGTCGGCCGAGATGGTTTTCTTTTCTTCTTCCAGACGCTCGATGCGCTCAACGACGGATTTCAATTGATCTTGGGCGAAACTCGATTTCGTGTTCACTGCATTACCTTTCAATACTTTGGTTCTACTTTTGGTATTTGGCTTTCCATTCGTCCTGCGGCATGCCGTAGACCATCTCCCGCACATCCGCGCGCGAAAGGTCCAGCCCCTTGGCCTTGGCCGCCTCCTCGAACCAGTTCGCCAGGCAATTCCGGCAAAAACCTGCCAGGTTCATGAGGTCAATATTCTGCACGTTCTTACGTTCGCGTAAATGTTCCAGCAGTCTCCGGTAAGCAGCTGCTTCCAGCTCCATTTGGGTATGCGCATCAAGGTTCATGGCCATAATCCCGCCTTTCATAATAGGTTATTTCTACCTTACCAGTGGCGTTGGCTGCTCATCCACACCTGATTTGTTAAAGTTGGGGAACATGCTATAGCCAGCGGTTGGCAGGTAGGTAACATGCACCTTTCACACATGCATGTACCTTACCTGAAAGGAATGTTATGAACGATTCGGGATTGTTTTGGGGAGGCCAATTAATGGTTCGTGCGCTCGCTGCAGGCTTTGGGGCCGTGCTGCTGTTGGGGCTTGCGGGATCGCCAGCCCACGCAGACCTAAAGCTTTGCAACAACACGGCAAGTCGCGTAGGCGTTGCCATTGGTTACAAGGACAAGGAAGGCTGGGCAAGCGAGGGCTGGTGGACGGCGGAAGCGCAGAAATGTCTGACGCTTCTCAAAGGCACGCTCATTGCGCGCTTTTATTATGTCTATGCCGTTGATTACGATAAGGGCGGCTCGTGGGGCGGCAAATCCATGATGTGCATCAGGGACAAGATTTTCACCATCCGCGGCATGGACAAGTGTCCCGACCGAGGTTACCAGAAGACCGGCTTCTTCGAAGTCGATACTGGCGAAGAAGCAGACTGGACCATCTCCCTGTCTGGCGAAAAAACCAGCCAAGGGCAGTAGATACATTGCGCAGAAACCGTAAAGTCAAGATCCTGGCAACGCTGGGTCCCGCGTCATCGACCCCGGAAATGATCGAAAAGCTTTTTGTGGCGGGAGCCGACGTGTTCCGCATCAATATGAGCCACACCAGCCATGCCCTGCTGGTTGAACTTCACCGACATATCCGCAATCTTGAAACCCGCGTGAAAAGACCCATCGGCATTTTGGCCGATCTCCAAGGCCCTAAAATCCGGATTGGCACGTTCAAGGAAAAAGACGCCCAGATCCATGCGGGCGAAACATTCATTTTCGATACAGATGCAACGCCCGGAGACCACACCCGCGTCTATCTTCCGCATCCCGAGATTTTTGCCTCGGTGCGCGTGGGTGATTTCCTGCTTTTGAATGACGGTCGCCTGCGGGTGGAAATCACCGGCGTTGCACCAAACCGGATTGAAACCACGGTGATTTTCGGTGGCATTCTGTCCAACCGCAAAGGTGTGAACCTTCCCAACACGCTGCTGCCCATCCCCGCTCTCACCGAAAAGGATCGCGCCGATCTGGAAGCAGCGGCAAGCATAGGGGTGGACTGGATAGCACTGTCCTTTGTGCAGCGTCCTGAAGATGTGATGGAAGCGCGTGAGCTTATCAAGGGCCGTGCCGGTGTCATGGCCAAGATTGAAAAGCCTTCCGCCCTGCTCTGCCTTGATGATATTTTGAACGCGTCCGATGGCATCATGGTGGCGCGTGGCGATCTCGGTGTGGAACTCCCGCTGGAAACCGTGCCTGCCCGCCAGAAGCAGTTGACACGCGCTGCTCGCAAAGCTGGAAAGCCTGTCGTGGTGGCAACGCAAATGCTTGAATCCATGATTGTGGAACCGGTGCCCACAAGGGCAGAAGTCTCCGACGTGGCAACCGCCGTTTATGAAGGCGCGGACGCCATCATGCTGTCAGCCGAGAGCGCTGCTGGTGCCTGGCCCGAAAAAGCCGTGGCCACCATGGACAGGATTGCCCAGTCGGCAGAAGGTGACAGCTATTACCGTGGCATCATGGATGCACAGCGCAACGATCCGCAGCCAACGACGGCAGATGCCATTTCCACAGCCGCCCGCTCCATTTCTGAAATCCTCAAGGTGGCAGCGATTGTGAGCTATACCGAGTCCGGTTCAACCGCCATGAGGGTGGCGCGTGAACGCCCCAATGTTCCCATCATTACGCTCACGCCAATAGCAGCAACCGCCCGCCGCCTGGCGCTGGCCTGGGGTCAGCACTGCGTTCTCACACCCAACGCGAATTCCCTGGAAGAAATGATTGAAACAGCTTGCGAATTTGCGTCTTCCGAAGGATTTGCAGAGCTTGGACAGCGCATCGTGATCACCGTAGGCGTGCCACTGGGTGCTGCAGGCGCCACCAACATGCTGCGGGTGGCAGAAATCGGCAAGAAGGGCTGATCGGCAAGCTAAAGCTCGGGCTGGATTTTCTCAATTTCGCGAATGGCATTCTTCACACCTGTCATGTTCGGATTAATGACAAGAGCGCTCCGAAAGGCAGACAGAGCCTCACCCCATTTTCCCTGTGCCTGATAGATCATGCCGCGGCCCGAGAGAGCCCCGAAATGACGCGGCTCAAGTTCCAGCACTTTCTCGATATCAGCCAGTGAATCATTGTAGCGCCCCATGGAAAATTCCAGTGTGGCCCGCTTGTTCCATGCCTCAGCAAAGGTGGGATAAAGTGCCAGCACCTGGTCGATAATGGTAAGTGAGGCTTTATTCTCTCCAAGCTGCATGGCTATGGCTGCTTGATTGAGCAGCGTATCGGCAGTCACCGAATCCGATTGTGACCAAGCCTGCCAGATCTTCGATTCCGTCTGTTTGGCTTCATCTTCCGAGGCGGGCCGTTGCAGCTTGGCAAACAGGCTATCCAGCGTATCATCGCGCATCTGGTGGGGCGTAAGCTTGGGGCCAGCCACTACATCTTCGGCACGGACCGCAGAACCTGCAGCCAGCATCGCAACCATTAGAAGCATTACGCGAAAGAGATTCATACGCTCCATCATAGCGCAGATAGACGCTTCAAAAAAGCGTTTACCGCGCCCGAATGAACGGCCGCGGCATCACATCTTCGTCACAGGAAAGGAAATTAGCCCTGACGCGCCTTGAAGCGCGGATTGGTCTTGTTGATGATGTAGACACGTCCCCTGCGGCGCACCAGCTTGTTATCGCGGTGGCGCTTGATGAGAGACTTGAGAGAATTGCGAACTTTCATGACATCACCTAAATATGGGGTCGGACCCCTCGAATTTGGCCGGACCATAGTCAGGCCGCACCAGCCTGTCAACTCAAACACGGAAACCGCCTTGGAAACCCAGAATTTTACTGAAATATCCATAACTTTCGCAAGCTTGGCATTGGGTCTTGGACTTGTGGCGGTTATGACCTGGCTGGAACGCAGGCCACGAAAATCGCTTGATCCCCGCCTCCTGCCCACCACTCCCATCATGTTCGCGGGCGCCTTTGTGAGTCTTGTGGCCGTGGTCCATCTCGTGAACATCTTCGGGCTGCATACCGGCCGTTAGGATGAAAACAGCCCCGAATAGGTCTCGCGCAGAACATTCTTCTGCACTTTGCCCATGGCATTGCGCGGAAGTTCCGCAACCGCAATGACACGCTTGGGTAGCTTGAATTTGGCCAGCCGTTTCTGCAAAGCGGCAATGACTGCTTTTTCGTCGATCATGACTGTAGCAACAAGGATTGCCACGACAGCTTCTCCAAAATCTGCGTGCGGCACGCCGATCACGGCAGATTCCACAATATCTGAAAGCTGGTCCAGCTCGGTTTCAATCTCCTTGGGATAGACATTGAATCCACCCGTAATAATCAGGTCCTTGCCGCGCCCTGAAATCGTGAGATAGCCATCATGATGTAAGGACCCGAGATCACCTGTGATGAAAAAACCGTCACTGCGAAACTCGGCATCAGTCTTTTCCGGATTGCGCCAATAACCCTTGAACACATTAGGCCCCCGCACTTCAATCATGCCGATTTCGCCCGACTTCAAAACCTCTCCGGTGCCGGGATTCACAATGCGCAATTCGACGCCGGGAAGTGGTTTGCCAACAGTGCCCGCGCGCCGCTCTTCGAGGTAAGGGTTGGACGTGTTCATGCTGGTTTCCGTCATGCCATAACGCTCCAGAATGGCATGGTCGGTCTTGGCTTCGAACGCACGATGGGTTTCAGGCAGCAGGGGTGCAGAACCGGAGATAAACAACCGCATGTGCTTGACACTGTCGAGCGTCAGTTTTTCATGCGCGACAAGCCGCGTATAGAAGGTTGGAACGCCCATGAGAGTTGTGGCCTGCGGAAAAAGTGTGATCACGTCCTCCACATCAAACCTGCACCGGAACAACAGGCTCCCTCCGCTGAGCAGCACGGTATTGGTGGCCGTAAACAGGCCGTGCGTATGATAGATGGGCAGCGCATGGATCAACACGTCGCGCGCGGTAAATTCCCAGGCCTCCACGAGTGCCAAGGCATTGGACGCGAGGTTTCCGTGACTCAACACTGCCCCCTTGGATTTGCCTGTTGTGCCGGAAGTATAGAGAATGGCAACTGGATCATCCCAGTTCGTTGCCACATCTGTGAAACCCGCTTCTGAAGCCATCAATTCATCCAACGTCACAGTGATTTTGCACAGAGGTGCCAGTGCATCCCGGTTGGATGCTTCGACGACGAGAACAGCTGGTTCGGCATCAGCTATGAAATACGTCACCTCAGGAGGTGTGTAACTGGTATTGAGTGGTAGGAAAATGGCACCCATTCGAGCGCATGCCAAAAACATGGCAAGTGCCTCGACCGATTTTTCCACTTGCAGGGCAACCCGGTCGCCACGCCTGACACCCAGGCCAGCAAGCCCGTTTGCCAGCCTACCTGCCAGCTGCCAATAATCATGATAGGTCAATAGGCGCCCGTCGTCACTCCGGATGAACAAGGCATCCCGATCACGCATTTTCTCAAGAACAAGGGTTGGAAGATTTATAGCACCCATCATCAGAATTCCTGCAAAGCGTGGCACATGATGTTGAATGCGGCGGATTGAGGCGCCACCATGTCGAAGTGGCCGCCACCGGAAATCACATGCAATGCACCACCTGTAGCCTCCGCCATGAGCTGGCTCTGCGTTAGTGGGACAATACTGTCCAATTCCCCATGGATGAATGTTGCAGGAGTACGCAGCGGCAACAGCCGCAACGGATCAACGCCCGCCCATCGCTTGGGCTGCTCACGCGAAGTGCCGCCCAGCAATGCAGGAAGTGAAGCGGAACACTCATTTCCCAATTCTTCGTAGGCAAGCAAATCCACAATGCCGGCCAATGAAATGACACCTCGCAACGTGATGGCCAAATTCTTTTGCACCGCCAGCCACATGGCAAGTTGGCCACCAGCCGAATGCCCCAAGGCAATGACACGGTCTAAGCCAAAGCCAAAATCACCGGCCACTTCCGGTAAGATATCGCACGCCATGCGGATATCATCAAAGGTGCCAGGCCAGCCTCCGCCCGCATCGCCTACCCTTCGGTATTCGGGACTCCAAACCGCGTAGCCCTGCTCGGCCAGCGCACGGGCCATGGCCGATGCATGGTCAACCCCAAACGTGTTCAGCCAGCAGCCGCCATGAATGAAAATCAACACCCCGCGAATGTCTGCGGCTTTCGGCAGGCGAAGCTCGCCAAACTGCACCTCACTTGCACCATAACGCACGAGATGATCTGCCGCGTCGCGCGGAAGCGCCTGGATTTCATACCAGGAAACGTTAAGTGTAGCAGGTTTGAGCAAAAAATCCCCTTTCAAAATCTCCAGTGGCTTTCCTACAAAGCCGCTGCCAAGCTGGCAAGCTTTGAAGCCTCACGCATTTGCTGAATTGCAGGGACCGATGGAATCTGGGATAAGCACGCATGGCAACTACCAAACCCTGTATTATCACCGTAGCCATTACCGGCTCCGTTCCCCGCAAAGAAAACAATCCGGCCGTTCCCATAACGTTTTCCGAGCAGGTGGAATCCACGCAAGCGTCTTTTGAGGCGGGTGCTACAATAGCACACGTCCATGTGCGCAATGATGATCAGACGCCCACATCTGATCCCGCCCGCTTTGCTGCCTTGCTGGAAGGATTGCGCCAAGCCTGTCCTGGCATGATTGTGCAATTCTCCACCGGTGGCCGCTCGGGCAAGGGCTCCGAGCGCGGTGGAATGCTGCATCTGGGCTGTGATATGGCGTCGCTTTCAACCGGATCATGCAATTTTCCCACCATCATCTATGAAAATCATCCCAGCCTCGTGCGCGAACTTGCCGACAAAATGCTGGCCCATGATGTGAAGCCCGAGATTGAGGTCTTTGATCTCTCCATGCTCTATCAAGCCCTACGCCTGGCTGAAGAAGGCACCCTGAAAAAGCCCTTGCATGTGCAATTCGTCTTCGGCGTCAAAAATGCAATGCCGGCCGTGCGTCAGGCCTTTGATTTCATGGTGGATGAAATCATTAGGCTGGCACCTGATGCCACCTGGACGGCTGCAGGCATTGGCCGCCACCAGCTGGAAGTCCATCATTGGGCGCTGTCACGGGGCGGCCATTGCCGCACCGGTCTTGAAGACAATATCCGCTGGGATGAAACGGGGCTTGCCGTTTCAAATGCCGAACTCGTTGCGCGCCTGGCTAGCATCTGTGCGCAATATAATCGCCACCCGGCCACCACAGCCGAATCCCGCAAGCTTCTCTCTCTCAACTGAAAATCAGGAATCCCATGTTCAGACTTGATGAAAAACTAGCACGCATCCACAACGGCACCTACAAGCGCAGTGACTTCATCATCGCCGATGCCAAGGACCCTGACATGGGGCCCTCCATTCCCGGTTGCGGTCCAAAGCGCGCAGCTGATGGTTTAACCCAAGGCTTTCTCACTCGGCCGGAATTTCTGGAAAATATCGAGAAGATTTTGAAGCAGAACGTGGTGGACATCATGCTCACCTCTGCATCCAATCTCGAAGCTTTGTGGGACAAGGGCCTGTTTGCCGATAGCCACATCAAGCCTGCCATTCGTGCGAATGATACGACCGATATCTGGGTAGGCCGCGGCGGAAACTATTCAAAAAAGCCAAGCCGTCCTTTTCGCACCGCGTCAATTCCCCATGTCATGCCCATGACTGACCTGGGGCTATACTCCATCACATTCAATAATGATCTGGATGCCGATTACGAGTCTCTTGAGCACTTTGCCGAATTTCGCGCCGATGCCGAGGATTACGGTTTCAAATATTTCCTGGAAGTGTTCAATCCCAATGTGGAAAGCGGCATCGACCCCGCAATCATGCCGCATTATGTGAATGACTGCATCGTGCGCTGTCTTGCCGGCCTCACAAAAGCCGAGCGCCCGCAATTTCTCAAAATCCCATTCAATGGTCCAAAGGCGCTCGAGGAACTGGCCGCCTTTGACCCCAGTATTGTCGTGGGAGTCCTGGGCGGTGGCGCAGGCACCACGCGCGATTGCTATGAACTCATCAACCAGTCGGAAAAATATGGCGCCCGCGTTGCCCTGTTTGGCCGCAAGATAAATCTGGCGGAAGACCCGCTATCCATGGTGACATTCATGCGGGAAGTGGCCAATGGCAATATCGCGCCTTTGGATGCGGTCAAAGCCTATCACGCAGGCCTCAAGAAATCCGGCCTGGCACCATTGCGGGAATTGGCAAAAGACAGCGAGATCACGGAAAAAGTTTTGCAATCCTGATCATCTCGTTTGATGGAAGTTTTGCCACGGAATTTCGAGCGGCACGTCTCGTGTCAGCGTATTCAACAACGCTTCCATCAATGGCATTTCGTTTTTCTTGAGCGCCGTTGCATCCATCATCGCCATAAGCGATGCAGCCGTTGCCACACCCAGATCGGCGCCCTCTATCGTGTCGCCTTTCATGGGTCCGTTGCGCGCTTCGCTATAGGTGAGGCCGCGTCCCAGATTATTTCCAAGGCGCGAGTTGCGCCCGGCCTGGCAGGTAACATAGAGGTCACCCACGCCCGGCATGCCCCACACGCTTTCCGGCGAACCACCAAGAACTTGCACCAGCGCAATCATCTCCCGCACCGCCTGATCGAAGATGATGGCCGCAGCATTGTTGTTGAGCGCCTTGTTTTCCAAAAGAGCCATGCGCTCCATCGCCCCATGCGCCCAACCCACCGCAATGGCATAAAAGTTCTTGAAGGCAGCACAGGTCTCGACACCGGTCACGTCGTCGGAAGGCCGGGGATGGTAGTAATCCGTCTCCAGCGCTGAACACAGCTTGGTTGCAAGCTCTATGTCCCGCGAAACCACAACCGTTCCCGTGTGTCTTCGAACCGCTAGTTCTCCCGCAATACACGGACCACCAATGGCTGCCACCGGAACATCAAAGCCGAGCCTCTGTTTGAGAGCGCGCGCCACCACGTCAGGCAAGGTTGAAAGCGTCAGGGTTTCAGGTTGCATGCCCTTGGTGATCATGAGCACAGGCACCGGTTTCCCAAGGGTTTCACACAGCCGGTCAGTCGCCCAGCCCACGCCCGCCGACGATACGCCCAACAAAACAATGTCCGTATCGGCAGTGAGCGCGTCGTGCAGGCGATCATGCGGAAAGGCCGAAATGCCTTCAGGCAATGTGACATTGAGCCGGGGATGAAAATTTCTTGCCAACACGCTTTCAATGACCGCGCCATCGAGATGCGTGCCCACCAGGCGTACATCAAAGCCTCGATCCGCAAACGGCAGCGTCATGGCCGTTCCCATAACGCCCGCGCCAAGGATCGTAACGGTTTTCATGTCAGTGCCAGGGTTGTTTGCGCATCGAAAAGATGCACCTTCTCAAGCTTAGGAGCAAATTGCACGATGCTGTCACGCTTGAACTGCTGCCGCTCACGCACAATGGCGCAGATTTCATGATTTGCCACATCCGCATAGACATGGATTTCAGGGCCTGTGGGTTCGGTGACCGAAATTTTCCCAGGAAATCCCTTGCCAATTTCCAGGTCTTCCGGCCGGATACCATAGATCACCTCTTGCCCAGGCGTTGCACCATGGTCTTTGGGCAGCGGCAGTTTCACGCCACCCGACGTCAGCACATGGGTCTTGTTTGCAACCCCCGCCATGAGATTCATGGCCGGCGAGCCTATGAACTGCGCCACGAACAGATTCTCCGGATGGTCATAAACATCAAGCGGTGTGCCCTGCTGCTCGATCACGCCATCCCGCAGGATCACGATCTTGTCCGCCATGGTCATGGCTTCAATCTGGTCATGGGTGACATATACCGTGGTGGTTTTCAGCCGCTCGTGCAAATCCTTGATTTCGGTGCGCATCTGCACGCGAAGTTTGGCATCGAGATTTGACAGAGGCTCGTCAAACAAAAACACCGCCGGGTCTCTCACGATGGCACGGCCCATGGCAACACGCTGACGCTGCCCGCCGGAAAGCTCACGCGGATAGCGCGCCAGATACGGTTCAAGATTGAGGATCTTCGCGGCCCATCCGGTTTTCTCGTCAATCTCGCTCTGCGGGCGCTTGGCGAGGATGAGGGAGAAGCTCATGTTTTCTTTCACCGTCATATGGGCGTAGAGCGCGTAGTTCTGGAAAACCATGGCGATATTGCGGTCCTTGGGGTGCTTGCCGTTCACGCGTTGCCCAGCGATTTCCACATCACCGGCCGTCACCGACTCGAGCCCCGCGATCATCCGCAGCAGCGTTGATTTCCCACAGCCTGAAGGCCCGAGGAGAACCACAAAACTCCCGTCCTCAATAGTGAGGTCAACACCGTGGACGACTTCAACCTCGCCATATTTCTTGTAGATGTTCTTCAGCGTTACAGCAGCCATCTCAAACCTTCGTCATTGCGGGTCCCGCGCCAGGAATTCATCAAGCAAGCCAGAATCATCTGCCAGGTCAAGGAATGACCAGCGATTGCGCACGTCACGCGCGTGTTTCATCGCCTGCCGCCAGAGCGGCACCGATATGCCCAATTCGGTAGCCGTAGTGGGGCCGCCCGCCGCCTTCAAGGTATTTCGCATGTCTTCGGGATCACTGACAAACGCCTGAAGTTCGTGGCGCAGTTCCGGCCAAATGCTTGCAAGCTTCTCATTGAAAGCCGCCGCACCTTTCGCATCCAAGGCTTTTTTCTTCGCCTCGCCAAAACACATGGCGCCGATATTCTCACCATAGCGGCCGATGAATTCAGTCTCGCTGATGTGTGTGGCGAGGATTTTGGGCGCCTTGTCCAAGCGCAGGATTTCAAGTTGGAGCCTCGCGATGGCAAGTGAAGCAACTCCCACCTGCTGGCCATGGGTGGTGCCGGGATGCTGCTTGCCCGCAAACATGTCGATCCAGTGCGAAACCTGATGCTCGCCCATGGAACCATGATGCGAAACACCTGTGAAACACACGCCAAACCCGCACAGTGTCATGACCCGCTGCAGATATCCGTTCGCGGCCACATCATGCCTGGCAAGATCGCTGGCACTTTTGATCATCTTCGGCTCATCTTCAGCCATCAAGGCATAGGGTGTTCCAGAATAAAATGTATCGAACAAACGGTGCGAGGCCCACCAATCGATTTGCGCCGTGGGCCGACACAGGCTGTCGCCCAGCCCCGCCGCCGAAAGTCGCGTGGGCGCATCCGCGCAAACCTTGAGATCGATGAATATCCCGCGCGGCGCATGGGCCGGAAGCGACGTCTTGTAACCATTGGCCAGTGTCACGGACGCTGTGGAAGCGGCATAGCCATTCATCGAGCTTGCAGTGGCAAAGCAGGCATATTTCCGCCTGTCCTTGAACGTCGCAAACTTGCAGCAGTCAGAAAGCGAACCAGATCCTACGACCACAACGCCGTCGGCATGCCGCGTAAGTTCCTGCACACGGGCAATGGTAGGTTCATCGCAATGCGTGTGCCCCGGCATCACAATTTCATCGATGCTGCCCAACGCCTTCAACTCCTTGGCCACGCGTCGGCCCATGGCCTCATGGGTGTTGGTATCGCTCACCACCGCAATGCGCTTTCCAATGCGAAGTGGCCCCACCAAATCAGGCGCCCCGCCGTCGAGGCTTTCCTCAATGCGGATCACCTCAAAAGGAACTTGCGCGGGCTTTCGCGTTTCAGGATCGACCCAGTCCCCCTTCAACACATCGCTGATGAGTGAATTCCAATCCGTCATGGGTGAATTCTTTCGCTAAAGTCCCGCAACCGCGCATTCCATTGCGTAACAACGGGCCAGAGGTCGCGGTAGATCATCATCAGTTCACCATAAATCCTGTTCTGTTTGGAGCGCGGCCGAAATGTCTTTGAAGGCTTTCCAGACATTTTAGCAGCCGCTTCCGGGATTGTCCTGAACCAGTCTACACCTTTTGCCCCTGCAACGGCTGCACCAAGTGAAGAGGCTTCCACAGTTTCCAGCCGCCTCACCTCGCGCCCCGATGCATCCGCTACGATCTGGCACCAGAAATCCGAGCGGGCACCCCCTCCCATGATAACATAATGATCAATGGCCTGCGTGACTGCCGCCACGCGGTTCGTCATCATCACCTGTTCCAGCGCAATCCCTTCCAGAATAGCACGGTAAATGTCTCCACGTGAATGATTGCCGGAGAGCCCCGCAATCACGCCCCGCGCCTTTGTATCCCAATAAGGCGTCATGCAGCCCGACCAATAGGGCACCAGCATGATGCCATTGCTGCCAATGGGCGAGGCCTTCGCTTCTTCTTCGAGCACAGAAAATATGGCGGGATTTTTGACCGTATTCACATTGAAGAGGTGTTCAACCATCCAGTTCACCAGAAACGTGCCGGTGCGAATGGCGGTTTCATAGGCATAGCCCTGTTCTGCCACCGCCGACATGGTGCGAAAGGCGGGGTCATAGGAATACTCCGTGCCAAAACTTCCAGAAACAGCCGCCGTGCCAAGATTGAGATAGGCGCGTCCCTTCACGAACATGTTGGCCCCCGTGCCAGCACACTGCCCATCCCCACCGCCAGCGACAACGGCAGTTCCCGCTTTCAATCCGGTGAGTCGTGCCGCGGCAGCCGTGACTTCTCCCATGACTTCACCCGGCCGAAACAATTTTGGAACCCGTGCCCTGTCCAGCCCCACTGTTATGAGAAGCGTGTCTGACCAATCAGACTTCGCCATGTCGATGAGGCCCATGGGATCAGCGGAAGCAGTCGATGTGTGCCACTTTCCCGTGAGGTAATGCGTGAGAACACCATGCACTTCGGCTGTCATGGCGGTTTTCTTCCAGATACCCGGCATGTTTTTGGCAATCCAGCGGCACCGCGTGATGCAGGGCGTCACATCACTCGGCTTGCCGGATATGCGGTGCAGCTCGTCAGCTCCCAATTCCTGCGCCAATTCCCTGGTCTCAACATGGGCGCGCTCGTCAAGCCACAGCGTTCCGGGCCTTAACGGCTTGTCAAGGGCGTCAAACTGCGCAAAGGATTCGCGTTGGTTGGAAATGGCAATGGCCGCCACGCGCCCCATGTCGAGCTTGCGCGAAAGCTGTTTGAGCGCCTTGGCCGCAGCCCCCGTCCAGTCACTCACGTCCTGCTCAAACCAACCCGGATGCGGCGTGGAAAGCGGCACGCTTGCTCTACCTTCGGCTAGCGCATGGCCCTGCCCGTCCCAGGCAATGGCCTTGGTTGCAGTCGTGGAAGAATCCACTCCAATAACAATATCTTTTTTCATGAACTACTTTGACGAAAATGGAGGCAGAACATTTTCTGCCTCCAACTTCTTGCAATCTCTTTAGAGACCTGCGTCCGCCACGGCTTTGTTGATCTGGCTTGCGATGTCGTCCATGCACTTCTTGGCATCACCACCGTAATCCTGGCCGGTCAACAATTTGCCGAGGCCCACGGGAATCTCGTTGTTCGAGAATCCGGCCCACAGCGGCATGTCAGGCTCTGAAGCCATGGCGTTGTCGATGGTCCATTTCACCGTTTCAAGATGACGTGTCGTGCCAGAACCAACAACGGCCTTTGCCTTCACGCGTGGGTCTTCGAAGGAAGAGACACGCATGGGCGCAAAGCCGCCGATCAATGTGCAGCGGGTCATGATGTCCTTGGAGCAAGCCCACTGCATGAATATCCACGCCGCATCAACATTCTTCGAATACTTCGAAAGACCCAAGATCGAACCGCCCTGGTGGCCATTGTTTGGAATTTCACCAAAGCCGGCTTCGGACACAGCACGGATAGGTTTGCCGGTAATTGGGCGGTGGGGTTCCCAGAGGCCTTTGACCTTTGAGTCATCGGCGTCAAGTCCTGGGAAGAATTCATCCCAGCTGTTGACGAGGGCAACCTGACCCGCCGCCATCATCTGGAATTGACCATCCCATGTTGAAGCGGTGGATTGTGGAGGCGCATTCTTCAACCATTCCTGATAAGTCTGAAGACCGCGAATGCCGGCTTCATCATTGCCAGAGAACTTCTTGTCCTTCGTGAAGATCGAACCACCTTCATTCCAGATCATCTGTGTCCAATCACAGTTCAATGAATAGTGACCGGATTTGGCTTGGAGACCCGTACCGAACATGCCGTTGGCTTTTTCAGCTTCGGTAATCATTTTCACAGCGGCCGTAAATTCTTCAACAGTGTTTGGTGGGGCAATCTTATGCTTTTCCAAAATGTCTTTGCGATACATGGTAGTCATGATTGGAATGTCGAAGGGGATGCCAGCCCACTTGCCTTCGTAAGTCGCCAAACCTTCAACCAACGGCTTCGAGAAATCTTCGAAGTCAAAGCCCGGCATGGCCAAATCTGGCTTGTCTTTGTAATAAGCGACTGGGTCAACGGTGTCTTGGGCGAATGTGGCCACCCAGGATTGGTCAAGATAGTAAAGGTCATAAGTGCCGAGCTGGCCTTGAACATCTTGTGTGGCTTTGGCAAGAACTTGCTCCAATGGAACAATTTCAACTTCAACTTCAATGCCGGTTGGATCAGTGAATTCTTTCTTGATTTTATCGAGAACAACCGTCGGCGGTGTCGCTTCTGAGGTGTAGCGAATCTTGGTGCCCTTGAATTTGGAACCAACATCGGCCAGCCACTTGTTTACCTCCGGATTGCCTTCAGCCAAGGCTGGCGTTCCAATCAGATTGAGATTGCCCTTGAAACTGCGTGTGTTGCCGAGAAGTCCTGCGGCGAAAGCTGAAAAGCCCACGCCACCCATTGCCATTTTTTTCAGGAAGTTGCGCTTGCTGATGCGCCGGGCGGCAAAATCAGCTGCGGCATCTGCTATAAATGTTTGTTTGTCGAATTGTTTGAAGCTCATCGAAAATCTCCCATTTGATTACTCTTGTTTTCTCGTTTGCGGCATTATTCCTTGAGAGACCCAAGGGTGAGGCCGCGAACCAGATGGCGTTGAACAAGCAGAATGAAAATGAAGCTGGGCAAAATGCCAGCGGTGCCAAGGGCCGAAATAAAGCCCCATTCACTGCCTGTTGATGTGACAAAGGTTGAAATTTTTACCGGTAAGGTTCGGATGTCGGTGGTGAGGAAAAGCGACAGCAGAAATTCTGTGTATGAAAAAATGAAACACAATACGGCAGCAGCGGCCACGCCGCCGCGCACCATGGGCAAAACAATTTTGTAAAAGGTCTGCCAGCGCGTGGCACCATCAATCATGGCGGCTTCATCCACATCCTTCGGCACATCATCAAAGAAAGATTTCAGGAGCAGCACGGCGATGGGGAGATTCATGAGGGCGTAAATCATGATGAGGCCGAGATAGCCCATATAGCGGTTGTCTGTATCGCGAAGTCCGGCAAATTTGTAGATGGTGACCAAGGGAATGAGAATGGCAATCGGTGGCATCAGCCGCTGGCCAAAAACCCAGTTGAGAAAGCTTTCCCGCCCCTTGAATGACATGCGCGACAGGGCATAGGCGGCAATGACCGCAATGCTCACGGAAATTACCGTGGAACCCAGCGAAATGATCATGGAGTCAAGAATGGTCTGACGCGAGTCAAAGGCACCCGAACCCGCCACGCCCATGCCAAGGCCTTGTTCAATTGCAAGATCGGCACGTGATCGCCCCAGCAGAGTGACGATGTAGTTGATCGCCGTGGGTACAAAATCAAATACCACAACCCTGTCTTTATTGAATACAGCATCATGCGGCTTGATTGACGTGAGTGCCCACCAAAAAATTGGAAACATGAACATCGCTGTCACAAGGACAGCAAAAAAGTCTCTGATGATCTTTGTGATGGTTGACTGTTCCATTACAGCCTCACCTTGAACAAACGCATGAACAGGGTGGATGTGGCGATCACCAGAATAAGTGTGAGCAAGGCCACGGTGGAGGCGAATGGATAATCCGACACACCGAAGTAAATGCGGCCGGCATAAGATGTCAGGGTTTCCGTGGCCGTGCCCGGGCCTGAATCTGTCATCACTTTTATATAGTCAAAGGCGCGGAATAGGTCGACGCCGCGTATTAAAACTGCAATGGCAATGACTTTAGACATGAGTGGCAAGGTGAGCTTAAAAAACGCTTGCACCGGTGTTGCCCCATCTATGGCGGCAGCTTCAAAAGGTTCTTTGGGCAAAGACCTTAACCCTGCCAGCATGATCAACACCATAAACGGCGTCCATTGCCACACTTCGGCCAGCAACAGACCGGCCATGGCCGTGTTGCTGTTGGCCAGAATCGGTTTGGCTGGCGACAGCAAATGCAAATAATAGAGGGAACGGCTGAGCACGCCGAATGAGCCATCAAGCATCAGCAAAAACATCATGCCGGTAACAGCTGGCGGAATGACCAGTGGCAAGGTCATCATGGCTCGCATGACGCTATAGCCCCGCCGGTCTGAATCCAGCAGCATCGCTATCAGAAGTCCAAGGACAAGCTGCATCACCAGTGCGGCACCGGTATAAATGAATGTATTGGCAACGGCATTCCACACCCGCTCATCACCAAATATCTTCGACCAGTTATAGGTGGGATCGAACGTCATCTTGCGTGTGGCCGCATTGCGCCGGTGCAACGAAAGCCAAATCGCATAGAGCAGCGGATAAATGCCGAATATCGTCATCAGCGCAGTGGCGGGCATAAGCCAGGGCAAGGGGTGCTCCGACGTCATCCACGCCGGCAGCCAACTTGCTTTGGCGGGCGCCTCAACCGTGCCTCTGATCTGACGTGCTCCCATGCGAACTTTTGTTCTTATAGTTGATTGCATTCAGGTTGGAGCGATAAGAACGAAAAAAATCCTGCCTGTCAATGCAGTTGACAGAGGGCAGCAACATTCCAAACGCATGTCAGCGCGAGGCAAGTTGTTCCTGACGCTCAAGCACATGGCGCATCCAAGGCACATCTGGTGCAGTCCAGTTTGGTTCCTGGCCGCAAACAATATCAAAGAATGCAACAGCCATGGATGGGCTTTCCAGCGCATTCTCCCGGAACGAATCCCAGAACCGCGGGTCATCTGCCTTGGGCGCGGAAACGGGCTCTGCATCACCCATTTCCTTGAGGATAGCTGCTGCCACGGACAGACAGTAACTGGTGTAGGCATATCCCTCTGGCCAGCTCTTGAGACGGTGGTCTATTTCCATGGGCAGGCCGACAAGCCCCTGCTCTCTCCCGGCCAGCGTCTTGAGCGGACGGGCCACAATCAGTTCCTTGAGCATGAGACCCGCTGCGTAGATGACAAAGTCGCGCCGATCCACATTTGCCAGATGTTTGGTTTCATCAAAAACCTTGCGCCAGCGCGAAAAAGCTTCTGCTAGGGCTTCATGGTTCACTTCGGCCACCATCCCCGTATCCTTGAACAACAGGTCCATATTCCGCTCAAACGACCAGAGAATCGTCCTGAAGCGTCGCGCCTCATGGGAAAGGTCGTCAATTCCACCAATTTCGGATTTGAGCGGCGTCAGCATGGCTTACGGCATCCCTGTCAAATTCTGGCCCGGTCCGCGCCGGAACAGTGAAAAATTACCACGATTTCCAATATTTTGCCTAATATTTTGTAGCCGCTTGACGCTGGCCCTGCTTCGCGGTTCAATTGGTCCATGACCTATATGAGCCGAACCACCGACAATTTGGCCGCGCGTGCTGTCTGCATGGCGGCAAGCCTGCGCGATGTGATGCGGGCAACCCAGTTCTATACGCGCGACATCTCCAATGCCGATGGCGCCAGCAAAAGGGAAAAAGGCGGGGCGACCCTGCTGTCACGGGCTGTGGCCAGCTTGGCGCGTCTGGCAGACCGCATCATGACCTGGACTACCAATACAGCGATCAGAATCCTGCTGCCGGGCTGGCGGCAATTGCCGTCGCCGTTCACGCCAGGCCTCTTGGGCGAGGTCACCAGCGCTGTCGAAAGAAACAGCCTGGTGCATAATCCACAGTTCAATGCCTACTTCTTTCGCGCAGCCATCCACATCATCGAACGCTATTCGGCCCCTCCTTACCTCATCCTTGAACATCGCGTTGACGCCGCGCGCAGCGTCTTGGCAACCCAGCCACATTCCTGTTTTCTCGCCCGCACGCTCATTGCATTGGTGGAAGCAGCCCCTATTGCTCGGGTGGGGAAAACCCGGGGTTCGCTCCAACTTTGGGACCACATGGATCCAAACCTCGTGGTCTACGCCATTGCCTGCGTCACGCTGCTTTTTGCCGAAGAAGGCAAGCCGGTTGTCATCCATGATGAAGATGAATTCTTCGCCATTGTTGCAGCCCTCCTGCTGCCCCGCTTTCAGAAGCTTGCGCGTCTGGTGGAAAGTCGGGACGTGGAAGGCCTTGCAGCAGAATTGGCTGCCATCAAAGCCATGTATTGATGACGGAAGGGACCTTGAGGTTTCAGCCCCTCGAACATCTTTCCCGGCAGGCATGCGAAGGCGTGCGAGCCGTCCTCACCGACATTGATGACACTTTGACCGAGAACGGCAGGCTGCCAGCCATAGCCTATGCCGCGATGGAAAAATTGCAGCATGCAGGCATCATTGTCGTGCCGGTCACCGGCAGGCCCGCTGGCTGGTGTGACATGATTGCGCGGCAATGGCCGGTGGACGCAGTCGTGGGCGAAAATGGCGCCTTCTATTTTCGCCACGACAATAAGGCCCGTCACATGAGCCGTCATTACATGAAATCTCCTGAACAGCGGGGGAGGGATCGCCGGAAACTGGAAATTTTGCAGCAGGAAATCCTGTCGAAAGTCGAGGGCTGCGCCATAGCTTCCGATCAGGCCTACCGTGAAGCCGATCTCGCCATAGACTTTGCCGAGGACGTGCACCCTCTTTCAACTGATGCCATTGACCAGATTGTGGAAATTTTTGAAGCCCATGGCGCCACAGCCAAAGTTTCCTCTATTCACGTCAACGGCTGGTTTGGGGTTTACGACAAGCTCACAACGAGCATCAAGATGCTGAAAACCGAGTTTGACATTGATGCCGAACATAACCGTCAGGCCATTGTTTTTGTGGGCGACAGCCCAAACGATGCACCGATGTTCGGGTATTTTCAAAATTCCGTAGGCGTGGCCAACGTCATGCATTTCGCGGACCGCCTAAACGCAAAACCCGGCTGGGTCACCAGCTTGTGTGGCGGGCATGGTTTTGCCGAACTCGTGGATCACTTGCTCAACGAAAACTGAACTCATGGTTTTGGATGGGCGGCGATCCAGTCGCGCGCACGGCGTTGCGCTTCCAAAACCTGAAATGGTGTCATCCTTTTGGCGGTGAAATCCCGGTTACGGACCGCTGTTGCAAGGCGTGGATCAATGGCAGCGAGGTTGAACCACATGTGCGCCTGAACCAGATCCTGTGGAACCCCCAGA
>JANMAE010000023.1:0-8441 GCA_031359445.1 Hyphomicrobiales bacterium | reverse complement strand
TCAGGACCAATGCCGCGTTCGACCGAGGAATGTGAAATATCACGCTCATGCCAAAGTGTGACATTTTCGAGGGCAGGGACCACAGCAGACCTTACAAGGCGTGCAAGGCCAGTGAGATTTTCCGTGAGAACCGGATTGCGTTTGTGCGGCATGGCAGAGGAGCCTTTTTGGCCTGGCGCAAAATATTCCTCCACCTCCAGAACTTCCGTGCGTTGCAGGTGGCGAATTTCGGTGGCGATCCGTTCTACGGAACTCGCTACAACAGCCAGCACCGAAAAATACATGGCGTGACGGTCACGTGGAATAACCTGGGTTGAAACAGGTTCCGGGGACAGGCCGAGCTTTTTGGCAACATAGACTTCCACTCTCGGGTCAATGTTTGCAAACGTGCCTACAGCACCCGAAATGGCGCAGGTGGATACTTCTTTTCTTGCTGCCACAAGCCGCGCGCGGCTGCGGGAGAATTCTGCGTAGGCATAGGCCAGTTTTACGCCAAAGGTCGTGGGTTCGGCATGGATGCCGTGGCTGCGGCCAATGCAGACCGTGTTTTTATGTTCCATGGCGCGGCGCTTCACGGCGCTCAAAAGGGCATCCACATCAGCGATCAGAAGGTCGGCGGCGCGCACGAGCTGAATGTTGAAACAGGTATCCAATACATCCGAAGAGGTCATGCCCTGATGCACAAAGCGGGCTTCCGGACCTACAATTTCGGAGAGATGCGTGAGGAAAGCAATGACGTCATGTTTGGTTTCGGCTTCAATCGCATCAATGCGGCCAACATCAAAGATGGCAGTACCAGCCTTTTCCCAGATCTTGCTGGCAGCAGATTTGGGTATCATCCCGATTTCGGCCATGGCGTCCGCCGCATAGGCTTCGATTTCAAACCAGATCCGGAAGCGGGTTTGGGCATCCCAGATCGCAGTCATCTCTGGGCGGGAATAGCGCGGGATCATGGTTTACCTCATAGTCTTACGTCCCACGATCTAACAAATAGCCACCGTTGAAGCGAGCGTATTCTCGCCCCTATTTCGGATTTATAGGTACAGCTAAATAGCGCCGGTCTGGACCCTCAAAACCCTGGCGATAATAGGCAATAATCGCAACGAATGCCTGCGTGTCCTGGTCACTAGCATAAGTGGCCACGCTATCAATTTCGTAATCAAGAGGGCAGCCTCGGGAGGTTGGGGTGCTGGTATCCTTGTATTGTAGAGTTATTCTGCCAGATAATGTGTTGCGGATGGAGAGGGTAAAACCGCTCATGACAACATTTTCAGTGTCGCAATTTGTAACTTTGGGCAGGTTTGCATCTGACAATAGGATTTCAAAGCGAATGTCATCTGACTCGCCGAAGGGCTTTGGTTGCGTGCTGCGGTATATGACGTCGAAAGTCACGGTTTTCCGGTTTGGGACTATTTCGGTCACTGGGTTGGAAGCAAGGATTTCCGCCGGGCGGTCGATATGCAACTTTCGCAGCAACGGAACGGCCCTGCTGCGTGCCTGGCTGCGGATTGCCTGCAATGTTGTATTTTCACTTTTTGCCTGCAGGTGAATACGAGAGCCCTTCACCCAGGTGTTGCCTTTTAGATCGGTGGTGAAAATATCGGAATAGGGAAAACCTGAGCCGTCTTGAATGCCATATTGCTCGAACGCAAAATATCTGAGGTCGCGTGAAAAACCCATGATAGAGAGCTTTGCCGCATCCCCACTTCGTGCAGGACTGCTTATTGTCAATGCGGCGGCCATCAAGACCAGCGCCGCCAGAAATCGCAACACTTCTAGAAGGCCCTGAAAGTTATGATGGTTGTAGTGTCCCTGATTCCAGGAATTGTGTGAATTTTCTCGGCAATGAAATGGCCAGTATCTGTGGTGTCGTCGAGGTACAGCTTCACCATGAGATCATAATTGCCCGCAGTTGAATATATCTCCGAGGCAATTTCCGCGTCTGCAATGGCTGTGGCGACGGGATATGATTTGCCGAGTTCGCATTTGATCTGGACGAATACTGTTTTCATGGCGTCTCATTTCAGGGAAAGGGTTGAACTTCCGTAAATTTGCCCGCGGACCATTTATACCACGCATAAGCAGGATTTCGCACGTCGCCCTTTACATCCAGCGAGAGAGGACCCAACACGGTGGCGAGGTTGTTACTTGCCCGGAGCCACTGGCTGATGGTTTTTCCATCCAGACTCTTTACGGATGCAGCGGCCTGCCCGTAAGCTTGAACGGCGGCATAGGCATGAAGCGTATAGCCTTCCGGGTTATAATTTGCGGTCTTGAATTCAGCGACAACTGCCCTTGCTGCTTCAAGTTTTTGCGGGTCGGCGGCAAAAGTGGCCAGTGTTCCTTCTCCCGCTGTTCCTGCCGTACTCCAGAATTGGTCGGTCAAAAGCCCGTCGCCTCCCACGACCAGCACGTTGGAAGCCAATTCGCGCATCTGGCGCAAAATTGTACCGGCTTCTCCTGCAAAGCCGCCGATGTAGAGAATGTCGACATTGGCCGAGAGAAGTTTTTGAACCAGGTCGTTATAATCGTTTAGGCCTGGCTTGTAGGTTTCAAGCACCGTTTCCTTCACACCTGCTGCATTCAGTGCAGTTTTGAATTCGCGTGCCAGGCTTGCTCCTGCTGGGGAGCCATCATTGATGATTCCGATGCTCTTTCCCACGTAAGCCTTCGCGATAGCACGGCCTGCAAAGCTCCCCTGCGCGTCATCGCGGCCACAGACACGGTTGGTATTCCAGCTTCCTTCGTCAGTAAATTTTGGATTTGTTGAAGCAGGACTCAGCATCAAAATACCTGCAGCCTCGTAAATCCTTGCAGCGGAAATTGAGGACCCGGAACAATAGTGCCCCACTATGAGATTTGCACCCTTTGTGACCAATAGCTTTGCCACTTCCACAGCCAGCCTTGGATCACAATTGTCATCTTGGACGTCCAGCGTAACATGCTGGCCGTTTATGCCGCCAGCGGCGTTGATATCGGAAATCGCCAATTCCGCCCCGCGGCGGATTTGCTCACCCAGTGCAGCGTATTGCCCTTTCATTGGGCCTACGGTTGCTACAATTATTTCAGCATGAGCTGTGCCGCCCAACAACATCAGAGCAAGGATAAATTTTGCAAGTATGCGCATCTTGGTTGCGAGTATCGCCACTCCTTTTGATTTCTGCAATAAAAAACCCGCGTGAATTTCTCCACGCGGGGGTGCTTACACAAGCAATGGCTTATTGCAGCGATGCATCTTCTGCATACTTACCGTCATGGAATTTGTACCAGACGTATTTGGCGTCCTTGATGTCGCCCTTGGCATCCATCACAATCGTTCCGAGAACGGTGTTGACGGGATTGCCTGCGCGAAGCCAAGCAGCAATTGCCTTGTTGTCAAAGCCCTTGGTTGCAGTGGCAGCAGCTGCATATTCCTGGATCGCTGCATAGGTGTAGAGTGTATAACCTTCTGGGTCATAACCAGCGGCCTTGAACTTCTCAACAACTGCCTTGGCTTCAGGAATATTGCGTGGCTCTGGGGCAAACGTGAAAATCAAGCCTTCGCCAGCGGCGCCGGCAATGGTCCAGAATTCAACGTTGTTCATTGAGTCACCGGAGATGATCTGTGCCTTCAGGCCTTGTTCGCCCATCTGACGGGCAATAACGCCTTCTTCAGGATGATAACCACCGATATAAACCGCTTCAACGCCTGCATCCTTCATCTTGGATACGAGTGCCGTATAGTCCTTTTCGCCAGCCGTGAATGATTCACTGAGTGCAATCGGGAAGTTTGCCGCTGTAAGCTGTGCGCGGGTAACGTCGGCCAAACCCTTGCCATAGGCGGATTTGTCATCGATTACGGCCACTTTCTTGCCAGCGAAATTCTTCGCAATGAATGCAGCGGCAACAGCGCCCTGGGCATCGTCGCGTCCGCAAACGCGGGCTACGTTCCAGCCACCTGCGTCGGTGAATGTCGGGTTCGTGGAAGCGGGCGAAATCTGCAGAATGCCTTCTTCTTCATAAACCTTGGAAGCAGGAATTGAAGAACCTGAGCACAGGTGGCCGGCCACGAACTTTACGCCCTTGGATGCCATCTGGTTGGCAACGGCAACAGCCTGCTTTGGATCGCAAGCATCGTCACCGATTTCAAGCGCCAGCTTTTCGCCGTTGATGCCGCCTGCCGAGTTGATGTCAGCCACTGCCATTTCAGCGCCGCGCTTGTATTGTTCGCCAAGTGCGGCGAGTGAACCAGTGATGGGTCCCACTGTTGCAATGGTAATGTCGGCAAGTGCTGTGGATGTGTTCAAAGCTGCGGCAAAGCTGAGTGCCACGCCTGCAAGAATGAGTTTCTTCATAAAGTCGTCTCCCTTACTTTTCAATATTCGTCTTCGGGTTTAGCATAACCCTTGAGCCCATATTTGCTCAAAGGGGCATGATTGGGAAGGGAAATCAGATTTTTCCCCGCCAAATTCGTGATTTATGATTTATTCCTCCAGGTCAGCAATCCTGACCTTTCGTATAACCATGGATACTGCGTCACCATCTGGCTGGCGCGTTTCAGCCGGTAGCCAAAATAGGCGAAGGCCATAAGTATCAAGGTATGGAAAATGAGGTTGGATAAGGAAAAGAGATTGTGCTGGAACAATGCGAAATGCAGGAAGCGCACGCCCAGTCCCAGAGGTATCATGAATAGCATGAGTTGGGTTACACTGCGCCAATCCTTGGCAAGTGAACGGCCCGCCATAAATGCGGCCCCTCCGCCGAGAATTACTGTGAGCAACGTAAAGACCCCAAGGTTACCTTCAGTAAGCCACGTCATTTAATGCCCTCCCTCAAGATAGGCGGCGCGGACTTCTGGCCGCGACAGGAGCTCCTTGCCTGTACCACTGATCGTGATTGCGCCATTTACCATGACATAGGCGCGGTGCGCCAATTTGAGCGCATGGAAGGCGTTTTGTTCGACCAGGAATACCGTCAAGCCCTCTTTCTCGTTCAAATCCTTGATTGCATTGAAAATCAATTTCACGATAAGCGGCGCCAATCCAAGGGAAGGCTCATCCAGCAGCAACAAGCGCGGGCGCGCCATGAGCGCGCGACCAATGGCAAGCATCTGCTGTTCACCGCCCGACAGGGTTCCTCCACGCTGGGTCTGGCGCTTTTCCAAAACTGGGAACATCTGGAATATGCGGGTCAGATCTGACTGAAAATGTGCGGGATCGGCAACGGTCGCGCCCATTTGGAGATTTTCCAGCACGGTCATGCGCGGGAAAATGCGGCGGCCTTCCGGTGCCTGTGCAATACCCATTCGGATGATCTCATGGGTGGGCAATTGTGTGATATCGTGACCATCAAAAGTAATTGTGCCGTGGCGCGCGCGCGGCGAGCCACACAAGGTCATCATTAGGGTTGATTTTCCTGCGCCGTTCGAGCCGATCAAGGTGACGATTTCACCTTGCTTCACGTCAATATCAATACCTTTAAGCGCTTGAATTCTTCCATAGAACGCCTGTATGCCACGGGCTGTCAGCAGATTTCCGTTCATTTGCGGCCCCTCTTGGTTGGAGGAGACTTTTTTGGTGGTGATTTCTTGCTTGAAGTGACAGTTGCAGGTTCGGCCGCAGTAACTGCTGCAACAACCTTTTCAGCTTCCCTGTCCTCGTCTTCATCCACACCAAGATATGCGCGAATGACAGCCGGGTCTTCGCGCACCGTGGCGGGAGATCCGTCTGAAATTTTCTGGCCATAATCCAACACCACGATGTGGTCCGAAATTCCCATGACCACACTCATATCATGCTCGATAAGCAATATGGCAACGTCCTGTTCCTTGCGGATGCTCAAAAGCAACTTGTTGAGTTGCTCGGATTCGCGGGGATTTAGTCCTGCTGCAGGCTCATCCAGACAGAGGAGTAATGGATCAGTGCACATGGCACGCGCAATTTCCAGTCGGCGCTGGTCGCCATAGGGCAAATCTCCAGCAGGGTCATCGGCACGACCAAGCAGGTTGATCTTGTCAAGCCAGTATTTGGCCTTCTCAATGGCTGCATCTTCGGCGATCTTGAATTTGCGGCTGCCGAAAATTCCGCCGATGGTAAAGGCAGAGGCTTTCATCAACACATTGTGCTGGGCCACCATGAGATTTTCGAGCACAGTCATGCCGGGGAAAAGCCGGATGTTCTGGAAGGTGCGGGCAACCTTGGCGTGGCGGGTTATCAGATAATCATCCATGCGCTCAAGGAGGAATTCGCGGCCATCAGGATGGCGCAGATTTATCATGCCTTCCGTGGGCTTATAAAACCCGGTGATGCAGTTGAAAACCGTGGTTTTGCCTGCGCCATTTGGTCCGATCAGCGCCGTGATCTGCTTGGTAGCGGCATTGAATGAGAGTTCGGATATGGCGGTGAGGCCGCCAAACCGCATGGTGAGCTGCTCCACTTGGAGCACGGAGTTTGTTTCCCATGTTGCCATTAGCCATGCCCCTGCGAAACCAGGTCAGCAGAGACGGCTTTCTTTTCCTTGAGATAGACGGTGGGATCACGCTTGGTCACAAATCCACGCGGACGGAACCGCATCATCAGCACCATGGCAAGACCCACAGCCAACATGCGGAACTGAATAGGGTCAGTTCCTGCGGGCAATACCGCTCGCAGAAAATCCATTTCACGGAAGAGTTCGAATGAGCCCATGATGGCAATGGCTGAAAAGACGATGCCGATCTGCGATCCAAGCCCACCCAGTACCACGATGGCGAGGATGATTGCGGATTCGAGATAAACAAATGATTCAGGTGATACGAAACCCTGTCGCGCTGCAAAGAAACTGCCTGCGAATCCACCGAACATTGCACCGATTGCAAAGGCTGTGAGTTTTGTGTTGGTGGTATTGATGCCCAAAGCGCGGCAAGCAATTTCATCTTCGCGCAAAGCTTCCCAGGCTCGGCCAATGGGCAGGCGGCGCAGGCGGTTGGTAACGACGTAAGTCAAAAGGGCCAGGCCCAAAATGACGTAGTATAAAAATATATAGAAATGAATGCGGTTATATGGAATGCCGAAGAAATCAGCGAAACTGCCCGGGCCATCCTTGAATGGCAAACCGAAGAAAGTGGCTTTGGGAACGATTATGCCTTGCGGTCCATTGGTGAAAGCAAACCAGTTTACCAATACCAACCGGATCATTTCTCCAAAGGCCAAGGTGACAATTGCAAGATAATCTCCGCGCAGACGCAACACCGGAAAACCTAGAATGACTCCCCAGGTGGCTGCCAACATGCCCGCCAGCGGAAGCGTCAAATAGAAAGCCCAGGGGACCACGCCAGTGCCGAACCATTGTGGGAGATATAAGGTTGAAAGAAGCGCGTAGGCATAAGCACCCACTGCATAAAATGCCACATAACCTAAATCGAGAAGACCAGCGAGGCCTACAACGATGTTCAGACCCCAGCCCAGCATGACGTAAGTTAAAATATAAATCGAAAGATCAATTATGCGTTTGTCGCTGGTGGGAAAGAAATGAGAAATTAAGGGCAGAAAGAGAGCAATAACTAACATTGCAGGCCCAATATATTTCCCCAGTTCAAATGTCGTTGCATTTTTTGCACTTGAGCCAGGGGCCGACCGTGATGAAGCTGGCCGGTTCCAGACTAAGAGATGAAAGAGCAGGCGGCCGACGACGACAATTCCAGTCAGCGTGAATACGAGCGGCCACCGACTGGACCAAGTCAGCGCACCTTGGTCCAGTGTCGTTTTTATAGCAACGATGGGGGTCAGGATGAGAAAGGTTATAAGCGCTGATCCCACCACATCTTTGATGATGGCAAGCCAATTATATCTGGCGCTGCTTGTTTGAATCTCAGGTGCGGACATAATTATACCTTCTCAACGGCTGGTTTGCCGAGCAGGCCCTGCGGCAAAAAGATGAGCACGATGACGAGCAGGGTAAACGCCGCAACATCCTTGTATTCGACCGTGAAATAAGCGGACCACATGACTTCGACCAGGCCGATGATGAGGCCACCCAGCATGGCGCCGGGAATTGAACCAATGCCTCCAAGAACTGCTGCCGTGAATGCCTTGATGCCTGCCAGAAATCCGACAAAGAAATCGGTGGAACCATAATAAAGGAGAAAGAGGACGCCAGCGAAGGCTGCCAGTGCTGCACCCATGATGAATGTCACAGAAATTGTTCTGTCGACATCAATGCCGATGAGCGCTGCCATTTTCATGTCCTGCTCGCATGAGCGCTGGGCGCGCCCGAGGGCCGTCCGCTGAATGAGTGCCGTGAAAACCGCCATCAATACCAGGGTGGAAATGATGATGATGATCTGCATGTTTGAAATACGCACAATGAACTCGCCTGATTCACTGGCACGATGCATGATTTCGAAGCCCCCGTTGATGATGGGGTGGATGGGCTTTGAGCGCCCTTCCTGGGCCACGCGTACGAATTCCTGCAACACAATGGAC
>JANMAE010000021.1:0-3118 GCA_031359445.1 Hyphomicrobiales bacterium | reverse complement strand
CCAAAATCCAAGTGGTGTGGATGTCGTCTACTGGATCGCGCCGGACAATGGGGCCAAGAAGGCGTCAGAACCACATGTCTTCCACCTCTGCGAAGGCGTGAGCCCGCTGGCAGGCAAGACCGTAAACCATGGCTCGGTGACAGAGGCCTATGCGGAAAACGCCATCCGGATCACCAAGCAGATCGACCTTGAACAGAAGCAATGCGGGTTTGCACCAGCGCAGTAGTTCTGCTCAGGCTTGCTATGGAAGGCGCTGCGGCAGCATATTCTTTGTTGCAGGGTCTCTTCTGCAGCCAACCCCGAGTTGACTGAGTAACAGCTTGAAAGTTCTTTTTTACCGTCGGTCGCCTGCGTGCCATCGCAGAAAGGCTTTTGAGCTGATTGATTGCAGTGGCCTGCCAACTGGTAATCGAACACCGCTCCTCCAGAGAAAGCTGTAAATATTTTTGTCCCATTGCAATACCTCTTATAGCAGGCGTTGCACTTCGTTTGTGAATTCAGACCTTTTCCCATGCGCAAGCGCGGGAGAAGGCGATAGTCGTTAGAAATCGAGCGCGTTGCTTCAAGCTCATCGCCTTCTCCTGTTTGTGCTTACAAATGGGAGAAGGTGGCGCGAAGCGACGGATGAGGGTTCTTTCTCTGGTCGAACTTGAATGCGCAGGTGACGCCGTAACTGTCAACTATTGAAACTCGACACCTTGATATTTTTGCCTGAGGCCCAATTCAATTTGGAAAATCCAGCACTTGATCTCTACACGACGATATGCGGTAAATGCCTAAACCAAGGTGCTGGCAGGATGACTAAAAGAGGTTGGCTAAAAGCGTTTGCGGCAACTGTTTTAAGCCTGTTTTCTAGCAGATCCAACATCGATGCTCATGCGGGCCAAACACCTCAGATGGTGGCAGCGCCTGGCCCAGCCGAGAAACTCCTCCCACAAAAATTTCCTTTTGATTACGTTGTCGTGAACGGAGCACAGGCGTTTGCGGAATGGGAAAAACTCAAAACTGCGGGTCGCGGCATTCCAGTTATCGTAGGTGGTGATGATGACCTTCAGGCCAATGTTGATATCTTCAATTATTATTCAAATATCACAACAGATGATATCCTTAAAAAGGCGGATGCTCTCGAAATGCCTTTTGATATGGAAGCATTTCGACGGAAAGAGTTTGAGAGTTTGAAGGCGCTACTCAAGGCTCAAGGCAATGAAATCAATTTTGAAGACTTGCGCCCGGAAATGGGTCAGTGGCCAACCCAACCAGAAGTTATTTCCGGTCCAACAGTTCAGGTTGATGTGCTCAGCAGGAAGCCCTTAGGCCGCGTGTATATCGTGCTTGTGCCTGCCAAATCATCTGCAGATATCCCTGCATTTCTCCATTGGGGCGGTTGGAACGCCTGTCCGCCACCCGAAGTTCACGTGGCGTTACTGCGCAAGTGGCATGCCAAATATGGTGCGGAACTGGTGAGCATGTCCAGAGATGTCGTGGATTTGCGCGTTACTCAGCGCCCAAATTTGAAAGAAGAGGCCGTAGTTCTAGCGTCTGAACAATATCAGTATTGCGGGGATTTGGTTGGCCAAGACTCCCAAGGAATAAAACAGCTAGCGGGCGCCCTTCTGGTTTCAGACTGGTGGTGCTTTTGGTGGGATTGAAATTTTTGTGCGAGGCTTCGTTGTCGGATCGAGCGTAATGACTGAGAGTAGATCGTAGGATCGCACCCGTGGCAGCGAACCCTCATCCCCCCTTCGGGGACCTTCTCCCATTCTGCGAACGGGAGAAGGCGATAGTCGTCAGAAATCGCGCGCGTTGCTTCAAGCATATCGTCTTCCCCCGTTTATTATTGCAAATGGGTGCAGTGACATTGCACTCTTTTCACAGCTCTCACGCCGCTACCCGCCTAAACCTGATGCCCCCTTGCTTGCGTGAACGCGGGGCGGGGCGGACCACTACTTCCACATCGCGGCCAAATGCGGTGAGCATGAGCATCAGGCGTTCGATGGAAAAGCCGCGAAAACGACCGCGCAGCAGGTTTGACAAGTCGGGTTGCGCCGTGCCGGTGAGGGTTGCGGCCTTGGCTTGCGTCAGCTTCTTGATTTTCATCAGCCGCGCGATTTCGCTTACGATTTCTGCCTTGAGCAGCAGTTCATCAGCATTTTCCAGGCCCAAATCGGCAAAGATGTTGCCGCTCGATTTTTCAAACCCCGGGAGTTTGGTCATGTCATTTCTCCTTTAACGCGAAATGGCGGTGCAGGGCCTCCGCGTCCTTGAACCGCGTTTCATTCAAGTCCAATTCATGTTTCGACGTTGCAATGCCGGATTTTGATTTCTTCTGGAAGGCGTGAAGCACATAAATTGCCGTGGCAAACCTCACCGTGTAAACCGCGCGACAGGTGTCACCCTCATGGTCCTCAATCACTTCCAGAACGCCGCGCCCGCCAAAGGCTGCCTTCACGTCTTTCGGCATCGCCGAAATAGCCTTTTTCGATGAGCCGACGAAATAGCAGGGTTTAACGGATTTCACTGGCTATATAATTATAGTAATATTACTATTTTGTCAAACTAGTCCAAATTTGAAATTGCGGTCTTCCGCCTGCCACCACTCTGCCAAGTATAGCAGATCGGTTGAAATTCAAGTTATAACGGAACAGTTTCGACAGCGTCTCGAAATTGTCGGAACTGTGGGCAGCGCCTGCAGGGCTGGAAAGTTATACGTGCGGAGCACGGAAACAAGTAAGGGTCCTTAGCCGCTTCTCATGTTCACGGGTTTTCATCGCGCGCGGTGCGGACGAGGCGGGAGAGGTCTGAGCCGCCGGAACACCAGTTTTCATCGCCTGAAGCATAGACCTGGCCGAATGAGCTCATCACGGCTACGGCATAGGCGATGCCGTCATTCCACATGCTGAACATGGGCGAGCCTGATTGGCCGCGCTTCATGTCAGCTGACGTTGTCATGGCCCTGCCAGATCCCAGATCAAACTCGTCTTCATCGAGGTTCTTGTCCATTTCAAAGATGGGCTGTGTGCCGCCTGCAATATCGGTAGGATATCCCATCGTTTCCCACACATTGTCATCGTCCCAGCCCGAATCATAAACCTTTGTGCCAAGCCAGCCAAAACGATCT
>JANMAE010000143.1:0-3532 GCA_031359445.1 Hyphomicrobiales bacterium | reverse complement strand
CTGTCGAGCCGGGCGCTGCTTTACACCGAGATGGTGACGGCGCAGGCTATCAAGCACGGGGATAGGGCAAGGCTATTAGGTTTTTCCCAGCTAGAACAACCAGTTGCACTGCAATTGGGAGGCAGTGATCCCGCTCTTTTGGCTGAGGCTGCAAGGATTGGCGAAGACCTCGGCTATTGCGAAGTCAATTTGAATGTGGGCTGCCCCTCCGACCGTGTACAGGAGGGCAGATTTGGTGCCTGCTTGATGGCGGAACCACAACTGGTTGCGGAATGTATCGCAGAAATGCAAAATGCGGTCCGTATTCCCGTAACGGTCAAATGCCGGATTGGCATTGATGACCAAGATGAAGGGGAGGCTTTGGACCGTTTTGTGGAGGAAGTTTCATCCAAGGGTTGCAAGACCTTTGTTGTCCACGCTCGCAAAGCTTGGCTTAAGGGATTGAGTCCAAAGGAAAATCGGGAGATTCCACCCCTCAACTACGCCCGCGTGCATAAATTAAAATATAACTATCCGGAGTTGAATATAATTCTCAACGGAGGGTTGAAGGATTTGGACCAGGCACAGGCTGAGATCAAAAATCTCGACGGCGTGATGCTGGGCCGTGCCGCCTATCATAAGCCCTGGATACTATCGGAAGTTGACGAACGTTTCTTCGGCGCAAGCCTCGAAACTCGCAGCCGTTCGGACATCGTTGTGGCGATGTTTCCCTATATCGAGCAGCAATTGGCGCAAGGACAGTGGCTCTCAAAAATCACGCGCCACATGCTGGGGCTGTTCCATGGTGAGCCCGGTGGCCGCATCTGGCGTCAGATCATTTCGGAACAAAGCCACCTCCCGGGCGCGGGGCTTGACGTGCTGCGCCGCGCCCTCGAAGCCATTGAAATTCAAACGCAAAAGAAAAACGCTATGAAGCGGTCAGACGCCCCTGGCGACCGCCGCGACGACGCTTTCGCAGCGTAAGCGTATTCACCCGCTGCGCCAGCCCGTCCATGACAGCCCGGCGTTGATCGGCGGTCATGACCAACCAATCGGAAATCTCGTCACGGCTGCGCCCGCAGCCGATGCAGAAACCGGATTCCGGCTCGAGCACGCAAATCTTGACACAAGGCGTTTCAATAATGGGCAGGTCAAAAGCATTCATGGGCGGCAATATATGGGATTTACGGGGAATTTCCATGTGGAACGCGGCTGTTCTGTGAAAAATCCGCCCTAATTCTTTAAATACAATACACCATCTTCCACGCGGAAGCTGCTGAGTTTGCTCAGGAAACTCATGCCCAGCAAGGTTCCGTGCATGACACCCTTAGGCAGCACCAGGCCTTCTACATCGGTTACGCTAACGCCATCGACATCAACTTTTTCCAGCATGACGCTGGCGGCTTGGGCCACCCCATTGGCGGTTGAAACCGGTATGTTGAAATCGAGATCACCAGGACGCAGGCCAATGTTTTGCGCATCTTCATAGCTCAAGGCCACGGCGGACGCACCCGTATCCACCATCGCTTTAACAGAACGGCCATTGATCTCAGCCGTCACAAAGAAATGGCCTTTATGCCCCCCCTTCAATTCCGTGGCCGCATAGATATCTTGCGGTGGAATATGGATGGGTGGCACCCCTCCGGCACCCAGAAACATCACGGAAAGCAATAGGGATGGAACCACATTCGGCATACGCATGACGCACCTCTGCAACACTTCTTTTGGCGGGAAATTAGCGGCTGGCCATTTCACAACTTATGAAGCGGCCTTCGAAATCTGCAGTAAAGGTTAACGAATGGTTGCCGCAAAAACCGAGAGCATGGTGAGTTCGGTGAGCACCTGTACAGCGCCGCAGACATCACCCGTTTGGCCACCAATGCTGCGCATGCTGAGATTGCGGATAAGCGCCAGCATGATGCCGGCGGCAACAATCGCTATGGCGGCAACCTCGGTGGAGGTGACAAGAGCAATGGCGAGAGCTGCCCCGATGCCCGCAGTCAGCAAGGAAAACAGGGCCGTGCGGCGGCTTGGCCTTCCTGCGAACACTGAAAGCCCTTCACTGCGGGCGGGCTTGCTGGCCCACATGAGATCAACAATAAGGGCCCGCGAAAATGCTCCGGAACTTGCAAAAAGCGCAAGGATTGTAAGGGGGTGCTCGCCCACAAGCGTTTCATAGATGGCAGCCTTGGCCAGATAGGAGAGGCACAGCGCAATTGTTCCATAGGTTCCAATGCGGCTGTCACGCATGATGGCCAGCCGCTCCTCGCGCGTGCGCCCGCCGCCAAAACCATCGGCGACATCGGCAAGCCCATCTTCATGTAGCGCACCTGTGAGAAGCGTGCCGATAGCCAAAGTGATGGCAGCGGCCAGCAGCGATGGCAGCCCCAGCATATTGGCCAATATCAGAACGCCTGCTGAAATGGCGCCGATAAAGGCGCCAGCGAGTGGAAAAAATCGCATGGCCTCGGCAAGTCGCGGCATGTCCAGGGTTCGGGTGAAGGGAATGGGCAGGCGCGTGAGAAAACTCAGGGCCAGAAGCGTTTCAGCAAAAGGCCGGATTTTCCAAGTATTTTCGTGCGTTTGCGACGACATGTCGTTCATGTTGCAATGCCAACCCGAATCCCGTGATTAGGACAGTATCAAATAGTTTGAAAGGACATTATATGGCCACAGCAACAGGTTTGCCCTTTGACGATATTCGCAAACTTGTGGCCGACTTTGCAGGCGGCAACCCGGAATGCATGGAACAGTTCCGCGCTCATGATGCCCAGTTGACGAAACCGCCCGGTGCATTGGGCAGGCTTGAAGAGCTGGCGGAATGGGTGAGCACCTGGCAGGGCGTCTATCCCCCGCGCATCAATCGTCCGGTGGTGGCCGTATTTGCCGGAAACCACGGCGTTGTAGCCCAAGGCGTTTCGGCTTACCCTGCTGAAGTTACAGCACAAATGGTAGCTAACTTTCAAAACGGCGGAGCTGCGGTAAACCAGATCTGCAAGACTTTTGACCTGGGACTGAAGGTGTTCGAGCTGGCACTCGAAAAGCCCACGCGCGATATTACCCTTGAACCAGCCATGGACGAGGCAGACTGCGCCGCCACCATGGCCTATGGCATGGAAGCCATCTCAGAGGGTTGCGATTTGCTCTGTATTGGTGAAATGGGGATTGGCAACACCACCATTGCCGCGGCCATTGCCCATGGGCTTTATGGCGGAAAGCCTGAGGATTGGGTGGGACCGGGCACGGGCGTGGACAATGATGGCATCAAGCGCAAGGTCTCTGCTGTGTCGAGAGCCGTGGCCTTGCATTCTGACTATCTCACTGATCCTCTTGAAGTTTTGCGCAGGCTTGGGGGCAGGGAGCTTGCCGCCATGACCGGCGCCATTCTGGCCGCGCGCGTGCAGAACGTGCCGGTGCTGATCGATGGCTATGTGGCAACGGCCGCAGCCGCCATCCTCCACGCCATGCGCCCAGACGCCTTGGACCACTGCCAGGCCGCCCACCTCTCGGCAGAGCCCGCACATCGCAACCTTCTGGCGAAAATCAACAAGAA
>JANMAE010000119.1:0-5668 GCA_031359445.1 Hyphomicrobiales bacterium | reverse complement strand
TGCGTCACAGGCACGTCGCGGCGGGAATCCAACCGGGTTTCAAGGGCGCTCAAAACTTTTTCCTTGGGTTTCATGGATCTCAACATGCATGTTTCCATATAAAATTACAATAAACAAAATATTACAGTGCTAATTTTCTATATAATTCAATATTTTATGTAAAGCCTTGGGCAGTCAGCTAAAGCGCCACTCGATGCGGTTTCTATAGGTTTCGCCGGGGTGGAGGATGGCGCTGGGGAAGTTTTTGTGGTTGGGGGCGTCGGGGTAGTTCTGGGGTTCTATGGCTATCGAATTGTGTTGGACGAGGGGTCCGTATTTTCCGGGCAGCTGCGGGCCGAAGTGATCGGCGGTGTAGAACTGCATGCCGGGTTCGGTGGTATAGACATCCATCACGCGGCCGGAGGTGGGATCGCGCAGGGTGAGACCCTTGCGGAGCGTGCCGCGCGGGCCTTGCAGGCAAAAGCAGGCGTCATAGGCTTCACCTACTTTGCGCAGTTTCCTGAAATCAAAGCGCGTGCCTGTGACATCGCGGATTTCGCCTGTGGGCAGTTTGGGGCCTGCAAGCGGCAGATAGTGATCCGCAGGCATTTCGACTTCCTGGTCAAGACCTGAACCCTGGCCTGCCAAATTCCAATAGGCGTGGTTGGTGATATTGACGACAGTTGTCTTGGTTGTCGTGGCTTCGAGATCAAGTGACAGGACCTTGCCCTGCAGACGGTAGGTGGCGGTGGCATCCATGGCGCCGGGATAGCCTTGGTCGCCATCCGGCGAATGCAGGGTGAAGCGGATGCCGTTGTCAATTTTGGTGGCATCCCACACGGAGTTGCAGAAATTCTTGGGCCCGCCATGAAGTTGATCGTCGCCCAAATTGGGAACGAGCTTTATTTGCTTGCCTTCCAGCATGAAGCGCGCGCCCGTGATGCGGCCTGCGTAACGGCCGGTGACGGAACCTGTATATACATCTGAAGCAAGAGCGTCGGCATCGCTGCCGGGGCCTACCACCACGTCAACGTCCTCCACGAAGACAGACACAATCTTGGCGCCAAGGGGAGACAGAGTTACCTGCAGATCTCGCGATTTCAGTTCCAACATTAGTGGTTATCCCGCGGAATTCCTTTGGTTTTTGCGATGCGCTGGAACTTGACAGCGCCTTTCAGCACCATGCCTTGGGCCAATTGGTCGGTGTGTTCGCGGAAGATTTCCTGCCAGGGCGTTTGGCTTTCAGGGATTTTATAACCGCCCGTGGCCGCCAGCTCCGCGCGGCGTTTGGCGAGTTCGGAGGCAGGCACTTGCATGTTCATGGTGCCCTTGGTCACGTCGATCCGCACGCGATCGCCGTTCTTCAATATGGCAAGGCCGCCACCGGCTGCGGCTTCCGGCGAGGCATTCAAAATGGAGGGTGAGCCCGATGTGCCGGACTGTCTGCCATCGCCCACGCAAGGGAGCGAATGCACGCCTTTTTCCAGGAGATAATCGGGAGCGCGCATGTTGACGACTTCTGCGGCACCCGGATAGCCCAGGGGACCGGTGCCGCGCATGAAGAGGATGGTGTTTTCATCAATGGCAAGTTTCGGGTCATCGATATGGGCGTGGTAATCCTCGGGGCCATCAAACACGACCGCCTTGGCCTCGAAGGCATTGGGGTCCTTGGGGTTTGAGAGGTAGCGCTTACGGAATTCCTCGGAGATCACGCTGGTTTTCATGATGGCGGAATTGAACAGGTTGCCGGAGAACATCTTGAAGCCGGCATTGGCCTTCAAAGGCTTGGCATATTCCTTGATCACGTCGCGATCCCAGGAGAATTTATCGCGGCAGTTCTCGCCGATGGTCTTGCCATTGGCGGTAATCGCGCTTTCATGGATTTTTCCCGCGGCAATCAATTCGGCCACAACGGAGGGCACGCCTCCGGCGCGGTGATAATCCTCGCCCAAATATTCACCAGCAGGCTGGAGATTGACCAGGAGGGGGATTTCCAGCCCGTGGGTTTCCCAATCCTTCACTTCGAGTTCCACGCCGATGTGGGCTGCAATGGCGTTCAAATGGTTGGGGCAATTGGTGGAGCCGCCGATTGCCGAATTTACCACAATGGCGTTTTCAAAGGCTTCTCGCGTAAGAATCTTGGAGGGTGTCAAATCCTCATGCACCATGCCCACGATGCGCTGTCCGGTGGCATAGGCCATCTGTCCGCGTTCGCGGTAGGGCGCGGGGATCGCGGCATTGCCGGGCAGTGTCATGCCCAAGGCCTCCGCCAGCGAATTCATCGAGGTGGCGGTGCCCATGGTGTTGCAGAAGCCGGTAGAGGGGGCAGACGTTGCCACAAGTTCCACGAAGCCTTCGTAATCAAGTTCGCCGGTTGCCAATTTTTCACGCGCCATCCACACAATGGTGCCGGAGCCGGTGCGCTGGCCCTTGTACCAGCCGTTCAGCATGGGGCCGGAGGAGAGGGCGATGGCTGGAATATCGACCGTGGCAGCTGCCATCAAGCAGGCAGGCGTTGTCTTGTCGCAGCCAATCGTCAAAACCACCCCATCCAGGGGATAGCCATAGAGCACTTCGACCAGCGAGAGATAGGCGAGGTTGCGGTCCAGCGAGGCCGTGGGGCGCTTGCCGGTTTCCTGGATGGGATGCACCGGAAATTCCAAAGGCACGCCGCCTGCGTTGATGATGCCATCGCGCACGCGCTTCACCAGGTCCACATGGGCGCGGTTGCAAGGTGAGAGATCTGAGCCCGTCTGCGCTATGCCAATGATGGGTTTTCCGCCCTGCAGTTCGCCGCGTGTCAAGCCGAAGTTCAGGTAGCGTTCGAGATAAAGCGCCGTCATGTCGGCGTTGGCGGGGTTGTCAAACCAGTTCTGCGACCGCAATTTCAGCTTGTTGTTCTGCACCACTGTATGAACTCCCTTTTTTGTCTGACAATAACCGCGCTGCGCCGCTGCGTCCATGGACAATAGCGGCATTCACAAAATTTGACCATTTGAACAAAATCTGTCATCCTTCACAAAAGCATAAAAACAGGCTTCCCAGGAGGATTTGGAATGGCTGGAGATATCGCTGGCAACCGGCTGGCGCCCGCGCAATATGCGGAGAATTTTTCCGACCTGCATCACCCTCTCACCCGTCATGAGGCGCTGGTGGAAAGCGACCGCTGCTATTTCTGCCATGATGCGCCCTGCATGACGGCCTGCCCCACCACCATCAACATTCCCCTGTTCATCCGCCAGATTCAAACCGGGCAGCCCAAGAATGCCGCCAAGACCATCTTCGACCAGAATATCCTGGGCGGGATGTGCGCCAGGGTTTGCCCCACGGAGACCTTGTGCGAGGAAGTGTGCGTGCGCCAAGTGGCTGAGGGAAAGCCCGTGAAGATCGGCCTGTTGCAGCGCCATGCAACCGACGCGCTGATGGCGGAGGCAAGCCATCCCTATCAACGGTCGGAACCCACGGGCAAAAAAATCGCTGTGGTGGGTGGAGGGCCTGCGGGCTTGGCTTGCGCGCACCGGCTTGCCATGCTGGGACATGGTGTTACGATATTCGAAGCCCGCGAGAAGGCAGGCGGCCTGAATGAATACGGGATTGCCGCCTATAAAACGGTGGATGATTTTGCGGCGCGCGAGGTGGCTTTTGTTTTGTCCATTGGCGGCATTGAGATGAAGCGTGGGGCTTTGCCCAAGCTTGGCGATTTGCAGCGGGCATATGACGCGGTATTCATCGGCGTGGGGCTGCGGGGAGTCAATGCGCTGGGACTTGCAGGTGAGGATGCAGCAGGCATGGAAGATGCCGTGGATTATATTGCCGAGCTGCGCCAAGCGGATGATCTCGCCGAACTGCTGGTGGGCAGGCGCGTTTTGGTGATTGGTGGCGGCATGACGGCCATCGACATTGCCATCCAATCCAAATTGCTGGGGGCAGACAATGTCACCATTCTCTACAGGCGGGGGCCAGCCGACATGAAGGCGTCCACCTATGAGCAGGAGCTGGCGCAGACCAATGGCGTTGAGATCAAGCACTTCAGGAGCCCTATGAAAATCCTGCTCGATGGCAATGCGGTGTCCGGCCTGCAATGCCTTGACACGCGGACGCAGGAAACCATTGCGCTCCCCGCTGACATGATTTTCAAGGCGATTGGCCAGACAGCTATTGATGTGGCGGACGGTGCCTTGCAACTTAGCAGCGGACGCATTGTGGTGGATGATGAAAAGCGCACCAGCGTTGAAGGCATCTGGGCGGGTGGTGATTGCGCGGCAGGCGGGCAGGATTTGACCGTGGCAGCTGTTGATGATGGCAGGCGGGCGGCGCATTCTATACACGCGCATGTCATGCGATCAATTGATGCGCATGTCATGCGCTAGGAGGAAGACATGGCAGATCTTCGCATAAATTTCGCAGGCATTAAATCTCCCAATCCATTTTGGCTGGCGTCTGCGCCGCCAACCGACAAGGAATATAATGTCGTGCGTGCCTTCAAGGCGGGGTGGGGCGGCGTGGTGTGGAAAACGCTGGGTGAAGAGGGGCCGCCCATCGTCAATGTGAATGGCCCGCGCTATGGCGCCATCCATGGTGCTGACAGGCGGCTGCTTGGCCTCAACAATATTGAACTCATCACGGATCGCCCGTTGCAGGTGAACCTGCAGGAAATCAAGAAAGTAAAGCGCGAGTGGCCGGACCGCGCCATGGTGGTGTCTCTCATGGTGCCATGTGAAGAGACGCCGTGGAAAAACATTCTGGCCGCGGTTGATGAAACCTGCGCCGATGCTGTTGAACTGAACTTCGGCTGCCCGCATGGCATGAGCGAGCGCGGCATGGGTTCCTCGGTGGGGCAGGTGCCGGAATATATCGAGATGGTGGCGCGTTGGTGCAAGAGTCACACGCGCATGCCGGTGATCGTGAAGCTGACACCCAATATCACGGATATCCGCCATCCTGCACGTGCAGCACTGAAGGGCGGGGCGGATGCCGTGTCGCTCATCAATACGATCAGCTCCATCATTTCAATTGATCTCGACAGCTTCTCGCCACAGCCTTCAATAGACGGCAAGGGCAGCCATGGCGGCTATTGCGGGCCAGCCGTCAAGCCCATTGCACTCAACATGGTGGCCGAAATTGCGCGCGACAAGGAGACACGGGGCATGCCCATCTCGGGCATCGGCGGTATCACGACATGGCGGGATGCAGCGGAATATATCGCCCTTTCCTGCGGCTCGGTTCAGGTGTGCACAGCGGCCATGACCTATGGCTTCAAGATCATCGATGAGATGACCACGGGCCTGTCACGCTGGATGGATGAGAAGGGTTATGCAGGGCTTGAAGATTTTCGCGGGCGTGCTGTGGGCAATGTCACGGACTGGCAATTCCTCAATCTCAACTATATCGCCAAAGCCCATATCGATCAGGAGCTCTGCATCAAGTGTGGCCGCTGTTATGCGGCTTGTGAAGATACTTCGCATCAGGCCATCAGCCAGGTGAAGGATGGCAAGCGCTACTTCGAAGTTCTGGACAATGAATGCGTGGCCTGCAATCTCTGCGTGGAGGTTTGCCCCGTGGAAAACTGTATCAACATGGTGGAACAGACGTCCGGTGTGGATGCGCGGACGGGCCGCAAGATTGACCCCGCTTACGCCAATTGGACAACGCATCCCAATAATCCCACCGCGCGACAGGCGGCGGAGTA
>JANMAE010000107.1:0-1603 GCA_031359445.1 Hyphomicrobiales bacterium | reverse complement strand
TACGCAAAACGCGCAAGAGGCATGAACGCTCCGGCCCTACGGGCCTGCGCGCCCACGCCTCTTGCAAAACAAGATCAACAAGACATAATCAACCGCCAGAGCGAACTTCAGACTGGATAGAAGTTTGGGGCAAGGTCAGTGCGGAGAGGTACGGGATAGCGTCCGCCCCAAACTATTGCCTCCGTCAGTAAGTCAAGAATGACCTTCTGATCCTCATTCGAATCTATACCAACGTGGCAGATCAATTGTACCAAATCGTGGGTTTTCAACTCAGGTCGGTTCAGTGCTTTTGCAATGGCTTTCAGAATTAACTCTATGGACAATCCTGCAAACATTCTAAATGATGGCGACAAAGCAACTTCATAAGAAAATCCCAGCCCAAGGCCTAACCGTGCAGCTGGTAAGGCATTTGGGTTTTCGATAGCATGGCCCACAACGAGTGCTGCGGCATGAAGATCACATGCGCAGTTCAAATAGTAAGTACTTACCTACTTCCTTCCTTCAGCTATAAATATCGCGCATATCAACCCTCCGCATTTTTCCTGTTACAAGCTCTAAATATTTTTTGAACGTTGTCATTTGAGTCCAAAAGCTGAATGTCTATTTTGTGGTCATCGTGAAATTTTCTCAGAACCATCCTAGCTGCGGGTACTTCATTCGTCCATATTGGGCAGAGATATCATAGATTTCTGCAGCAATTTTTGCACCTGAATCCTGCTTGAGGAGAGAACCCTCATCCGGCCTTCGGCCACCTTCTCCCATGATGCTTCACTGCGTTACGCATCACAGGCGAAGGCTACAATGATTATTGCCTTCGCCCGTTTTGCGCAGCGTAAGCGGAGCAGAATGGGAGAAGGTGGCCAACGGCCGGATGAGGGTTCTTTGGCAGCGGAATTTTTCGGTTGTTATTCTATTTTACTGTTGGCAGCCCCGCGATTGAGCGCTTGGCATTTGCTGCAGAAATGAAAAAGCCCGGTCTTTCAACCGGGCTTCTGTCTTATCAAGTTTCAAACCGTCACTCAGCCGCTGGCAGAATTTCCGCCCTGGATTGCTCTTCCAGGATCATGCCATCGCGCTTGTCGGCCACCTGACGCAGGCGGGCGAGCATGCCGCCGGTGCCGGCGGGAATGAGACGTCCGACGATGACGTTTTCCTTCAGGCCTTCCAGCGTGTCGATCTTGCCCTGCACTGCTGCTTCCGTGAGAACCCGTGTGGTTTCCTGGAACGAGGCAGCCGAGATGAACGAACGCGTCTGCAAGCTGGCCTTGGTGATGCCCAGTAGAACCGGAACACCTACGGCTGGCTTGCGGCCATCAGCGATGAGCTTCTCGTTTTCGGTGTCGACTTCAACGTGATCCACCTGCTCGCCTACGAGCCAGGTTGATTCACCGGCATCGGTGATCTCAACCTTTTGCAGCATCTGGCGAACGATGACTTCGATGTGCTTGTCGTTGATGGACACGCCCTGCAACCGGTAAACTTCCTGGATTTCATTGACAAGGAAGGCTGCAAGCTCTTCCACGCCCTTGATCGCCAGAATGTCGTGCGGCGCGGGATTGCCGTCGAGCAGATATTCGCCCTTTTCAATGAAGTCGCCTTCCTG
>JANMAE010000053.1:0-21470 GCA_031359445.1 Hyphomicrobiales bacterium | reverse complement strand
TTGGAATCATCCGCAGCGACCGCCCTTCCGAGGAACTGCAATACGTCTTCGACTCCATGTCCTTCAACAAGGCCCGCATCCTGCTCACCTACTGGGACTGGGCCACGGCGAAAACCGGCCCTTATGCGCCTGCGAATTAGGCCATTGACCGCGTAAATCTACAACACCTTATTCCGGCACAAGCACGACCCCAAGCGTCCATGCGTTCGACCGAAAACTGTGAGAGTCATCACCCTGAAAATTGGGCCCCGTTTTTCAACGGGGTGACGAATGACTGATTTGATTGAGAGTGGTGGCAGATAAACTATTTGGCTTCGGCTCACCATCTCAGGCCATCCGTGCACCTCCAAACCCGTCACATCGGCGAAAGCCGGTGCCCAAGCGTCCGTTCGCTCAAACAGTGATGTGAAAATGATCAGACTGAAATTTCCATCAGGATTTTCACTTGGGTGACGAAAGTGAAGCAGGATTGCAACTTCTAAGACCTAAGTCGGATGAATACTGGACTTATGACGATTATTTTATGTGGGGGCTTGGTGTAAACTCTTGAAATAAAGTAAAATAGCCATGATATCTTGCAGTATGCAGTATTAATTGATTCCGGCTTGTGTAAAGGTCTCGTATGGTAGATGAATTGGACGGAAAACGCAGTTTGACGGACCTTACGGCCGAGATTGTCTCAGCCTATGTTGCCAAGAACAACGTGGCGCAAAGTGAATTGCCCAAGCTGATTGCGGATGTTCATCGGTCACTGTCGGGTGTTTCAGGCGGAGGGGTTCATCGCGACGAACCAGCTGATCTGAAACCTGCTATTTCGGTCAAGAAATCGGTGACGCCGGAATTTCTGATCTGCCTGGAAGATGGCAAAAAGTTCAAATCCCTGAAGCGCCACTTGCGCAGCCATTACGATATGTCGCCGGAAGACTATCGCGAGAAATGGGGCTTACCAGCCGATTATCCCATGGTGGCGCCCAACTATGCCCAAGCCCGCTCGAGCCTGGCCAAGCGCATGGGCCTGGGCCAGCGCAAAACCCGTGGTTGATACACACCTGACTTTTTTGATGTCCGACTCTTGCGGATCATTAACTGCCGATTCATAAATGGACCTCGAATCGGGGGGCGATTCGTATTGAAGGGCGGCAAAAAAATTGAATTCAGCAAGCACGGTTTTCCGGGCGCAATTGGTTATGCCAGAACAGAGGCAACTCTTCGATTACTGGACTGAAAAGTCTCGTAACGGCGCGATGCCTTTGCGCAGCGATATCAATCCGGCACATATCCCGCGAATCCTGAATGGCATCAGCCTGGTGGATGTGAGCGCCGATAAGGCCCTGTGGCGCATCCGGCTTGCGGGAACGAGGCTCCGCGAAATCTATGACCGTGAGGTCACGGGCATGCTGATTGAAGACCTCGATTGGGGTGACAAGCATGACTATTGGATGGCCGCCTACCAGCGCACCATCGCGGAAGGCAAGCCCACGCAAGGCGTGGTGCGGGGGCCGCGCTTGCACAAGGAGCATCTCGTGCAATATTGGTTGAAACTGCCGCTGGCCACATCAGGTGATGGCGTGGGAATGCTGCTGTGCTATGATTATTTCTGTTCCGCTTCCGAAGAAATCAACCACCACGCCATGGCTGCGATGGGGTAGCTGGAATTAATTTCTTATTTAGGTATTGATTCCTCAAAGACTTGCTGTTAGCCTCTCCTGAGGAGGAAGCCGCAATGAAATCCAAAACCCCAGACACAAACGCCAAGCCCGGTTTCAATGACAGCGAAAGCCCGCTCTATCGCCTCTTCGCAAGGAAAGACGCGCGTGGGCGCTCGGTCATTTCGGAGGTCCAGTTCGCTGCAGGCGAAAAGCTCCGCAGCGATTATGAGCGTGCCCATCTTGAGCGCCGCATAACGGCGTCCTGGGAGGCGGCATCCTCGGGAAGCGCATCCTATCACACCATCAGCGACAACCGGATTGCAACGCTTTCAGACAATGCCATTGATGCGAGAGGCCGCGTGCATGCAGCCTTTGACGCGGTGGGGCCCGAGCTTTCCGGCGTGCTCTACCACATCTGCTGCCTGGCCGCGGGCCTTGAACAGGCCGAACGCATGCTGGACATGCCCCAGCGCAGCGGAAAGACCGTATTGGCACTCGCCCTCACGCGCCTGGCACGGCACTATCGTTTGTTGAAACCGCCCCGCCGCAGTGCTGAAACCAGGGATTTCGGACAATGGGCGCTGGCCGATTACCGGCCGCAGATCATGCCACCATTGCCTCGCGCGCATCAGACTTGATGCGTGCCACCATGGAAGCAAGCCCGTTTGAGCGTTGTGGAGTGAGATGGTCCTTGAGCCCCAGCATGTTGAAGATCGCATGGGCATCGGTGGCAAGGATTTCCTGCGCCGTCTTGCCGGAAAAAATGATGAAGGCAATGGCGATGAGGCCTTTGACAATCAGGGCATCGCTGTCACCGGTGAAATTGAGGACAGTCTTTGGCCCCGTTCCTTCGTGAAGGGCATGGATCCAAACCTGGCTGGCGCAGCCACTCACCTTGTATTGCGCGTTTCGCCAGCGTTCTTCAAAGTCTGGCAAGGCGCGCCCCAGCTCGATCACATAGCGATAGCGCTCTTCCCAATCATCAAGCACTTCGAAATCGGCCAGTAGGTTATTGAGTTGGCTGTTGCCCACGTATTGCTCCGGAAATTGTTCTACTCCAGAGATAGGCCCTTGCGGCCCACTTCTCAACCGTTCGTGGCAGCCTTGGGCCCAAGCCACTCCGGGATGAGATCTTCGATGGTGAGCGTGGTTTGCGAGACGGTCCGTTGGTTTTCGGCTGAAACCAGGCGGAGCGAGCCGGTTTTGATGGGATCGCCCTGTGCCACGTCAGGTTCCGTTGTCTTGGCCTCATGGGCCCATTCATAGATCATCCGCACGCCATATTTGGCCTTGCGCTCCAGCTTGGCCACCACAAATCCTGCTGTCCTGCAAACGCCCGGCTGGCGGTTGCAGAAGCCCGCAAGATCGGCAAATGTGCCCGTTGCTGCCGTGAGATAATTCGCACCTTCAGCAAAGCTGCTGGCGGAAGCTTGCGCCGAATTTTCTGGCGGTGCCGGAATAAACGCGGTCAACCCGGAAAGGACGATGATAGTTCTCAGAATACCCATATCCCCACCTATTCTTGAGACACTTTATACCTGCGAAAAATTGCGGCGGGATTTCAGGAAATACTGGCATTTTACGGTCCATATTCGTGCTTCATTAAGCCTGTTTTCCACGCGGCATGAGCCTTGGAAAGGCAGTGTTAACCAGCTTGAGGCAAATTGCCGGAAGACGGGACGCGCAAGGCCCCCGTTGAAGTGGCGTGTTTGGGTTGGGTTGAATGAGAAAGTCAGTGGTCAGTCGGCCAAAATGGAAACCACTGCCCGTTCTTGCCTTGATGGCTGTGGTTCCGCTGAACCTGGCTGTTCTTTACAACGTGCTCCTTGGTCAAACCCACCGTTCGGCATTCGTGGCCTCGCAGGACACGCCCTCTGGCGCATCGACACGGGTTGATGTTGTAGTATCCTCCGGCAGGGAGAATACGGTGGTTCTGAAATATGATCCCCAGGTGGAAGAAGTGCAGCGCAGCCTTTTGAAGACCGGTGACTATCAGGGCATGGTGGATGGCGTGCAGGGCAGGCGCACCAGGCTCGCCATAGAATCCTATCAGCGCAAGGCTGGCATCGCAGTAACCGGCGAAGTGTCCGGACCGCTTCTTGACCATATTCACTATACCCAGCAGTTAGCCGCCGCAGCCGACTTCACCGGCAGCACGGATGCCTCTCCAGCGCCCCAGAACGAGGATGCCGATGTACGCCTGGTGCAGACCGGTCTTGCCGAACTGGGCTATGCGCCGGGTGAAATCAATGGCGGCATGAACGAAAAGACCCGAGCTGCCATTATCCAGTTCGAAGAAGACAGGGGACTTGAGCCGGATGGCGATGTTTCGCCGGAGCTGCTGGCGGAAATATCAAAAATGAGTGGCGACAGCTCGGTAGCCACGCCCTGATTGTGGGGACGCCATGTCATTGAAGTCGGAAATATGGGTTCAGGCTTTCATGCGCAAATTGAGCGGTGAAGGAAAATACTGTACGCTTGCCAAGAAAGGCGCACCTGAAGCGGGCGCGATTTTTGTGATCGTGAACCAGCTCAATGGCAACTTCCGTCTCTTCGGCCCCGCACCCGGCCCTTCCTATGATGACAAGGGCGATCGCCGTTTCATTTCAGAATTGCCAGTTCCAGCGACCGAATCTGACGTTCTGGCGCTGCTTGCCCGGCGCAAGAAATTTGATACAGACCTTTGGGTCGTGGAAGTTGAAGACCGCGATGGAACCGCTGGACTGGTTGAAACATTATAGAGCCGGGATTAGGCAATTTTTAACCATGTGGCCCCTTTACTGGGACAACACGCAAGCAGCGACCGCTGGCTTTCGTGGAGTGAGGAACCAGAAATGACGATCCTATTGCAATTTCCCAAACACGCGACATCCAGAAGCGCTCGCGTGCCCCCATTGCAGTCAGCCGAAATTGTCATTTTTCCAGGCGTGAGGTTTGAACGCAGGAATTTCGAGGCCGCAGCAAATCATTTGCCAGCAAGGAAGCGCCGTGCCTCACAGGCAGCCATTGATGAAGAGACGCTTGATCTAACCTGAAACGCGCCCACAGGAACTCTTGGCCAGCGTTTCACTCAAACCCCGCCGCATCGCAGGATCATTTCCCGGCACCCAGAAGAGGGCAAGGCCATCCGTATCAGCTGATTTCACTTTCCAGCCCGATGAAGCCACCAGATCGTCGTCGGGCTTGGCGGTAAAGGATTCAATGAGGCCTGGAGCCTTTTCGAGTTGCAGGTTGAAGGTGCTGGCGCCCGACTGAAGATCGTTGACGGTATAAAGTGTCTTGCCGGTCCTCGAATAGACTGTGAGGGTCCACAGCGAAGCGGGAAGATTGGCATTCAAGGCCACCGGCCCGTCGCTGAGATTGAAGCGGCAGACGCCAAAGATGGCGTCTGCTGGAAAATCCGGAAACAATTTGCGCTGTGCCTCGCGGGTGAGCAGATAGAATTGGTTTGTCGGGCCTTCTTTCACCAAGCCATCGAGGCTGCGCGCCAACACCATGCCGGGCACAAACACCAGTGTCACGATATGCGTGATCACCGCCACAACCGCTGCAAACACAACCCAGTAAAGATTTTTGAGGCCTAGCATTCGAGCCTCTGGATAGCAGGAAGCGCGAAGGCGGGGCCAGCCTGTGAGCCATTGTCATTGGTCACCAGGAACCGCAGTTCCACATTGCCATCATGGGCCGTGCGCACCCAATTTCCAGGTGTTGGATGACGTGAAACTGCTACGGCAAAATTCCCGCTTGGTGCCTGAACCACCTGCTCTGAGGTGATGACGGATGAAGATTTTGCATCAGCGAGGTCTGAGGGTTCCACCGAAAGGCTCCACCAGCGCGCCTGAAGTTTATTGGCGGTGATCTGGTAAACGCATTCCGAGCGCAGCAGATTGCCTTCATCATCGCGTGTGCTGGAATAGAAATGAAAATGCGAGGGAGCCGGAGGAACTTCACCCGCCAGAAGAAAATGCGCCACCGCATAGATATTGGAGGAACTTCCAGCACCCACATCCCATGAGCGCCACTGCCCTGTGGCAGCGGCAGGAGAGGAACCGAATGTTCCAATTGCATAAAGCGCCGAGGCCCAGCCGCCGACAATGCCGCACAGGATGAAAAATACTTTGAGTGCGCTCTGGGTGATCATGGCTCAAAAACTAAACAGGGTGTTTTTCCTGCGCTTTTTCCGCGGGCTATTCAAGCCAAACAGGTTGTCAATGAAGGACGTTCCGCGGTTATCCACGGTACTCCTGTCGCCAGGAAATCCGGGCGGCGGCGGTGCGCTTGCCGAAGTATTGGCCCGCGGCAAGATGAGTGGCTTGCCGGCAGACTTGGCGCGCTTGGGCTTGGACGCGAGTTTCGGCGCGGAAGTCTTTTCGAACAGCGAAAACATATCATTGAGAACCACTGCCACGCCCTGATCGCCTGGCGCGGAATTTCCATCTGCCGGCGTGTCAGTGGAAACGGTGTTGTCCACGCCTACAGCATTGGTTTCATCAGCGACGGTCTGCAGCTTGATTTCCGGTTCCACTGCTGCCACGGCCGTGTAGGTGCTATCCAGTGGAATGCCAGCCACGCTCATCGGCTGCAATCCAGCCTCGGCTTTTTCCATGATGCGCTTCCAGGCGGGTGCCGGGATCAATCCACCCGTCACCTTTTCCATGGGCGTGAAATCATCATTGCCCACCCACACGCCTGTCACATTATGGGCGGTAAAACCCACATACCAGGCATCGCGGTAATTCTGGTTGGTGCCGGTCTTGCCGCCCTGTGGCGCAAATCCAAGGTCTGCCTTGCGCGCTGTTCCGCTTTTCACGACTTCCTTGAGCATGGAATTAAGCTCGGCGATTTTTTCCTCTGGCACGACCTGCTCAGGCATCTTTGCAAATTGATCCCGATTATAGATTACATCACCATTGGGACGCCTGATTTCCAGAACCGTATAGGCGTCGGAACGCTTGCCGCCTGCGGCAAAGGTGGAATAGCCATGCGTAAGGTCGAGCAGGGTGAGCGAACTGGTGCCAAGAACCATGGGCGCCCAGGTTTCAAGCTCGCCTTCGATGCCCACAAGATGTGCCGTTGCGATGATGGCAGGGCGACCCACGGCCAGCATGAGGCGTACCGTCACCGAATTCAGCGAATGCGCCAGCGCATTGGTGAGTGTCACCCGGCCTGAATAGCCTGCCGTGTAGTTCTTGGGTGACCAGTTGCCAACGGAAACCGGTGCATCCAGCACGATTTTGTCCGGCGTGAAGCCATGCAGAAGTGCGGTGAGATAAACGAAAGGCTTGAAGGCGGATCCCGTTTGCCTTTCGGCTGATGTGGCGCGGTTGAACTGGCTTTCCTCATAGTCCCTTCCACCCACAATCGCCTTGACGGCGCCTTGCGGTGTCATGGTGACAGATGCGGCCTGGGTGAAATTGTAATTGGGGCCGTCGGTATCCACAATGTCATTGAGGATGTTCTGCGATTCAGTTTGCAGCTTCATGTCGATGGTGGTCTTGACCTCGATCACGAAATCGCTGGTGAGCTTTTGCTGGTCGAGAATGGTCAGCGTATTCTTGTAGGCCCAATCGAGAAACCAGTCCGGACTGTCAACATTGTTTTGGGCGATCACCTGGGCTGGTTCACGCCGCGCCTGCAGCAATTCGCCTTGCGTGATGAAGCCTGCATCCAGCATGCGGTATAAAACGACATTGGCGCGCGCCCGCGCCGCCTCGATATTGGCGCTTGGCGCATATTTGGTGGGCGCCTTGAATAATCCCGCCAGCATCGCTGCTTCCGACAAGGTTACGTCGCGCACCGATTTGCCGAAATAATATTGTGCCGCAGCCTCAATCCCGTAATTTCCGCCGCCGAGATAGGAGCGATCGAGATAAAGCTTGAGAATTTCCTCCTTGGAAAGCCTTGCCTCAATCCACAGCGAAAGAAACGCTTCATGCACCTTGCGGCGGATGGTGCGTTCGGGGCTGAGAAAAAGATTCTTGGCCACCTGTTGGGTAAGCGATGAGCCACCCTGCTTGCCACCGCTGGAACGCGCGTTATGCACAATGGCCCGAAGCGTGCCGATGATATCCACGCCGAAGTGATCGAAAAACCGTGCATCCTCCGTGGCCAGCACCGCTTTGATCATGTGGGGCGGAATATCGCGCAAGGTAATGGCGTCATCCTGCCGGATCCCGCGCCTTCCAATGATTTCGCCATTGGCATCCGTAAAGGTGACGGCATATTCGCGCCCGCGGTTCCACACATCGCCCGTGCCGGAAAATGGCGGCAGGGCGTAAGCCAGAAGCGCAAACGCAAGAACGACTCCGAAGGTGGCGAAATCATCGACCAGATCAATCAAGATGCGGCGGGGACCCGAAATGCGGAAACGATAAACGAAGGACGAATAGGCCGAGCCGCTGCGCTTCAGCCAGTCCCAGGTCTCGAACAGCGCCGAGCTGACAACCGAATCGAAGGTCCAGAAAAACCGGTAGATAGGGTTGCTATTCGGAAGATTTGCCACAGCACAAACCAAAACCTTTCGACAGACCGAATAGAGATTCTGGCTGCAATAAGCAAGTTACACAGCGAATATGACAAAATCGCGCCGAAGCAATATGCAGCGAAAATTCCCGCTTCATATTTAGGCAAAAATGCAGGTTTCGCTTAAAAACAAGGCAGGCCTAATCCTTGATACAGAAAAATCTTTGATTTGCGCGCTGCCGAAAATTGGCACAGCAATTGCCTGTGGTTTGGGCAAAATGTCTGAAAACCAGGCGTACTGTGCCTAATGGGGGATATTATTGTGCTGAAATTGCGAGCGCTAAGCATCATGGTTGCAATGCTTGTGTGGGTGCAGCCTGCATCTGCCGAGCCACAGAACCTGAATTCCGGAGATACAGCCTGGGTGCTTGCCGCCACCTGTCTGGTTCTTCTCATGACCATTCCGGGGCTTGCCCTGTTTTATGGTGGCCTGGTTCGGAAAAAGAATGTGCTCTCCACCCTGATGCAAAGCTTCAGCGCCTGCTGCCTTGTAACCTTGATATGGATCGTGATGGGATATTCGCTGGCCTTCAGCGGCGACGGACCTTTCATCGGCAATGGCGCAAAGCTCATGCTTTTCAACATGGGCAGGGACAGCATGACGGGCACCATCCCGGAAATCCTCTTCATGGTCTTCCAGATGAGCTTTGCCATCATCACGCCCGCCGTGATTTGCGGAGCCTTTGCCGATCGCATGAAATTTTCCAGCCTGCTGGTATTCCTCGGCCTCTGGCTGCTGCTGGTCTATGTGCCCGTGGCCCATTGGGTGTGGGGCGGGGGCTTTCTTGCAAAAATGGGCATGCTGGACTTTGCCGGCGGCACGGTGGTGGAAATCAATTCTGGTGTTGCGGGACTGGTGGCAGCCCTCATGCTGGGAAAGCGCCGCGGCTATCCCCAGGAAGCCATGCCGCCCCATAATCTCATCTTCTCCGTCACGGGAGCGTCACTCCTGTGGGTGGGCTGGCTGGGCTTCAATGGCGGCTCAGCCCTGGCAGCCAATGGCCTGGCAGCACTGGCCCTGGCCAATACGCAGGTTGCAGGTGCAGCTGGCGCTCTGGTGTGGATGGGATTGGAATGGAAACTCCATAAACGCCCCAGTGTGCTCGGCATTATTTCAGGAGCCGTTGCAGGTCTCGTGGCCATCACGCCGGCTTGCGCCTTTGTTTCGCCCTTGGGCGCCATGGTGATAGGCGCCACCGCGGGCGCTGCTTGCCTTTATGCCGCAACCACCTTGAAGCGGCGCTTCCAATATGACGACTCGCTTGACGTGTTTGGCGTGCATGGGGTGGGGGGCCTCGTCGGCATGTTGGGCATCGGCGTCTTGGGCTCGGCTGCCTGGGGCGGAACGCCTGGCCTGTTGGAAGGCAATCCCCGCCAGCTCCAGATACAGCTCCTGGGAAGCGCGATTGTAGCCGCATGGTGCGCACTCGTGAGCTTTGGACTCCTGCGCGCCATCGACGCCTTCATGGGTCTCAGGGTCTCACAGCAGGTGGAAATCGAGGGCCTCGATCTCAATCTTCATGGTGAAGTGGTTCCCTAAGGGCTTCAACAGCGCTAATACAGCGCGATGACCGATCAAGCACCCTTTTGGAAAGCCAAGACCCTGGCCGAAATGACCTCAGCGGAATGGGAAAGCCTGTGTGACGGCTGCGGCCGCTGCTGCCTCAACAAGCTGGAAGATGAAGACACCGGCGAATTCCATTACACCCGCGCGGCCTGCAAGCTGCTCGATCTCAAAACCTGTCAGTGTACGGATTACCCCAACCGCGCCGCCAAGGTGCCCGACTGCGTGACCCTCACGCCGGAGAACATAGGCCAACTGGGCTGGCTTCCCTCAACTTGTGCCTACCGCCTGCTGGACGAGGGAAAGAGCCTGCCCTGGTGGCACCCTCTGGTCTCAGGCCGCCCGGAAACCGTGGTGGAAGCTGGCATTGCAGTGGCCGGAGAGGCCTATGGCGAGGCGGGGATCACCGTGGAGCAACTGGTGGACCACATCTGGAAACTGCCCAAAGCGAAACGGAAGAAGAGCTAACCCCGCTATTTCGTAACCAGCACCGCCTTCACCAGATACCGCTGTGACCCATGGGTTATGGCATCAAACGGATAGCAGGTGGACAGAACCAGGTTAAATCCCGCCGCATGGGCATCAATCTGCGAACGGTTCCAGTCTACGATCGATGTTCCCGTCACGTGGTAGGTAAACATTGTGCCATCATTGCGGGTGATGGAAATCAAATCACCCACCACGACATTTTTCAGGAAGGCAAAATGCGTGTCGCGGTGCGCGGCGATGACGGTGGTGCCGGGTTGGCCGATGCCGGATGTTTCACTGAGCAGGGCAGGGCCGAAGGCCAGGGCTTCGCCGCTGCTGCCGTGGAGCACAATGGCGCTGGCTCCCATGCGCGGGATTTCAATCCGTGCGAGCGGGTAGGTATCCGCCCAGCTCCACGCCTTGACGGGCTCCCCCGTGGCAAGCGAGCGGCTGAAGGCGCGCTCCAGCAGCACCTGGGCCAGCTCCGCCTTGGCGTAGATATAGGCGGAATGGCCAAACAGAAATACCGCGCACAGAATGCACAGTGTACTGATGAAACTGGTGAGGGAAGGCCGCGACATGCGCGACCTTCCAGCTCTTGATAATGTGGTGGCGAAGTGTGCCATCTCACATCGCATCCCGGGGACGAAGGCTGAGTGCCTTCAACACCAGCCCCAGCACCATCAACACCCCAGCCAGCAGCGCCATGAGTTCCGCTGAGGTGGCGGTTTGCGGCAGCATGACCTGTTGGTTAATGGGGGCGGCACCAGGCTTGGCCAGCATCGCCAATTGCTGGAATGCGGCAGCGGCTTCCCTTTGCTTCACCACCGGCGCGTGCTCGCCGAACACGCTGTCATAATTCCACCCAGCAGGCAGATTGAGCGGAACATCGGCGCGCGTGAGCTTTTCACCGGCGGGGCGCTTGGGTGTCTTGTCAACGGCCACCAGGCTGGTTTGCGTCGATACGATCTGGTGCTGCAGGGCCACGGCAAGGATGGACTTGTTGGCCGCATCCGGCGTGAGCGTACCCAGCGTGGAGGCCACTTCAAAGTCGGCGATCTGGCGGCGCGCCCAGAGCTTGGAAATGCCCTTGCCCGGTGCGGCTTGAGCTATGGGAAGTGTGACTTCCCAGGGTTGCTCGCCAATATTGCCAGTGATCTTAAGCGTGCCCTTCATGTCGGGCGCTTCCGCCATCAGCAATACGGGCTCGCCGAGATACAGGTCGGACAGCATGTCAGGCGTGATCTTCGCCGTATTGCCATCGAGGCTGGCTTTCAGCTCGGTCACAACCGGATTGCCGATCTTGCTGTAGAGCTCCTGCATCCGGGCTGTGACTTCGGCGCCATCGCCGATATGGGTGAAGGTGCCACGGCCAAGCTCGGCGGCGCGCGTCATCAGATAGGAGTTTGGCGCAGAACCAATGCCCACCATGAAGATGCGCGAACGTCCCCGGTTCTTGGCAATGGTGGCAAACAGGGCTTCTTCATTGCCGATGTCACCATCCGTGAGGAACACAACCTGGCGAAGATGCGTGGTGTCGGCTGGGTGCGTGTCGCGCAATGCGGCTCCCATCGGAGGCACCATTTCCGTGCCGCCATTGGCGTTGAGGCTGTTCACATAGGACTTGGCCTTGTCGATATTCTCCTGGTTTGCGGCAACCGCATCGCCAAACAGCATGTCCATCGTGTCATCGAAGCGAATGACATTGAACAGGTCGCCGGGCTGCAACTGGCTCAGTCCGAAGATCAGGCTGTCCTTGGCCTGCGGCATGGAAGCGCCTTCCATGGAGCCGGAGTTATCAATGACGAAGATCGTTTCACGCGGCTTCACCACACCCGCAGACTGGGTAAGAGGTGGCGTGACAAAGCCCAGAAGGTAATTCTTGCCATTGATGGTTTCGGTAAAAAGCCCGGCTTGCGGGGCCGTGCCCGCAGCTTGCCACGCGAGAACGAAATCCCGGTCGGCGGGCACATCAGCATCGGCCAACGTCACCACATGCGTGACGGGATCGGTTTTGATGGCGTGATAAAGGCTCTTGATGTCGGCCGTTTCAAAGCCTGCATTGAGCCGAATGGAAATCGTCGTGGTTTTCGCAGGCGCGGACTTTGCCGGATCGAGGACCGGGGGTGAAATCCTCTCTGCATCTTTCACCTGCGAGGCATAGCCCGAACTGGAGACTTCCACATTTTGTACAAGCGGCGCTGGAATATAGCGCGGTCCCACCACCAAAGGCAGGCGCAGGCTATAGCTGCCGCCGGACTGTTTCACGCTTTCCTGATATTCAATCTGGACAATGACGGTTTCATGCGGGCCAATATTTGCCACGGAATTTGTAAAGAGATTTGGCCGCTCTTGCTCAAGCAACGCTGCCGCCTGGCCGTTTTGCTTGGCGGTTTCGTAAATCACCTTGGCTTCCTGACGTTCCTTCACTTCGCCAATGATCACCCGGTTTCCGGCAATGATCTTGAGCGTATCGACGGCGGAATTTTCCGGCAGTGGAAACACATAAACACCCTCGACATAGCCATCCGCCGGATTTTCAAACCGCTGGGTGACAATGGTGCGGGCGGTAGGCCCGGAGACGGTGACATTGAAGTCCGATGCAACCCGTGGCGCTTCAAGATATTTGCCATCCTTGTTGGACTTCAACAACAGGCTGCCCGCCTTCATGTCATTGGGGGTGACCAGGGCAAGCCTCGGCTCGCCTGCTCGCGCCTGGCCAAAAATCGAAAGAAACAGCATCAAGGCCAAGGCAAAAAGGGCTATGATGATGTCCAGGCGGGTTTTGAAATTGCTGCGATGCGCGGATGTATTCACTTTTTCCTCCAGGGCCGGCACCAATGCCAAGCCACCCTTCACAATTACCGCGTGATGCCGTTGCGCCGCCAATGTGAAGAATATCTTTCTTCCGCCGCAAACCGCCATGCCACGGTGGAAATGTGCGGGAAAATGTGGAATGTTACGGCACCATGAGTGACGACGACCTCTCTCCCGAAGAAAACAAGCTGATCAGCAACCACGTCCGTGAGGAACTGGCCCGTCGCAGGATTTCGCGCCAGCACCTGGCGGACAAGGCGAAAATAAGCCTGTCCACGCTGGAAAAAGCGCTCACGGGAACCAGGCCCTTCACACTTGCCTCCGTCGTGCGCATCGAAGAGGCCCTGCAAATTCCCTTGCGCAAAACCCGCGCCCCGGCCAATGGCGATGGCGAACTGGCGCCCGAATCCCTGGGCTCCTATTCGCATCCGGCGGTGACCTGGCTCGAAGGCGACTACGTCACGCTTCGCCCCAGCTTCAGCGACGCGCAATCAATCTATGCCTACCGCACCGAAATCCGCTGGGACAAGGCCTTGTCGCATCTGGTGTTCCGGGAGTCCGACAGGCTTGATGCAGCCTTCAAGCAGGATGGCGCAGTCTCGGTTCCGCATCAGTCAGGCTATGTCTACCTCGTGACCAACAAGATGGGCCAATACCGCCTCATTCTCCTGTCGCGGCCCATGATCGGGGGCGAGATGTTTGGCCTGCTGACCACGCTGCAATCGGGCCGCGGAACGCAACTCACGCCGGTCTCGACACCCATCGTCTTCGTGCCCGTGAAAAATCTGGGAGCAGATCTGCAATTCGGAAAGTTCAATGGAGATGCAAGTATCTATCCAACCTATGCAACACTGCTCAAGCGGGCAACCGAAGAACCCTTTGTGTTGCTGGTGAAATAACGGCCCTGAAGTTTCAGCCATCCTCCGCGCCCTGCGCTGGCAAGGGTGTTGCCGCGACATCAGGTGGCTCTGCGGGCCGCCTGATCAGGGACGTAGACGCATCAATGACCAAGGGATCAAGCCCTGCACCCCCCTTGGCCAGATAGGCAAACAAATGCTTGCGCATCCGCGGGTCCCAGTAATTGTTGATGTGGGTGGCCGTTTCCTTCACCGCTTCATCATGGCCATAGCTCTTGAAAAAACCCGCGATCTGGTTGGCCATCCGCACCATGTCTTTGACTTCCATAAGCCTACTCCTGATCGAATATCATGACAAAGCCCTTGGAAAGGGCCGCAAGTTTGAGGCCCGCCTGCCGGGCCAGCTGCAGGGCAAGGGCCGTGGGCGCCGATACGGTAGCCAGGGCGCCAATTCCCGCAAGCGCGCATTTCTGTACCAGCTCGAAGCTGCAGCGGCTCGACATCAGCACAAATCCGTAGTGCGGGTCCATGCCCGCCTTGGCAAGCGCGCCGATCAGCTTGTCCAGCGCATTGTGCCGGCCCACATCCTCGCGTGACAGCAATATATCTCCGTGTACGGAACACCACGCCGCCGCATGCACCGTGCGGTTCACCGCATTCATGGGCTGATGGTTGGGCAGATCCGCATAGGCCGCAGCCACGGCCTCGGGCAAAAGCGTTGCCGCAGCGACCGTTCCCGCAGGCATGCGGATGGCGTCCTTGATATCCTCAATGCCGCAAAGCCCGCAGCCCACGCGTCCTTCAAGACTGCGTTTGACCATGCGGGTGCGATTGATATGTTGCTCATCAACCGAAAGGTCCACCGCAAAGCCTTCTTCCGAGGGAAGCACAAGGACAGCCTTCACATCAGCAGCCCGTTTGACGATGCCCTCGGCAAGCGCAAAGCCAATGGCAAAATCATTGAAATCAGCTGGCGTTGCCATCATCACCGCATAGGCTTGGGAGTTGAAGAGAACCGCGATGGGAACTTCTTCGGGGACCTGCCAGGTGGTGGGGATGGGGCCGGTGGGTCCATACAAAATGCCCGTTGTAGGTACCGAATTTCCCCCATTCTCTGTCATCCCGGCGAAGGCCGGGACCCAATTTTCCGCGTGAAGACTCTCACCGTTTCGGTCGGACGTACTGATAGTTGGGTCCCGGCCTTCGCCGGGATGACGAAATTTTAGGGTCACTCCGCCGCAACCAGGGGCTTTGCCGCGATGCGCTTGTTCTCGTCCTCGCGGACCTCCCAGTCCTTCTGCCAATCCGACTGCAGGTTGGAAAGTGTCACTTGCACGGCGGTGACCTTGTATTCCGGGCAATTCGTGGCCCAGTCGGAATATTCCGTGGTGATCACATTGGCGCCCGAAACCGGATGGTGGAAGGTGGTGTAAACCACGCCCTGCGGCATGCGGTCGGAAATCCGGGCACGCAGCGTGGTCGCGCCGACGCGGCTGCCGATGGACACCATTTGATTATCCTTGATGCCGCGCAACTCCGCGTCATGGGGATGAATTTCAAGAACATCTTCATGGTGCCACGTCACATTGTCGGTGCGCCGTGTTTGCGCGCCCACATTATACTGGGACAAAATACGGCCCGTGGTGAGGATGAGCGGGAAGGATCGGGTGGTCTTCTCGGCTGTGGGCACGAATTCAGTGATCATGAAACGGCCGAGCCCGCGCACGAAACCGCCGACATGCATGATGGGCGTGCCATCAGGCGCCTTGTCATTGACCGGCCATTGGAGGGAGCCTATGCTGTCCAGCCTGGCGAAGGACACGCCCTTGAACGTTGGCGTAACAGCCGCGATTTCATCCATAATTTCAGCAGACGCGTTATATTGCATGTCATAGCCCATGGCCTGCGCCAATTCGCACACGACCTGCCATTCATGCTTGCCCTGCATGGGCGCTTTCACCTGCCGCACGCGGTTGATGCGGCGCTCGGCATTGGTGAAGGTTCCGTCCTTTTCAAGAAACGACGTGCCGGGGAAAAACACATGCGCGAAGGCTGCGGTCTCATTCAGGAAGAGATCCTGGACGATCACGCATTCCATGTTTTCCAGGCCATGCGTCACATGGCGCGTATTGGGATCGGATTGAGCAATGTCTTCGCCCTGGATGTAAATGCCCTTGAAGGTTCCTTCCACCGCTGCATCCAGCATGTTGGGAATGCGCAGCCCCGGTTCTGCATCAAGCGACGTCTTCCACACATGCTCGAACATTTCGCGCACGGTGGTGTCGGAGACGTGACGATAGCCTGGGAACTCATGCGGGAAAGAACCCATGTCGCAAGCGCCCTGCACATTGTTCTGGCCGCGTAAAGGGTTAACGCCCACGCCATTGCGGCCCACATTGCCGGTGAGCATGGCAAGATTGGCCATCGCCATCACCATGGTGGAGCCCTGGCTATGTTCCGTAACGCCAAGGCCATAGTAAATGGCGCCATTGCCGCCAGTGGCATAAAGCCTGGCGGCTCCACGGATATCGGAGGCCTCGACGCCGGAAATGACTTCCATGGCCTCCGGCGAATTGATCGGTTCACGGATGAAATCGCACCAGCGCCTGAATTCAACCGGATCGCAACGCTCCGCGATATAGGCCTTGTTTTCCAGGCCTTCCGTGAGGATCACATGTGAGAGCGCATTGACCACGGCCACATTGGTGCCGGGCATGAGCGGCAGGTGGTAGGCCGCCTCGATATGGGGCGAGCGCACCATGTCCGTGCGGCGCGGATCAATGACGACAAGCTTTGCGCCCTCGCGCAGCCTTTTCTTCATGCGTGATGCAAAGACCGGATGCCCGTCGGTGGGGTTGGCCCCGATCACGATGATCACATCGCTTGCATCCACCGATTTGAAATCCTGTGTGCCAGCAGATGTGCCGAAGGTCTTGCTCAGGCCATAACCCGTGGGCGAATGGCATACCCGCGCGCAGGTATCCACATTGTTGTTCTGGAAGGCGGTGCGGATCATTTTCTGAACGACGAAGACTTCTTCGTTGGTACAGCGCGACGAGGTGATGCCGCCAATCGAGCCGCGTCCATATTTCTTCTGGATATCCTTCAGGCGCGTGGCCGCAAAGCCGATGGCCTCTTCCCAGGAAACCTCGCGCCACGGATCGGTGATCCTGTCGCGCACCATGGGCTTGGCGACGCGGTCCTTGTGCGTGGCATAGCCCCAGGCAAAGCGGCCCTTCACGCAGGAATGCCCCTCATTGGCACCGCCATCCTTGTAGGGCACCATGCGGACAACTTCGTCGCCCTTCATTTCGGCTTTGAACGAGCAGCCCACGCCGCAATAGGCGCAGGTCGTCACCACCGAGTGTTCGGGCTGGCCCAGCTTGATGACCGATTTCTCCGTAAGCGTGGCCGTGGGACAGGCCTGCACGCAGGCCCCGCAGGACACGCATTCCGAATTGAGAAAGCTCTCGTCCATGCCGGCGGAGACATGGCTGGCAAAGCCACGGCCATCAATGGTGAGCGCGAAGGTGCCTTGCACTTCCTCGCAGGCCCGCACACAGCGCGAACACACAATGCATTTGGCAGGATCAAAGGTGAAATAGGGATTGCTCTCGTCCTTGGCCTGGAAGCGGAAATTCTCACCCCCGCCTTCACGCTTGGCGAACACGTGATTGTCGCCGTCATAGCCGTAGCGCACTTCGCGAAGGCCCACGGCACCCGCCATGTCCTGCAGTTCGCAGTCACCATTGGCAGCGCAGGTCAGGCAATCCAGCGGATGGTCTGAAATATAGAGTTCCATGACGCCCTTGCGCAGTTGGCCGAGCCTGTCGGTCTGCGTACGGACTTTGATGCCCGACGCCACTGGCGTGGTGCAGGAGGCGGGCGTTCCCTTGCGTCCTTCGATTTCAACGAGGCACAGCCGGCAGGAACCAAAGGAATTCATGTTGTCGGTGGCGCAAAGCTTGGGAATTTGCGTGCCAAGTTCCATGGCAGCCCGCATGATGGACGTGCCCTCTGGTACCGTGATCGACTGGCCGTCAATCTCCAGGGTCACCATGGCAGTGGATTTGGAGGCGGGAGTGCCGAAATCGCTTTCTTTGATCAGGGTCATGACGTCACCTTGTTTTTCTAAAATTTGTCATCCCGGCGAAAGCCGGGACCCAGAAACGCTTCTCCGGAGCACGACCCCTGGGTCCCGGCTTTCGCCGGGATGACAGAAAAACGATAGAGCGTTTCTCATCATTCCGCTGCCACCATCTCTGCAGGGCGGTCAAAATCTTCAGGGAAATGTTTTACAGCGCTTTGCACCGGCATGGGGGTGAGCCCGCCCATGGCGCACAGCGAACCATCAACCATGGTCTGGCAGAGATCATCCAGCAGCACGAGGTTCTTGTCGCGTTCGACTCCCGCCACAATGCGGTCGATGACCTCAACGCCGCGGATGGAGCCAATGCGGCAGGGCGTGCACTTGCCGCAGGATTCAATCGCGCAGAATTCCATGGCAAACCGCGCTTGGGCCGCCATATCCACGGTATCATCAAACACCACGACGCCGCCGTGCCCCACCATGGCGCCATTGGCGGCAAAACTTTCATAATCCATGGGAAGGTTGAGTTGTGAAGCGGGAAGATAGGAGCCCAGCGGCCCACCCACTTGCACGGCACGCAAAGGTCTTCCGCTATGTGTGCCGCCACCGAAATCATTGATGAGCTGGCCCAGCGTGATGCCGAAGGCTTTCTCGACAAGCCCGCCGTGCTTGATGTTTCCCGCGAGCTGGAAGGGCAGCGTTCCATGTGAGCGGCCCATGCCGTAATTCTTGTAGGCAGCGCCGCCTTCAGCCATGATGTAAGGCACCGCTGCAAAGCTCAGCACATTGTTGATGATGGTGGGCTTGCCGAACAGACCCTGGATGGCGGGAATGGGAGGCTTGGCGCGCACCATGCCGCGCTTTCCCTCAAGGCTTTCCAGCATCGAGGTTTCCTCGCCGCAGATATAGGCGCCCGCGCCACGGCGCACTTCGAGCGAGAAGGAATGCTCCGTACCCTGAATATTGTGGCCGAGCCACGCGGCTTTAGTGGCAATGCGGATGGCATCTTTCATCACGTTGATGGCGTCAGGATATTCCGAGCGGATATAGATGAAGCCCTGCGTGGCGCCGCCCGCGATGCCCGCAATCGTCATGCCTTCCACCAGCATGAAGGGGTCACCCTCCATCACCATGCGATCAGCAAAGGTGCCGCTGTCGCCTTCATCGGCGTTGCAGCAGACATATTTCTGCGAAGCCTTGAGATCGCAGACCGTTTTCCACTTGATGCCGGTGGGAAATCCAGCGCCGCCACGGCCGCGCAGGCCAGAGGCTGTCACCTCGGCCACGATTTCAGCGCCGGTTTTTACAAGGGCCTTTTTCAATCCGGCAAACCCGCCATGAGCCACATAATCGGAAATGGACAGGGGATCGGTGATGCCGCAACGCGCAAACGTCAGGCGTTCCTGGTTTTTGAGGTATGCAAGCTCTTCAGTTAGTCCCAGCGCCAGGGGATGCTTGCCGTCGTCAAGGAATTTGGACTGGAACAGCGCTTTGACGTCACTTGCGGAAACGGGTCCATAGGCCAGGCGTCCCTCAGGCGTTTCCACTTCAACCAGCGGCTCCAGCCACATCATGCCGCGCGAACCATTGCGGATGAGGGTTATGGCAATGTTCTGGGCTTTGGCTTCCGCTTCTATCGCATCGGCAACCGCATCGCTGCCCACGGCCCGCGCCGCTGAATCCTTGGGAACATATACCTTGATCATGACGCCAATTCCGCAGCCAGGGCTTGGAATTTCTCGGCCGTCATGCGCCCCATCGGGCGTTCATCAACCAGAAGGGAAGGCGACGTCGCGCAAAGGCCAAGACAGTAAACAGCTTCCAACGTGATGCTGCCATCAGATGTTGTTTCCCCAAACCGGATTTTCAAGGTTTTCTCGGCAGCGGCCGCCAGTTCATTGCTGCCCATGGACTGGCAGGCTTCCGCGCGGCACATCTTCACGACATGGCGTCCGGCGGGCTTGCGGCGGAATTCATGGTAGAAACTTACCACCCCATGCACTTCTGCCCGGGAAATATTCAGGGCCTTGGCCAAAACCGGAAGTGCTGCCTCGGGAATATACCCCATTTCATGCTGTATATCATGGAGGATTTCCAAAAGCGCATCAGGCTTGTTGTCATAACGCGATGAGATAGCGGAGGCTATGGCATGTTTGGGCGGATTGAGATCAATAAGCGTGTGTTTCTTGGACATGGCTCAGTCTATGCCGAATTCATCCCTATCGCCAATAGGCTGCGCCTATCAAACTATCGGGACTGTCAATGAGGGCGTTAACTCACCTTGAAATTCTTTGCAGCTGCAAAAAGGGCCGCGATGGTAGGTGACACCGGGTCGCGATCCACCGCCACGAGACCCACGGCGTGGCTGACCGTGGGTTCACTCAGTGGAATGGCCACCACGCCCTCCAAGGCTCCCAGCGCATTGCGAAAATAGTCCGGCATGATGGAACAGAGATTCATGCTGCGCACGGAAGACAGGAGATTCATGATGGAATTGGTTTCAAGCCGGGGTGACGGGTGAACCTTGGCCACGGCAAAGGCCCTGTCGATAATGCGCCGGTTCTGCATGTTAGACGTGAGCAGCGCGAGTGGCTGCTGCGCTGCTTCAAACCAGGTGACGTGGGTTCGCTTGCCATATTCATGCGCGCTGGAAATGAACAGGCAATAATTCTCCCGGTAAAGCTCAATGCTCATCATGCCTTCCACCGGCTCGTTGTCGAGATAGGTGATGCCTGCCTCAATGGAAAAATCACTTAATGCACGGATGATTTCTTCGGAACTGTGGGACAGGATGGTGAAATCCACCGCTGGGTGCATGGCATTCATCGCCTTCGTCAAGAACGAAGCCATGGGCAGCGCTGATGGAATGACGCCCAAAACCATGCGGCCCACGAGTCGGCCGGTCTTGCCCTTGATTTGCACCAGCTCTTGCTGCAGGTTCTGCCAGTTGTCCAAAATGAGATGAGCCCACTTCAGCACGCGCTCGCCTTCCGGCGTAAGCCCGATGTAACGCTGTCCACGCTCGACAATGGGAACGCCAAGTTCCTGCTCCAATTGCCGGATGCGGCCCGATAGGGTGGGCTGCGTCACATGGCAGGCCGCCGCCGCCCGCGTGAAATGCTTCTCGCGCGCCAGGGCTGCCAGATATTGAAGTTGCCGGATATCCATCACCGGACACTAACCGGTCAGCGCGGAATTACATAGTCTCATTGAAAATACGTGCCGCTTTGCCTTTAGGCTGCCATGGCTTTGAAAACCGTCTGGATAATCTGGTCATCGTCCAGCGATGCGTAGAATGCGGCAGAAACGGTGAAAGCGACACTCACCTGCCTGGCCACGTCCGCGGCCGGAATGGAAAGTTCGCTGCAAACAAATTCATGAAGACGCCGCAATGACAAAATATCGTCATTAACTCGGTCTTCCAAGACAACCGATTTAAACATGACATGTTCCCCTAACCCGTTCCTTTGATCGAATTTGATTGGTCACGTCAAGTGACTAAT
>JANMAE010000022.1:0-7090 GCA_031359445.1 Hyphomicrobiales bacterium | reverse complement strand
CCGCCACCACTGGAGCGCTTGGGCGCACCCGCACCGCCGCTGCCATGGTTGCGATTGCCCGTAGGGCTCCACTGCTTTTTCTGGCCCTGTGGCTTCTGTCCGTGTGGCCTGGTGCTGCGGCCATTGGCACGCTTGGCTTCCTGTTCGGCAGGCGGCAACACGGCCTTTCCAAGCGCATGCTGTACAACCGGAACGCTCTGGCGAATGGTGCGCTCGATATCCTTCAGCAGCGAACGCTCATCGCCTGCGCAAAATGCAATGGCCACACCTTCAGCGCCGGCGCGTGCCGTGCGGCCGATGCGGTGCACATAGGATTCCGGCACATGCGGCAGATCATAATTGATCACATGGCTCACGCCATCAACGTCAATGCCGCGCGCGGCGATATCGGTTGCAACCAGCGCCAGGATCTTGCCGGCCTTGAATCCGGCCAGTGCCTTTTCGCGGTTGACCTGTGATTTATTGCCGTGAATGGCAGAGGCCGTATAGCCCGCGGCAAGCAAGCCCTTCATGATCTTGTCCGCGCCATGCTTGGTGCGGCTGAACACGAGTGTGCGCGTCATGTTGTTGTCTTTCATGATCTCAACCAGCAGCTTGAGCTTGTTGGCCTGATCGACATGAATGACGCTCTGGTTGACGCGCTCGACCGTTGTGGCAACAGGTGCCACTTCAACGCGCACCGGGTTGGTGAGCAGGCCAGCAGCCAGATTGGAAATTTCCTTGGGCATGGTGGCCGAGAAGAACAGGTTCTGCCGCGCCTTGGGCAGCATCGCCGTGATCTTGCGAATGGCATGGATGAAGCCCAGGTCCAGCATCTGGTCGACTTCGTCCAGAACCAGCACTTCAACATGGGCGAGCGTCAAGGCCCGGCGTTCGATGAGGTCAACCAGGCGGCCGGGCGTGGCCACAACAACGTCAACACCGCCACGCAGGATATCGATCTGCTTGCCGATGGACACGCCACCAAACACCACGGCGCGGGTGACTTTCAGATTGCGGCCATAGGTCTTGAAGCTTTCACCAATTTGCGAAGCCAGTTCGCGCGTGGGTGACAGCACCAGAACCTTGCAGGCATTCTTGGCAACGCGCTCGGTGGATTTGGACAGGCGGTCGAGAATGGGCAGAGCGAAGGCAGCGGTTTTGCCGGTGCCGGTCTGGGCAATGCCGAGCAAGTCGCGGCCCTTCATGAGCTCTGGAATGGCGCGGGCCTGGATGGGGGTTGGGGTATCATAACCTTCAGCAGCCACCGCCTTGAGGATGGGTTCTGCGAGATTGAGTTCGGTAAATGAATTCACGTAAATACTTTCTGTGTGCGGATGAATGGGAGAAAGCACAGAACATATCCGCGTGCCCCCCGCAGCGACGATTCGCTTGGGAGTACTGGCTCTGTGCTTAAACAGATCCCACGTGAAAGGAGTGTTCGGATTGTCGGTTACGGCCCAAATAGCAGCTCGAAAGCTACCTCACGTTATTCTTCTATGGCCGAGGTCGATAGCCCCCATATGGCCGCTGCACTGCAGCATGTCAAGCACAAAGCTTGGCAATGGCGGGCAAAAGCTCATTCATATGGTGAATGACCCGTGAAACTCCCAATGCCGCAAGGGCTTGGGTCTTGGCCGGGGGATCATGGGCCACCCCGGTAAATCCTATGACATGAGCGCCTGCGGAAAGGGCAGCGGTGGCCCCCATCACGCTGTCTTCCACCACAACGCATCGATCCGGCGAAACGCCGGCGCGAAACGCCGCGAGCTGGTAAATGTCAGGTGCCGGCTTTGAATATTTCACATCTTCATAGGTGGTGAGCCGGTCACCAAAAAACGGCTCAAGCCCCGTAATGCGTAGGGCTTCCCGCGCCCGGTGCCTGGGCCCGTTGGTGCCGATGCTGCGCGGCAATGTGAGTTGCTGCAACATGGATGTAACACCTGCAACAGGCTGCAACTGCTGCTCATAAAGCGCCAGCATCATCGCATCCTTGCGCGTATTCAAGCCCGTGGGCAAAGTCCGGCCAAACTGCGTCTCGATATCGGCGATCATGTCTTCGAAGGTAGCCCCCACAAACCGCCGGTGAATTTCCGCCTCGGTCAGGACAATGCCATTTTCCTGAAGCAGCAGCAGATCCACATCCATGGAAATCTTCTCGCTATCGATCAGCACGCCATCGCAGTCAAAGATCACGTGGGAAATCATGCAGCCCCAAGATGCCGGAAAGCGGCGATCACTTTTTCATAGACGGGCTTTTTGAACGGCACGATCAGATCCAATACCTCATCCATCGCTGCCCAGCGCCATTCCTCGAATTCCTGCTTGTGGCCGGGTGGGCTCAGGTTGATTTCGCTGTCATTGCCGGCAAAGCGCATGGCAAACCATTTCTGCGTCTGCCCGCGATATCGGCCTTTCCAAGAAACCCCGATCTGCTGTTCCGGCAGATCATACTGATACCACTCAGGCGCTTTCGCGATGATCACAGCCGATGTTACGGAGGTTTCTTCGGCAAGCTCGCGCAACGCCGTAGCAGCGGGGTCTTCGCCTTCGTCAATGCCGCCCTGGGGCATCTGCCACCACTTGCCGATGCCATCCTCCTGGTAAATCTGCGAGCGCCTGCCGATCCACACAAGGCCCTTGTCATTGAGCAGCATGATGCCAACGCAAGGCCTGTAGGCCGTTATCAGTTTGGGATCAGTCATCAGCCCAGTTTGCCCTTGTACATTGCACTGACTGGCACCAGCAGAATGCCCTTGTCCCGGAGTTGTTCTGCCCATTCCTTGACGGCGTCAAGCGTGACCTCAAGTCCGCTACCCGTGCCAATGGCCATGCCACTGGTCTGCGCCTCATCCTCCAGGAGTTTGAGGGCAATGGCGATGCTCTGCGGCGTCGGATCAGCATCAATGACGATCTGCGCGTGGCGGTCCTGCAGCCTAACCTGTTTGGCCACCTCCGCAGAAGAGGTCAGCGAAATGGACGCATCTTCCAGATAGACGAGCCCCCGCTTCTTGAGCTCTTCCATTACGGGCTTGAGCGCAGGCGGGCTCGAGAGCAGCCGCGCGCCCATATAATTGGTGATGCCCACATAGCCTGCAAAACGAGACATGTGCCAATGCAGCGCTTTCAGGTTATCTTCGGCAGACCCATCCGCCAGCAATGTCTTGGGGCCGGGATTGTTGGAGGGATAGCCCATGGGCTCCATCGGCAATTGCAGCAGCACTTCATGGCCATTGGCGCGCGCCTTGTTCACCTGCGCCTGCAGGTTTTCGCCATAAGGCGCAAAGGCAAAGCTGATATCACCGGGAAGGGTGTCAATGGCCCTTTGGGTGAGCTTGGGATTGAGGCCCATGCCGCCCAGCATGATGGCAATCTTGGGTCTGTCGGAATGAATGACGCCCATGGGGGTGAGCCGGGCATAAACATCAAACGGTGTCTTGTTGCGGGAACTGATGCGCGGCAGCGGCTGGCCCAGGCTTGTATCCACGAGCTCAGGCACGGGTGCTGCCTGCAATGGACGGTGCGGTGCAATTTCGATCATGGCATCGGTCTGGTAGATGTCGGAGGCAACCGGCGCCTCCACGTGAACAGCAGGAGCAGGATCAATCACCTCGTCACTGGTGACACTTTCTTCCGCAGGCGGAGCATCATCGGCTTGTGGCGGCGTGGTGGAAGCCGTTTTCAATTCTTCCGGTGGCGGAATGGCCGCCATGACAATGGGTTCACCAGCAAAGGGATAGGGCTGCCGCACCGCCCAAACCGAACCACCCAGAAACCCCGCCATTACCACCACTGATGTGGCAAGCAAAAGGCTTGGCCGCCGCGCCCAAATGCGCTGCCGCAAGCTCCGCTTCCGCAAGGGTTGGCGCAGTTCGTCTCTGCTCATGATACGCGTGTCACCTGGTCGATTCGTTGAATGTCGACTCTGGCGAGACAACCGTTAACGTCTCATTAACCGTAACGGCCAAACCTTGCGGCTAGCGCGCTTTCCGGCAAGCCGGAATCGGCTTGCCGAAAAGAAATCGCGCCAGATTAATATGCTGGAGCAAATCCTGATCGCAAAAGTCTTCAACTTTTGCGGGATTTGCTCTAGCTCATGCGTTTGCGCGCGGCCAGCGTGCGAAGCCGCAAGGCATTGAGCCGGATGAAGCCTTCTGCATCCTTCTGGTCATAAGCGCCGCGGTCATCCTCAAAGGTGACCAATGCGTCTTTATAAAGGGATTTGGGCGACTTGCGGCCCACCACGATCACATTGCCCTTGTAGAGCTTGAGCCGGACGGTTCCTTCGACATGTTCTTGCGATTTATCAATCATCGCCTGCAACATGGAGCGTTCCGGCGAATACCAGAAGCCGTAATAGATGAGCTCGGCATAGCGTGGCATGAAACTGTCCTTGAGGTGGGCCGCCTCGCGATCCAGCGTCAGGCTTTCCATGGCGCGGTGGGCAACCAGCAGAATGCTGCCACCCGGCGTTTCATAAATGCCACGGGACTTCATGCCCACATACCGGTTCTCGACGAGGTCAAGGCGGCCAATGCCATTGTCATGTCCCAGCTCATTGAGCCTGGTGAAAAGTGTTGCAGGCGACATCGCCTTGCCATCAATGGCCACAGGATCACCCTTCATGAATTCCACGTCAACATACTTGGCCTTGTCGGGTGCATCTTCCGGCGCAATGGTGCGCTGATACACGTAAGGCGGCGCTTCCACCCAGGGGTCTTCCAGCACTTTGCCTTCCGACGAGGAATGCAGCAGATTGGCATCCACCGAGAAGGGCGCATCGCCACGCTTGTCCTTGGCCACGGGAATTTGATGTTTTTCGGCGAAATTGATCAGGTCGGTCCGGCTCTTGAAATCCCATTCGCGCCAGGGTGCGATGATCTTGATATCGGGGTTCAGCGCATAGGCCGTGAGCTCAAAGCGCACCTGGTCATTGCCCTTGCCTGTAGCGCCATGGGCAATGGCATCGGCACCCGTCTCTTGGGCAATTTCGATGAGCCGCTTGGAAATCAGCGGACGCGCAATAGACGTGCCCAGCAGATACACCCCTTCATACAGCGCATTGCAGCGGAACATCGGGAACACGAAATCGCGGATGAATTCCTCGCGCACATCCTCCACATAGATCTGCTTGATCCCCATCATCTCAGCCTTCTTCCGCGCCGGCTCCAGCTCGCCACCCTGCCCCAGATCAGCCGTAAAGGTCACAACCTCCGCCCCATATTCGGTTTGCAGCCATTTCAGGATGATGGAGGTATCAAGACCCCCCGAATAAGCGAGAACGACTTTTTTGATCTTGGTTTTGGTAACCATTGATTTTGCTCACTTTGTTGATGCCCTAGCACGACCAGAGAAATGACTACAACCCCGCATGTTCTCTTTTATGCTCTCCATGCATAACATTAACCATTTATCAAGGATTGACATCGATTTTAAAAAATACAACATACTGCGAAACGAAATAGGTCAGGGAAAACGATTGCATGGAACAAAACATATCGAGGCTGATCGAAATGGCAAAAGCGGTCAAGCCCACTGAGGCACAGAATGAAGAGCAGCGCCGTTCTTTCGTTTATGGGAATACAGCGTTCGAAAATCCGCAAATTTCTCGCAAGCTCGTGGACGAGGTCGCAGAAAAACTGAGTGCTTGAAAAGACGACAAAGTTTTAAGAAGAGCCGCACTCAGCCAGGTGCGGCTTTTTCTTTGTGAGGTCAAATGGAAGAACACGAAATCGCCAGATTGGAAACTGAGAACGGCTTTCGTCAACTCACGCAAGGCATAGAAATAATAAGACATTACCTGGAACCAAACCGACCTTTCGCTCTGCGGCCCGGTCTTATATTGGAATTGCAGGGAATAGCCGTAGAGGGCCTTGTCACAAATCCTGGCCAATGGCGGCGTACCGCTGTGCAAATCTCGAAGAGTGCGCACCAACCTCCCGCAGCATATTTGATTGAAAATTTGGTGACGGAAATGTGCGACTATGTGAATGACAACAGATACACAAAGACTGCGTTTCACCTGGCAGCATACGTAATGTGGAGACAAAATTGGATTCACCCTTTCGAAGATGGAAACGGCAGAACAAGCAGGGTATTGTCATATATCGTACTATCTTTATGCGTCGGCTATGTGCTGCCGGGCGCTCCTACGATACCAGACCAAATCCAAGGGAACCGTTCAGGGTATTTCAAAGCGCTGGAATATGCCGACGCAGCGTGGCTTGGGAGCAATGAAGTTGACGTAAGCTTAATGGAAAAGTTGCTGACCGGGATGTTGGCTAAGCAATTGCTTTCAGTCATTGATGGCGCGGCCAGACCAAAGGGGTATTGAGCAAACTAAACGCGCGCACTCGCCCGAACCTTCATGCTCTCGCTCTTCAACTGCCCACAGGCTGCCATGATATCGCGGCCCCGTGGTGTTCGCACAGGCGAAGCATAGCCTGCCTTGTTCAGGATCTCGGCAAACACTTCAATCACGTCCCAATCGGAACATTCGTAACTCGTGCCGGGCCAGGGGTTGAACGGAATGAGATTGACCTTCGCAGGCATTCCTTTCAGCAATTGCACGAGGCGCTTGGCGTCCGCCACGCTGTCATTCACACCTTTCAGCATGACATACTCAAACGTGATGCGCTTGGCATTCGAAGCGCCGGGGTAAGCCCGGCAGGCCGCAAGCAATTCCGCGATCGGATATTTCTTGTTGAGCGGCACCAGCTTGTTGCGGATTTCATCCGTGGTGCCATGCAGCGAAATGGCAAGGCCAGTGCCGATTTCTTCGCCCGCCCTTATGATCTCGGGCACCACGCCGGACGTGGAGAGCGTGATGCGCCGCTTGGACAGTGAAATGCCTTCGCCGTCCGCTACGATATTGATGGCGGCTTTGACATTGTCGAAATTATACAAGGGCTCGCCCATGCCCATGAGCACCACATTGGTGAGATAACGGCCGCTTTCGGGAGCATCCGGGTTGGCCTCGATCTGGTGCGGCCATTCCTCCAGCTTGTCGCGCGCCAGCATCACCTGCCCCACGATTTCATTGGCCGTGAGATTTCGCACCAGCTTTTGCGTGCCGGTGTGGCAGAAGCTGCAGGTGAGCGTGCAGCCCACC
>JANMAE010000012.1:0-17545 GCA_031359445.1 Hyphomicrobiales bacterium | reverse complement strand
CGGGTGCTTCCTTGACCATTATGGGAGCACTGAAACATGGAACCCAACTCAGGCAGAAGATCAACGGGCTCGCGGTGTGTAGCACTCGTGGGCCCATATCTCAGCGGCAAGACCACGCTTCTCGAAGCCATACTGCTGCGCACGGGGGCCACCCAGCGGCAGGGCAAAATCTCCGAAAAATCCACCATTGGCGATGCTTCCGCGGAAGCGCGCCTGCATGGCATGAGCGTGGAGCTCAATGTGGCCACCACGCAATATCTGGGCGAGCGCTACACTTTTGTGGATTGCCCGGGCTCGATTGAATTCAACCAGGATATCGGCACGGCGCTGATCGGATGTGATGTGGCCGTTGTGGTTTGCGAGGCCGATGAAAAGAAGGTGCCTGCGCTGCAGCTCATTCTCAAGCGGCTTGATGAAATTTCCATGCCGCGCATCATCTTCATCAACAAGATCGATACGTCACCCACCACGCCGCATGATGTGCTGGAATTCCTGCAGCCTGCCAGCAGCAAACCCCTAGTGCTGCGCCAAATGCCGATCTGGAAGAATGGCGTGGTTTCGGGCTTTGTGGATTTGGCGCTGGAGCGCGGCTATGTGTACCGCGAGCAGACAGAAAGTGAAGTGATTGAAATTCCTGCTGACATGCAGCCCGAAGAGAAGGCCGAACGCTTCGCCATGCTGGAAAAACTTGCTGATCATGATGACGAACTCATGGAGCAATTGCTGTCTGATCTGGAGCCGCCGCGTGACCGGGTGTTTGCGGATCTTGCACGCGAGCTCGCGGAAGGCCTTGTGACGCCCGTGCTGTTTGGCTCGGCCGAGCATGGCAATGGAATTGGGCGGTTGCTCAAGGCGCTGCGGCATGAGGCGCCGGTTTTGGAGGATACAGTGAAACGGCTGGGTCTCAAGCCAGGTGCGGGCAGCACGGCCCAGATTCTCAAAACATTTCACACCGCCCACGGCGGCAAGCTTTCCATCGCCCGCGTTCTTGCCGGAGAGATTGCCGATGGCGCGGTGCTTTATGGGGCCGAGGGCCAGGAGGCGCGGGTGGCTGGGGTGTTTGCGATGCTGGGAAACACGCCTGTCAAGCAGGCCAAGGCTTCGCTGGGCGATACCGTGGCGCTGGGGCGGCTGGAGCGGATTGCAACGGGTGAAACGGTTTCAACCGTCAAAGGCCCGGTCAAGCAGTTGGCGCCCCGGCAGGTAACGCCTGGTGTTTACGGCGTTGCGATTTCTGTGACCGACCGCAAGGATGAAGTGAAGCTCACATCTTCCATAGCCAAGCTTATCGAGGAAGATCCCACACTGGCGCTTGAGCAGAATGCGGATACACATGAAATGGTCTTATGGGGGCAGGGCGAGGTGCATTTGCGGGTGGCCCTTGAGCGCCTGCAGAACAAGTTCGGCGTTCAGGCCAAGACCCAGCCCCGGCGCATCGGCTATCTCGAAACGATCAAGAAATCCACGCAGCAGCGCGGCCGCCACAAGAAGCAGACTGGCGGGCACGGGCAATATGGTGACGTGGTGGTTGAAATAAAGCCAATGCCGCGCGGCAGCGGATTTGTTTTCACCGATACGGTGACCGGCGGAGTGGTGCCCAAACAATATATTCCGGCTGTTGAAACCGGAATTCGTGAATGGATGGTGCAGGGACCCCTGGGTTTCAAGGTTGTCGATTTCAACGTGAACCTTTCGGAAGGCTCGTATCATGATGTGGATTCGTCGGAAATGGCATTCAAGCTGGCAGCGCGGCTGGCAATGAGTGAAGGCATGCCACAATGCGCGCCGGTGCTGCTGGAGCCTATCGTTGCTGTTGATGTCCATGTGCCAAGTGATGCGACATCGCGGGTGAACCAGATCGTGACCGGACACCGTGGCCAGCTCCTGGGCTTTGATGGCCGCGAGGGCTGGGACGGGTGGGATACCGTGAAGGCGCATATTCCTGAGTCCGAAATCGGCTCACTCATCGTTGAACTGCGATCGGCAACCTCGGGAGTGGGCACTTTCACTTTCACGCATGATCATATGGCAGAATTTTCAGGGCGTGCGGCCGAGCAGGTGATTGCGGCGCGCAAGACACAACTGGCGGGATAGGCAGAGTTCATCTTCGGCACCGGAACTTTGTTCCATGCATCACGTTCTTGAACCATGCGCCCAGCGGGTAATGCTTGAACGCATGTTAACGCGAATGAATGGAGACAGGAATGGACAAGGACAGAGTTGCGGGTGCTGCAAAGCAGATGAAGGGTTCCGTGAAAGAGGCCGCCGGAAAAGTGATGGGCGACAAGAAGATGGAAGCCGAAGGCAAGGCTGACAAAGCTGTCGGCAAGGTTCAGAATGCGGTCGGCGGAGCCAAAGACAGCATCCGTGAAGCAACAAGGCATAAGTAAAATATAGGAAACTCCCGAGCGGCGCTCTTTAGGAGCGCCGTTTTCGTTTCTGAGGAAGGCGATGACCCAGAATTGATCATGCGTGTGTTGCCCCAACACCCGTATTGTCCGTATATGCTGCAGTATAAGGAGTGCCAGGCATGCTGATCAAATCAATCAAGGAATGGGAACTTCCGGAATCATCGGTGACACCGGAACACATATTCCTTAACCGCAGGGCGTTCATGGGAACAGCCGTTGGCGCTGCTGCCATGTTTGGAGCAGGCGCGGCACATGCGGAAGATGATCCTTCCGCGGGTCTTTATCCTGCCAAGAAAAATGCGCGATTCACAGATGCTGGTAGGCCGATAACGCCTGAAGAAGCCAATCGCACTTACAACAATTATTATGAATTCGGTACTTCCAAACAGATTGCGGAAGCAGCAGAAGCGCTACCCATCCGGCCATGGAGCGTGGTGATTGATGGTTTGGTGGAAGCGCCCATGACGCTTGCCATTGATGATCTGTTGAAGAAGGTGCAGCTTGAAGAGCGCATTTACCGCCATCGCTGCGTTGAGGCCTGGTCCATGGTGGTTCCCTGGACGGGTTTCAGCCTTGCCTCGCTTGTCGCCATGGCCCGCCCAAAGGCAGATGCAAAATTTGTGCGCTTTGAAACATTCAATTTGCCTGATGTGGCAGTGGGCCAGCAGCCCGGCCTGCTGGGTTCTTACCCGTGGCCTTATATCGAGGGCCTCACCATGGCGGAAGCCACGAATGAATTGGGGTTCATGGTGACGGGCGCCTATGGCAAGCCGCTGCCCAAGAGCATGGGTTCACCGCTCCGCTTACATCTTCCCTGGAAATACGGGTTCAAGTCCATCAAGGGCATTGTGAAGGTAAGCTTCGTTGCAGAGCGTCCGTTAGGCATGTGGGAGGCCATTCAGGCTTCCGAATATGGTTTCTGGGCCAATGTGAATCCCGAAGTGCCGCATCCGCGCTGGAGCCAGGCAAGCGAAGAAGTTCTGGGAACAGGCGAGCGCGTGCCGACGAAGCTGTTTAATGGCTATGAAGAGTTTGTAGCCGGTCTTTATAAAGGCCTGGAAGGCGAGAAGCTTTGGATGTGAAGGTTTAGAAGCTCCACTCCTTGGCTTTCGATACGATGAAATCGCGGAACACGGTGATACGTTTGGTTTCCTTGAGTTCTTCGGGATAGACGAAATAGGTATCGAACTGGGGCGCTTCCAAGGGCAAATCGACCTGCACCAGATTGCTGTCAGCCGCCACAATGTAATCAGCCAGCGAGGCTAGCCCTACGCCTGCCTGCACGGCGCGCCTGAGGCCATATGCGTTGTTCACGCGGAAGGCTACGGGGCGCGGGCTGTCTTCAGGGCGGCCCACTGTTTCAAGCCAGTTGATATTTGTCAAATAGCCCGGAGCCTGGCCGAAAGTGAGTATCTTGTGCTTGTCCAGATCATCTACGGATTTGGGAATGCCGTATTTCTTGAGATAATCGGGTGCTGCATAAATGTGATGATGCACCGTGAACAGCTTGCGCTGGATGAGGTCGGGCTGGATGGGCCTCCGCAAGCGGATGGCCACATCGGCCTCGCGCATGGAAAGATCAAGCTCACGGTCATCAAGAAGAAGTGTTACGTGAATCTGCGGATAGAGCTCGGTGAATTCCTTTATACGGGGCGTGAGCCATACCGAACCCAAGCCTACCGTTGTGGTGATGCGAAGCTCGCCTGAGGGCTTTTCCTTGGAATCCATCAACCGCGTCTTGGCGGCAGCAAGCTTGGTAAACACTTCATGGGCGGTGCGATACAGCACCTCGCCCTGCTCGGTAAGGATGAGGCCCCGTGCATGGCGGTGAAACAGCGGCACGTTCAAATCCATTTCCAAAGCGCTAATCTGACGGCTTACGGCAGATTGTGAAAGGGCAAGTTCATGGCCTGCGTGGGTAAAGCTTCCGGCATCAGCTACGGCATGGAAGATTCTCAGCTTGTCCCAATCCATTATTCTGCTGCCTTCAGAACAGGCTGCTGGGCATGCAGATATTTCTCGGCTTCCAGGGCCCCCATGCAGCCCATGCCAGCCGCGGTGACAGCCTGACGGTAGATATCGTCAGTCACGTCTCCTGCTGCATAGACGCCGGGAATAGCAGTAGCTGTTGAGCGGGGTTCGGTGATGAGGTAGCCGCCCTGCTTGAAGGGAAGCTGGCCTGTGAACAAATCCGTTGCGGGCTTATGGCCAATGGCGATGAAGATGCCATCTGCCGTCATTTCCTCAATGGCTCCGGTCTTGACATTGCGGATGCGCGCACCCGTGACGCCACGCGGATCGGAAGTGCCCACGACATCTTCCAGTGCTGAATCCCATATCACCTTGATCTTCGGATGGGCAAACAGACGGTTTTGCAGAATGCGTTCGGCCCTGAATTCATGGCGACGGTGGATCACCACCACTTCACTGGCAAAATTGGTGAGGAACAGGGCTTCCTCCACCGCTGTATTGCCGCCGCCTATCACCAAAACTTTCTTGTTTCGATAGAAGAAGCCATCGCAGGTGGCGCAGGCAGAGACGCCGAAGCCTTTGAAATGCTCTTCGGAGGGCAAGTTGAGCCATTTCGCCTGTGCGCCTGTGCAGATGATGAGGGCATCACAGGTGTATTCCTGGCCGCTGTCGCCCTTCAGCCAGATGGGTTTGCTGTTCAACTCCACTTCGAGAATGGTATCGCCAATGATTTCGGTGCCTACATGTTCGGCTTGAGCCTTCATCTGTTCCATGAGGAAGGGACCTTGGATCACATCAGCATAGCCCGGATAGTTTTCCACGTCGGTGGTAATAGTAAGCTGGCCGCCGGGCTGGATGCCTTGTATGAGTAAAGGCTGCAACATGGCGCGCGCGGCGTAGATGGCGGCAGTATATCCTGCGGGGCCTGAGCCGAGTATCAGGACACGGGCGTGACGGGCGGGCATTTTCGATCTCCGAGTTGCTATGAGGAATTAACATAGCTCATTTGTGCCTGTCTACAAGACCGCAACAAGATGTTGTGAACAGCCGCTTGGCCTGCGCAAAATATTGTTGCACAAGTGTTGCCATGAAACTGGCGGCAATTCTTGATCTAACAGATTTCAAAATTCTGCGCGAATTGCAGGGCAATGGACGGCTGAGCAATGTGGAACTTGCCTCTCGGATTGGGCTTTCGCCGCCGCCATGCCTTCGCCGTGTGCAAGCTCTTGAAAAGGCAGGGCATATTGCAGGCTACCGGGCGCTCGTCGACGCCCAAAAGCTGGGGTTTGAAGTCCAGCTGTTTGCCATGGTGGGCTTGAAAAGCCAGACGGTGGCTGAACTTACGGCTTTTGAAGCGCGTGCCGCCAGCTGGCCGCTGGTACGCGAAGCCTATGCGATTTCGGGGGAAGCGGATTTTATCTTGAGGTGCATGGCCAAGAGTCTGCCGGAACTACAGGATTTTATTATTAAAATTCTTACCGCCTCACCAAATGTCGAGAGCGTTAAAACCACCATGATCATGCGGGTGTCCAAGTATCAACCAGGGGTTCCGCTGTGATAAGGGAAGAGGTCCAAGGGGGCTGGTTCAGTCTTACGTCGGCCGCGCTGACGGCCGTTGTCGTGGGCTTTGCTTCCACCATTCTGGTCATCATGCAAGCCGCACAAGCCGTGGGAGCCAATACGGCTCAGCAGGCCTCGTGGGCAGCGGTCTTGTGCTTCGGCATGGCCTTCACGTCGCTGTACCTGAGCTGGACGCACCGGATGCCCATCATTACGGCGTGGTCAACGCCAGGTGCCGCACTTATCGCAACAAGCGCTGCCGGTGTGACCTACGCTCATGCCTTGGGTGCCTTTGTAGTTGCAGGATTGCTCATGGCACTGGCTGGACTTATCAAGCCGCTGGCGCGCGCGATTGCCCAGATCCCTGCACCTCTGGCTGCTGCCATGCTGGCGGGTGTTCTATTGCACTATACGTTGGGTGTTCCCGCTGCTGCGCTGGCGCTGCCCAAATTCGTCATTCCGCTGATCATCGTGTTCTTTGGATTGCGGATGAGTTATCCCCTGTTTGCAGTTCCGGTTGTGGTCGTGCTGGGCGTTGGTATCGCCGCATTGGGCGGCGGCTTTTCGGGAAACTGTTGTGCGCTGCAGTTTACGGCGCTGGTGTGGACTACGCCGCAGTTCGAAGTTGCTTCGATCCTGAGTTTGGGTGTTCCGCTGTTTCTGGTCACCATGGCTTCGCAAAATTTGCCGGGTTTTGCCGTGCTGCGGGCGGCGGGTTACCAACCACCGGTTACGTCCTGCCTGCTGGTGACGGGTGTGGCTTCCGTGATGGCTGCGCCTTTTGGCAGCCATGCCATCAACATGGCGGCGATCACCGCTTCATTGGTGACGGGGCCCGAGGCGCATCCCGATAAGGACAAGCGCTGGCTGGTGGCTTGGCCCTATCTGATGTTGTATTTGGCCGTGGGACTGACCGCAGCCATGTCAGTGGGTGTGCTCGGCGCACTGCCGAAAGAACTCATCATCACAATCGCGGGGCTGGCGCTGTTCTCACCCTTGATGGGTGGAGTTACCGCCATGTTGCAAGAGCCACGCGATATTGAGAGTGCGTTAGTCACATTTCTGGTGACGGCTTCGGGGGTGACCTTCCAAGGCGTGGGGGCTGCATTCTGGGGATTGCTGGCAGGACTTGCAGTGTTTGGAGCCCGACATATGGTGGCGGGGAGGTAAGGCAGTCAGCTTCGGCAATCTTAGAATTAAAAATCCGTTCTCTCTATTGCCGCGTATCGTTGTTATGAAGCTTATTTTTCTTGCGCTTTTCCTCCTCATATTTCCAGGACATACTATGGCTGATGAACGCATCCTTTATGATTTCACCCTTACTGGCATCGACGGAAAGCCCATGGCGCTGGCACAATTCATGGGGCATCCGGTGCTGCTGGTGAATACGGCGTCGGAATGCGGGTACACTCCGCAATACGAGGGCCTGGAAAAGCTTTATCTTGATTACAAGGACAGGGGGCTGGTGATTGTGGGTGTGCCGTCCAATGATTTTGGCGGGCAGGAGCCGGGGAAGGCTTCCGAAATTGCTTCATTCTGCAAGCTGAACTACGGTGTTACGTTTCCGCTTGCCGACAAAACCGTGGTGAGCGGGAAGGGGGCTGATCCCCTTTATGTTTGGGCGGGAGAAAAGGCCGGCATGTTGGGCCGACCCACCTGGAATTTTCACAAATATCTCTTTGGACGGGATGGAAAATTCATCGACTGGTTTTCCACGCCTACCGAGCCTACTTCAGGCAAAATCATTGCCGCTGTTGAGGCGGCTATGGCTGCGAAGTAAGTGCCGTCAGCGCAATGGCTTGCTAGCAAATTGCTGGAAGTGGGCCTTTTTCTTAGGCCCACTTCACTTTCAGGATTTCATAGCTTTTTCCGCCGCCGGGGGTATTAACCTCGACGCTGTCGCCCTTTTTCTTGCCGATGATGGCGCGGGCGATGGGCGAGCTGATGGAGATCTTGCCCTTTTTGACATCAGCTTCGAAATCACCAACGATCTGGTAAGCGACTTCGTTGTCACTGTCTTCGTCCACCAAGGTCACCTTCGCGCCAAACTTTACGGTTTCTCCGGAAAGCTTTGAAATATCTATGATATCGGCACGGCTGATCTTGTCTTCGAGCTCGCTTACGCGGGCTTCCGTCCAACCCTGCTGCTCCTTGGCGGCATGGTATTCGGCGTTTTCAGAGAGATCACCATGGGCACGTGCTTCTTCGATGGCGCGAATGATGCGGGGGCGCTCGACGGTTTTGAGATGCTTGATCTCCTCCATCATTCTAGCATGGCCTTCCAGCGTCATTGGTATCTTTTCCATGATCTTCGTCCAAAAATTCTTAAAGGTGGTCACTATTAAAAATGAGGCCCAGCTCCGCGGCGAGACCGCAAAAGGCTGGGCATGAACTAAGATGAGCCATTCGCAGGCAAAATTCAAGGAAAACTATCTAAAGTAATCTTGGAGGGGTCGCACAACGATCGTATCGGCCTTTTGGGCGGCAATTGCCTTGGTTACGGAGAGGATTCCAGGGAGCGTTGTATAATAGGGAATTTTTTGCAGCATGGCGGTCTGGCGGATGGATTTCGAATCGGATTCTGAGGCCTTGGATTCCGTTGTGTTCAGCACCAGTTGCACTTCGCCGTTCTTGATGGCGTCCACGATGTGCGGGCGACCTTCCAGCACTTTGTTTATCTTGGTTGAAGGGATACCTTTGCTTTCGAAGAAATTCTGCGTGCCGCTGGTGGCCTTGATGTCAAAGCCCAATTCGATCAGCTTGCGAATGGCGGGGAGGATTTTGGCTTTGTCCGGATCATTTACAGACACAAATACGGTGCCTGACTGGGGAATGCGCATGCCGGCTCCCAGTTGGCTCTTGGCAAAGGCCATGTCGTAGGTTTTGTCCAAACCCATGACTTCGCCGGTTGAGCGCATTTCCGGACCTAACAGGACATCCACGCCTGGGAAACGGTTGAAGGGGAAAACGGCTTCTTTCACAGCGACATGGTTCAATTTCCTGGTTTTGAGCTTGAAGTCTGCCAGCTTCTCTCCGGCCATGACACGGGCGGCTATCTTGGCCACCGGAATGCCGATGACCTTGGCCACAAATGGTACGGTGCGGGACGCCCTGGGATTGACCTCCAGCACGTAGACGAGATCGTCCTTGATAGCGAATTGGACATTCATGAGACCCACGACATTGAGAGCCAGCGCCATTTTTCTGGTTTGCTCTTCCATTTCGGCGATGACGGCAGGTTTCAGCGAATAGGGTGGCAGCGAACAGGCGCTGTCTCCGGAATGGATGCCGGCTTCCTCAATGTGCTCCATCACACCCGCAATAAACACGTCCTTGCCATCGCAAATTGCATCCACATCCACTTCGACGGCATTGGAGAGGTAGCTATCGATGAGCACGGGGCTATCACCTGAGACGACCACCGCCTCGGTGATGTAACGCTGGAGCTGTTCATCCGTGCGCACGATTTCCATGGCCCGACCGCCCAGCACATAAGATGGACGGATTACGACGGGGTAGCCGATTTTCTTGGTAATCTTCTTGGCTTCGACGCCGGAGTAGGCCATGCCGTTTTCGGGCTGGCGCAGTTTCAGTTTTTTCAACAGCTTCGAAAAACGGTCGCGGTCTTCGGCGAGATCAATGGCGTCGGGCGTGGTACCCAATATGGGCACGCCAAGCTCTTCCAGCCTGGCTGCAAGCTTCAGGGGTGTTTGGCCGCCGAACTGGACAATGACGCCTTTGAGTGTTCCGTTGGTTTGTTCGACGCCGATGATCTCCAGCACATCTTCCACGGTGAGGGGTTCAAAATACAGGCGGTCGGAGGTGTCATAGTCGGTGGACACGGTTTCCGGGTTGCAGTTCACCATGATGGATTCATAGCCCGCGTCATGCAGCGCAAAGCAGGCATGGCAGCAGCAGTAATCGAATTCGATGCCTTGGCCGATGCGGTTTGGACCGCCGCCCAGAATGATGATCTTCTGCTTTTCGGATGGCTTGGCTTCATTGCCGCTATGCCCCGCAAAGCCAGTTTCATAGGTGGAATACATATAGGCTGTGGGTGAGGCGAATTCCGCCGCACAGGTATCGATGCGCTTAAAAACAGGGCGGACCTTCAGCTTGTGGCGATGGGCGCGGATCTTGTCCTCCTTGAGGCCAACAAGATCACCCAGGCGCTTGTCGGAAAAGCCCATGGCCTTGAGCTTCTGCAGGTTCGCCGCGTCATTGGGCAATCCCTTTTCACGGATCATGTTTTCGGTTTTTACCAGATCCTCGATTTGCCGCAAAAACCAGGGCTCATATTTGCAGGAGGCAAAAATCTGATCGACGGTTGCACCGTGGCGGAAGGCCTGGGCTATCATAAGAAGCCGATTAGGCGTCGGGGTTCCCAGCACAGCGCGAATGGCGTTCTTGTCGTCGCCTTCGCCAAGGCCCGGAATGACCATGTCATCAAAACCACTCAGGCCGGTTTCCAGACCGCGCAGCGCTTTCTGCATCGATTCCTGAAAAGTGCGGCCGATGGCCATGACTTCACCCACCGATTTCATGGCGGTGGACAGAATGGGTTTAGAACCGGGAAATTTTTCAAAGGCAAAGCGTGGGATCTTGGTGACGACGTAATCAATGGTGGGTTCAAAGGCGGCCGGCGTGGCACCCCCGGTAATGTCATTGGCGAGTTCGTCCAGCGTGTAGCCCACCGCGAGTTTTGCCGCGATTTTGGCAATGGGAAAGCCTGTGGCTTTGGAAGCAAGGGCCGAGGAGCGCGATACGCGCGGGTTCATTTCGATCACAACCAGGCGGCCATCCGCCGGGTTCACGCCGAACTGCACGTTGGAGCCACCTGTTTCCACACCGATTTCACGCAGCACCGCGATGGATGCGTTGCGCATGATCTGGTATTCCTTGTCGGTGAGCGTGAGGGCAGGAGCCACAGTGATTGAATCGCCGGTATGCACGCCCATCGGATCGATATTTTCGATGGAGCAGACAATAATGCAGTTGTCCTTTTTATCGCGGACAACTTCCATTTCATATTCTTTCCAGCCCAGCACTGATTCCTCTATCAGCACTTCGGCAGTGGGCGAAGCGTCGAGACCTGATTCCACGATGTCGAAAAATTCTTCACGGTTGTAGGCGATGCCTCCGCCTGTTCCGCCAAGCGTGAAGGAGGGACGGATGATGCAGGGCAGGCCAACCGAAAGCATGGCTTCGAAGGCTTCCACCATGGCGCGGTTGCGATATTTTTTGAGGCGATCTGGTTCATTCAGGCCCCAGGTTTTTTCGAAGGCTGCAACATCACCACCTTCAGATTTGATCCTTGCGGTTTCAGTGGCGTGGAAAGCCCGGTCTTCATCCTTGGCTTCCGAGGCGTTGGCCAACATGGATTTGGGCGTTTCAAGGCCGATGCGTTTCATGGCCTCGCGGAAAAGCTCTCGGTCTTCGGCCATGTCGATGGCTTCAGCCTTGGCGCCAATGAGTTCCACACCAAATTTTTCGAGCACGCCCATCTTGTTCAGGGAAAGTGCGGTGTTGAGAGCGGTCTGTCCGCCCATGGTGGGAAGCAGTGCGTCCGGCCGTTCCTTTTCGATGATTTTTGCCACGACTTCAGGGGTTATGGGCTCGATATAGGTGGCATCTGCCAAATCCGGGTCTGTCATGATGGTGGCGGGGTTGGAATTGATGAGAATGATGCGGTAGCCTTCGGCCTTGAGTGCCTTGCAGGCTTGGGTGCCGGAATAATCAAATTCGCAGGCTTGGCCGATAATGATTGGTCCAGCCCCAATTATGAGAATGGATTTAATATCTGTCCGTTTTGGCATGTGGAGGAAACCCTGATTTGAGGTTTCCTACACACTGGCGGACACGATTCCAAGCTTTTCCGGACTACGCCTTCCCGGCTGTGCAAAAAGTCTGGGACGGGAAGCGTCAGATTCGGCTCGAGAGAGGGCTGTTTTGCCGTCCACCGCCGCCCGCCCCTTTACCTCCCTTGTGAGAAGGCAAAGAGATTAACTTTGGGGGGACATTACAACAGACTTCAGCAACGCAGGCTGAACGGAGTGTTCATGCATTGTTTAACATTGGAGATTTGGGCAGCCTTGCGCATAATCCAAAAAAAGCCCCGTTGAAGGGGCTTTCAGGTACAAGTAGGGATTTGCAGGGGATCTACTTGGGGAAAAGTGGAACCGGGGCAGGATTGGCCACCATAAAGCGGGGGGCGATTCAAAGTGATTTGTCTCCGCCCCGGTTCCGATACCCGGCCATTGGCCAGGTAAACAGGCATTCAGTTGAGGGCAAAACGCAGATGTTGAGGGAAGGTTCCAAAAGAAGTTGAAATTCTGCAAAAATTCTTCAGCTATAAGTCCTGATATGCAACTATCGGTGAAAATGGGACGTAACGGTATTGATGAACACAGCTATTGACTTGCCTGACCGTGAACTGGACGACCTTTTACCGTTGATTGCGGCTGGTGATCGTATTGCATTCGGCAAGCTTTATGATCTGACGTCCAACAAGCTATTTGCCGTGGTGCGCTGCGTTCTCAAAAAACCGGAACTGGCGGAGGAAGCCTTGCAGGAGGCCTTCATGAAAATTTGGCAGCGCTCGGTTAGCTATGAGCGGGGATCGGTGCGGCCCATGGCATGGCTTGCGGCCATCGCGCGCAACCAGGCAATTGACACCAAACGGCGCTTTGCCGAGCGCTTGTCCTCCAGCACCGTGGAGTTAGACCAAGCCGCAGCGGTTTCGGTTCTGCCGCAGGCCGAGCTTGCGATGGAACTGACCCGATTGCGGAAATGCCTTTCCATCTTGCCGGCAGACAGGCAGGACATGGTTTTGCTGGCTTATTACCAAGGATGGTCGCGTGAAGAACTGGCGGCGCAATACAACAAACCGTCCACCACCATAAAAACCCTGCTGCGCCGCAGCCTGGCGTTACTCAAGGAGTGTCTCGATGGCAATTCCTGAGGAACTGGAAGAACTGGCAGCTGAATATGCTTTGGGCAGTCTTCCACCAGATGAACACCTGGAAGCCGAGGCACTTATGCAAAAGGACCCGCTGTTTTCGCTGCAGGTCAAAGCTTGGGAACGCAGGCTTATTCCGCTTGTCCTGGCGCTGGAGCCGGTGGAACCTCCGGCGCGGATTCGTGGCGCAGTCATGAAGGCTATTACAGGAGATAGCTTTGACAGCGCCACCGTTATCAAGCTGGAGCGTCGCGCTTCGAACTGGCGCTGGGCAACGATTGGCGCAAGTGCCATAGCGGCATCGCTTGCTGCATTCATATTTCTCCATACCCCTGCCAACCCTGTAAATGGCCAGCGTTATGTTGCGGTGCTGCAAGCTGAAGGTCCGGGGCCCGCCTTCCTGGCTTCCATTGATCTTGTCAATGGCAACATCAGTGTGCGTACCATGGGTGCACCGCCGCAGCCGGGGAAATCCTATGAGCTGTGGGCGGTTGGCGGCGGCCGCGACAAGCCGCAGTCACTCGGGGTGATTGATGCTTCACTCAAAATTCCAGCAAGCAAGCTGGGACAGCTGGATGCCAGCAAAATGCGTGATACAGTGTTTGCTGTCAGTCTTGAGCCGGAAGGCGGTTCACCTACGAGCCAGCCCACGGGTCCGGTCATGTTTACGGGGAAGCTTGTTCCCACAGAATAAGGGTTATGGCTAAGCGCATTTCAAGAAGGATGTTTCTAGCTTTGCTACTCGGGGGATGTGTGGCACAGGGCGACAGATACCTGCCAGACAATATTGACGTGGCAAAGGGGCAGGGCACGATTTATGTTTATCGTCCTTTAACTGCCTTGGGCAAGCGCGGAGAAGACCCGTTTGTGTCCATTGCAGGCAAATCCTACGGGCGGATGCGGTCGGGTTCCTTCATTGCAGCCAATTTTCCGGAAGGCGATTATGACGTGACCGTGAAGCAAAGCGTGTTGCTGCTGCTACCCACCATTCCCAAAACTGTCACGGTTACAGTTGTGCGCGGCAGCCAATCATATGTGCGAGTGGACCAGACAATTGACTCGGTCAGTATGAGTGGTGGTGCTACGGTAACCCAGTCCACCAGTATCGAGGAAGTGCCATTTGACGTGGGGCAAGCCGAACTTGCCAAGACGCGACAAAATAACTAGCGGCGCAGATTTCCAATGACGTGACGCAGTTTTTCTGTGCATTTGCCCCTTTCACCCATAGGCGTGGTGGATATGGAGGGCTTACATGTCTCATGTCGAAGAACTGAATCTTCAACGCCTGAATGCTATTAAATCCACGGAAGCGGGGCCTCCTCACCGCACGTCCAATCCGTTCTTTGGCGTAGGCCCCATCACGGATGCAACCGGCGATGAAATCAAGGCGCGGCTGCTGCGCTTTGAATTTGAAGCCTGGCTGGAGAAGAATTACCGCAAACTGGATGACATGGGCCGCGACCTCGGTCCTTTCACGGCAGCAGAACTGGGCCGCAGCATGCACAGGGGTTATCCCGCCGACAAAGTGCTGCTCGACATGATGCGCGAAATCCATCGCTATTTTGAATTTCCGAAATCCAACAAGATGGCAGTGGGACTGGGCGGCGGCCATAGCGGATTTACCGTGTGCCTGCTACATATGCTGAACGCGGTCAACGAGACCCAACATGTGTTCGTCGATACACCCGCGACTGAATCGGAAGCCGCAAAGGCAGGCGGGTTTTTCCGGCAAAGCTGGGGCGCGCAGATCGTTGAGATGATGCGCACCGCAAGGGGTGGAAACGAAAAACGGATTCACTTTACAGATGTTGAAGGCACCATTCCCACAGCCGACGAACTCGAAAAAATGGGCATCAGGATTTTTGTGGGCGTGGGGCATGAAACGACGGGTGCCACGACTTATACACGGGAGGATATTTCGCATTTGCTGGAGTGGCTGGCGCGTGATCGCGGAGCGCACCATGCCATTCTGGATTCCACCTCGATGCTGGGGGCTATGCCTTGGGGGCCAGATATTGTGGCCCGCGTGATGGCAGAATGCTGCCTGTTTACGCCGTTCCAAAAGGCCATTGGCGGTATTTCGGGGTATTACATTGCATCTTTCACGCCGCAGGCCTTGGCGCTGATTGAAGCCAATCAGAAGGCGCCGTCATGGGCCATCCCCCGCCAGCTCAAGCTTGCGGCACCGCTTGATTCCAAGCGACCGCTTACGGGTGAACGCAGTATTTCGGTTGGACCATTCTATGATCCAGCAGCTGACAGAATGCTGGGTGGCGTTATCAATACTTATAGCACGCTGGCCTTTGCCGAAACGACATTTGGTTTGCTGCGCTCGGAGCGGCGGCTAGGTTCCCTCTCACAGTTAAATGAGCGGTCCATTGCCAACCGTGCTGCGGTGAATGACTGGGTGGCTACACACCCTTTGCTGGAACTTGGTGTTGCCGAGCCAGAGCGGCGGGGTACAGCAGTCACGCTGCTTCGTGTCAAGGATCCTGACATTACCAACCCTGCCGTCCACGCCCGGATCATCGCACGGTCCAAGCAGATCCTGGGTTATGAGGGGGTTACGCATCCTGATGGCACACATGAAGCCGGGTTGGACGTGGTACGCTATGTGAATGCCTTTCCCGGAACGCCAGGTGACTACCGGGCATGGATTGGGGGCATTCGCGCGCCTGAAGACGTGATCGCATTGCTGGACAATTTGCAGTACGCCTATTTGCGCGCAAAAGTTCTGGTGCTGGAAGAAGAGTTGGCGGCACTCGGTCAAAAATTTCCGGCAGTAGACAAGACTGAGGCCACCAAGCTTGCCATTGGCAGTTTGCATGCAGGTGCCAGGACCGTCAGGAGTGTTGGCAATGTAACTGCGGGTGATATTGCAGCATTGGATGAGGCAACGCTATTGCAGTTGCGCCAACAGGCGGAATTTATGGCAGCGTTCTGGGGTGCGCTTTCCACCACGCGCGATAGCGACCGCCGCGGTGAGCTGATCAGAACGCATGGGGTGGACGCGTTGCGGACTGGCAATGCCCATGCATCGTTGTTGGAAAAACTGGGTCTGGTGGGGACCTATTCCGCAGAGTGACTATGACACTCAATTCTGCCTAAGCTCTAGGTTAAAAGGAGTGCGATATGGCTGAATTGAACTGGATGACCGCGGCAAAACTTTCCAAGGCTTTTTCCAAGAAGAAGTTTTCTCCCGTAGATGTGGCGCGGGATTGTTTGGACCAGATTGCCCGTCATGATGGCACGATTAATGCCATGGCCCGAGTGGATGAAAAACTGGCGCTGGCGCAGGCAACGGCCAGTGAGGCGCGGTGGAAGAAAGACAAGGCGCTTTCGCCACTTGATGGCGTTCCCGTCATCATCAAGGACCTGCTGCTGGTGAAGGGGTGGCCTACACTACGCGGCTCCAAAACCGTGGATCCCAACCAGAAATGGGATGAGGATGCGCCATCGGTTGCGCGGCTGCGCGAGGCGGGTTGCGTGTTTCTGGGTGCCGGCACCACGCCGGAATTTGGCTGGAAGGGTGTGACCGACTCCCCGCTGAATGGCATTACCTGCAATCCTTGGGACACAAGCAAAACGCCGGGTGGCTCATCGGGTGGATCTGCGGCTGCTATTGCTGCGGGTTATGCACCCCTGTCGCTGGGCACCGACGGTGGTGGCAGCATCCGCATTCCAGCGGGCTTCAGCGGCATCATGGGATTGAAGCCCTCCTTCGGGAGGGTGCCTGCCTACCCGCTTTCGCCTTTTGGCAGCGTGGCCCATGTAGGGCCCATGACGCGCACGGTGGAAGATTCCGCCCTGATGATGAACGAGATAGCCAAGCCTGATGCGCGCGACTGGACGTCGCTGCCCTATGACGACAAGGATTATGTGAAGAAACTCGATCGTGGCGTGAAGGGCCTGAAGATCGCCTTTAGTGCAGCGCTCGGATATGTGGATGTTGATCCGCAAATTGCAGTCCTCGTAAAAAAGGCGGTGAAGGTGCTGGACGAGCTTGGCGCGCATGTGGAGGAAGTGGACCCCGATTTCAGTGACCCGGCACAGTGTTTTCGCGTTCTGTGGTGGAGCGGGGTTCGCGCTCTGGTTAGCAAGATGCCGGAAAAAAAGCGCGCCTTGCTGGATCCAGGCTTGGCCGATGTTTATCGGCAATCGCTTGCCATTACGCCTGAGGAGTATTTCGAAGCGGTGCGCGAGCGCGGCGTTTTAGGTTCGCAGATGCGGGTTTTCATGGAAAAATATGACGTGCTGGTTACCCCCACATTGCCCATCGCTGCCTTTGAGACTGGCAAGCTTTCGCCGGTGGATGACAACACTGGCAAATGGGTGAACTGGACGCCGTTTTCCTATCCCTTCAATCTCACGCAACAGCCTGCCGCCAGCGTTCCTTGCGGATTTACGAAAGAGGGCTTGCCCGTGGGACTGCATATCGTGGGTAGAATGTTTGGGGACAGAGCAGTGCTGCGGGCCTGTGCTGCATATGAGGGGGCAGTGAAGTGGGGAAAGACACGGCCCAAGGGATTTTAAATTTGTAACATAATTTTAAAGTTGGGGGAACAAAAACAGCGCAAAAAAATTTGACTCACATCAATGCAGCCTAGCATTGAGACGTGATTAAATCTGCGCGGAGGGCAATCCT
>JANMAE010000148.1:0-6287 GCA_031359445.1 Hyphomicrobiales bacterium | reverse complement strand
AACACGCGTTGCCGCCCATTGCCACGCTGGGTGACATGGTGGGGAAGATCGGGGACTACAACGCGCGCAAGACGGGCCATGGGGCGGAAGTTAGGTCGATTTGAGAGGCATTGTCAATAAAGTGGAGTGTCACCGTAATTCGCACCGTAATTCGGACTTACGATGATGTGGTGGACGGCGCCCGCTTTTGGCATATGCCGTGCCCCAATGGTTCTGCCGTCCGCCATAGCACCGTAATTACATGGCACGCCGTTATGCGTGTTTCGCGTGCTTGACCAAGAGTATGACGAAAAATATTTCGATGGCGGCTAATAGGCCGAGCGTCAGCGTGTTGCTATCGGCTGCGCCTCCGTGAATGACGAGACCCACAGCCACATCGCCCAATTCAATGAAAACGCGCGTGGCCAACATCAAGGCGAGGAGCGCGGCGCTGTTGAAATAGAGTGCGATGACAATCCCCAACACCGAACCCATTATCCGCACACCCGTGCTGTAAAGGCCGAATTGCTCAGAGATTGTGCTGATTGAAATCCCTGGAAATGCCAAGCCAGGGTTGAACATATAGACATAGGCAAAAAATGTTCCTGCTGCCACCATAAGCCAGCCGAAAACCAATGCCGACCTCGGAATGCTGGGGGCGAGGGCCGAATTTCGTGAAAAGTTTTTCATTCTGAAGGTGTGTTCCTGAAACGATGTGGTGATCAAAACCATTCTTGCACTTGGCATGAATATTAGTAAAATGAAGACAAGTTCATTGCAATATGCATGAAAAGAATAAGTGCGGCCGCCATGAGACCGGATATTAATTTACTCATCGTGTTTGATGCTGTGGCGGAAACCAAGTCGGTTACCGTAGCGGCGCGAAAGTTGGCACTCAGCCAATCGGCAGTCAGCCACGCGTTAAATCGTCTTCGCGATGTGCTGGGCGATCCGCTGTTCACGCGCTGCCGCAAAGGACTTCTGCCCACGGCGTGGGCGACTTCAATGATTGCGCCGGTGCGCGACGTGCTGGCTTGCGTTGACGCGCTTATGGCCAATCGCAGTTTTGACCCGGCCACTGTCGCGCGGCGGTTTCGTTTGGGTGCCAGTGACTATGCCACGCTCACACTGGTGCCGAATTTGGTGCGGCGGTTGCGCAAGCTTGCACCCAATATTCTGCTTGAAATTGTTCCCGTGGGTGCCGATACCTTGGCACAGATGGAGGATGGCAGGCTTGATTTAAGCTTTTGGGGCACGGCCCCGCCACCTGCGCCGTTCATCACCCAGGAGTTGTTCCGCGAGCATTATGTGGGGCTTATGGCGACAGATCATCCACTGATGCGCGGCAAGGCAAGAGCTCGGGTCACAGTTTCACAATATTTGGCTTATCCTCACATCACGGTTTCGCTTCGTGATCCGGGTCAAAATGTTGTGGACCAGTGTTTAAGCAAATTGGGCCGCAGCCGCAAGATCATGACGGTAAGCCACAGCTTCGGCGGCAACATGCAATGCCTCAGGGATACAGACCTCATTGCCACCCTGCCATCGCGTCTATGCGCCGGGGACATGATGCAGGGACTGGTCAAATTCAAGTTGCCAATTCTGGTGCCTGACTATGGCTATTCGGTTTGCTGGCACCGGAGAGTTGATGGTGACGCAGGGGTGCAGTGGCTGAAAGGGCGCTTGGCGTGAGCTTCGGCAACAAGCAAGGCGATGCTTGGGATTATCGCGCCACACGCGATCAATTTCAGTTGCCCCACGCAGAGCAGCCCATTTGCCAGGGCACCGGCGCAGGCTTTGCAATGGCCGCGAATTGCCTTAGAATGGTCGACAGGATATTCGGCAAATCAGGAATGGCAATTTCAATGGATGGACGGTGCATGCGATGACCTCGGCACCCGCCCGGTCGATTGGCGCGAGCATCACCGCGCTCGTGAGCCTCATCACCATTCCCCTTATCCTGCTGTCCAGCGTGTTTGCCGTGAATCTCGCCATGGCCAAGCGAGATTCCATCGAGAGCGAGAGGAGCGTTGCAGCTGAGGAACTTTCCGCTTTGGTTGACCAGGAATTCAGCGGATTGCAAGGCGTGCTGGTGGGGCTTGCCGCCACATCGCAATCCTCTCAGGGCGACATGACCCCGCGCGCGCTGGCAAATGCCTTCAGGCCCGTGCATTCCGACATCAAGCGCCTCTGGAACTTTTCGCGCGATAGCACGGCCATCAAGACAAGCGAGGCTGGCAATCGGCCTACTGACGACTCACCCTTAACTGTTGCCATGGCTGACCGGGTATTTCGCGGCGAGACGGTCATCGGGCCGGTCGAAGGCGAAGGCTTGGCTGCGGCGACCGTCATCCTGGCGATACCGGTCTGGAGCGGTGACACCATCAGCCACGGTCTTGCCGCTGAAGTGAGGCTTGCGGATTTTGATACGGTGTTTGCACGGGCGGGCATGCGCAAGAGCTGGATCGCCGCCGTGGTGGACGGGAGCGGACGCTTTATTGCCCGCAACCTCGATAGCGCCAAACGCGTGGGAACGCTTGCCCGGCCGGAATTGGGCGCGGTGGCACGCGGCCCTGAGGATGTCGGCAGTTTCAAAAATGTCACGCTGGAAGGCACCTCGGTGGTAAATTCCTACCTGCGCTCGGAACTTACGAAGTGGACGTCTGTCGTGGCCGTGCCGGAGTCCGAGCTTACCGCTCCACTTTACCGCGCGCTTGCCGGAAGTGTGCTGGGCGGGTTGCTGGCGCTTGTGGTTTCGCTGGGCGCGGCGCGGCTGATGGCAGCACGCATCGCCGAACCCGTAGTCAACCTCAGCCGCTTTGCCCGCGCCGTGGCCCGCGGCGAGCCCGCTCCGCTTGAGACCCATCATATCCGGGAGATAGACGAGGTGCGCGCCTCCCTGCAAGGCACGATCCGTCAAGCCGCCCAGTTTTCGGCCCTCGTCGCCTCGTCCGGAGATGCGATCCTGTCGATATCGCCCGATGATACGATTGCCAGCTGGAACAAGGGCGCCGAACAACTCTTTGGTTATGCGCCCGAAGCCATCATCGGCCGGCCCAAATCCGTTCTCGTGCCCGAAGACAAACGCGCGGAATTTTCCGCAGTGCGGCAAAGGCTGCAAGCCGGCGAAACAGTGCGGATAGATACGGTGAGGCTGAAATCAGACGGCAGCCGGGTTGATGTGGAAATCGTCGACGCTCCCATCTTCGCGCCCGATGGAAGCTTCGAAGGCTATTCTTCCATCATCCGCGACCTTACCGACCGGAGAGCGGCGGAGGCCCACAAAACCATGCTCATGCGCGAACTCGCGCATCGCACCAAGAACCAGCTTGCCATCATACAATCCATCGCCAGGCAAACCGCGCGGCATTCGCTGACCCTTGATGGTTTCCTCGACACCTTTGTTCTGCGCATGCAGGGTCTTGCAACATCGCATGATATTCTGTCAGACCAGAATTGGACGGATGTTTCGCTCAGGGAACTCATCACATCGCATCTGGGTGTTCTGGTGGATACGGACGCGCGAGGCATCAAAATCGAAGGGTCTGCCATTTTTGTGGGTTCGGCGGCCGCCGAAGCCATTGGCCTTGCCATCCATGAGCTTGCCACCAACTCGATCAAATATGGCGCCATGAGCGTCCCGGAAGGCAGGGTTGCCGTGACTTGGGCGGTGGAACCACGCGAGGCGGGAAAACACCAGGTCCAGTTGAACTGGACGGAAAGTGGTGGCCCCACCATAACTGAACAGCCTGAGCGTCAGGGCTTTGGATCACGCGTCATACGCCATCTCGTCGGGCAATCCCTGCAGGGACATTCCGACATCCATTATCTGCCGCAAGGCGTCCACTGGCAGCTCACATGGGTGCAGGACCACAACAGTCTCTGATTTCCATGAAGCCAATCCATGCACTGAAACTGCATTGCGTTCGGCCTGCATGAATTGCCGCAGTGAATTCCGTCGCTGGGTCCGAGGAAGTTTTTTCAGTTGGCCACGCGCCTTCCCAGATTTAGCTCCCCAAATCGGTGAGGGGGAGTTTGGTCACCGCGCCGACGTCAAAGTGTCCCTCGCACCCATTTCTTCACGCGTAAATATCTTCGCCAAGGAACGCTGGAGCAGTTCACCGTTCATGGGTTTCTCCAGGCGGATTTTTGATGCAAAAGCCACGGGAACCACAAGGTTTTTGGAGTAGGCCGACAAGAACAAAAAAGGAATGTTTCGGCGTTCCAGTTCTTCGGCAATGGGCCACACCATTTGGCCCGCGATATTGATGTCGAGAACCGCGGCATCAAGCAATTCGGTCCGCGCCAAGTCCAGGCCCGTGTGAAGACGCAAAGCAGGACCAACGATTTCGCACCCCAGACTTTCCAGAAAATCAACAACTGAAAGCGCTATGAAGAACCCGTCTTCCACCAGCAATATGCGCCGCGCTGAAAATAACATTCTTCTTCCAAAAAGCCCTAAAGGTTACCTGGGTAAATGAGAACCCGCGATTATGCAACGCCCACGCGCAAAAAATGTTCCGGAATGCTTCAAAAAAATTCGAGGGCTATGGGGTGGCCACTGAACTTTTCCTGTTTCAAGCTCATCAGTAGGCGTTTTCTGCTGATATTGACGACAGCGGAAGGTCAATTTCATAGCAAACACCTTCGGGATCAAAGCTAATTCTGGGTTTCCCCCCAAACTCTGCTTCAACAGCTCTTTCAAGGACAGCCCGCCCAAAACCTTTCCCCGTGGGAACAGCGACGATGGGTCCTTTGCTTTCGAGCCATTTGAACTTGAAGAGAGCATCTTTGCCATGGCCTTCAATCGACCACGAGACGTTTACCTGACCCGCCGGCTGTGAGAGTGCGCCATACTTGCTGGCATTTGTGGCAAGCTCGTGTACCAGCAGGCTGAATGTTTGCGCGGCTTTCGGGGCTATTGTCACCTCGGGGCCGGCAACAATGACCTGGTTGGAAAATGCTTCCAATTCATCAAGAATTGTTGGTCCCAATGGCACACCGTCAAAGCCTGTGATTGAGTAAATGGGCTGCCAGCGCGCGAGTGCCTGGATGCGCTCACTTAAAGTATCGCGCGCCTCCGCAAGTGACCCCGAACCGGTCAAGGTGCGACTTATGATGGACATCACCACAGCGAGGAGATTCTTGCTACGATGCGCAATTTCATTGGAAAGCAGAAGTTGCCGTTCTTCAGCTACCTTCCGGTGTGTAATATCGTAAAAGCTGTTGATTGCTCCTGTGATCTCGCCGTGTTCATTCCTGAGGGGTTTAATATTGGCGATGCAGTTCAGCCTGGAACCGTCAGGACGTTCAACGATGAATTCAACATCAAGGGCATTTGGTATTTTTTCGCTGAGTACTTCGGCCATGAAGCAGAGTTCGCGCGGCAAATATTCTCCATCGGGGCGGAATAATTTATACGCGCCGCAAAATTTTTCGTTGAAATCTTCGAGCGCAGGCTCCCTGCCCCAGATCTCGGCGGCGCAACGGTTAAAGTTTTGAAGCAACCCCGCAGCATCACAAGAATACACGCCGACAGGCTGCAAATCAAAAAGAATTCGAAAGCGTTGGTCACTTGCGCGCAATGTCGCTTCAACTTTTTTACGTTGCTGGATTTCCCATTGCAGCGTGATGTTCAAATTCTCGTAGGCTTCCGCGAGTTCATGTTGCTGCAATGATCCCAGCATCAACGCTTCATTCATCAGAAGCATTTTCTTGGAAGGACCCGGTTTTTCTGCCACTTGTTTTACCTAACTATTGGACCAAAAATTGCCCAAGGAATGACTCTTGCAAGCATGTGGTATCTTGCTGGTCGCGCTCAAATAAAATGCGTTAAACATGCGCTTTGTTCCAATTTGCCTGCACGCCTGCATTGTGGTGGTTTTGCTCAGGTTTTAGCCTTTCGTTCGGGAGGTGCTTCTTCGGGTTGCGGCCGACGTGGACCGGTTTGCCGGGGAATCCCTGTCGTCAAGCCCTCGTACTCGGTGTTTCGGGGGTGAATAATCCCGAAACCCTTTTCGGTGATCACATATTCGCGGATGTCTTTGCTGTGGTTGCCGCCGCGCATCTTGACGACCACAAGAACCTTGCGCATCTGACCGTCAATTTCAACATAGCGCATGCGGATCACGTCATCGGTGAGAAACGAGATTGTATAATGGCTCAACGACATTTCCGTGAATTTGTCCTCAACTTCCACGGTACTCAAGACTGTGACGCCCACGCCTGTCAGCGCGCTGATCATCCGGTAGAGGGACTCGCGAAAATCGGCCCGAAATCCCGGTGCAAGCGCCATTTCAAACCCCACG
>JANMAE010000031.1:0-15650 GCA_031359445.1 Hyphomicrobiales bacterium | reverse complement strand
GGCACCAGCCAGCGCGAGGCGATGGCGGGTTCGGCCGAGACATTCAATGGCCGGGCAGCGCCCACAGCTGCGGCTTCGCGCGATACTTCGGCCAGGGCATCAAACAGCGGCGTGAGCTGTTTGCCAAAGCGCTGGCCCGCTTCTGTTGTGGTGACGCCACGACCGGTGCGGTTGAAGAGCTGCGTGCCGAGGTAATCCTCAAGTTCACGGATATGACGGCTGATGGCGGCATGGGTTACGAAAAGCTCTTCCGCCGCATCGGTGAAACTCACGTGACGGGCGGCGGCTTCAAAGGCCTTGAGGGCGTTTAGGGACGGCAATCGGCGGGCCATGATATAGACCTGTAACTTTTTCTGATGTGTCTTGTAGCTTTATAGCGTTTGTGTTGCAAGGCGCAAAAGATCATATCTGGATATAGAAAGGAGATCATCATGAATTGGATTTTTGAAGCTTATTCAAATGTTTACAATACAGCCTCACTGCAGAAACAGGGTTTTACAGGCAATATTGCAACTGCGAACAACAAGCCTGCGGCCGGTTTCCTGAATATGTTCACGCGGAAATAGCATCATGCAGATAAGCTCGTAAGAGCCGTATCTCTTCATTGGGATACGGCTTTTTTACGCTTGAAAATGGAACGAAAAAAGAACATATACAATGTGGATAAGCTGACCATTCTTGTGAAACCGCTGCGGCGAAACACTAGTATGGGGAAAAGAGTGGAGAATTAAAATGGCAGGTTCGGTCAATAAAGTGATTTTGGTGGGCAATTTGGGCAAGGACCCGGAAGTGCGTCACACGCAGGATGGCAAGGCCATTGTAAATTTGACTTTGGCTACCTCCGAGAACTGGCGTGACAAGTCGACCGGCGAGCGCAAGGAAAAAACTGAATGGCACCGCGTGGTGATTTTCAACGAGAACCTGGCCAAGGTGGCTGAGCAATATCTGAAAAAAGGTGCCACGGTTTATATTGAAGGTCAGTTGCAGACACGCAAGTGGACGGACCAGAGCGGCGTTGAGAAATACACCACCGAAGTGGTGCTGCAGAACTTCCGCGGTGAACTGACGATGCTGGGTGGAAAATCTGGCGGTGCGGGCGAGGGTGCTCCATCTTCCGGCGGTGATGATTTCGGCCAGTCCAGCCCGATGCGGGCTGGTGGCGGCAAGGCCCATAGCTTCGCGCGTGATCTTGATGACGAAGTGCCGTTTTAAGGCGCGCTCTTGCGGGCTTTCCTGGCAGTAAATTTATTATGGTTGGGCCTGGTGCCTGCCTTGGCTGAGACAGCATCGCCGCCCTATAAGAATGATCGCAGTGATCCTGCCGCCGTGGTGCGGTCGCTTTACAATGCGGTCACGACAGAAATGGAATTGAGGGTGCGGCGGCCTGACGCAGGGGGAAGCCTCAATTTGCCCATACTTCCCCTCCTTAAACGCCTGAATTGTTGCACTGCACAAAACGAGGTTAATAATCCATGAAGAAATTTGCCATTGCCCTGCTTCCTGTCGTTCTCCTGGCTTTTGCTCCGCAGGCTGCAAATGCAGCCGAGATGCTTTCAAACGCGCAGCTCGCGCAGTTGTTCCCTGGTAACTTCACAGCCGTGGTAAATGGCATGGTGACGGTCAACATTTCCGCCAAGGGCAATGGCACGCTCATGGGGCAAATGTCGAGCGCCCATGACAAGGGCCATTGGAGCGTGCGGGGCGGCAAGCTGTGCATCGTATGGACCACCTGGATGGGCGGCAAGGCTTCATGTTCCGCCGTCAAGTCAGGTGATGGCTGGTATCACGGCAATGGCGTCAAATTCCGCAAGGTTTGAGCCTGATTATTATGCAAAAGCGGCGGCTTTTCATTGCGGTTTTGCTGCCTTCAAACTAAACTGGCCCATCGCTCGAATCGCATGAAATGATGCCGGTTTTGAAGCGGTCAAATTGTTAGTTCTGAAGGCTGTCAGTGACCGATAAAGACAAAAAGAATGGCGCGGCTCCGCCCGCCAATCCCGGTGAAATAACACTCACCACCATCGAAGATGAAATGCGCAAGAGTTATCTCGATTACGCGATGAGCGTAATCGTGAGCCGTGCGCTGCCTGACGCGCGCGATGGATTGAAACCGGTTCACCGGCGCATTTTGTTCTCGATGAATGAGAACGGCTATGACTGGAACAAGCCTTATCGCAAGTCGGCACGTATCGTTGGCGAAGTGATGGGCAAATATCACCCGCATGGCGACCAATCGATTTATGATGCCCTGGTGCGCATGGCGCAGGAGTTTTCGTTGCGCTTGCCATTGATTGACGGGCAAGGCAACTTCGGCTCGGTAGACGGTGATCCGCCAGCCGCGATGCGTTACACCGAATCGCGCATGGCAAAAGTTGCCCATGCGATGATGGATGACATCGACAAGGACACGGTCAATTTTCGCGGCAACTATGATAATTCCGAGCGCGAGCCCGAGGTTCTGCCGGCACGTTTTCCAAATCTTCTGGTCAATGGATCAGGTGGTATTGCCGTGGGCATGGCCACCAACATGGCGCCCCATAATCTGGGTGAAGTGATTGACGCCACCATTGCCACGATCGACAACCCTGCCATATCCATTGATGAGTTGATTGAATTTGTGCCGGGCCCGGACTTTCCCACAGGCGGCATCATTCTCGGGCGGCTTGGCGTGAAGCAGGCATTGCATACCGGGCGTGGCTCAGTCGTGCTGCGCGGGCGCGTGGAAATTGAAGAAATCCGCAAGGACCGTGAAGCCCTGATCGTTACTGAAATTCCCTATCAGGTGAACAAGTCGCTGATGATCGAGCGCATTGCCGAGATGGTGCGGGACAAGAAGATCGAAGGCATTTCCGATATCCGCGACGAAAGCTCACGCGAAGGCATGCGCGTGGTGATCGAGATCAAGCGGGATGCCGTGGCGGATGTGGTGTTGAACCAGCTCTACCGCTTCTCGCAATTGCAGAGCACGTTCAGCGTCAACAATATCGCACTCACCGGCGGGCGCCCGGAACAGCTTAACCTCAAGGACCTGTTGCAGGCCTTTATCGCGTTCCGCGAAGAGGTGGTGACGCGGCGCACCAAGTTCCTGCTGAACAAGGCGCGCGACCGGGCGCATATCTTGGTGGGCCTGGCCATTGCTGTTTCCAATATCGATGAGGTGATCGCCCTTATCCGCCGTTCGAAAGACGCTGTCGAAGCGCGTGAGGCCCTGATGGGGCGGGCTTGGCCAGCCAGGGATCTGGGGCCATTGATTGCGCTGATTGCCGATCCCCGCCATTCCCTCGGCGCTGACAATAATTACCGGCTTTCGGATGAGCAGGCGCGCGCCATTCTCGAATTGCGCCTGCAGCGCCTCACGGCCCTTGGAATCGACGAAATCACCGATGAGCTGAAGAAGCTTGCGGGAGAAATTTCCGAGTATCTGGATATCCTGCGCTCGCGGCTCCGTGTCATGACCATCATCAAGGACGAGCTCACGGAGATCAAAACGAATTTCACCACGCCGCGCCGCACCCAGATCATTGACAATGATGGTGAGGTTGATGATGAAGACCTCATCGCGCGCGAAGACATGGTGGTAACGGTGAGCCACGCTGGATATGTGAAGCGCGTGCCGCTTTCGGCCTATCGCGCGCAGCGCCGCGGCGGCAAGGGGCGCGCGGGCGTGGCCATGAAGGACGAGGATTTCGTCACCAAGCTGTTTGTGGCCAATACCCATACGCCGATCCTGTTCTTCTCAAGTGCCGGCATGGTTTACCGCATGAAGGTGTGGCGCTTGCCGGTGGGCAATCCGCAGGCGCGGGGCAAGGCGCTCATCAATATATTGCCGCTGTCGCAAGGCGAACGCATCACCACCATCATGCCGCTCCCGGAGAATGAAGCGGAGGCCGCCAACCTGCATTTGATGTTTGCCACCCAATCGGGCACTGTGCGCCGCAATGCACTGGATGATTTCGAAAGCATCAACCGCGCTGGCAAGATTGCCATGAAGCTCGACGAGGGTGACATGATTGTGGGCGTGGACACCTGCAGCAATGCCGATGATGTGTTGCTCACCACGGCGCAGGGACAGTGCATCCGCTTCGGCGTGGATGATGTGCGGGTATTCAAGGGCCGCGATTCAACTGGTGTGCGTGGAATTCGCCTGGAAATGGGCGATCATGTGATTTCGATGGCGATCATACGTCATGTCGAGGCTACTGCCGAGGAGCGTTTGGCATTCATCAAGATGTCACGTGCCGTGGCTGGTGAAGAAACCGACATTGAAGGGTCAGATGAAGAGGCGGTGGCGGATACGGGGCTCAGCCAGGAACGCTACGCCGCCATGGGAGCGGCGGAGCAGGTCATTCTCACGGTATCCAGCAATGGCTATGGCAAGCGCACGTCTTCCTATGAATACCGCATTACAAATCGCGGCGGCAAAGGCATCGTGGCCATGGCGGTGAATGGCCGCAATGGTCCGCTTGTAGCGTCCTTCCCGGTTGAAGCGACTGACCAGATCATGCTGGTGACCGATGGCGGCCAGCTGATCCGCTGTCCCGTCGAAGGCATAAGAAAGGCCGGGCGTTCGACACAAGGGGTGATCATCATTGATACGGCCGACGATGAACATGTGGTTTCGGTTGAAGGGCTGACGGAAGATGTGGGAGATGAGGGCGAAGGTTAAGAGCATCCTGGAAAAATTCTAGATGACTGTGGATACTTATTTGGCATTCTGCCTTGCGGCTCTTGCGTTGGCGCTGGTGCCGGGGCCTACCGTTACCGTGATCATCGCCACCAGCTTGCGCCATGGTTCCAGGGCAGGGCTCATGAATGTTTTGGGCACACAGGCGGGCGTTCTGATCTGGCTGGGAATTGCCGCGTTGGGGCTGGGGGCTGCCCTCAAGGTCATGGGCGTATGGTTCGACGCATTGCGTTGGGCGGGTGCTGCCTATCTCATCTGGCTTGGCATAAGACTCTTGCGTTCGCATGGCGACCTCGCGGTTGCTGCCGAGCGGGCACGGCCCAGGGGAAGTTTTTTTCTTCAAGGGTTTGTGGTCATCCTGTCCAATCCTAAAATGCTGGTGCTGTTTGGCGCATTGATACCGCCATTCCTTTCCACCGGCGGCAATGTAATGCGGGAAACCCTGCTTCTTGGCCTGACATTCATGGTGATTGCGGCGCTGGGCGACACAGCTTACGCCCTGCTGGCCGGCAAGGCGGGAGCATGGCTTTCGCGGTCGCGGATTCGCGCCATCGAAATTGTCAGCGGAATTTGCCTCACAGCCGGCGGAATTTGGCTGGCTCTGCGGTCCAACAGTTAGGGCCTGTCCTCATTTGAGCCATGCCAAGTCGCTTGTGTTTCATGGTTCTCTCCTGGGTTGCGGTTGAGGCTATCAGTAGCGGGCGAACCGGCAAAGCGCGCATGATTGCGGGCAGGCGCCTGTCGTCATAAGCGCTTGGTTCGCCGGTGGCTTTTCTGTTGGCCGAAAATGTTTTAGGCTCTGTCCGAATGGCAGCTCTAGCCGCGTCAGTGTTTCAGAGCCGGATGAGCCGCCTCAGCAACCAAGGAGAGGGACGACAAAATGCAATACATGATGATGTTTTATGAGAACGAAACCGAGGTCGCCGCCCAGCGAGATAACGTCGAACGTGCCGGACCCTATTGGGACGCCTGGAACGCCTATATGGGTGCGCTGTACCCGACAGGCATCGTCCTTAGAGGCGACGCGCTTCTGCCCCCTTCGGCGGCAACCTCGGTACGGCTCGAAGGCGGCAACCGCCTGGTGCAGGACGGACCAGTGGCGGTTACCAAGGAACAGCTGGCCGGTTATGTCGTGATCGAGGTACCGAACCTCGATGCGGCGCTGTCCTGGGCGGCGCGCTGCCCTGCGGCCACCTACGGGGCTGTCGAAGTGCGCCCCGTGCTGGATCTGTCCAATCAGGGCTAAGCGGTGGACGGCAGCCTTCAAGACCACGGGCGGCGGGCGGCGGAGAACGCTGCCCGCACCTCTTATGGGCGCCTCCTCGCGTATCTCGCGCGAGCATGGCGCGACGTGGATGCAGCTGAAGATGCGCTCGCGGAGGCCTTTGCTCAAGCGCTCGACATCTGGCCCACGAAAGGCGTGCCTGCCAACCCCGATGCCTGGCTGATGGTGACAGCGCGCAACCGGCTGCGCGATGGAGCGCGGGCACGGAAAACACGCGAACAAACGACCAGCAGCCTCTTGGTGCTGGCACCAACCGAAACCGAGGAATTGCCTACAATTGCTGACAAGCGGCTGGAGCTGATGTTTGTGTGCGGCCACCCGGCAATCGATGCTGCCGCGCGCACACCGCTGATGCTGCAAACCGTGCTGGGGCTGACGGCCGAGCGCATCGCCTCTTCGTTTCTTGTGTCGCCCGACACGATGGGACGGCGGCTGAGCCGGGCCAAGGCGCGCATCAAGGACACCGGGATTGCCTTCGAAGTGCCAGGAAAAGGCGAGCTAGGCGAGCGCATGGGCGATGTGCTCGAGGCGATCTACGCCGCTTATGGGCAGGGCTGGGACAGCACGGGTAGCGACGACCAGACGCACAAAGGGCTGACCGAAGAGGCGATCTGGCTGGCGCGGGTGCTGGTGGAGCTCCGGCCAGAGGACGCCGAGGCGCTGGGCCTTCTGGCGCTGATGCTGTTTTGCGAAAGCCGTAGCGCTGCGCGGCGGGTAGAGGGGCGCTATGTGCCGCTGGCCGAGCATGATACGGCGCTCTGGAATCTGCCGATGGCACGCGAGGCCGAGGAAAAACTGCGGACAGCCGGTGGGCTCAAGCAGCCGGGGCGTTTCCAACTGGAGGCGGCGATCCAGTCAGTGCTGGTGCAATCGCGCCTGACGGGCGCGGATTTGCGGCTGCCGACGTGGACGCTGCATGGGCTATTGGCGCAGAAGGCACCCACGATCGGCAATCTGGTAGGGCTGGCTGCAGCCACGGCCGAGGTGTATGGCCCTGAAACGGGCCTCAATGAACTGGCGCAGCTGCCCGAAGCGGTGACGGGGGACTATCAGCCGTTCTGGGCGCTCAAGGCGCAATTGCTGCAGCAGCTGGGCGCCGACCAACAAGCCACAGCAACGGCTTTCAGGCGGGCCATCGGCTTGACGGAGGATGGGGCTGTACGCGCATATCTCATTGGTAAGTCAACGCAGCAGACTAGGGCCTGTGCGCAATTAGGGGATTCGCAAATCAGTTGAAGCGTGATTCATAGCGAGCCTTCTGATGGAGGGCTTTGCGATGAAACGCTATGGTTTGAGGGATGATCAGTTTGTACGGATCGAGATGTTGTTGCCGGGACGTCCTGGTTCGGTTGGTCGCAATAGTGAAAAAGGTAACAGACTTTTTGTAGAGGCTCTAATCTGGAAGTTCAGGTCTGGTGCGCCGTGGCGCGATTTGCCGGAACGGTTCGGGGCTTGGAAAAATATCCACACGCGGTTTTCGCGTTGGTCCGGGAATGGTGTTTGGGAGAATCTTTTCAAAGTCTTGGCAGATGATCCCGACAATGAGTATGCCATGATTGACGCAACCATTGTGAGAGCACATCAGCATAGTGCAGGCGCTCAAAAAAAGACGGCTGCGACCAAGCCATAGGCCGCTCCAGAGGCGGGTTGACGACAAAAATCCATGTTGTCGTAGATGCGCTTGGCAATCCTTTGAAAGTATCGCTGACCAAAGGACAGGTCCATGACATCACCCAAGCTGAACCACTGACGGCAAACATTGTACCCCGAGCGATGCTGGCCGACAAAGGCTATGGCGCAAACAGCTTCATTCAGAGTCTTGAAGTGCGCGGCATTGCCGTTGTGATTCCATCAAAATCAAACCGCAAGGTTCAGCGCGATTGTGACTACGCGCTCTACGCCGAACGCAATCTTGTCGAAAGGTTCTTCAACAACATCAAACACTTTCGAGGTATCGCAACACGCTACGAGAAAACCGCAAGAAATTTTCTCGCAGGACTTCACCTCGTCTGTGCCTTGGCATGGCTCAAATGAGGACAGGCCCTAGTCAGCCATTCCCAATTTCTTCGCCAACTCAAAATCCCAAAACGTGGCTTCTATCTTGTTGCCATCAAGATCGCGCACAAAGCAACCATAATAAGGCTCACCGTATTCATGCCGATGGCCGGGATTGCCATCTTCGGTAGCCCCCGCAGCGAGCGCTGCTTTGAAGAATGCATCAACCTCGGCCTTTGACTGCGCGACAAAACCCACGTGACAGCCATTGCCGGGGGTTGCGCGGGTGCCATCGAAAGGTGTTCCGAGCCAAAACTCAGGATACACCTTGCCAAACCCCACAGCGCCAGCATGTTCCACTAAAACCCGGCACCCCAATGGAACGAGCACGCGCTCATAGAATTTTCGGGCTTTCTCGAAGTCGTTGGTGCCAACCGAAACATGAGAAATGACGGTTTGAATCTCGTTTGCCATGATCTGTCCTCCGGAATGTGTCCTCCACATACTGCCATTTGCTGACAGGTTGCGGCAGCAGCGTGAAAGCGTTATTACAGTATCATGGCACGCACAGGTTTTTATCCCGGTTCTTTTGATCCCGTCACTTATGGCCACCTTGATGTGATCGCACGCGCAGCGCGGCTGGTGGACAAGCTGGTTCTGGGCGTGGGCGTGCATGAGGCGAAGAAATCCCTGCTGGATGAAGCCGCACGGGTGAAGTTGCTTGAGGCTGTTACCAAGCCCATTGCCGAGCATACCGGTGTCAGGATCACCATTGTGACCTATGCCGACCTGACAGTGGACGCCGCGCGCCGCGCCCAGGCCGGCGTGATCATTCGCGGAATACGGGATGCCACGGATTTTGACTATGAGGTGCATATGGGGCAAATGAACGGGGCGTTGGCGCCCGACATTGAAACCGTATATCTTGCGGCATCGCCTGCCACCCGCATGATTTCCTCGTCGCTTGTAAAGCAGATTGCAAAAATGGGGGGTGACGTTTCCCTTTTCATTCCCAAGGAAGCGCAAGCCGCAGTGACCCAGGCTGTCAAGAAATCATAGCTTGCGCGGCCCCAATTCAGGCGATATTGCGCTCTAGCAATTCACGGGATTCCTCAAACTTAACCGGAGAAATAGAATGAAAAAATTTGGCCTTGTTGCCATCGCTGCGGTTTTCCTTGCCACGCCTGCCATGGCGGCTGGAAAGCTGGTGGTGGAAACCAGCAAGAAATGCAGCTTTACCATAACCCTCCGCGATGACCTGGCGCCCGGTCATGTGGCCCAGATAACCAAGCTTGCGGGCAAGGGATTTTATGATGGCGTGGTGTTCCACCGGGTGATCGAGGGCTTCATGGCCCAGACGGGCGATCCAACAGGCACGGGCATGGGTGGTTCGGAGGAGCCGAACCTGAAGGCTGAATTCAGCAAGGAACACTTTGGCCGCGGAGCCGTTGGCATGGCGCGTTCGAGTGATCCCGACTCCGCCAACAGCCAGTTCTTCGTGATGTTCGCCGATGGTGCCTTTCTTGATGGACAATATACCATCGTTGGCAAAGTGGATGATGAAGGCATGTTCTGCGTTGACCGCCTCGAGCGCGGTGAACCACCGGCAAACCCTGACAAAATGATAAAGGTTACAGTGCAATAATGAGCGATCTCGAAAACACACTCTACATGGATCTGGACAAGGGCCGCGTCACCATTGAACTGCTGCCAAAGCTGGCTCCTGGCCATGTGGCACGCATCAAGGAATTGGCGCGCGAAGGCTTTTATGACGGCGTGGTGTTCCACCGCGTGATCGAAGGCTTCATGGCACAAGGCGGCGATCCTACCGGCACAGGCATGGGCGGATCAAAAAAGCCTGACCTCAAGGCGGAATTTTCCAAGGAGCCGCATGTAAGGGGCATTTGCTCCATGGCGCGTTCGGGAAGTCCGAACTCGGCCAACAGCCAGTTCTTCATCGTGTTTGACGATGCCTCCTTCCTGGATAATCAGTACACGGTTTGGGGGCGGGTGACCTCCGGCATGGAGCTTGTCGATGGATTGAAGCGCGGCGAGCCCGTCAAGAATCCGGACAAGATCGTGAAAATGCAGGTTGCTGCTGACGCGAAGTAGCGAGGCGGCTGTCCCCCTCCATGCGTGTTTCTGATTTTGACTTTGAATTGCCGCCGGAGCGCATTGCCTTGCGCCCGGCGGTTCCACGTGAGGCTGCCAAATTGCTGGTGGTGGATGATGGCCTCAAAGACCTCATCGTTGCCGATCTTCCCGCGCAATTGCGGGCGGGCGATGTTCTGGTGTTCAACAACACGAAAGTCATTCCCGCTGCTCTTTCGGGCGTTCGTTTGGGACGTGGTGAGGCAACGCCGCGCATTGAGGTGCTGCTGCACATGCGCGTTGACGCTTGCCGGTGGAAGGCTTTTGCCAAGCCTGGCAAAAAACTGCTGGTGGGGGACCGGCTGAGGTTCGGGGCTGAAGGCCGGGTTTGCCTGTTGGGTGAATTGGGAGCCACTGTGGAAGCCAAGGGCGAAGCTGGAGAAATTACCTTGGCATTTGATTTCAGCGGGCCGGTGCTGGATGAGGCTATCGCTGCCGTGGGGCGCATGCCGTTGCCGCCTTATATCGAAGGCAAACGGGCCACAGATGCAAGAGACGTCACCGATTACCAAACGATTTTTGCCGAACATGCTGGAGCGGTTGCTGCACCCACTGCCGGCTTGCACTTCACGCCTGATCTCATGAAGCGGTTGCAAGCTGTTGGCATAGCAACGGAATTTGTGACGCTGCATGTGGGGGCTGGGACTTTTTTACCGGTGAAGGCCGAGGATACGCGCGATCACAAGATGCATGCGGAATGGGGCGAAGTTTCCGTTGATGTGGTGGACCGGCTCAAATCTACCCGCGCCGCTGGCGGGCGCATTGTGGCGGTGGGAACCACATCGCTGCGCCTGCTCGAAAGTTCCGGGCTTGCGCCATTTTCCGGCACCACGGAGATTTTCATCACGCCGGGTTACAGGTTTTCGTCCGTTGACTTGCTGATCACCAATTTTCATTTGCCAAAATCCACGCTGTTCATGCTGGTTTCGGCCTTTGCCGGGCAGGAGCGGATGAAGGCTGCTTATGCACATGCCATTGCGCGGGACTATCGTTTCTATTCCTATGGCGACTGCAGCCTGCTATTCCCGCAAGCCTGATGACTGAATTTTCCTTTACCCTCCACAAAACAGATGGTGTGGCACGCCTTGGCACGGTGCATACGGGCCGTGGCGACATTCGCACGCCTGCTTTCATGCCGGTTGGCACTGTCGGCACCGTCAAGGGATTGTATCTTGACCAGGTGAAGGAGGCGGGCGCTGACATCATTCTCGGCAACACCTACCACCTGATGTTGCGGCCAGGCGCTGAAGAAGTGGCCAAGCTTGGCGGATTGCACAAATTCATCACATGGGATGGCCCCATCCTCACCGATAGCGGCGGCTTTCAGATCATGTCTCTGGCCAAGATCCGCAAGATCACGGAGCAGGGGGCAACATTCGCCTCGCATATTGATGGCCGGAAATATGAACTGACGCCAGAACGCGCCATGGATATCCAGCGGCTTCTGGGCTCCGATATCCAGATGCAGCTTGACCAGTGCCTGGCTTATCCGCACACGGATGAAGATGCGGAAAAGGCGATGCAGCTGTCGCTGCGCTGGGCGCTGCGTTCACGCAAGGCCTTTGGCATGCAACCAGGGAAAGGCAATTTCGGCATTGTGCAAGGCGGCATCAACGAACGCCTGCGCCATGCCAGTGCGGCAGGACTTGTTGATATTGGTTTTCACGGATATGCGGTGGGTGGCCTGGCGGTTGGCGAGGGGCAGGAGCTCATGCTGCGCACGCTGGATTTCACCACGCCGGTTCTGCCTGTGGAAAAGCCGCGCTATTTGATGGGCGTTGGCACGCCTGATGACATTCTGGAATCGGTGGCACGCGGCATCGACATGTTCGATTGCGTGATGCCCACGCGCTCCGGACGGCATGGCCAGGCTTTCACGCGGTTTGGAAAATTGAATTTGCGCAATGCCAGGCATGCCAATGACATGCGGCCACTGGATGCGGCGAGCCCCAACCCCGCGCTTAGCAAATATTCGCGCGCCTATTTGCATCATCTCATGCGTTCAGGCGAATTGCTGGGCATGATGCTGCTGTCCTGGGCCAATATTGCCTACTACCAGGAACTGATGCTGGGCATTCGCGCGGCCATTGCGGAGAATCGCTTTGATGAGTTCCGGCAATTGACGAAGGAACAATGGAAGCGTGGCGACGTGGCCGCTTAGAGCATCCGACCATCCATTGACCGCAACTCCCAATTCCCGTCTTTCCCGCGCGGGAACCAAACCGCGCCGATGGACATTCCTGTTGTGAAAAATGAATGGAGCAGCCATGCCAAACACCAGCAAGCCTGTTTGGGAAAAACCCAATCCCCGCAAGGGTAAATCCAAAAAGCTTACGCCTGAGCAGAAGGAAGGTGCTAAGGCCGCCGCCAAAAAAGCGGGGAGGCCCTATCCGAACATGGTGGATAACATGAACGCTGCCAAGAAGGGCAAATGATCATTTGCCGGTGCCGCCCGTATGCTCTCCCTCGCGTGTCAGATAATAGGCGGCAAGGATCGGGATTGCTGTCACCGCTATCACAAAGATTGCCACCACATTGGTGACGGGGCGCTGGCGTGGGCGGATGAGTTCGCCCAGCATCCAGATCGGCAGAGTGGATTGCTGGCCAGCCGTGAAGGTGGTTACGATCACTTCATCGAAGGACAGGGCAAAGGCGAGCATGCCACCAGCCAAAAGGGCAGAGGCGATTTGGGGCAGCACGACATGGCGGAATGTTTGAAAGCCATCAGCGCCCAAATCCATGGAGGCTTCAATCATGCTGCCGGAGGTTCGGCGGAAACGGGCCAGCACATTGTTGTAGACAACGACCATGCAAAAGGTGGTGTGGCCCAGCACGATGGTCCAGGTGGAAAATGGAATGTTCATCACATCGAAGGCCGAGCGCAGGGCAATTCCTGTGATAATTCCCGGCAGCGCTATGGGCAGGATAAACATGAGCGAAAGCGAATTGCGTCCAAAGAAAGTGGCGCGTGAGAGTGCTGCGGCTGCCGCCGTGCCGAGAAGCAGGGCTAGGAAAGTTGCGATGACGGCCACCTTCAAAGACAAGTATAGTGGCGGCCAGATATCAGGGCGGTCCATCCACGCTGTTGCAAACCAGCGCGTGGTATAGCCGGGCGGCGGAAACTGGTAGCTCTTTTCCTCTGTTGTGAAAGCATAGAGAAAGATGAGCGCCAAAGGGAGATGCAGGAACAGCAGCCCGGCGGCGGCTGAGAATTTCAAGGGCCATGTCGCGCGGGGCGTGCCGTCAGAGCGCATCGAAGGCTCCCAAGCGTTTGGCCACCGCCAGATAAATGCCCATGATGACCATGGGAACCACTGACAGTGCTGCAGCGAGTGGAATATCGCCAGCGGTGCCCTGCAGCGTGTAAACGGCCTGGCCAATCATGAGGCGGGAATTGCCCACAATTTGGGGCACGATGTAATCACCCAACGTCAGGGAAAAGGTGAAGATCGAGCCTGCGATAACGCCGGGAAATGCGAGGGGCAGGATGACCGTGCGAAACGCCTGACCCGGATTTGCTCCGAGATCGGCGGAGGCTTCGATCAAGTTTTTGGGCACCCTTTCCAAGGCCGCCTGGATGGGCAGGATCATGTAGGGAAGCCAGATATAAACAAACACCAGGAATGTGCCGATGTAGCTGATCGAGAGGGAGGGGCCGCCTATTGAAGGCAGGGAAAGAATCGCATCAATGAGCCATGAGAGATGCAGCGTGGCCGCAATCCAGGTGATGATGCCTTCCTTGGCGAGAATGAGTTTCCAGGCATAGATTTTCACGAGATAGCTGGACCACAGGGGCATCATCACCGCGAGGTAGAACAGCGCCTTGGTTGTGCCTCTGGCATAGCGTGCCGCAAAATAGGATATGGGAAATGCAATGATGGCGCAGGCCAGGGTGACGCTGGAGGCCATGAGGACCGTGCGTACAATGATGTCGCGGTTGGCGGGATCAAGGAGATGACCGTAAGTTGCAAATGTAAACTCGCGGATAATGACTCCGGAGAAATCATCCAACGCATAGAAGCTTTGCAACAGCAGCGCCAGCAGCGAGCCGACGTAAACCACGACGATCCAGAAAACGGGAGGCAGCATGAGCAGAAATGTGAGGAGCCCGGGTTTTCTGTAGAAGGTGTCGGAAAGGCGTCCCAGCACTTGAGCCATTACCCGGACTCCATGGCCACTAGACTTTGCCTGGCCCACACCAATGTCACGAGATCGCCTTCGCGCGCGCTGAAGTCTGCGGCGGGAAGCGCTGCTACCAATCTTGTAGCATTGGCCAACACCACAATGCGGATGGTGGCACCCTGGTAACTGATTGAAGTTATTTGGCCGCGGGCACTGGCTTGCGCAGTGTCAGGCTTTTCTCCCTGGCGCTTTAGGCGGATTTTCTCCGGGCGCAGGCTGCTCCATTGGTTGGGGCCGCCATGGGCCTTGGAGAATTCCGGCGAAAGCACGTTGGATGAGCCCACAAAATCCGCGGTAAAACGGTTTCTTGGCTTCTCATAGATTTCTGCGGGTGTTCCGGCCTGGACAATCCGGCCTTCGTTGAAAATGGCCACGCGGTCTGCCATGGAAAGGGCTTCGCCCTGATCATGGGTCACAAATACGAAGGTGATGCCAAGCTGTTTTTGCAGATGTTTCAGTTCTTCCTGCATCTGCTCGCGGAGCTTGAGATCAAGCGCGCCCAAAGGCTCGTCGAGCAGGAGAACCTTGGGTTCATTTACAAGTGCGCGGGCCAGGGCCACGCGCTGGCGCTGGCCACCGGAAAGCTGGCTCGGCCGGCGTTCGCCATAACCCTTGAGCTTCACCATCTCGAGCGCTGTTGCCGCCTTTGCATCGCGCTCGGCGCGTGCCATGCCCTTGATCATCAGGCCATAGGCCACGTTCTCACCCACAGTCATATGGGGGAACAAGGCGTAGTCCTGGAACACCGTATTCACATTGCGCTTATAGGGGGGCAGGCCCTCGCAGTGTTCACCGAAAATGGAAATGTTGCCGGATGATGGCTGCTCGAAGCCTGCGATGAGGCGCAGGCATGTGGTCTTGCCGGAGCCCGAAGGCCCCAGCATGGCGAAGAATTCACCAGGTGCAATGTCCAACGTGACATTGTCCACGGCGCGCACATTTCCGAACAGCCGCGAAACGGCTGTAAAGTTCACGGCAGATGTCATGACAGGTCAAGGGGCGGATGCATGCTCCGCCCCTGATGCTGCATCATTGACCCTGTACTGCGATATAGTCCTTGGCCCACTGCGAGTAAGCCACACAGGTTCCTTCACTTTCGCATTTGCCAGTTGGGGTGCGCCAGAACCAGATCTTGTCGAAGTTGGCGAAGCCATTGGTATCGCAACCGCTATCCGTCAACAATGCATTGCCCTTGCAGGCGGCAGGAACGGCGGGAACCGAGCCGAACCATGCGGCCACGTCGCCCTGCACCTTGGGTTCAAGCGAGTGGTTCATCCAGAGATAGGCGCAGTTGGGATGCTTGGCCTCGACATGCATCATGGTTGTATCAGACCAGCCGGTTGCACCTTCTTC
>JANMAE010000026.1:0-10394 GCA_031359445.1 Hyphomicrobiales bacterium | reverse complement strand
CGCCAATCCGTTCATGACGACGCTGATCGGATATTCCCGTGAACAGCTGATCGGCATGGAGCTATACCAGATTGGTTTTCTTGCAGACGCGCAGGCAAGCAAGGACATGTTCCAGAAACTGAAGGCCACACGCCAGGTCCGTTACGAGAACCTGCCGATGCAAACCCAGCAGGGCCAACTTCGAAACGTCGAAGTAGTGGCCAATCTTTACGACGAAGCTGGCCACTCCGTTGTTCAGTGTAACGTCCGCGACATAACCGAGCGCAGGCGAATTGACACGGAGTTGCGTGAGCACCAGAACTTTCTCAACCGCATCTTCGAGGTTCTACCGGGAGTCCTGTACGTATTTGATCTGGATGAAAGTCGTCTCATTTTTGTCAATAACCCCGCGGAGCTGACATATAGTGCCGAGGAGTTGGCAGGCATGGGTGCCGACGTGGTGCGCAATCTGATGCATCCCGACGATCAACCAGGATTCAAGGAACACATCGCCCGCATTCTAATGCTCAATCCTGGCACAACGGCCACTTTCGAATATCGGATGAGGGACAAAGCGAATAAGTGGCGCTGGTACTTGAGCACCGACGCTGTCTTCTTGCGCGATAAAAGCGGTGTTGCGCGCCAATTTATTGGGGTCGCACTCGAAAATACTGACCGCAAACAAGCAGAGGCGGCGCTCCACGACGCCGCGAGACGACAGGCGTTCCTGCTTAAGTTGAGCGATGCGCTGCGGGCCGAGCCAAGCGCCGACGCTATTGCAAATCGAGCGCTGCGGATGCTTTTCGACCACATGCGGCTTGATCGCTGCTACATTGGCATTTATCGGCTGGCGGAGGACAGAGGCTACTTTCCCTATCAGGTGCACGACGACCGTCTACCCCCATTACCCACTCATGTGCCTTTGTCCGATTTTCCCAAGGGCCTTCAGATCGTGATCAATCGGACGCTGGTGATTGACGATGTTATGGAGATGGAGGGCCTTTCGAGCAGAGACCAGTCCAGTATCATTGGCCTCGGCGTGCGGGCCTTGATCAACGCAACCCTGCGCAAAGGCGAGAACCAACCGCTTTGGGCGCTCATAGCCGCCTCCACCGGCGCTCGAGTTTGGACACAAAGCGAAGTCTCGCTTGTCGAAGAGGTCGCCGAACGCATCTGGGCGGCGGTCGAGCGTGCCCGCGCCGAGGCGGAGTTGCTCGCTGCCCATGACACGTTCCGCCATCTCGTCGACCGCTCGCCTTTTGGCATTTATGTCGTCGATGCTGATTTCCGGCTCGTTCGGGTCAGCGATGGCGCGCAAAAAGTATTCGAGAATGTAAGGCCGCTGCTCGGACGTGACTTCGCAGAGGTCTTGAGCCACATCTGGCCAGAGCCATTTGCCAGCGAGTACATTGCGCGCTTTCGCCATACGCTGGCGACCGGAGAGCCTTACTACGCGGAAACCAATGAGCATCGTGCCGACATCAACGCCACCGAGGCCTATGACTGGAAGATCGAGCGCATCAACCTGCAGGACGGCCGGTTCGGCGTGGTCTGCCATTTCTACGACCTCTCTGAACGCATACGTCATGAGGAGCATGTCCGGTTGCTCATGGGCGAAGTCAACCATCGCTCGAAGAACATGCTGAGTCTTGTCCAGGCAATTGCCAACCGAACCGTTGCAACGCGGCCGGAGGATTTCATCGAGCGCTTCGGCCAGCGCATGCAGGCGCTTGCCGCCAGCCAGGATTTGCTGGTGAAAAGCGAGTGGAAGGCAGTGCCGTTTGGTGAGCTTGTCCGCGCACAGCTCGCCCACTTTGACGATGTGCATGACTCCCGTATCAAACTTGACGGCCCACAACTTGCGATCAAGGCATCAGCATCACAGGCACTTGGCATGGCGCTCCACGAGCTTGCCACCAACGCCGCCAAATACGGCGCATTGTCGAACACATCCGGTCGCGTGGTGATCAGCTGGAGCTTGTCATCCGACGCGGCGGGCAAGGCCCGGTTCACGATGTCCTGGATCGAGAGCGGTGGTCCACCTGTTGCCAAACCAACACGCCTGGGCTTTGGCTCGACCGTGACAGACAACATGATCAAGATGAGTCTGGGCGGCAACGTCAAGGTAGATTTTGCTGCAACTGGTTTGATCTGGCGCATCGATTGCCCGGCGGAAGGCTTCCTCGAAGGCAGCGTGCCAACAGCGTCACAATCAAACAGCAACGCAGCGAAAGAAAACCCTGCGCAGGCCACCGGCCGCCGCCGCGTGCTTGTCGTAGAGGACGAGCCGCTGATTGCCATGGACATCGCCCGCACCTTGTCGGAGGCTGGCTATGACGTGATCGGCCCTGCCAACTCGGTCGCCCAGGCGCTCGCGTTGATCGCGCAGTCCGGCTGCAACGCCGCCGTGCTTGATACCAACCTCGGCGCAGAGACGGCCGAGCCTGTTGCCCGTGAATTGATCAGGCGCGGGTTACCTTTCATTGCTTCGTCCGGCTACGCGCGTGAACAGCAGCCTGAAATCATGAGAACAGTGCCACTGCTCAGCAAGCCGTTGAAACCTGATGTGCTGATCGCCGAGATCGTGCGGTGCCTGGGCAGATAACAGTGCTTGGTAAGCGTGAAATCGACATGGTAAAGAAGACAAAATTTTTGGCAAGCTGCGTGATGTGGAGGGATCATGCAGACATCGGAGAAGCGATTGCCATCATGCAAAGTGTCGGACGAACTGCGGGTGGCGGGCGCAAGCCTCTGGAGCCCCGACGTGTAAACGCGGCATCAAGCTCTACGACCAACAGCCAGATATCAAGTGGCGTTGGCAAGCGATTGATGGCGCCAGGTTCAAGGCCCCGATGGGCAGAGATGCTGTTGGGGGAACCCCCACTGCGTGCCATAATTTAAACTTAATATAGGATTATATTGCTTGTTGAACGGTTCCAAGGGAGGGGACGATGTCGACAGCGTCTCGAGATTGTGGAACAGTTTGCAGCGCCCGCGCCTTGTGGTCTCACGCGCCAGAAGTCCCGGGAGTTTCCGGCAAGCCCTGGGGACACTATGATCCCCGCGCCGCAAGGCAGTTAGGCAGTCCGCAAGGGACAGGGCCGAAGCGCGACCCGGAAGTTAAAATCGCAGCGCCCAGGGGCCGAAGCTCCGCGCCACCACACCCACTTCCATTGCGTGGAGCCAGGCTCCGGCATTCCCCTCCATCTTTTTCCCGAAGGCGGCCCCCGCCGGAAATTGTTTGCCCGCATGTCTGACCATCTTCTGCGCGCAAAGCCGCTGCGCTCCTGCCCGGAGCTTGCCTGCGGGCGGGGTGCGGGCCACTGCCGCAAGCGGGGCGGGCAAGGCACATGCATGAAAACCCACTTTGCCAGTCACGACCAGTTCCTGCGCGCCGTAACGCAAAAGCTCTATGCGCAATTTCCCCATCTGCGAAACGCGCAGGAAGGCGCGGCAGCCCCGCAGGAAAACGGCGAAGCCATGGCAAGGATGCACCGCGCGCTGAAAGCGAGGCTTGCATTCCTCGAAGGACAGGGCATAAAAATGTTCCCTAAATGTTCTTGAAACGGATTTTCACCTGCTGTAGCGTCTTGGTTCTGGTGGGATGAGGGGTGGGCTATGACATCACGAGTAGCAACGGTGGCGTTTCAAGGCATTGAGGCGGTGGCTGTCGATGTGCAGGCGCAATTTCTGTCGGGGCAGGCATTGTTTCATGTCGTGGGCCTGCCGGACAAGGCGGTGGCGGAAAGCCGTGAACGGGTGCGCGCTGCCCTTTATGCCATAGGCCTCGGGCTTCCCGGCAAGCGCCTGGTGATCAATCTTTCGCCAGCCGACCTGCCAAAAGAAGGCAGCCATTTCGACCTGCCCATCGCCTTGGCCGTGTTGTCAGCCTTGGGCGTCATGCCACCTGATTTTCTCGGCCGCTATGTGGTCATGGGGGAGTTGGCACTCGACGGTTCGCTGATGGCGGTTGCGGGTGCGCTTCCCGCTGCGATCTCCGCCAACACCCGCGGACTGGGTTTGATCTGCCCCAAAACCTCCGGCGCGGAAGCTGCTTGGGGTGGCGAGGACATTGACATTCTCGCACCTGACAATCTCATCCAGCTCATCAACCACGTAAAGGGAACACAGGTCCTTTCCGCACCAAAGCCTGCCTTGGCGCCGGAATCCGGTGTGTTGCCTGATCTCCGTGACATCAAGGGCCAGGAAAGTGGTAAGCGCGCCCTCGAAGTCGCAGCGGCTGGCGGCCATCACCTGTTGCTTGTAGGTCCGCCAGGTGCTGGCAAATCCATGCTGGCTAGCCGCATGCCGTCCCTTCTCCCGCCGATGGACCCGCGCGAAATGCTGGATGTGAGCATGGTGGCCTCATTGGGTGGAGAATTGAAAGATGGAACGCTGTCACGCCGCAGGCCTTTCCGCGCGCCACATCATTCGGCCTCAATGCCAGCGCTTGTCGGCGGCGGCCTGAAAGCCAAACCCGGCGAAATGGCGCTGGCCCATCATGGGGTCCTGTTTCTCGATGAACTTCCCGAGTTTCAGCCCCGCGTGCTGGAAAGCCTGCGCCAGCCCCTGGAAACGGGTGAAACAGTTGTGGCACGCGCCAACTATCACGTGACATATCCCGCAAGGTTTCAGCTCATCGCTGCCATGAACCCGTGCAAATGTGGCATGGCGGGCGAGCCCGGTCATACCTGCCGCAAGGGCCCGCGCTGTGCTTCCGATTACCAGCAGCGCATTTCAGGCCCGCTGCTCGATCGCATGGATATCCAGATTGAATTGCCCGCTGTACGCATCGCCGATCTCACCTTGCCTCACCCTAAGGAAACCAGTGCCGACGTGGCGGTACGCGTGGCTGCGGCCCGCACGCGCCAGCGCGAGCGTTTCCTCAAGCTTGGGATGGGCCAGCTTCGCCTCAACTCTCAAGCCGATGGCGCATTGCTGGAAGAGATAGCCCAGCCAGATCAGCCCGGCCTCAAGCTCATGCGTGAAGCCGCAGACGCCATGGGCCTGTCGGCGCGCGGCTATTACCGTGTGCTGCGGGTTGCCCGCACGCTTGCCGATCTCGACGCGCGCGAACAGGTCTCACGCCTGCACATCGCCGAAGCCTTGAGCTACCGCCAGAAGCTGGCGGCCTTCCAGGTGGCTGCGTGATGCGCCTAGCTGGTCTTGCGCCGCTTGTTCTGCCGATGCTGGTCGATGACGACAGCGGCAATGATGATCATGCCTTTGACAATTTCCTGATAGAAGGGACCAAGCTTCAGGAACGTGAAGCCTGACATGACCACACCCAGGATGATGGTGCCGATGAATGTGCCGGTGATGCGCCCCACGCCACCGGCAAGTGATGTGCCGCCGATCACAGTTGCTGCAATCGCATCCAGCTCATAGCCCACGCCCAGGCCTGGCTGGGCTGATTGCGCCCGCGCGGCCGTCATCACCGCTGCAAGCCCAGAAAGCAGGCCGGCAATGGCATAGACCTTCATCAAATGATTGCCGATATTGATGCCGGAAACGCGTGCCGCCTGCGGGTTGGCGCCAATCGCATAGGTGAATTTGCCATAACGCGTATAGGTCAGCGCGATGTGGAAGATGATGGCAACGATGATGAAGACAATCACCGGCCGCGGCACCGGAAAGCCCAAAACAGGAAAACTTTGGCCGAACCAGTTGAAGCTGTCATTCAGCAGGGCCACAGGCTGGCCGAGTGTGTACCACTTGGCCAAACCGCGCGCCGAAACCATCATGCCCAACGTAGCTATGAACGGCGGTATCTTGGTTTTCGCTATGATGAATCCATTGACGAAGCCCAACAGCAGTCCCACCGAAAGCCCGGCAAGAATGGCCCAGATCGGATTGAGATCAACCAGGCCATATTCTAGAAAAACCGCCCGGCCATTCGTGGCGGATTGCGCGAGGCTGGCCGCCACCATGGCGATGAAGCCGACGAGTGATCCCGATGAAAGATCAACACCGGCTGTAATGATCACCTGAGTGACACCAACTGCGATGATGCCGGTGACCGCCACCTGCAGCACGATGATCGACAGACGCTGTTTGTTGGCCACGAAGCTTTCGCCAATAAAATACCAACCGAGCAGTTCAAATACGATGATGATGCCAAGCAACACACCAAGGATCGAAACCTCTGGAGGCAACCGCTTGATCCTGGTTAGCCCTGTAAGTGATTTACCCGTATCTTGTGACATTTCAGACATATTGCCTCTCCCCGCCGCACATCAATGCGACGCCAATTCCATGATTTTCACCTGGTCCGCCTCGCTGCGATCCAGAAATCCGGTGACGCGGCCCTCATGCACCACCATGATCCGGTCGCTCATCCCGAGCACCTCGGGCATTTCAGAGGATATCATGATGACGGCCACGCCTTGCCCTGCGAGCTGCGAAACAAGCCTGTGAATTTCGGATTTTGCGCCCACATCAATGCCGCGCGTCGGCTCATCCAGAATGAGTATGCGCGGCTTGGTGAGGAGCCAGCGCGCAATCAGAACCTTCTGCTGGTTGCCGCCGGAAAGATTGATCACCGGCTCCTGCATGTCAGGTGTGCGCACCCGCAAGGTTTGCGCCATGGCTTCCGAATCTCTGGAAAGTTCAGCCTGTTGCACGAAACCGTATTTCACATATTTGTTTTGCAGGACCGCCATTTGCGTATTGTCTTGAACATCAAGCAAAAGGAAACACCCGGTCTCTTTGCGGTCTTCGGTGAGAAATGCCATGCCATGTTCCATGGCAATGGCAGGCGATTTGATTTTCACTTCGCGGCCATCAATCTCAATTGTGCCCGCGCTGGCGGGTGTTACGCCAAATAAAGTTTCGGCAATATTGGACCTGCCCGATCCCACCAGCCCGGCAATGCCGAGAATTTCACCGGCCCGAACATCAAATGAGACATCCCTGAAAATGCCTTCAAGTGTGAGGCCCTTGACGGACAGCTTCACATCGCCAATTGGAACGGTTTCCTTGGGAAACATCTGGGTGATCTCGCGGCCCACCATCAGGCGAATGATCTGATCGCGATTGAGATCTTTCGCAGGCTTGGTGGTGATGTATCTGCCATCGCGGAAAACCGAGACCTCATCTGCAATCTCAAACAGCTCGCTCATCTTATGGGTGATGTAAATAATGCCCTTGCCTTGGACTTTGAGTGAACGGATGATCTCAAAGAGATGGGTCACTTCCTTTTCCGTCAGCGCCGAAGTGGGCTCATCCATGATCAATACATCGGAATTGAAGGAAACCGCCTTGGCGATTTCAACCATCTGCCGGTTGGCCACGCTCAAGCTGCGAACTTCCACCGCGGGATCGATGTCGATATTCAGGTGCTGGAACAGTTGCTCTGTGCGTCGATACATTTCAGCATGATTGACCAGACCGAACCGGTTCAGCGGCTCCCGCATGATCCAAATATTTTCGGCAACCGTCATGGGGCCCATCAGGTTCAATTCCTGATGAATCATGGCAATGCCATTTTCCAGGGCATCCAAGGGGCTTTTAAGACGGATTTCCTGCCCGCGCAGGATGAAACTTCCCGCATCGGGCGTGTAAATACCGGCAACTATTTTCATCAGCGTGGATTTACCGGCGCCATTTTCGCCCATCAGCGCGTGCACGCTGCCACGCCGTAATTTGAATTTCACATTATCGAGGGCAACAACGCCCGGGAATTCCTTGCGGACACCTTCAACCTCCAGAAGATATTCGGAACCCGGAACAGCACCGCTTTCTCGTACAGCCTTCATCGTGGACGGACTAACCATTCTGCCTCACCCGATGGGATGCTCCATATAGACAAAAAGTGCGCCACCATGATAGTGGCGCACTTTCAAGTCAGTGTCGATTAGTTCTTGGCTGCAAAGTCAGCCATGTTGCTTTCGGTGACGAGCTGGAAGGGAATGTAAACCTTCGCATCAACCTTCTCGCCCTTGATCAGCTTGATTGCTGTGTCTACAGCGCCCTTGCCTTGGCCGGCAGCGTCCTGAAAGACGGTGACATCAAGGTCACCGGCCTTCATCGCAGCCAATGCTTCCTGGGTTGCGTCAATGCCGCCCACAGCAATGGTTTTCATGTCCCAGCCGGCAGCTTTCATGGCATTGATAGCGCCGATGGCCATGTTGTCATTGTTGGCAATGACGGCAACGGGCTTGTGGCCGGCGGCGATCCAGTTGGTCATCAGGTCCTGTGCCTTCACGGGATCCCAGCCAGCAGTTTGCTCATCGAGGATCTTGATGCCCTTGCATTCGTCTGTTGCAATCACATCATGGATATCCTTGGTGCGCTGTACGGCAGCCTGGTTGGCCAGATCACCCTGCATGACGAGAACATCGCCCTTGCCACCGATCATCTTGCAGATTTCCTTGGTCTGGAGTGTGCCCGAGTCAACTTCGTTGGAAGCAACGAATGCGCCCTTTGGACCCAAGGCATCAACATCGCTTGGCTGGCGGTTGACGTAGACAATCGGAATGCCTGCATCATTGGCAAGCTTGGTCATGGGAGCCGTTGCCGACGTGTCCACTGCGTTCACAATGATCGCATCAACCTTGGCGGCGATGAAGTTCTGGATCTGCGAGAGCTGCTTGGAAACATCATCATCGGCAATTTCGATCTGCACGGGCTGGCTGGCATCAGCGGCAGCCTTTTCAATGCCCTTGCGGAGAACCGTAAGGAACGTATCTGAATTGGCCATCGATACGCCGATATCGCCGGCGAACGCTGTGCCAGACATCAGTGCGGTCATGGCGGCTGCAAAAATAAACTTCTTCATGTCTTAAACTCCTCCGTAAGAGTGTCCGGCGGCACCCGTGAATTGCCGGAAACGGCCCCGATCCTTGGGGATTAGGCAAGGCGAATGGGTGGTCAAATGTCGTGAAGCATCCGGATCCTCCCTGGCCAACTGCGCTTGTATTCAGCACATTACTGGCGCGAAGAACCATGATGGAATGTTTGGAACATCATGGATCTGGTTTGGACAAGATATTCCAAAGCCGGAAAGAGTCAAACAGTCCACTGCAACCCATCAAAAAAACTATCATAAACTATCAGTGATAAGTCAGGGATTAGATGTTTTCACTGATATAAATCTCGGCTTGGAGCTGTACCACATTTCTATCGGAACGTTCCGTGAGATAAGCCCGCGCCATGGAATTCACGGCGTGTGTTGCAAGCTGCGAGACAGGCGTGGCCAGCACCATATCAATGGTGCCGTCAATCAGGGCTGTGCGCGTGACCGGCATCAGTTCGTTGCAGACAACGGCGATATCCTTTTCTGCATTTGAATCACGCAACGCCCGCACCAGTCCTTCAACGCCGCCACCTGCCATATAGATGCCCACGAGGTCTTCATGACTTGCAATCATGTCAGTTACGGCTTCATAAGCAATGCGCTGGTCATCAAGATTGACCAAGGGCTCGAGAAGTTGGAACTGCGGGGCACTTTCGCGCATGTAGCTGCGGAAGCTGATCTCGGCGGTTTCCTGGCTGAGATAGCGGTGGCTGCCCAATAATATTCCAATCTTGCCTGGTTTCCTCGCCAGCCGAGAAATCGTCCATGCGGCGGTGCGCCCGGTTTTGCGCGCATCCACCCCAATATAACCTGATCGTGCCGGGCTGGTAACGTCACTGAGCAGCGTAAACACGGCCTTGCCACGCCCAACCACCTCTTCAATGGCTTCATTGACGAGGAAATGGTCAACCGCCACAACCGCCAGCACATTGACCCTGGCACCCATTTCCCGGATTTTTCCTGCAATGAAGGATGGCACCAGTTCATCCATGAACTCCACGGTGGCTTTCCCGCGAATGCTGCTTGCCGCAATGGTAGCTGCCTGCAATTCAGCGCCTAGGGCACGGTAGAAATCATCCCCGCGCTTTTGCAGGAGAAAGCCCAAGCTGCACTGTTTGGCTTCGGTTACCCGTTGCCGCAGCAGGCCCGTGGCGTGATATCCGATCGTTTCAGCCGCTGCCACCACCCGCAATGCCGTGTCTTCACGCACCGGTAGCCTTCGATTCAATACCCGGTCAACAGTGGCAACACTGACACCCGCTTCAAGCGCCAGATCAGTGATGGTAGCCCGTTTTTTCATACGAAATCCCCTTGAAATCTTTCTATCACATGAAATATTTTGACGCAATTTGATAGATTATATCAAATTCCATTGTGCAGCTCATAAGGCAGCGTTAATCTCCGGTTTTCGGAGATAGATTATGGATGCCATCGTCACGCCGCGCGATTACGGTCTCTTGGGCCGCGATTCCAAAATTGCCGAGCAAATGGGTTTGGCATCAGCCCAGTGGTATAAATGCCCGATTGAACGCAAGCGCTTGAAGCAACTGATGCAGCGCCGGGATGCGCCCGCTATCCGCGATACCATCATCTGGTTTGCGGCATTTATCATCACCGC
>JANMAE010000127.1:0-15464 GCA_031359445.1 Hyphomicrobiales bacterium | reverse complement strand
TGTGGGGCGCACGCCACATCATTGGCGATGAACCCTTCGCGCTGCTTCTGCCCGATATGATCATGCAGGCAAAACCTGGCTGTTTGAAACAGATGATGGAGGTCTATGCCAAACAGGACGGCGGCAATGTTATAGCCGTTGAGGAAGTGCCCTGGGCGAATGTGACCCGCTATGGCGTGGTCGGCTACAGTCTCACCGATAGTGGCGCGATAGCGATCCAACAGATGATCGAGAAACCGCCGCTTAAAGAAGCACCGTCTAACTACATCATCGCTGGCCGCTATATACTCCAACCGCAGATTTTCGAAAAGATTGCTGCGGTGAAACCCGGTGCTGGTGGTGAAATTCAATTAACCGATGCCATGATCGCGCTGATGGCGGAGCAGCGCTTCTGGGGTCTTAAATTTGAAGGTGAGACCTATGACTGCGGCGACAAGCTTGGCTTCATGGCAGCCAATGTAGCTTATGGCTTGGAACGCGACGACCTCGGCGCGAGCTTTCGTATCATACTGAAGAAGATCATTGAAGGTCACGGTGGCAAGGTGACCTGGCCTGATGGCCCCACCTCACTTCTGCCCTAGCGCTGCAGCACCATCCCGATCGAAAGCCGCTGCTCGTTGTAATCATCACTGGCAGCTATGCCTTTGAACCATGTCCCGTCATAGCCTGCAGTCCACGCAAGTTCCGGGCGAAGCTGCCATTCCAGTTCAAGCTTGGTTGTATAAGTGTCCTCGGTGTCTTGCGGATATTGCGTAGCGGAAAGTCCGACCCCGCCCACAATATCGATATTGTCCCGTAACGCATGCGCCACATCGAGGTTTGCGGAATATGTCTTTGAGCCCGAAACTGTTGCCGATGAAGATTCATTGAGTGTTGTGTCCAGCGTCAGGAGCAGCGACGTCAGTTCCGTGGGCCGCCATGTCAGGTTTCCGTTGATGCCAACAGCAGATGTGGTAGCCAGCGAATTGTCGCGGTAGTCACGCATGGCATAAACGATTGCCGCCTCGCCCGACCAGATGGGACCTCGTTCCAGCACCACGCCAATCGCACCCTTCGACCCGTGCGAATCACGCGCAAGTCCGTTGCGGTCCAGCTTTCGGTCATGAAGGCGGGGCTCATAGACAATTTCCGCAAATGGCTTGAGCGCGGGAGGATCAATATATGTAAGCCGCAGTCCTGCTGAAGGCGCCGTATAGGTGCGGTCCCCATTATCTTCCTTTCCGCCTCCCTGCAGATCAACGTCTTCATAAATCTGCCGCGCAATGCCAAGCCTCATCCGTGCTTCAAGCGGGCCAAATTCATGCAACACGCCAATACCGGCCGAAATATTGTGGTCAGTGCGCTTTCCAATGGTTGTATCTGGCACCTCGCTGTTGGCCGAGCCGGTTTGCGAGAGGTGATAGCCGCCGGTGAACTCCGCCTGTGTGTTATGGCGGATATCCAGCCTGAAGCGGCTCTCCGCATCAACGCTCGCATCAGAGGATATACCCTTCTCCAGAAATTCTGTAATATCCCCTGAGGCACTCCCTTCCCAGAAATGTCTCACCCAGTCGCTTTCAAAGCGTAGCGATGGCCTGAGGCGCAGGCCCACTCCAGATTTTGCCTGTGAAGGGGTTTGCGTGGCATTGCTTGAGGCAAGCGCCCCCACTTCGAGGGCCGGATAAAAAATCATGCCACCCCGCCTGATGCCGATGGGCTCATAAGGATCAACAGAAACAGGGCGCAGTCGCAACGCTGGCACCGTTGCAGCTTCCGGCAGAATGGTGAGACTTGGGGACACTGTGGGATAGGCTGCATCTGGCGGTACGGGAACTGCGGTCTGAGCCCCTGCGCTGCCGACAAGGCTCATGAGCCCCAGGCCCACCCATGCCGACAAAAACCGCAACGCCAAGCCCACGCGAACTTTCTCCACCACTATCGAGGCTTAGCAAAATCATGGTTAACAGGGCGTTAGGCCATGGTCTTTTCTTTTGCGGCATGAAGGCCTAGAAACTTGCGACGATGCCCACAAACCTGTCAATGAACGCGCTGAACCTCAAACCCCCGCTGAGCTCGCAACGCTTGAAATCTGCTGCCCAAGCCCTGCAGACGGAAGCGCTGGGGCTGGCCGATCTGATAGCGGCATTGGATGGCGCTCTCGGCCAGGCCATCGTGGGTGCTGTTGAAATGATTGCAGCGGCCTCCGGTCGTGTCATCGTTTCCGGCATGGGCAAAAGCGGTCATGTGGGCCGCAAGATTGCTTCTACCCTTGCATCCACGGGAACCCCCGCCATGTTCGTCCATCCTGCAGAAGCCAGCCACGGCGATCTCGGCATGATTACCACCCAGGATGTGGTGTTGATGATTTCGAATTCAGGCGAGTCAGCCGAACTGCGCGCCATCCTGAATTACACCCAGAGGTTCTCGGTGCCGCTCATTGCCATGACAGCCCGGGCAGACAGTACTTTGGCCCAGACCGCCGATCTCGTGCTGTTGCTGCCGCCATCGCCTGAGGCCTGTCCCAATGGTTTGGCGCCAACGACGTCAACCCTCCTGCAACTGGCCCTGGGCGACGCCCTGGCGATTTCGCTTCTAGAGGACAAGGGTTTCACCGCGAGCAATTTTCAGGATTTTCATCCCGGTGGAAAACTTGGCGCACAGCTCAAGCATGTCTCCGAGGTGATGCGCAAGGGTGATGGCCTGCCATTGGCGGCACCTCACATCATCATGGCAGATGCACTCGTCATCATGACGGAAAAGGCCTGCGGATGTCTGGGCGTCATCGCTCCGGATGGAAAGCTCGCAGGTATCGTGACGGATGGCGACTTGCGCCGTCACATGAGTCACGATCTGCTGGAACGCACACTCGAAGATGTGATGACGAAATCCCCCAAGACCATTGGCCCCAATGCCTTGGCAAGCGAGGCACTGGAATTGCTGAATGCAGCCAATATCACCTGCATATTCGTGATCGACGCCCACGGCCTGCCCATTGGGCTCGTGCATATTCACGACCTCCTGCGGATCGGGGTAACTTAAGCTTTTCTGACACGGAGTTTCTGTCCTTCAACGCCGCTCACGTGAACCTTGCTGCCAGCCACCAGATCAGGCCCAAGGATGTCCCATCGTGTGCCGCCGATGTTGAGTTTGCCCTCGCCGCCGACAATGGGTTCAGTCAGCACGTAGTCCTTGCCAACATGGTTGTAGATCCGTTGATTGAGGTTGGGGATATCGCCAGCAATATGTCGACTGCGGGAATAGAAAGGCGCTGCAAGATAGACATAAGCCACGGAAAATCCGGCAAAGGTCACCGCGGCCCAAGGCCAGGCAAGGTCGAAGAAAAACGCCACCACGCCCATGCTGGCTGCCGCAAGTGCAAGCCAGATGAGAAATACGCCGGGCAGCAACAGTTCAAGAATGAGCAAGATGCCGGCAATGATCCACCAGAACCAAAGGGGCGACAGGGAAGGAAGGATTTCCATTGCACTCTGCCCTGTCACTTCTGGGGTATGCTGGGAACAACTGGCTGTGCCCTGCGCCTTGGCGGTTCCGCAGGTGCACCGCCGCCAAAGGCTTCCCTGGCAATTTCCGCAATGCCGCCGATGGAGCCCAGGATGGAGGACGTATCGAGCGGCATCATCAGGACTTTCTGGTTGGGCGATTGCGCCAGCGCCTCAAGCGCTTTCACGTAATTATTGGCGACAAAATAATTGATCGCCTGAACATTGCCATTGGCAATGGCATTGCTGACCAGTTCGGTTGCCTTGGCTTCCGCTTCAGCCGACCGTTCACGTGCTTCGGCATCCTTGAACGCCGCTTCACGTCTCCCTTCAGCCTGCAGGACCACCGATTGTTTTTCGCCTTCCGCCCGCAGGATCGCGGCCTGCCGCAGGCCTTCCGCTTCAAGTATGGAGGCGCGCTTCTCACGCTCGGCCTTCATCTGGCGTCCCATGGAATCAATGAGGTCGCGGGGAGGATTGATGTCCTTGATTTCAATGCGTGTCATCTTGACGCCCCAGGGCTCGGTTGCCTGGTCTACCACGCCCAAAAGTCGGTGATTGATGTCATCACGCTGTGACAGGAGACTGTCCAGTTCCATGGATCCCATGACAGTACGGATGTTGGTCATCACCATGTTGATGATGGCATTTTCCAGCTCAACCACTTCATAGGTGGCTTTGGCCGCGTTCATGACCTGGTAGAAGGCTACGCCATCCACCGTCACCATGGCATTGTCCTTGGTGATCACTTCCTGGGATGGCACCTGGATCACCCGTTCCATCATGTTCATCTTGGCTCCGATGCGGTCAATGAAGGGCACCACCAGCCCAAGTCCCGGACCCAGGGTGCGGATGTAGCGGCCAAATCTTTCGACTGTATAATTATAGCCCTGCGGCACCATGCGGATGGCGCGCAGGAGATAAAACAGCACAACGACCACCACAATGATGGCGAAAATACCTGAGCCTGGATACATCAACTTCTCCCCTTTGAATGACTGCTAACGCAAGTAGGAACGCATACCCAGAAATTTAATAAGCGCATGAGCGGAAAACCTGCACAATGTCTGCCTTCCACGTTGTATGGTAAAGATCGAGTAAATTATCGGCCGGTGTTTTCCGGCTGTCCACGGTTTCATCCAGAACATCGAGGAACATGCTTTCGGATTGGCCGCAGGCCCTGCGGTCCAGTCCTTGGCGGGAAAGTGCCAGCATGTCCCGCGCCACATCCAACACCCTCCGTCCACGGATGATTGCATTGAGCCCCTCGCGCGGCACGGCCTGGCGTAACGCCTGTCGTTCCGCTGCTGTCCAATTCTTGACCAGGTCCCAGGCGCCATCGAGGGCTGCCTGATCATAAAAGATGCCAGCCCATAATGCGGGCAGCGCACAGAGTTTGGGCGCCAGCCCCGTGTCTGCGCCCCGCATCTCCAGATATTTCTTCAGCCGTACTTCCGGAAAGATCGTGGTGAGATGATCGTTCCAGTCCTTGATCACCGGCTTCTCGCCTGGCAGCTGTGGCAGCTTGCCTTCCAGAAAACTGCGGAAGCTTTCGCCTGCGCAATTCACATAAGCGCCCTCCCGCATGACAAAATACATCGGCACATTGAGTGCATAATCCACATAGCGTTCAAATCCCATGCCATCCTCGAAGGCAAAGGGCAGCATGCCAGCGCGCGCATTGTCCGTATCCGTCCAGACCTCCGAACGGAATGACACAAAACCATTGGGCTTGCCGTCAAGAAAGGGGGAATTCGCAAACAAGGCGGTGGCAATGGGTTGCAGCGCCAGCGAAACGCGCAATTTCCGTACCATGTCGGCTTCCGAACCGAAATCCAGATTGACCTGCACAGTGCAGGTCCGGAACATCATGTCCCGGCCATAACGCCCCACTTTGTCCATGTAAGGCGCCATGATCTTGTAGCGGCCTTTTGGCATCACGGGCGTTTCAGCGCGCGACCAGACAGGCGAGGCCCCCAATCCCAGAAAGCCGATGCCCAGCGCATCTCCCACATCGCGCACCTGTCTGAGGTGTTCATGCACCTCCTTGCAGGTGTCGTGAACTGTCTCGAGAGGGGCGCCTGAAAGTTCGAACTGGCCGCCCGGTTCAAGCGATACATTGGCAAGGCCATTGGGGTCGCTCAGCGCAATGATGTTTTCATTCTCGTAAACGCCAACCCAGCCGAAATGATCGCGCAAGCCCTCCAGAAGCGCACGGATGGAGCGCGGACCCTCATAAGGCACGGGTCGCAATGTATCGGTGAGGAAGGGAAATTTTTCATGCTCGGTGCCAATGCGCCATTCACTCTTGGGTTTGCACCCTGAACTCAAGGCTTCGATGAGCTGGTCCTTGCTCTCGATGGGCATGCGCGCGTCTTGAGTATCGGGGGCTGGTCCGCTCACGAATGTCTTCCTTGTTGCCTGTGCGCCAAGCATCTAAGGCGCGCCGCCCATTCCGGCAAGTCAAAGATTCTTGGGCGTTCCATCACCAGGCGAAATGGTTACCAGTCTCCAACTGTCGCCATCACCAGTGTCAGTGCGGCAATGGCGGCCGTATCGGCCCGCAGAATGCGCGGACCCAATGAAATGGGTACTACACCAGGCAGCGATCGCAGCAAGCGGATTTCGTCGGGCGCAAATCCGCCTTCCGGACCAACCAGCACTGCTGCTGGAACTTTTATGTGGGCAAGACTGCTGAGGGGATTGGAAGACGCCAGTGTCTCATCACAAAACACCAGGCTTCGGGTAGTGTTCCAACCCGCTATGACGCGGTCAAGTTTTACGGGCTCCAAAACCTCTGGCACATGCACGAGGTTGCATTGCTCGGCAGCTTCCACCGCATTGGCCCGCATGCGTTCCAGGTTGACGCGATCTGCCACGGTGCGCTGCGTGATCACCGGCCACAACCGCCGCGCTCCCAGTTCAACAGCCTTCTGCACCATATAATCCAGTCGTGCATGCTTGAGTGGCGCAAAGAGATAATCGATGTCCGGAGGAAGCTTTGCAGCACTCACCAGCTTTTCACAGCGCAGGCCTGCGCCCTTCTTGGTGACGGAGGTCAGATAGCTCAGCCACTCGCCATCCCTGCCATTAAAGGCCCGCACCGCATCTCCTGAGGTGAGGCGCAGCACGCCCGTCAGGTAATGCGCCTGTTCGCGCGTCAGCAAAACCTCGGCAGCCGGACCAAGCTCTTCGTTCACATGCAGTCGGGGTGTGGTTTTCATTTGGCACCTGATGTAACACGGGCGCCATGAATGATGCCAGCCATCACATTGCCGATGCACCGCCTGCAAATTGGGTGGAACGTTTCTGGCCGGTAGGCCTGCAACCCTATGCCCAACTCATGCGGCTTGACCGGCCCATAGGCTGGTGGCTGCTGTTGCTGCCCTGCTGGTGGGGCTTGCTGCTGGCCCAGTTGGCCCAAGGGGGCGGCGTCCCCAACCTGTGGTATGCCGCGCTCTTTGCGGGCGGCGCCATCATCATGCGGGGTGCTGGCTGCACGGTCAATGACTTGGCCGATCGCAAAATTGATGCTCAAGTCGCGCGCACCAGGCTGCGGCCCCTTCCTTCAGGCCGCCTGAGCGTGCGGCAGGCGCTGGTATTCCTCGGTCTACAAACTTTTGCTGGCCTGCTGATCCTGCTCCAGTTCAACAGCTATACGGTGGTTCTGGGTGCAAGCTCACTGGCAATCATTGCCATCTACCCTTTCATGAAACGCATAACCTATTGGCCGCAATTCGTCCTGGGCCTTGCCTTCAACTGGGGGGCGCTGGTGGGATGGAGTGCGGTATATGGCGGGCTAGGCTGGCCCGCGATGACCTTATATGTTGGCGGCATTTTCTGGACACTGGCCTATGACACCATCTATGCCCATCAGGACAAGGACGACGATATCCTCATCGGCGTCAAATCCACCGCGCTGATGTTTGGCTCCTCCACCAGATATTGGCTGGCAGGGTTCTTTGCCCTTTCGCTGGCCATGCTGGATCTTTCGATCTGGCTTGTGCAGGCATCAATCATTGCCCATATGGGTGTGGCCGCTGCCGCCCTTCAGGCGGTCTGGCAAGTCATCAGGTTCAAACCCGATGATTCCGACCTCTGCCTGAAGCTGTTCAAGTCAAACCGCGGCTTTGGGCTGCTCATTACAGCGTTTCTGCTTTTGGATTGTATATTGCCATGAATGATGAACTTCTCGATCTCGCCAGTGATGTCGTGGCACGCGCCCGAAAATTGGGCGCCGATGCAGCAGATGCCTTGGCCATTGATGCCCAGGGAACCGATGTGGAAATGCGTGAGGGCGCCATTGAAAAACTCGAGCGCACCGAAGCGCGGGGACTTGGTCTCAGGGTTTTTGTGGGTCAGTCCTCGGCTCTCATTTCCGGCAGCGTGTTCACCCCCGATGCACTGCAGCGTCTGGCCCAGACGGCGGTTGACATGGCGCGCGCCACCCCTCCGGATTCCCTGGCGGGGCTTGCAGCGCGGGAATCGCTGGCCCTCAAATTTCCTGAGCTCGATCTGGTGTCAAAAAACCTTCCGGATACGGATCAATTGAAGTCCATGACGGCTGAGGTTGAGCGCGCCGCATTGGGGGTCAAGGGTGTCACAAAATCTGGGGGTGCCGGTTCTTCCGCATCACAACGCCACATCGCGCTCGTCACCAGCAATGGCTTTGCCAAGGCCTATCAGCGAACCAGCATATCCATGAGCGTCTCTGCCATATCGGGTGAAGCCACGCACATGGAGCGTGATTATGATTATTCGTCTGCCACGCATTTCGAGGATCTGCAGTCTCCCGACACAGTAGGTCGCAGTGCCGGTGAACGCGCGGTAAAAAGATCGGGCGCGCGAAAAGTGCCATCCCAATCCGTTCCCGTGGTTTATGACCGGCGCGTGTCCGCAAGCCTTCTGGGCCATTTGGCTTCCGCCATCAATGGTTCTGCCATTGCCCGCGGCACCGGGTTTCTCAAGGATCGCATGGGCCAGCAGATTTTTGCCAGCAACATTTCCATCATCGATGATCCCTTGCGCAAGCGCGGGCTGGCGTCTCGGCCGTTTGACGGGGAAGGGCTGCCGGTCGTCCGCCGTGAAATGATCAAGGACGGCATATTGACGGGTTGGTTTCTCGATCAACGCTCGGCACGGCAATTGAACATGCCCGCCACCGGAAATGGCGCGCGCGGTCTTTCCAGTCCGCCCAGCCCCACCTCATCCAATTTCCACATGGAAGCAGGCACGACAACGCCCAAGGACATGATTGCTGCAATCAGCCAAGGCCTCCTCATCACCGAGCTCATTGGCAACAGCGTGAACATGGTGACTGGCGACTACAGCCGGGGCGCTTCCGGTTTCTGGATTGAGAACGGCGAACTGGCCTATCCGGTCAGTGAAATTACCATTGCCGGCAATCTTCTCGACATGTTCGGAAATCTGACGCCGGCAAATGATCTCGAATTCAAGTCCGCCACCAATGCACCCTCAATCCTTGTGGAAGGATTGACCATCGCGGGCGTGTGAGTTACATGAGCCGCCATGCCCACATCGCCCAAGAAATCAGCCCACGACAAGCAGCTCCTGCACATGGTCTTTGGTGGCGAACTCGACGATGTCAGGAAGGTGGACTTCAAGGATCTTTCCAAACTCGATGTTGTAGGCTTTTACCCCAACTACAACGCAGCCCATACGGCCTGGCTCGGCAAGGCCCGCGAGACCATCGACAATGCCCAGATGCGCTACTTCATTGTCCACCTGCACAAGCTGCTCTACCCTTCGGAAGAAGGAAAGTAACGCAACGTCAGGAGCGGCGCGCTTCCACGGCATCCCAGATCAGTGCTGCAATGTCCGCGCCGCCAAAGCGCTTCACTTCTCTAATGCCTGTGGGTGAGGTCACATTGATTTCCGTGAGATAGTCACCGATCACGTCAATCCCTACAAATATCAGCCCGCGTTTTCTCAGGTCCGGACCCAGGGCTTCGCAGATTTCTTCCTCGCGCTTGGTGAGCGTGGCAGGCTCTGGCCTGCCGCCCACATGCATGTTGGACCGTGATTCATGTTCGGCTGGCACGCGGTTGATGGCGCCTGCCACTTTGCCATCGACCAGTATGATGCGTTTGTCGCCCTTGCGTACGTCCTTGAGATATTGCTGCGCAATGAAAGGTTCATTCTTGAAGGCGCCTTCGAAAAGTTCCAGCAGGGAAGAGAAATTCTGGTCGCGGTCGCCGATGCGGAACACGCCAGCACCACCATTGCCGTAGAGCGGCTTCAGGATGATGTCGCCATGCGCGCGGCGAAAAGCGGTGATCTCGGCCACGTCGCGCGTGATCAGCGTGGCCGGCATGAACTGCCGGTAATTCAGGACAAAGAGTTTTTCCGGTGCATTGCGCACTTCCGTCGGGTTGTTCACCACAAGTGTCTTGGGATGAATGTGATCCAGCATATGGGTGGCCGTGATGTATCCCATGTCAAAGGGCGGATCCTGGCGCATATGCACAACATCATAGGTGCCAAGCTCAACCGTTTTCATTTGACTTGTGGAGAAATGATTTCCTTTTTCGTCCCTGACGGACACCTCATGGCCCGTGGCGTAAAGTTTTCCGTCGCGCAGCGCCAGTGTGCGCGTCTCATAGTGAAACAGCGAATGCCCTCTGTCTTGTGCTTCCAGCATAATGGCAAAAGTGCTGTCGCCCGTGATGTTGAAAGACTGCAGGGGATCTGCCTGGATGGCAACACGAAGCGGCATGGTTCAGGCATCTCCCCAGAAGGCGTTTTCAATATGGTGCGGCCAGAAATAGGCATTCACCACCACGATGTCAAAGCGGCAGAAGCTGTTGGCGGCCAAAACGTCGCGTGCCATCCACACCCGCGCTGCCGCGCTGATGCGCCGCGACTGGAACACTGTCACCGCCTCAACGCCCGCGTCGCGGGAATTCCGCGCTTTCACTTCAATGAAAGCCGTAACTTCGCCGCGGCGCATCACCAGATCAATTTCACCCTGCGGCGTCTTGAACCTCCGGGCCAAAAGCCGGTAGCCCTTGCATCGCAAAAATAAAAGTGCGGCGCGTTCCGCACGGTGCCCGCGCCTTTCGGCCGTCTCCCGGCTACGTCGCATCTTTGCGTGCCAGAATACGGGCATAGATGTCGCGGCGTGCCAGGCCGAAGCGTTTTGAGATCTCGCTGGCCGCCCGCGCGGCGGGCATGGATTGCAAGGCGTCGGAAATGGCCATATCCAGTGTTGCCTCGTCAACAGCTATAGCCACTGCTTCAGGAGGCGCTATGACCAGCGTGATCTCCCCTTTGATGGAAGGCCTCGCCCGCAGGACGTCATGAACCTCAAGGGCCGTTCCCCGCAGCACTTCTTCATGCAGCTTGGTGAGTTCGCGGCTCATCGCCACGCGGCGGTTGCCCAGCGTGTCAACAAGGTCCATCAAGGCATCCACAATGCGGTGTGGGCTTTCAAACACGATGAGCGTGGAGGTAACGCCTGCAAATTCCGTAAAGAGCTTTTTACGCTCAGCCGTTTTATGCGGCAAAAATCCCAGAAATGAGAACCTGTCGGTTGGCAGGCCGGAAAGTGCCAGTGCCGTAAGCACAGCAGATGCGCCAGGAACAGCCGTCACCGGAATGTTCTGCTCCACGCAATCAGCAACCAGGCGGTAGCCGGGGTCTGAAACCAGGGGCATGCCTGCATCACTGACGAGAGCTATGGCTTTGCCATCATTGAGATCGCGCAGAATTGCGGGACGGACGCGGGCGGCGTTATGTTCATGATACGGCAGCAGCTTCGTGCGGATCGCATAACGTTCCAGCAGCTTGGCCGTGGTGCGCGTATCTTCGCATAAGAGAATATCGGCGGAAGCCATGGTGGCAAGTGCCCGCAGCGTGACATCGCCGAGATGGCCGATGGGTGTGGCCGTGATGTAGAGCCCTGCGGTCAGTTTCTCGGCGTCATAGGATGTGCTGCCGATGCAATAGCTGTGGTCCGGGCTGTGCATCATGTCAGTGTGCCAGCTCGCTGATCAGCGCGTTAAGCAGGCGGCGGCCCTGGGCGCTGGCTCTCAGGCGCTGGCCTTCCCGTACAATAAGGCCCAAGGATTTGAGACCGGCAATCTTGTTGGCATCCATGCACTGGCCCTTCAATCTTTCAAACCGTGAAAGGTCAATGCCTTCCGAAATGCGAAGGCCCATGATGAGATATTCCTGCGCCTGTTCCAGTGGCACAACAAGGCTGTCTTCCACACAGCCGTTGCCCGTGTCCTGCACGCGTGCGCGCCAGGTCTCGGGATGTTTTTCCATGATGATCGCACGGCGGTTACAGCCATCTGCAATGCGTGCATGTGCGCCAGGGCCCACACCTGCATATTCACCATAGCGCCAGTACAGGAGATTGTGCCGCGACTCCTGCCCTGGAGCCGCGTGATTGGACACCTCATAGGCCGAAAGCCCATGCTTGGCAGTAAGCTCCTGCGTCAGTTCGAACATGTCGGTCGCGCGATCCTCATCCGGAACAATCAGTCTGCCCAGCGTTTGCAGGTCAAAATAGGCAGTACCTGGTTCAATGGTGAGTTGGTACAGCGACATATGGCCCTGCTGCTCCGAAAGGGCGCGGCTGAGTTCGTGGCCCCAGCCCGCCAGCGTTTGCTGCGGGCGCGCATAGATCATGTCGAAGGACACGCGCGGGAATATTTTTGCGGCAAGCCGGAAGGCAGCGAGCGCTTCATCAGGTGAATGCTGGCGACCCAGTGCCTTGAGATCATTCTCGTCCAGCGCCTGCACGCCAACTGAAACGCGGTTGACGCCGGCGCTGCGGTAGCCGCGAAAATTTTCAGCCTCCACACTGGTGGGGTTGGCTTCCAGTGTGATTTCCACATCGCTGGATATTTTCCACAAAGCGGAAATTTCATCGATCACCGCGGCCACCGCCTGGGGGGGCATCAGCGAAGGTGTGCCGCCGCCAAAGAACACGCTGGTGACGGTGCGGTCGCCCGTAAACCCCGCATACCAGCGCAGTTCTCGCACCAGTGCCTGCGCAAATGACATGGCGTCGACTTCCTGGTGGCGCACATGGCTGTTGAAATCGCAATAGGGACATTTTGCCTTGCAGAACGGCCAATGCACATAAATGCCGAAGGCCTTTTCAGAAGAGGTCACGGAACATCAATTCCAGCGCGCGGGCGCGGTGCGAGATCTTGTTTTTGGCGGCATGCGGCATTTCACCGAAAGTCTGGCTTTCGCCAATCGGCATGAATACGGGATCATAGCCGTGACCCAGCGCGCCGCGTGGCGGCCATACGAGATGTCCGGCGGCATGTCCCTCATAGAAGCGTTCAGTTGCGTCTGGCCACATCACGCACAGCGTGCACTTGAATGCAGCGCGCCGCTGCTCGGGAAGGATTGCACCTGCCGCCTGAAGTTTTTCCTCCACCAGCCGCATGGCCATGCTCCAGTCCCGTGAAGGTCCGGCCCAGTCGGCTGTGAAAACGCCGGGTTCACCATTGAGGGCATCCACGCATAGTCCGGAATCGTCAGCCACCGCAATCATGCCTGAGGCCTGCATGGCCGAAAGCGCCTTGATCCGCGCATTGCCCTGAAACGTGCTCTCGGTCTCGAGGGGCTCGGGCAATCTAAGCGCTCCCGCAGAAACTGCCTCCACACCATGGGGTGCCAGGAGTTCGCGGAATTCTTCAAGCTTCCCCACATTATGCGTGGCAATCACGATTTTTTGCCCCGTGAGTTCTAAGCTCATGCAATAGCTGCTTTTTGCATCGCAACAAGTTCGGCGATGCCACTGCGGGCAAAGGCCATCAGCTCTAGAAAGCGTTCCTGGCTGAAGGGTTCACCCTCGGCAGTCCCCTGGATTTCAACAATGCCGCCAGCGCCGGTCATCACGAAGTTTGAATCGGTTTCAGCCGTTGAATCTTCCGCATAATCCAGATCAAGCACGGTTGCTTGTCTATGGATGCCAGCAGAAATGGCTGCGACATGATCTTTGAGGGGCCAGGTCTTGAACATGGACCGAGCTTCCATCCATTTCAGGCAATCGTAAAGTGCCACCCAGCTTCCGGTAATGGCTGCGGTGCGTGTTCCACCATCTGCCTGGATGACATCGCAATCCAGCGTGATCTGCCGCTCGCCCAAGGCTACCAGGTCCACCACCGCCCGCAGGCTGCGCCCTACCAGCCGCTGGATCTCCTGTGTGCGTCCCGATTGCTTCCCGCTGGAGGCCTCACGCCGCATGCGCTCGCCGGTGGAGCGTGGCAGCATGCCATACTCCGCTGTCACCCATCCCTTGCCCAACCCCTTGAGCCAGGGCGGCACCCGTTCCTCAAGGCTCGCCGTGCACAAGACATGGGTGTCGCCAAATTTCACCAGGCAGGAACCTTCTGCATGCTTGATGTAGTTCCGCTCAAAGCTGATGTCGCGGAGTTGGTCGGGCTTTCGGCCGGAAGGGCGCATGTGGCAGGTATCCTTTGTGAATTTTTGGCCCTTCTAGCCTTTTGATTGACCCGAGCCAACTTGATTTCTAGATATAGCTCATGAGCATCATTCCCCCGCGACCAATAATTGAAGAAAGGCCATCAGGCCTTGCAGCCCTGGACCAGCGTTCCCGTGACATTTTCCGGCGTCTCGTGGATACCTATCTCGAAACCGGCGAGCCTGTGGGCTCACGCACAATTTCGCGCATTCTTCCGGCCTCCCTGTCTTCAGCCTCGGTGCGCAACGTCATGATGGATCTTGAGGAGTCAGGCCTTATCTACGCCCCCCATACCAGCGCAGGCCGCGTGCCCACTGAAGCGGGCCTGCGTTTCTTCGTCGACGCCCTGATGGAGGTGGGTTCTGTCACCTCAGGTGAACGGGCCCGCATTGATGCAGAAATTGCAGCTTCCAACCGCCAACGGCGCATCGAGGACATGTTGGGCGAAGCCAGTACCTTGCTGTCTGGTCTCTCGCATTGCGCCGGCGTGGTCATGTCGCCCAAGATGAATGCCCGTCTCAAGCACATCGAATTTGTAAATCTGGCGCCGGGGCGCGCGTTGGTTATTCTGGTGGGCGAGGATGGGGGCGTGGAAAACCGCATCATCGAAGTGCCCCCCGGCCTGCCGCCTGCCATATTCACCAGGGCTTCCAATTATCTTTCCACGCGGTTTCAAGGCAAGACCATAGCCGAGGTCCAGCGCTTCATGAGGCATGAAATGGACACGCTGCGCCGTGAACTGGATGAGGTTTCAGCCAATGTTGTGGAAACCGGAATTGCCATCTGGTCAGGTGCTAGCGATGCTGATTCCAAGACGCTGATCGTCAAGGGTCAGGCCAATCTCCTGGAAAACACCAAGGCCTTGGACGACCTTGAGAAAATCCGAAAGCTCTTCGAAGATATTGAAAACAAAAAGGAATTGATGCAGCTCTTGGGCCTTGCGGAGGCTGGTGAAGGGGTCCGTATCTTTATTGGCTCCGAAACCAAGCTGTTTTCCATGTCAGGCTCCTCGCTGATTGTGGCGCCTTACAAGAATTCCGAGGAAAAAATCGTGGGCGTTCTGGGCATTATCGGCCCCACCCGCATGAATTATGCCCGGATTATTCCCATGGTGGACTACACGGCCAAGGTCGTGAGCCGCCTTCTGACTTGATTTTTCGCCCGTTACAGACGATATGCGGGAACATCCCTGACATGAATTGATTGAGGTAAGCGATGAGCAACGAAACAGACTTGCCGGATTTTGATGACGTTGAAATGGAATCTCCCATGGAGGAGGTGCATGCCGACCCGCGCGATGAAGAAATCATGGTCCTCAAGGAAGAGACCGCAGCCCTGAAAGACCGATTGCTGCGCATGGCCGCTGAAATGGAGAATCTGCGCAAGCGCACCGAGCGTGAAAAGGCTGAAGCTACGCTTTATGCCGCCAGCAATTTTGCCCGCGATCTCCTGAGCGTGTCCGACAACCTGGGCCGCGCCCTGCAGGCCCTGCCGCCTGAAGAGCGCGATCGCGCTGG
>JANMAE010000106.1:0-10744 GCA_031359445.1 Hyphomicrobiales bacterium | reverse complement strand
GAATGCATAGCGGCCGTTGCCTGCGAGATATTCCGCCGTGAAGGCGCGCCACAGCCGGTCGGAGGTAAGCTCCACGCCTTCACTGTCGGCAATCGCTTGCACCACTTTGGAAAACTCGATCTGCGCGCGGCGCGGCAGCTCGATGCCGTGTTCGGTTTCCAGGAGATAGGCAACGCCGCCCTTGCCGCTCTGGCTGTTGATGCGCACCACCGCCTCGTAGCTCCGCCCCAAATCCATGGGGTCGATCGGCAGATAAGGCACCTCCCATAAATGCTTGTTCGACGCCTTCATGGCCTTGAAGCCCTTGTTGATGGCATCCTGATGCGAGCCCGAGAAGGCCGTGAACACCAGCTCGCCCGCATAGGGGTGGCGCGGATGGATGGGGAGCTGGTTGCAATATTCCGCCATGCGCACCAGCTCATTGATGTTGGAGCAATCAAGCTGGGGATCAACGCCTTGCGTGAACAGGTTCATGGCCAGCGTGACGAGGCAGACATTGCCGGTGCGCTCGCCATTGCCGAACAGGGTGCCTTCGACGCGGTCAGCACCTGCCAGCAGCGCAAGCTCGGTGGCGGCCACGGCCGACCCCCGGTCGTTATGGGGGTGGAGCGATATGGTGAGGCAATCCCGGTTCTTGATGTTGCGGCAGAACCACTCGATCTGGTCGGCATGGATGTTGGGCGTGGACATTTCCACCGTGGCGGGGAGATTGAGGATGAGCTTCTTCTGGGGCGTGGGCTGGTAGACATCCATCACCGCCTCGCAGATCTCCACGGCATAGTCCATCTCGGTGCCGGTGAAGCTTTCCGGGCTGTATTCATGGCGCGTGACCGCCTCCATGCCATATTCCTTTTCGAGCTGCATGATGAGGCGGGCGCCCTTCACCGCGATATCGGTGATGCCGGCCTTGTCCAGCTTGAACACCACGCGGCGCTGCAATTCGGATGTTGAATTATAGAGATGCACGATTGCGGATTTCACACCCCCGAGTGAGTCAAAGGTGCGGCGGATGAGTTCCTCTCTGGATTGCGTGAGCACCTGGATGGTGACGCCATCGGGAATCTTCTTCTGCTCGATCAAGAAGCGCACGAAATCAAAATCGGTTTGCGAGGCGGAGGGAAAACCCACCTCGATTTCCTTGAAGCCCATGGCGATGAGCGCGTTGAACATGCGGACTTTCCGCTCATGGCCCATGGGCTCGATGAGCGACTGGTTGCCATCGCGCAAATCCACCGAGCACCAGATCGGCGCATGGGTGATGCTGCGGTTGGGCCACTGCCGGTCAGGCAAAGTGATGGGCGTATAGGGACGGTATTTTTCTTTGGGGGAAATCATCATCGGAGGCATTCTCTTGAGCTGGCTGCTGGGTTTGTGGTTTAGGTGGTTTTCCCCAAAGAGCCAAGGCAGATGCCCAGCCGACCCTCAGGGGCTGATAAGAAGCAGAAGCGCAAGTTTTAGATGATTGACCATGGAGCCACCATAAACTACGCGCCCAGCCATTGCAACATTCAGCGAGGTGCAGGTGGATTACCTCAACAGCCGCATGAAAGACGGCGGCAATTTGCTTGAAATCCCAACCTTCAGTATGGCAACTTAGCGATAGCTCGGCTTGGGTTTTAAGGGCATGATGAAACCATGAATGTGGCCGAACCGAACATGCCTTCGCTGAAAGGTCTGCGTGTGCTGATCGTCGAGGATGAGCCAATCATCGCCATGTGCCTGGGCGAGCTCATTGTGGATGAAGGCTGCGTTCTCGTCGGCACGGCCGAAACGGTCGCCAAAGCACTTCTGATGGCAAAGACCGAAGATTTTGATGTGGCCCTGCTGGATCTTAACCTGCATGGCGAAACCGTTGCTCCCGTCGCTTCGGCCGTACTGGAGCGGGGTGGCGCCATCGTTTTTTCAACCGGTGCGCTGGCGTCCGAAGTGCCAGTTGCATTCAAGGCCTGGCCGGTGCTGTGCAAGCCCTACCAGGACGAGGACGTATTGGTGGCGCTCGCAACAGCGGTGCACGCCCGCAACACACCTGTTGCATGAAAGCCGCATAAACCGTGTTTTCTTATGAAAACACAAAGAGGCTCAATTTTGTCATTATTGGTATAGAGAAACCGACAGTCCAATTGGAGTTCTATGAGACGATGAAGACCTTTCTATTTGCCGCGCTGTTTTTGGCCGCCGTATCTTCGGCGTCCCACGCGGGCCAGTGCCAGGATGACATTGCGAAAATTGATGATGCCTTGGCAAACAAGGAATTAAGCAACGACCAGAAGTCACAACTTGAGGACATGCGCAATCAAGCCGTGCAGCTCTGCGGTGCCGGCAATGAGCAGGAAGGCCTAGACGTTACCGCCGAGGCCAAGGCCATTCTCAATATTCAGTAATCAGCTCTCAAAAGCCAAGACAGCCAGCACAACGGCCATCATGGCCGATATCCACACACCCAAGATGTAAAGGCTGAGCCTTGGCAGGAGTACTGCATTGCCGCTGCGCATCATCTTTCCTCCGGTGCGCCGCGCCATGATGTGGCTGAGGGTGAGAAGAACCACAAAGGCGAGCTTGGCGTGAAACCAACTGTTGAGCCCTTCCATTCCCCGGGCCGAGAGCAGCGCGGCACCCGTGATCCAGATACCCGCGATCACGCCATCGCCAATGCGCGAAACCCAGCGCCGCTGTAGCGCCAGCCCCTTGGCCACATCGCCTGATGTTCCCAGGCTCAGCCTTGCATTGATGAAGTTGGAAAAACTGAGGCCAACGCCTGATGCAATAAAAATCAGGTGAAGGCTCAGCAGGAGTTGGTGCAGGCTCATAATTCCAAAGTTCCTTTCATGATGCGTATCGCATGGCCACCAACCCGCACGGCTGAAAGCTTTCCATGTCCAATGTCAGCTTCAAGCAACAGATCGGATGGCCGACCCATTTCATAACCCTGTTCCAACCGCCAGCGGTGCATACCGTCACCAAGTTTTTCAGACGTGAGAAGCTGGGCCGCCAGCATGGCAGTCGCAGAACCAGTTGCAGGATCTTCCGGGATGCCGCCGGTTGGCGCAAACATCCGGGCGCGAAACCCAGTGTCAGCAGCTGTGCCGCCCCGGCAATACACATAAATTCCATCCGTTCCCAAAGGCTCCAAGAGATTGGACCAATATGGCTCGATGACACGCGCCGCCGCCAACGCAGCTTGACCTTTCACCGGCGCATAGAAAAACCGTGGTCCTCCCTCAAGCAAGACCGGCATATGTTCGCCAAACCCAATGCTCTCAGGCGCAAGACCAAGCGCACGCGAGATTTCCGCTGCATCAGGCAACGGATGATCGACAACAAAGGGCACGACAGGTGCCGTGAACTGCGCATAAGGCACGTCGCCGATGCGGGACACTTTGACAGGAACCAGGCCCGCTTTTTCCTCCAGCCTGATGGTGGTTTCAAAGCTGCAGCCCGCCTTGTACTTCATTTCAGCCAGGAGCACCGCACATCCCACAGTGGGATGTCCCGCAAAATTCATCTCGCCACCTGGAAAGAAGATCCGCACCTTAGCCGTGTTGGCCGGATCGTCGGGCTTCATCACGAAGATTGTTTCCGACAGATTGAATTCCCGGCAGATCATTTGCATCGCTTCGGTCGACAGCCCGTCCGCATCAAGGACCACGGCAAGCGGATTTCCGCTGAAGCGGTTTTTGGTAAACACATCGAGGGTATGAAACTGCAGTTGCATTGTGGCCTATCTCCTCAGCAGTGCCGAAGCACCTTCATAGACGAGCGTTATGGAAACCAGAAGCAGCGCCACTTCAACCAGCCGGAAGAATATTTTCTGCGGGATAGTCTTCGTGATCTTGTAACCCACATAGGCGCCAAGAATGGCAATCGGCGCAAGATACACGGCCTTCTCGATGCTGGCGAGGTTGACCTGCCCCAGCATCCAATAGGGCGGCAACTTCAACAAATTGATAATGGCGAAGATGATGGTGGATGTTCCAGCATAGACCATCTTGTCCAGACGCTGCGGCAGCACATACATCTGATAGGGCGGACCGCCCGCATGGGAAACAAAGCTGGTGAAGCCCGCAATCGAACCCCAGAAAACCCCGCGCGGCACATCGGCTGGCCGTGGTGGCAGGTCGCGGCGTGACTTCAATATTGCGTCGGCACAATAGGCGAGGCCGATGACCCCCACCAGGATTTTCACCAGATCTTCGCTGGTAATGCTCGCAGTGGCCCACCCGACCCCGATCCCGATCATCGACGCCGGAACAATGATGGCGATATTGCGGGTATCGAATTCCTTGCGGTAAATCCACAGCCCATAAACATCGCTGATGATAAAGATGGGCAGGAGGAGACCGGCCGCCATCACGGGTGAAATGCTGAGCGACAGCAAGGGAACCGACAACAGGCCAACCATGGGCAAACCACCCTTGGACATGCCCACAACAAATGAGGCAACGCCCGCCAAGATCAGAAAGACAATATCAGAGCTCACTGAATGTCACGCGGCTTCCGGCGCGAGTGCCAATTCGCTGTGGGCAAGCTTGAGAAATTTGCACAGCGCTTCGATCACAAAGTTGTGGTCATCGCGCTGGGGAATGCCGGAAACCGTGATGGTGCCGATAATGCCCGTGCCGGTGAGGTGGATGGGAAAGCCCCCGCCATTTGGTGCCACGTCGATGGGGTTCACGCCGCGAAATTCATCAAGGGTTTGCCCGCTCGCCGCCAGCTCACGGTTCATGCGATAGGAACTCTTGTGATAGCGCATCACCAGTGTGGACTTGCGCCGCACCCATTCGGCATTGTCAGGTGCACTTCCGGCAACGGCTGCATAAAACAACGCCCTGCCCGCCACCCGGATATCAATCACCAGCGGCAGTTTTCGTGAAGCCGCGGCCTCACGCATCTGCGAACCCAAAACCCAGGCGTCATTCTCATCAAACTTTGCAAATCGCAGGCGTGTCTCCTGCAACTTCAACTGGTCAATATCTTGCGCAAGCGTCACAGCAGACTCCTCGGTGGGCGCGTTCATTTAGTCCAAACGGCCTCACAAAAGCAAACCCGCGCTTTGCTCAGCGCAAAGTATCGGCATGCACGGCGCATCTATACATCTTCGTAAGTTACTCCAGAATTAGGAAACAGTAATCTCAACGCCGCTTTTCAAACAACCTCGTGGAATACGACTGGGTGCGTCGGCGTGTTTCACGCAGACGGCTATATTTGCATAAATATTCAACTCAGGCGCAAGAAACTCGCTTTCTTGCGGATGGGCAGGCTTGCCCGGAAACAAGGAAACTTAACATGACAATAACTTTCAAGAATTCCTCCCTCGTGATTGCACTTCTCCTTGGCATTACACCTCTCGTCGCAGTCCATGCTGACGCAAAAGCAACCTTCATGCAGGAATGCGCTGCCAAATGGAAGACTGCAAAGACTTCTGGAACAGTACCTTCTGGAACCAAGTGGACAGACTTTGTAAAGACGGATTGTGCGGCCAACGCTAACGCGACCACGACAGCACCCATCACACCAGCCGTCGCTCCTGCTATCAAGAAGAAAACACCTACGACCACCGCCACCCAGGCACCCGCAGGCGGAACCTTCATGAAAAATTGCAGCGCCCAGTGGAAATCCATGAAAGATGCAGGCAGTATTCCTGCCGGACTGACCTGGAAACAGTTTGTCAAACAATCATGTGCCGTCGACAGTGCCGTAACTACAAGCTCAATCTCTCCTGATAACGTGATACCGGCGGAGCCCAATGGGACGAATTACGCCAATATTGACGTAACGAAGGTGGATAAGAACGGTAAACTCTTTTCCCCCGGCCAGATTGCGGCTCATCAACGTATCAAGGAATGTGCCAATGAATGGCATACAGCCAAGTCGGCAGGAACCCTGCAAGCCGGCATGAAGTGGCCCCAGTTCTGGTCAAGCTGCAATACCCGCCTGAAAGCGCATGGCTAACACCATGAACCTTCAAACCACCATAGACGAGATTGCCAGCAATGCGGGCCTTGATGCATCCATCGCGGAACGCGCTGTAGGAATCCTCCTGTCAGTTATCAAGCAGGACGTTGACCCCAAGCTTTCCGCGCAGCTGTTCGCCAAGCTCCCGGGTGCCAGTGATTTGGCCAATGCAAACCTCGTCAGCGCAAGCTCAGGCGGTTTTCTCGGAAACCTTGCCGGAAGTGTTCTGGGTGAAAAGGCAGGAATTGCAGCTTCGGGGTTCTCGCAATTGCAAGCCACGGGCCTTAGCATTGCGCAGATCGAACAGGCGGGTGAAAAACTGCTGGCCTATGTCAAGGCAAATGCGGGCGCCAACCTTGCTAGCAAAGTCGCAGCGAATATTCCAGGCCTCTGATCAAGACAAAACAGAAGGGGACCGCCCATGCAGCGGCCCCCCTTTTTTAATTCCGCGCCTTGTCCACCAGCTTGTTCTTGCCGATCCACGGCATCATGGCACGCAGCTTTTCGCCTACCGCTTCAATCTGGTGGTTGTCATTGTTGCGGCGGATGCCCTTGAAACGGGCAGAGCCGGCGCGATATTCCTGCATCCACTCGCTGGTGAACTTGCCGGATTGGATGTCCTTGAGAATGCGGCGCATCTCGGCCTTGGTCTCGTCCGTGATGATACGCGGACCCGATACATATTCACCCCACTCCGCCGTGTTGGAAATGGAATAGTTCATGTTGGCAATGCCGCCTTCATAGATCAAGTCGACGATCAGCTTCACTTCATGCAGACATTCGAAATATGCCATCTCCGGCGCATAGCCTGCTTCCACCAGGGTTTCAAATCCCGCGCGGATCAGTTCCACCAACCCGCCGCAAAGCACCACTTGCTCGCCAAACAGATCGGTTTCGCATTCTTCCTTGAATGTTGTTTCGATAACGCCCGAACGCCCGCCGCCCACGCCCGAGGCATAGGACAATGCTAAATCATGGGCATTGCCCGATGCATCCTGATGGATGGCAATCAGGCAGGGAACGCCGCCGCCCTTCTGATATTCTCCACGCACAGTGTGGCCAGGACCTTTGGGCGCAATCATCACAACGTCCACGGACTTCTTCGGTTCGATGAGCCCGTAATGCACATTGAGGCCATGCGCGAATGCAATGGCCGCACCATCCCTGATATTGGGCGCGATTTCAGATTTGTAGATGTCGGCCTGCAATTCATCAGGCGTTGCCATCATCAGCAAGTCGCCCCACTTTGCAGCGTCCGCCACGGTCATCACCTGCAAACCGTCGGCTTCTGCCTTCTTGATGGTGGGAGACCCTGCCTTGAGCGCGATGGCAAGTTGCTTGGCACCGGAATCCTTCAGATTGAGCGCATGCGCGCGGCCTTGGCTGCCATAACCGACAATTACCACCTTCTTGCCCTTGATCAGGTTAACGTCGGCATCCCGGTCATAATAAACGCGCATGTAAATATCCCCTTTTGAACTGTTGCAGCGGGAATTAGCGGGCCAGCCCGATTATGGCAAGCCACAATAAACATGGGCTCCATGCGAGTAAAACGGGGCAGCAAACTCGCCAGCGTTTCACTTGTTTCCGATGGCGCGCCGGAACATCCGCACGGTGTCAGCCATGCCGTAAGTCATGGCGTCTGCGATGACGGCATGGCCTATGGAAACTTCGGCAAGGTTTGGCAGTGCATGCACCAGTGCTGGAAGATTTTCGCGCGTAAGATCATGACCGGCATTCAAGCCAATGCCTGCAGCAGCCGCTGCCCTGCCTGTGGCGACCACTTTCACAAATTCCGCATTGTGCAAGGCAGGATCCAAGGCACCGCCATAGGGACCGGTGTAAATTTCAACACGGTCCGCGCCAACTGCCTTGGCAAGCTCTGGCAAAGCGGGATCTGGATCGATAAACAGGGAAACCCGCATGTGCCTGCCCTGAAGCCGCGCGATAATTTTTTTCAGCATGTCATGATTGCTCGCAATATCCCAACCATGGTCGGACGTACCCTGGCTTGGATCGTCCGGAACAAGTGTCACCTGATCGGGAAGTGTGTCCTCCACCAGTGCCAGGAAGCGCTCATCGGGAAAACCCTCGATGTTATATTCGCGGCCCGGAAATTCCTTGCGGATGAGATCGCGCAATACCGGCACATCCGCCCGGCGAACATGGCGCTCGTCAGGCCGGGGGTGCACTGTAAGCCCGGCAGCCCCCGCCTCCAGCGCAATGCGGCCCAATCCCTCAAGCGACGGCCAAGGCACATGGCGGCGATTGCGCAAATAGGCAATGGCATTCACATTCACAGAAAGTTTGCAGCTCATGCAACGAACATTACGCAAAAACTTGCAGGTTAGAAAGTCCGGTTTTCAAAAATAATACCAGACCAGATGTCTACCCCTTTCCCACAAGAGGATGGATACAGTGCTCAAAAATGCAAGTTGGCAAATCCAGTTGATAGAGTCGGAAACCATTCGGTCAGTATATGCTGCGCAACATATGAATTGGCATTGTCACACGCGAACTCTCAATGATTTTTGCGATAGAACCAATTCATGACTTATGTGGCCAATAAGTACAAAGCTGTATATCACCGCCTGCGGATAGGCAGTCGGCAAATCAAACCCGCATCCCCTCAGCACCCCTGCTGATTCCTGCAACACCCGTGCGGGCGACTTCCACCAGTCCGATGGGCACCATCAGCGAGATGAACTGGTCAACCTTGTCGGGCTTGCCGGTGATCTCAAAGATGAAGCTTTCAGTGGAGGCATCAATGACGCGCGCCCGGAAGGCATCGGCCAATCGCAGCGCCTCCATGCGCTTCTCGCCGGTTCCTGCAACCTTTACCATGGCGAGCTCGCGCGCCAGGGAATTGCCCTGCACGGTGAGATCGGCAACCGAATGCACCGGCACCATTCTTTCAAGCTGATGCTTGATCTGCGTCAGCACGGCAGGCGTGCCTGTGGTCACGATGGTGAAACGCGAAACATGTTTTTCATGGATGGTTTCCGAAACGGTAAGCGAGTCGATATTGTAACCCCGCCCGGCAAACAGCCCGATGATGCGGGCAAGCACGCCCGGCTCATTGTCAGCGACCACGGCAAGCGTGTGCGTTTCAACAGCCTTCTTTGAAGTGTCGAGGAAATACGCAGAGCCCGTGGGCGCCAGATGTGCGTTCATGTTCTCTCTCCCTTAAACCAGTTGCTTGCCGCGTGCGTCGATGGTGGAGCCGATTTCGTCATCGCTCACTTCTTCGCCGAGCAGCATTTCATTATGGGCTTTGCCCGATGGAATCATCGGGAAGCAATTTGCCAACGCCGCCACCCGGCAATCAAACAGCACGGGATGCGGCGTCTTGATCATTTCCTTGATCTTGTCATCAAGCTCGGCAGGTTTCTCGGCCCGCAGGCCAACGCAGCCAAAGGCATCCGCCAGTTTCACGAAATCCGGCAGCGCTTCCGAATAGCTTTCGCTCAGGCGATTGCCGTGGAGCAATTGCTGCCACTGCCGCACCATGCCCATGTACTGGTTGTTCAGGATGAAAATCTTGATCGGCAACCGGTACTGCACGGCTGTCGACATTTCCTGCATGGTCATCTGCACCGAGGCATCACCCGCGATATCCACAACCAGCGCCTTGGGATGCGCCATCTGCACGCCGACGGCGGCGGGCAGGCCATAGCCCATGGTGCCGAGGCCACCTGACGTCATCCAGTGATTGGGACTGTCAAAATGAAAAAATTGCGCCGCCCACATCTGGTGCTGGCCAACTTCCGTCGTGATGTAGACGTCCTTGTCCTTGGTGAGCTCATACAGACGCTGGATGGCGTACTGCGGCATGATCACATCCCTGTTGGGCTTGTATTTCAAGCTGTCCTTGGCCCGCCAGGTATCGATTTCCTTCCACCAGGAGGCGAGCGCCTTCTTGTCGAGCTCGCAGGCCTTGGCCTTCCAGACCCGGATCATGTCTTCCAGCGCGTGCGCCACATCGCCCACCACCGGGATGTCAACCTGCACGGTCTTGTTGATTGACGAGGGATCAATGTCGATATGGATTTTCTTGGACCCGGGCGAGAAGGCGTTGAGCCTTCCCGTGATGCGGTCATCAAACCTTGCACCTACGTTGATCATCACGTCGCAATCATGCATGGCCATGTTGGCTTCATAGGTTCCGTGCATGCCCAGCATGCCAAGCCAGTTCTTGCCCGAGGCTGGATAGGCACCAAGGCCCATGAGCGTGGAAGTGAGCGGAATGTTGGTGAGCTTTACAAAATCGCGCAGCAGCTTCGAGGCAGCAACACCTGAATTGATCACGCCACCCCCCGTATAAAACAGCGGGCGCTTGGCTTTCGCGATCAGCTCGACGGCTGCACGTATGGCCTCCTGGTCAGGTTTCACGCGCGGGCGGTAGGTCTTGTGCTCGATGTTCTTCGGCCCAACATACTTGCCCGTGGCGAACTGGACGTCCTTGGGAATGTCAACCACAACCGGGCCGGGCCGCCCGTGGGTGGCCACATAAAATGCCTCATGCAGGATGCGGGCAAGGTCGTTTACATCCTTCACCAGCCAATTGTGCTTGGTGCAGGGCCGCGTGATGCCAACTGTATCGCACTCCTGGAATGCGTCATTGCCGATCAAATGGGTGGGAACCTGCCCCGTGAGGCAAACCATCGGGATGGAATCAAGCAGAGCGTCGGTGAGCCCGGTTACCGCATTGGTGGCACCCGGTCCTGACGTCACCAGAACCACGCCGCACTTGCCGGTGGAGCGGGCATAGCCTTCCGCCGCATGGGTTGCC
>JANMAE010000078.1:0-6208 GCA_031359445.1 Hyphomicrobiales bacterium | reverse complement strand
AAGCCGATGTGTTCGACTACATTGAGCGCTTCTACAATCCCCGGCGACGGCATTCGACGTTGGGGTATCTCAGCCCAATTGAGTTTGAAAGAAAGGCTGGGTTAACTTAGGATGGTGTCCACTGAACCGGCAGCAGGCCAGCGGCCACCGCCCGGTAACTTAAAACCCGCATACCAATTCGCGCTGTCGCCTCTTGTATAAAGTGTGATGTCCCCATCGCGGAGTTTCACAACAGGCATTTGCTTCCTTTGCTACAATTTTGTTGGAGTTTGAAAATGCAACGCGCTGCAGTGTAACAAACTGTAACAAGCATATCGTCGGCATTTTACAAGGGCAAGAAAATTTAACCCCTTGAAGTTGAAAGGGAAAGTGGTGCCCGGGACCGGAATTGAACCAGTGACACGCGGATTTTCAATCCGCTGCTCTACCAACTGAGCTACCCGGGCAGTTTGGTTTGTGGCTTATATGGGATTGAAATTAAGGTGGCAAGGGAAGAAAACCCCGCCAGCAAAAATGCTGCCAGCGGAGTTTGCGTCAAGGTTTCGGTGACGAATTATCAGTCCGCAATGTTTACGTTCTTGGTATCCTTCAGGAAGAAGAAGCCAATGACGGCCGTGGCGAGTGCCACGACGATGGGATACCAGAGGCCTGCATAGATATTGCCATAGGAGGCCACAATCGCTGTAGCCAGCAGGGGCAGCATGCCGCCAAACCAGCCATTGCCGATGTGATAGGGCAGCGACATGGAGGTGTAGCGGATGCGGGTGGGGAAGAGCTCCACCAGGAAGGCGGCGATTGGCCCGTAAACCATGGTGACATAGATCATCATGATGAACAGGACCGCCAATGCCATGGGCCAGTTGATCTTGGCCTTATCGGCATTTCCTGGCGCTATTTCGGTTACCGTTGCAGTTGCACTCATGCCATCGGCTGCCACTTCGACCTTGTCGATATTGGCCACGCCCGCGAGTTTCTTGGCTTTGGGATCAGCAGCAATACGCGCCTCGCTCAAGAGCTTCATGGCATCGGCGGGTTTCTTGTCGGCCTGAAGGGCTGCCAGGGCATCCGCCTGTTCCTTGGTCAAGGTAATGGCCGAGGTTGAGGATTTCAGCAGGGGATAGCCTGAGGCGATGAGGGCCTGCGACCAGGCGAAGGGATTGAAGCCTTCCACCACTTTCTTGTCGGCCCCGATCGTCAACGTAGAGGGAGAACCGGAAGGACCGGAGACTGTCGTGAAGGACAGGCCGGATTTGGTCAGGAAATCATTGGCCTTGTCACAATCGCCGAACTTTGACCATGGCCCCACAAAGATGTTGAAGTGACAGTTTGCGGGATCATTGGAGACGGTGATGGGGGTTGTGGCCTGATAGGCGGCAAGGTCGGGATTGACCGCTTTGGCCAGCAGGCCAAACAGCGGGAAGTATGTCAGGGCTGCAATCACACAGCCCGCCAGGATGATCTTGAGACGGCCGATCCGATCCGACAGCGAACCAAAGATCACGAAGAACGGCGTGCCCAGGAGCAGCGCTATGCCCACCATGATGTAAGCTGTTTGATAGTCGACCTTCTGCGTGATGGTGAGGAAGAACAGGGCGTAGAACTGCCCGGTGTACCAGACAACGCCCTGGCCTGCCGTTGCACCCAGAAGGGCAAACAGCACGAATTTGTTGTTGGGCGAACGCAGGAAGGAATCCGTGAGGGGGGATTTCGACGCCCTGCCCTCGGATTTCATTTTCTGGAAAACCGGCGATTCATTGAGTTTCAGCCGAATCCAGATCGAGAAGATGAGCAGGAATGCCGAAACGATGAAAGGAATGCGCCAGCCCCATTCGGCAAAATCCGCAGTTGAAAGCGTGCTGCGGGAAATGAGAATGACAACCAGCGACAGGAAAAAGCCGATGGTGGCCGTTGTCTGAATCCAGCTCGTGGAATAGCCCCGGCGATTGCTCGGCGCATGTTCGGCCACGTAAGTTGCAGCGCCGCCATATTCACCGCCGAGTGCCAGGCCCTGCAGCAGGCGAAGGCCCACGAGCAAGACAGGCGCTCCCCAGCCGATGGAGGCAAAGGTTGGCAGGAGGCCCACGAGGAATGTGGCGATGCCCATCACCATCATGGTGACCAGGAAGGTGTATTTGCGGCCGATCATGTCGCCCAGGCGGCCAAACACCAGGGCGCCGAAGGGCCTTACCAGGAAGCCTGCGGCATAGGTTGCAAAGGCCGAGAGCAATGCTGCGGTGTCATTTCCCGGCGGGAAAAACAGCGCCGCGAAAAATGGCGCGAGGGTGGCATAGAGATAAAAGTCATACCATTCGAAAACGGTGCCAACAGATGAGGCGAAGACGACAAATCTTTCGTCTTTGGACATGGCCCGCGACGTTGCGGGCAAATTGGGGCTATAGGTTTGTGCCATTGAGGTTCCTTCCCAGGAGTAGATCAGTTGGTATTGGTTTCAGGCCGTCGGCATTTTTGGATTGAGTCGCCCACCACCTCTGGGGTTAGTCTAGCGCGAAACTTCGAGTGGCGTCGACGTGAGTTTGGGCGAGGGGTTTTTTGGGATTTTTACGGGGTAAAAAATGACGGCACGGTGTTTCACGTGAAACAATTCCTAGATTAGGAAATACCCCTGAAAATCAGCGGGTTGCTGGAGCGGATTTGTGTGAAACCGGTGGATGGCCCGTGCAGAATGTAGCGAAAAATCATGCAAAAAAGCGCGAATTGACGCAAAGTTTTTGCTGAAAAATGTGCTTATGGGGCTGGGAGATTATTCATACTAACATGTTAGTATGTATAGTTGGGGCGGGATGCTTTCTGGAAGCCAGAGCCCGAAACTCCGGTATGCATTGGCCAGTTACAGGTAAAAGCAGAAGGGGATTACGCCTCAATCGTTCCGTCGTGTTGCACTTGACATGTCTAATAATGTCATGTATGACTTGACGAATGGAAATTGAGAGCATCTCGCACAAAGCTCTGAAGCGGTTCTTCTTAACTGGAAATTCAAAAGGGCTTGTGGGTGATGTTGAGCGACTTCGTGCGATGCTCGCCTTTATTGCGGCCACCGCTTCGCTCGATGAATTGGCAAGGCCGCCGAACTATGGCTTGCACCGTCTGACAGGCAGCCGAGCTGGAACGCGGTCTATGACGGTCACACGCAACTGGCGTCTCACTTTCAGCGTGACCCAAACGGCCACCGTGACTGACATGAACTTGGAGGATTATCATGGAGGATTATCATGGCTCTTAAAATGCACCACTCGATCTCCGTCCATGCAGGACGTTGGCTCATGAGCGAAATCGTGGAACCGAGTGGCCGCAGCATTACCAATATCGCCGCAGAAATGGGCGTGTCGCGGCAAGCGCTGAGCACAGTGCTGAACGGCCATGCCAGTCTTAGCGCAGATATGGCGCTGCGCTTTGAGCAACAGTTCAAGATCAGTGCTGATACCTTGATGAGAATGCAGACCTCTTACGATCTTGCACAAGCACGTATGCGATTGACAGGTTGATTTGGTCGGTCTCGGTTTCAAAATCGGATCACCGCCGCTGGATTAAATGTGTCCGCTTCGGATGTTTTTCCAAGCCCGAAATTAGGATTGCCAAACCGTCGAGAAGGGCCGATCGCCGATCACGTGGAGTTGCTTTGAATACATGTAATCCCAGGCTAATTAATTAATTCGGATATATCCCCTTGACGTATGTTTAAAGGCTTCCTATACATGTAGGAAAGGAGATCAAGCCCATGGCTAAGCCAATGACCTTAAAACAGTTCCAAGCCCAGTTCCCCACCGATGACGCGTGCTTGGAACACCTGTTTGAGACACGGTATGGAAGTGAACCCGCCTGCCCAAAGTGTGGCCAAGTCGATACGTTTCACCGTTTGGCCAAGATGCCCGCCTTTACCTGCAACTGTGGCCACCACATCCATCCCATGGCCGGAACGCCATTTATGGACACCCGCACACCCCTGACGACATGGTTTCACGTCATGTTCCTGTTTTGCGCGTCACGTAACGGCGTATCTGCAAAAGAGGTCCAGCGGCAAACCGGCGTGACCTACAAGACCGCTTGGCGCATGTGCAACCTCATCCGTCAGTATATGGGCTATGTGGACGGCGATGTGCCCCTAACGGCAAAAGCTCCAAGGCTGTTGAAGCCGATCACGCCTTTATCGGAGGCCGCGACAAGCAAGGCCAAGACGATAAGGCCATTGTACTGTGCATGACGGAACGGGGCGGCGAAGTGGTGACGCGAATTGTCCCCACTTACAAAGCGGCGGATATTGTTCCCCATGTCTTCAACAATGTGCGGGAAGGTGCCACGACCTACACCGACGAAGCATGGGCCTTCAAGAACCTTGGTGACTATGGCTATGCCCATGACACGGTGAACCATTTCAAGAAAGAATATGTGCGCAGTCCCGTAAATACCAACTCTATCGAGGCTTTTTGGTCGCATTTGAAACGGTCGATTGCCGGGACTTATATTTCGGTTTCAAAGCAGCATTTGCGGACTTACCTGCACGAGTTCGAGTTCCGGCATAATTTGCGGAAGCACCCGCATTTGATGATCGAGGCTTTGCTGCTGTCTTTCCCACGGGCTTAGGGGCCTTGGTAAGCATGGCCGATAAGAGAGAATCGAAACGGCCTATATTAGCTTTTTGATTCATCTTTAGGTCCGCAAGCCCATAATTTTATTTTCTGACATAGCCAACGCCGGACCTTAAATACTCGATCCTCTGCGCCGCACCAGGTCGTTTTAACAAATACCCATGATTTAGCAGATATTTTCCCGAAAATTGTAACCTTTGGCCATGCCCGGTAAATATCAATTCGCGGGGCGCTAAAATGTTTCAACGAAGCCGCGTTGCTCGGCGACTTTTGATATGTAGCAAAATTGTTTCGATTATCCCAAATTCTATGCTCATCAATTCCCGCTTCATGCCAATATGCAGGGTCCACCAGATGGGTTTCTTGTGAATTGGGCCAAGCCCCCATGTATCGCACTTCGCGCGACTTTCCAGCCCGCTCCATTTCATTCGGAACAAACTTCTGCACAAAGGACCGGGTATTGAACTTCCCGTATGTTCGCCATCCCCATGCGGATTTATCCCTGAGATATTCGGCAATCTCTGTTCCTGTCATTTGTGGAAGCAAAGCCGCTGGCTGGCTAGGATCGTCAACAAAGATCGTGTTTCGGAGATGCCAGTTTGCGGCCACATAAACAATTGCAAAAAGTGCCAATATTACCGCGCTCGGTATAGCGTAAACAGAGACCGTAGCCATCATTACGGTTAGTTCCCACCCAAAGAGCTTGGCACCCGCGGAAACGATGGCGCTGGCGAGTACCCCGCCAAAAACATCCTCAAATATGAAAAGAAGAACGGCAAAAGCGATAAACAAAATGGCCACGAAAATGGATTTACTATTTCTGTTACTTCCCATCTCCTATTCTTGTCACATCTCCTCCGATTCCACAAACATACGTGTAGGGGATACACCCGGTATTTGGAATTAAATCCGAATTCCTAAAAGAGATTTGTGAATACGATAGCGGCTTTCGCCGAGATGACGGGTTAAGGGGTATACGGATGATTTTGGGTTGTGCGTTTGTTTTTTCCTTCTCCCCTTGAGGGAGAAGGTGGATCGCGCCGTGGGTGCGAGACGGTTGAGGGGGTGGTTGCAGCGAGGGGCTGGAGGTTGAACTTGGGTCGACGGAGGGCCCCTCATTCCCGGCGTTGCCGGACCTTCTCCCTCGAGGGGAGAAGGAGTAATTTTTGGGGGCGTTGCCTTTTGTAGAATATTGCTGAGGTGCCCAAGCGTATATGCGGCGATAAATGATTCAAGAGTTATCACGCGGAAAGTTGGGTCCCGGCTTTCGCCGGGAAGACGAATTAGGGGGTGTACGGATGATTTGGGATTGTGCGGTTGTAATTTTCCTTCTCCCCTTCAGGGAGAAGGTGGATCGCGCCGTGGGTGCGAGACGGTTGAGGGGTGGTTGCAGCGAGTGTTGGAGACTGATCATGTGTTGACCAAGGCCCCTCATCTCCGCAGTTTTTGCAAAACTGCTGAGCGCGTTGCGCCACCTTCTCCCTCGAGGGGAGAAGGAATAATCTTTGGGGGCGTTGCATTCTCCCCGCGTGGGGAGAAGGAATGATCAGTCTTCTTCGGGGGAATCGGTTTCGGATTCTACTGCGGGGATGGCGTAGACGCCG
>JANMAE010000068.1:0-3433 GCA_031359445.1 Hyphomicrobiales bacterium | reverse complement strand
CTAGCAGGCTGCTGAAAAACTACCACTTTGTTGCGGTGAAGGAGGTTTCGTCGCCGTTTTGAAAGCTGATTTCGCCTTCGAGGGAGCCATCAGGCTGGAGTTCAGCCCAGCCTTCGCCTGAAGTTGGCTCCATTTCATCCTGTCCCTCGAAGGTGAAGTCCGCATCTGTTGTTGTAAGGGAACATGCCAGTGTGGCGTTGATGCAGCCAAATGCGAAGCTTCCTTCGTCTTGGTCGTTGAATGAGATATGGGCAGGCTCGATCATGTCGAGGAAGTTCTTGTCCCACATCGCCATTGAAACGATCCGCCACTTGCCTTTCATGGTGTGGCCCCGGCCAGCGCCGTGACAAGTTTTGGTATGCGAATGAGATTGTAGGCGACCATTGTGAAGGTGAAGAGGCCGCGAACCTTGGCGAGGCCTCGCAGCTTCACCTTCCGCAAGCCTGCGATGGTCTTGCCCCAGCCGAAGCCTTCCTCGATACGTTTGCGGATGCATTGGCTGACAGCATAGCCCTGATGCTGGGTCGTGCGACCATCAACCAGCGTGCTGCGCACTTTGCCGGTTTTTGAAACGGCACCATTGACGGCGACATGCGGCGTCACCTTGCGGGCGCGCAGGGCTTCGATGAAAGCGGCGGCGTCATAGAGCTTGTCGGCACCGAGTGTCGCACGCCGCGACGGCGGCTTCACCCGGTCGATCAGGATGAGCGCTGCCTCGCGCTCGGCGGTTCCGGTGGCGCGCATGACGTCCGCCCCGACGATCAAACCGTTGCGGTTCTCCATCAGGATTGAGCCCATGAAGCAGAGACGGCTTTCCTGGCCATCACCCTTGCGGGCCAGCTTGGCATCGGGATCGGTCGTTGAGGCATGGCTCTCGTTCGAGCGTTTCTCCCTGTGGAAGCTGCGCTCACCGTTGCGCCCCGGCCCCGGTGGTTGACCAGAACCATCTTTGGGTCGGAAACTCTTCATCGACGCCCAGGCTTCAATCAGTGTGCCGTCGACCGAGAAGTGTTCCGATGACAGAAGGCCCTTGACCTGCGGCAAGGCCATCAGCGTGCTGAGAAACGACTGCGCCACGTCCGCCTCAAACAGCCGCGCGCGGTTCTTCGAAAAGGTCGAGGCATCCCACACCACATCATCCATCGACAGGCCGACAAACCAGCGGAACAGGATGTTGTAATCGATCTGCTCCACCAGCTGCCGCTCCGAGCGGATCGAGAAGAAGGCCTGAACAAGACTGGCCTTCAACAAACACTCCGGCGCAATCGAAGGCCTGCCCGTGTGCGAGTAGAGCTTGGCGAACTGCCCCGACATCTTCCCCAGAACCTCTTCGACAAGCTGTCGGACGGCCCGCAACGGATGATCAAAAGGTATCCGGTCCTCCACATCAACATAAGAGAAAAGCTGTTTCGTCTCTTCAGGCCCACCGCGCATCGCAAATCACTCCGCTTCGTCAAACGGAGTGAATCACATCACAAAGCCAAAATCGAAGAGTTTTTCAGCAGCCTGTTAGAGCTTTTAGTATTCTCAGCAATCACAAAGAAATCAATGTCCGACTCAGCCGAAGCTTCTTGACGGGCATACGAGCCACAAGTGACAACAATTTCTTTAGCTGGCACAATTGAAACAAGACCTTGCCTTAGCTCGGATAATTTTTGTGCGGAAAAGATCTTCGCTCTTTCTATGGCATCCATTAGACGAATCTGCCCTGTCTTTGAAGACCTTGTGCCGCTGCTCCATGCGGCATTAAAAGCATCCTGTCATGTTTCTCCTGTCTATACCGGTTCTTCTTGTCGCTTGCGCTAGGGTCAATCAAAAACCGTCTTGCTTTGTAGGCGATTGCCGGTTCTAGATAAGTCCAAACGGTTGTTTTAAATTTCGGGCTCGTTAATAATTTTTTGAGGCCAGGTAGTTTCCTAAATATGCTTTCCTCGTCCGAAAAATAGTCGTCGGGATGAAAATGGCTAATGCTGCTGCGCATAAAGGCCTGACATGCGCGATCAGCTAATAAGCCGTCCGCCGCATTGATAACATGACGGTATACTAAGTCCTTCTGCCTCCAAAATTCGTCCACAGTATCACGGTCGGTATCTACTGCATCCCTGAAAGCAGCAATCATGACTGTTAATGGACTTGGGACAGTAGTTTGAAAAAAGGCGAATTTTTGTGTACGAAGAACGCCTTCAATTGTATCGAAACTTATGGGGCCAGAGAAGAACCCATCATAACTGCTATCGCTTCCAGAAATGAGTGCAACCAATCGTTCAACATCGATCCCATAGCTGCAAAGCGTATTGAATACTGTGGTGTCAGGCGATTTTCCGCAAATGATTGCAATAGTTGCGCGATGATGATTAAGATGAAACACTTCATCAAATACTGGCTCGAGTGAGTGTGAAAGCGGTGCATGCCCAATATCATGTAGAAGTGCAGCTGCGACTAACAAACGTTGCTCTTGAACTGATAAACTGCGCAGTTCGCAATAGACATTAGCAAGTTCGGCCACTCCTAAACTATGTTGGTACCTCGTATATCGCGTGTTACGTAACTGACCATTGGGCCACGGCACCTTTAAATAATCAATGCCTCCCAAAAATCTGATTTTTTTTAGCCGCTTGAAGGCAGCCGTTGAAACAAGGCTGGTGAAAAGCGGGTCGCTGGCTACCAAACTTGAAACCGCTGGAGTCTTAAAATTGTAGAGTGGCCGGTTGGGTGTTTCTAAATCTGGTATCATTTGCCCTAAAACTTTTATTGCACAGAAACATAGCAAATTCGAAGTCGATTGACGACTCCTAACTGCTACAAGTAAAAGCCCTCATGGTTAATAACGCCGCTTTCGTGCAAACGAAGGACTACAATATAAATGGGCCTGCCACATGCAACAGCTTGATTTGCCAAATGGCTACTACGAATTGCCGACCGGCAAATTGGCCAATGTGGTGACCTGCCTCGAGATGGAGGAAATCCCGCAGGTGGTTGCGGAACCACTGCCTGCGGGTTATGCCTTGAAGCGCGTGGATGCAAGCGATCTTGCCGCCTACCGGGCGCTGTTCACCAAGGTGGGTGAGGATCACATGTGGTTTTCACGCGCCATCATGGAAGACGAGAAGCTCGCCGGCATTCTCGCCCACCCTCAGGTGGAATCATACGCGCTCTACCAGGGTGACAACGCCATCGGCATCCTCGAACTGGATTTCCGCGACATGCCGAATTGCGAACTCGCATTCTACGGACTCGCGAAAGAGGCAATAGGCTCGGGATTAGGCCGTGTACTGATGAATATCGCCGTCACGAAAGCCTGGGAAAAGCCCATCACCCGGTTTTGGGTGCACACCTGCCACTTCGACCACCCCAAGGCCCTGGGCTTTTATCAGCGTGTCGGCTTCAAGCCCTATGCGCTCATGGTGGAAGTGCATGATGACCCGCGCCTGAC
>JANMAE010000063.1:0-40447 GCA_031359445.1 Hyphomicrobiales bacterium | reverse complement strand
GTTCCCTTCATGAACAGCACCACGTCGTTGCTCTTCACTTCATTGTCGATCCATTTGGTAATGTCAGTCAATTTAGTTCTCCAGAATGCTTGTTGTTAGTGCCAATGCATGCAATTCCCCACCCATGCGGCCTTTGAGGCTGGCATAGACCAACTGGTGCTGTTGCACGCGGGATTTGCCTTTGAAGGCAGCGGAGGCAACAGTTGCTGCATAGTGGTCGCCATCCCCCGCCAGATCGCGGATTTCGACTTGGGCGTCGGGCAGGGCTTCCTTGATGAAGCGTTCGATTTCGGCAGCGGCCATGGCCATGGGGTATGTCTCTCAATTCGGGATAGAGATAATGCGAACAGAGGCAGATTACCAGAGTTCTTTACCAGGGAACATTCATCTGTTACGGCTGAGGAGCTAATTTCAATAGGTCAGGCCCATGCCTCTTTCCCGCCGTTACTTTGTATCCTCCCTGCTTTCATCGGCATTTGTGTGTAGCGGCGGTCAAGTGGGGCGCACACAAGAGCTTTTCCCGATCAATATGAAAGAACGTAGAGATCTCGACTACAAGTTTCAAAGCCGGGAAATGGCCTATGAAACAGCGGAGCCTGCAGGCACCATTGTGGTCGATCCGCATCGTTGCTTTCTCTATCATGTTTTGGGCGGTGGCAGGGCCTGGCGCTATGGTGTTTCCGTTGGAAAATCAGCCAAAGCCTGGACGGGCGAAGCGGTCATCAAAAAGATGGCGGAATGGCCCACATGGACTCCAGCGCCCTATCATCTTGAGAATAAGCCAGAACTTGCCAAATATCTTCCAGGCGGAATGCCAGGCGGCCCCGACAACCCGCTGGGTGCCCGCGCCCTGTATCTTTACATAGGGGAGGTGGACACCATCAACCGCATCCACGGCGCAGCCAAGCCTGTAGACATTGGGAAGAAACATACAGCGGGCTGTATCGGGATGCTGAATGCGGATGTGGCACATCTCTATGCCAATGTTCAGCTTGGCACGCGGGTTTTGATGTTGGCGTAAGCGAGCCTTATCTATCCTTCCATGAATGCCGGAAACCACGCCTCATGTGCGGCTTTCAACTCCGCGATGTTGAGAAGCGATTCGCTGCCGATCTTCAGCACGGGCTCAGCGATGACCGTGCCAACGCGGAGCACGTCGATGCCTTTGACATGCGCCTGGGTTATGATCTTGGCGGCTTCAGATGATTTGCAGGTGAGCATGTAGCGGGCCTGGTCTTCGCCGAACAATTGCTCGTGGGTCATGGCGGCAAGGCTGGCACCAAATTCCGAGGCAAGCGCCATTTCCATGATGGCCACACCCAGGCCGCCATCGGAAATGTCGTGGACTGCGGTCACCTGCCCATGATTGATCAGTGAGCGGACGAAATCACCATGGCGTTTTTCGGCTGCGAGATCCACGGGCGGTGGCGCGCCTTCTTCGCGGCCCAGCACTTCGCGCAAATATATGGATTGCCCGAGATGCGAGCCATGGCCACCCAACAGCAGGATGGCCTCATCCGCCGCCTTGAACGCCAGCGTCATCATCTTGCTGAGGTCGGCCAACAGGCCCACGCCGCCGATGGCAGGTGTTGGCAGAATGGCCCGGCCGTTGGTTTCATTGTAAAGCGACACATTGCCGGAAACCACAGGATAGGCGAGGGCGCGGCAGGCCGCGTCAATACCTTTCAACGCGAAGACAAGTTGCCCCATGATCTCGGGTCGTTCAGGATTGCCGAAATTCAAATTGTCGGTGATGGCCAGGGGCTCGGCTCCCACGCAGGTCAGGTTGCGCCAGCTTTCCGCCACGGCCTGCTTGCCGCCTTCGAACGGATCAGCCTCGACATAGCGTGGCGTCACATCGGTGGTGAGGGCAATGGCCTTGTTGGCGCCTACGCGCACCACGCCCGCATCGCCACCAGGAAACTGTGCGGTATCAGAGCCGATCAAATGATCATATTGCTCCCAAACCCAGCGCCTGGAGCACATGTCAGGTGAGCCTACGATCTTCAGCACGGCCGCCTTGAGATCATGGGGTGCGGGAACATGTGCGAGGATAGGCAGCTTTTTGGGTTCAACCCATGGCCGGTCATATTCCGGGGCTTCATCGCCCATTTGCTTGATCGGCAAATCGGCTTTCACTTGGCCTTCATGCTTGATGACAAAGCGCAGTGTATCGGTTGTCTTGCCGATGATGGCAAAGTCCAGTCCCCACTTGTGGAAGATGGCTTCGGCTTGCGCTTCAAGCTCCGGCTTGAGCACCATGAGCATGCGCTCCTGGCTTTCGGAAAGCATCATCTCATAGGCCGTCATGTGCTCTTCACGGCACGGCACCATGTCAAGGTCAAGCTCAATGCCGAGGTCGCCCTTGGCTCCCATTTCCACCGCCGAGGAGGTGAGGCCGGCAGCACCCATGTCCTGGATTGCTATCACCGCGCCCGAAGCCATCAACTCAAGGCAGGCCTCCAACAGGCATTTTTCCGTAAACGGATCACCCACCTGAACGGTGGGGCGCTTTTCATGCGCGTCATCATCAAATTCTGCGGAAGCCATGGTGGCGCCGTGAATGCCATCGCGACCGGTTTTGGCGCCGAGGTAAACCACGGGAAGGCCCACGCCCTTGGCCTTGGAATAGAAAATCTTGTCCGTGTCGGCAAGGCCCACCGCCATGGCGTTCACCAAAATATTGCCATTGTAGCGTTCGTGAAAATTCACTTCGCCGCCAACCGTTGGCACGCCGAAGGAATTGCCATAACCGCCAATGCCCGCCACCACGCCGGAAACCAGATGGCGCGTCTTGGGATGGCCAGGCGAGCCAAAGCGCAGCGCATTGAGAGCAGCAATGGGGCGCGCGCCCATGGTGAAAACATCGCGCAGGATGCCGCCCACGCCGGTGGCCGCACCCTGATAGGGTTCAATGAAGGAAGGGTGGTTGTGGCTCTCCATCTTGAAAACCACGGCCTGCCCGTCGCCTATGTCCACCACGCCGGCATTTTCGCCGGGACCCTGGATCACGCGCGCGCCCGTCGTGGGCAAGGTCTTAAGCCATTTCTTGGATGACTTATAGGAACAATGTTCGTTCCACATCGCTGAACATATGCCCAGCTCCGTCATGCTGGGCTCGCGTCCGAGAAGCTTGAGAAACCGTTGGTATTCGTCCGGCTTTAAGCCATGTTGCTGAACAATGTCGGGGGTGATCTTGGGGGCAGTTGCTTTTGTCATGTTGCGGGCGGTTTAGCGCCCGCAACACGGATTCACAATAATGATTTGATCAAGGGGAGCAATAAACCGTGCGCCGAACCGCGCGGCAGAAGGCATTTGCGTCCGTTGTCGGATAAATCGAAATGACGATTGCCAACAGGGCAAGCGAAGTAAATAGCTTTTTCATGTGAATCTTTCTGGGTGAGTGTAATTATGTAAGGGCAACTGCAGGGCTGCTGCTGGGCAGGAACGCCAGCGGAGAGACAAAGAAACCTTTGAACTCGTTGGCCTTGCTGACCTGGCGCTTCTTTGCGATATGCGTCAGCTTGTCGAGGCGCACGCGCAAGGCAATATTGGCTTCGATCAGTGCATCGATTTCTTCTTGTGTCTGCTCAGGGTTCTTAAACAGGAATTTCAACATCGCCATGTCCCTTAAAGTTGAAGTGTGGTTTGGAATTCGGGAGAAAAATCTGGATTAAGCCGCAAGGCCTGTCATTCCGCCTGAGGGGAATGAATCGGCAAACTGCATCATCCGGCTGACGCTCATGCGCAGTGAAATGCTCATGTCGATCAAGGGTTGGAAGTCGTCTGGTGGATCTTGGGGTTTCTTGAAAACGATCTTGATGCGCATGATTTTGATCCCACAATGAAGTTTTTTGCTGCCGGAGCGTTACTGGCTGGTGTGGTTAAACAAACCTAAATCGCCGCGTTAATCTATGATTAACGCTATATTTGGTTTGGCAAGCCTTAATGGGATAGGTGGCAGTTGAGGTAAATTGTAGGCTAGGCGGCGAGCAGGCTTTCAAAAAGCGGCCTGCAATCCGTACTGCCGTGCAGCGCCTCGATCATGTTTTCAGGATGCGGCATCATGCCGATGACATTGCCGCTTTGGTTCGCAATGCCCGCAATGTCATTCATCGCGCCATTGGGGTTGGTGCCTTCCGCATAACGGAACACGACGCGGCCCTCGTCTTCCAGTGTCCGCAGCGTATCCGCATCGCAAATGTAATTGCCTTCGCCATGCGCCACGGGGCAGGAAACGATGGCGTCCTTCGCCATGCGATTGGTGAAGAAAGTCCGGTTATTTTCAACCCGCAATTTCACCTGCCGACAGACAAATCGCAAATCCGCGTTACGCACCAAGGCGCCGGGCAACAATCCAGCCTCCGTGATGATCTGAAAACCATTGCACACGCCCAGAACTCGCAATCCCTTCAAGGCCTTGGCACGAATGTCTGTCATGATGGGTGAGCGCGCTGCAATGGCCCCGCAGCGCAAATAATCCCCATAGGAAAATCCGCCGGGAACCACAACAAGATCAATTTTTGGAAGCGCAGTATCCGCATGCCACACGAGTTCCGGTTTTTGCCCCGTAACCGCCTCCAGCGCGCGCATCATGTCAACTTGGCGATTGATGCCAGGGAATACAACGACGGCAGTTTTCATGTGTGGGTATGGTCCATGAGTCCAACGCGACGTTCGATGTGGTCAAGACGATCCTCAACACGATCCAGCCGCCGATGCACACCGACCAGACCCTCTTCAACTGACGTCATGCGGATTTTCAAATCTCGCATATCACCTTTGACTTGCGAAACGTCTGTCTGAATCTGTTTCAGAACCTCGTAAATCAACTCGTTTGTGACTGCGGCCATGTGTTCCTCTATGCCAGCTCAATCTCATAATTCTCGATCACCGTATTGGCGATCAGCGTCTCGCACATGGCCTTGACCGCTGTCATGGCCTTGTCTTTGTCAGGTTCGGCCACATCGATCTCGAAATACTTGCCTTGGCGCACCCCCGCCACACCTTCAAAACCAAGATGACCCAGGGCGCCTTCAATGGCTTTGCCCTGGGGATCCAGAACGCCCTTCTTCAACGTCACTTTCACTTTGGCCTTCATCACACGTCACTCTTCACGAGCTTTGGCTTGGCACGCTCAGGTTTCTCGTTTGCGGGGATGATGCCAAGGCGACGCGCTACATCTTGATAGGCCTCAACCAGGCCGCCCATGTCGCGGCGGAAACGGTCCTTGTCCAGCTTGTCGTTGGTTTTGATATCCCAAAGCCTACACGAATCAGGGCTGATTTCGTCCGCCAGCACGATGCGCATCATGTCATTTTCATAAAGCCTGCCGAATTCGATCTTGAAGTCCACAAGCTTGATGCCGATGCCCAGGAAAAGCCCTGTGAGAAAATCATTGATCCGGATGGACATGTGCATGATGTCATCGATTTCATGGGGTGCCGCCCATCCAAACGCCGTGATGTGTTCTTCCGAAACCATGGGATCACCCAAGGCATCATTCTTGTAGCAGAATTCAATGATGGAACGGGGAAGTGCCGTGCCTTCCTCCAGACCGAGTTTCTTCGCAAGCGATCCCGCTGCCACATTGCGCACAATGACTTCCAGCGGCACAATCTCGACTTCGCGCACCAGCTGTTCGCGCAAGTTCAGGGAACGGATGAAATGCGTGGGAATGCCCACTTCATTGAGACGCGTGAACAGAAATTCCGAAATGCGCTGGTTGAGAACGCCCTTGCCGTCGATAACAGCCTTCTTCTGCGCGTTGAACGCGGTGGCGTCGTCTTTGAAGTGGACGATCAGCGTGCCGGGCTCCGGGCCTTCATACAGGATTTTGGCTTTGCCTTCGTAGATGCGGGTTCTTCTGGTGTTCATTTGAATTATCCTCATCTAAACCCTTAATCTTCCCCGCGGCACTTAACCAGCGGAGCTACGCAATGTTCACAGATAGATTAATATGGCAACGCAGCCAGCGTATTACCATCGGCTTTTACGCCAACCTATTGCAGTGCACAATGACTTTGAGGAGTTGATTTGGCAGGGCCGACTGGCTATTTCAGGTACTCAAAAGAAAAAGGAGGCCGCTATGACCATGGACGACCGTAAAAAAGGCTTTGAATCGAAATTCGCCCACGACGAGGAACTGCAATTCAAGGCCCATGCACGCAGAGCGCGACTGGTTGGACTGTGGGCCGCCGAAAAGCTGGGACTCATTGGTGATGAAGCCACGGCCTATGCAAAAACCGTGGTGATTTCAGACCTCAAGGAAGCAGGCGATAATGACGTGTTTGAGAAGATCCGGTCTGATTTTGATGCAAAACACATCCAGCAATCCGATCATCAAATCCGCCGCCAGATGGACGAAGCCATGGCGCAGGCCATAGAGCAGATCAAGGCGGGATGAGTGGTCGCCCCACAATTCAACCTGAGCGAGCGTCTTTCTGACACGTCAAAGCCGTTTCTCTTCACGTGGATGTCGATCGCCAGCTCCCAGCTTGCCGCCCAAATGGCCAGGCTGCCGATAGAAGGCGTGTGCCTTGACCTGCAACACGGCATGATGGGTTTTTCCGATGCAACAGGCATGATGGCAGCGGTGAATGCTGCGGGTAGGCCCGTCATTGTCCGGGTCCTGTGGAACGAGCCAGGCCTTATCGGCCAAGTCCTTGATGCTGGCGCTTCGGCGGTAATTGTGCCCATGGTCAACAGCCGGGCGCAGGCTGAGGCCGTTGTCAAAGCCGCAAAATATCCGCCGGTGGGCGGAAGAAGCTGGGGCGGCTATACGGCAGTTCAGGCCACAGGCCTCGCTCCAGCGCAATACCTGGCACAGGCAAACGCAATGACCAAGGTTTTCGCCATGGTGGAAACCCAAGCAGCGCTCGATGCAGTGGAAGACATCGCGGCAGTCCCCGGATTGGACGGGCTCTTTGTGGGGCCAAGTGATCTATCGATTGCCCTGTCAAATGGCGCGGAGCTGAACCGCCTGTCGGAAAAAACCCTGGCAGCAATGAAGAAAATAGCTGCTGCTGCAAAAAAAAATGGATTGATTGCGGGTGCCTTTGCCGGAACGCCGGAAATCATTCGAGCTTACCAGGCCATGGGCTATAGTTTCATGGCAGCCGCGGTAGACGTGGACCTTCTGCAGGCCGGGGCTGCACAGTTGGTGAAGGATATGAGCTGAGATGGATAAGCCTGTTCCCCTCCTGCAAGGCTATGAAGCTATTCTGGACAAGCTTATTGACATGGCCTGGGCTGCAGGACCACTGGCAAGCCAGACGGATAAGTATTTCACCAATACCAGCCGCATTGTGGCAGCGCATGGTGACGTGGACGTAACCTTTGCAGTCTTCATGCGCCGCCGCGTGGTGGCTGCCCTCGAACCCACCATCCGCATGATAAAACGCCTGGTGCCCACGGCGCGGGTGAAAAGATTTTATGAAGAAGGCGATATCGTGCCGTCCGAAAGCAAGATGCTGGAAATCACAGGCTCGATGGCGCAACTCTCCGAAGTGGAAACCTTGCTCCTGCAGAAAATCGGATTCCCCTGTGTTTCCGCCAACAATGCCTATGAAATGTGCCGCGCCATCCCGGATGCGGGCTTCATGGACATGCATGCCCGCCACGGCAGCGGCGCGGAAATGAATATTCTGGCAGCCTATGGCGCAGCAGTTGGCAGTGCGGCTGCCAAACGCGCTGATCCCCAAGTGAAGGGATTTGTGGGCTCCTCGCAGGACCTCACGGCGCCACTGTTTGGAGCCACGGGCGGCATGGGCACCATGCCTCACGCGCTCGTGGGATATACCGAAGGCGACGTGCTGGAAGCGATGAAGCTGTTTGCGGAAACCATACCCGAGGCCAAGACGCTGGTTGCACTGGTGGACTATGAAGGCAAGGAAGTCTCCGACTCTTTGCGCTGTGCCAAATGGTTCTATGAAGAAGCCCGCCTGCAGGATCAGGACAAGGTTTACGGCGTGCGCCTCGACACTCATGGTGGCCGTTTTGCCGAAGGCCTCGACTACGAAAAATCAGTGGATGTCGTGGGCCACTGGATGCAGGTCTATGGTGAATACAACATCGTTGAAAAGGTGTTGGGGGGCAGGGCCTTTCAGCTTGATCCCAACAATATCCTTGTCGACAAAGTGCGCCGTATCCTGTTTGGAAAAGGTGTTTCTGTAGCCTCGATCATCCACGTCAGGCGCGTGCTCGACAAGGCAGGATTCAAACAGGCCCAGATCGTGGCTTCGTCGGGCTTCGATCCGCAGAAGTGCCAGGTGATGGGCGCGGCCAAGGCGCCTCTCAACCTCGTGGGAACCGGCAGTTTTCTGCCGGCCACCCTTTCAGAAACTTACGCCACGGCTGATATCATCGCCTACAACGGTGAGCGCCGCGTCAAAGTGGGGCGCGAATTCCTGTTCGATGAACCAAAAAGAAGTGACTGATGTAAAACCCGTTCCTATATGACAACGTATAAGCAAGGTTTCTTCGAGAAGTGTGGGTAATGTTCAGAAAATTTCATGGCGCCGTTGTTTTGGCTTTTCTTGCCGTCTTTTTTGTAGCCTTTTCAGGTGACGCAAGCCAAGCGTTTGCAAAGCCACCCATCGTTAAAGTGCATGTGGATATTTCCTCCCAATCCATGTCCGTTTGGGTCAATGGTTCGAATTTCGGAAACTGGCCGGTGTCCACGGGCCGCAAAGGTTTTGATACGCCGCGCGGCTCCTTCACAGTGAAGCGCACAGCGCGGGTTTACTTCTCCAAAAAATATGACGACGCGCCCATGCCCAATGCCGTGTTCTTTTACGGTGGCTATGCCATTCACGGAACCAGCAAAGTGCGCGCGCTGGGTCGTCAGGCGTCGCATGGCTGTATCCGACTGCATCCCGCCGACGCAGCCGATTTCTATGAACTTGTGCAGGACTATGGCCCGACATCCACGCGGGTTACCATCACCGACTGATCGGCTCCATGAAATTATGCAATTGCCACGTGACAGCCAAAATCCGTTCTGATAGCTTCAAAAATAGCTGAAGTCGGCAGGCAGTCAGCTAAATCGGTGTGTGCCAATTCATGACGATATCAGATGGAGCCCGCCAAAAATGAAATTCGGCTATTTTGCCAACGTCACAAATCGCCTGAACAAGCCGTTTGGCGAGCTCATGAAAGAGCAGGTCGCATTGGCCCAATATTGCGACAGCAATAACTGGGATTCAATTTGGTACACCGAGCATCATTTTTCCTATGAAGGTTTTGAGGTCGTTCCCAATCCTATCCTCATATCGACCTGGACTGCAGCCCATACCAAAAAAATCCGCATAGGGCAGGCCGCCAGCATCATTACCTTCTGGCATCCCCTGCGCTTTGCCGAAGATATTGCCATGCTCGATCATCTCTCGGGCGGGCGTGTGGAAGTGGGCGTTGGCCGCGGCATTTATGGCCGCGAGGCGCTGCAATTGAACAAGATGGCGGACACCCGCAATCCGGCACAAAACTTCCGCATTTTTGCTGAAGCGCTGGAAGTCGTGCGCCGCGCCTGGGCCAATCCCTATTTCGAGTTCAAGGGCGAGTTCTTCAATTTTCCGGATCCTGGTTTTGTCTGGGATCATGGCATGTCGCCCAAGTCACCCGATTATCAGAACATGGAAACCTTCGAACTGCAGAAGCTCACCATGGTCCCGCGCACCCTGCAACAGCCAACACCACCCATGCATCAAGTTGTGGACGGCCATTTGGCTATTCAATATGCGGCGGAAAACAACATGGGTGCCATGATGTGGATACCGCCTACCGATGCATTGAAGCCGCGCTTTGAACTCTATCGCGACAAGAAAGCCGCAAAGGAACAGCGCAACGTCAAGCTGGGCGAAGGCGTGAGCCTGGTGCGCGACATGTTCTGCGCTGAAAGCAAAGCCGAAGCCAAGCGTTTGGGAGGCCCGGGCATTGTGGATTACCTGCGCTGGGTCTGCCATTGGCGCGGACTGGAAAATCACCGCCACCTCGGCGAGGAACTGCCCAAGACCGAAAACAAGCTTGATCTTTTGTCCGTGGATTTCCTTGACGAGCGCAATTTGCTGTTTGGAACGCCCGATGAAATATCCGTCCGCATCACCGAAATGATTGAGGTGCTGAACCTGCAAACGCTTCTGGTCTGGTCAGACTTTCCAGGTGTTGACCATGACGTTGCCATGCGCTCGGTAAAACTCTTTACCGAAGAGGTCATGCCGCGTTTCAAGGGCCGCGTAGGCTTGCAGCAGGCGGCGGAGTAGCACCCATGAAGCCCATCATCCGCAAAACCGTGACCTTCATTGAGATGACCTATATCGAAGGGGGACGTGCACCCGACGTGCCGGTTGAGATGGCGGGCGTTGCCGCCGTGATTCAAAATCCCTGGGCTGGACGAGGCTTTGTCGATGACTTGCGCCCGGAGATTTTAAGCATGGCCCCCATCCTGGGCGAACTTCTTGTGCCCATGCTGTTGGACCAGTTGGGGGGCGGTGACCGCATTAAAGCCTATGGCAAGGCCGCCGTGGTGGGCTTGAATGGTGAAATCGAGCATGCCTCGGGCCTCATCCACACCTTGCGCTTCGGCAACAAGTTCCGCGAGGCAGTGGCGGGCAAATCCTACTTGTCATTCACCAACAGGCGTGGCGTTGCAGGCTCATCCATCCAGATCCCCATGATGCACAAGATAGATGAAGGCTTTCGTTCGCATTACCTGACACTTGAATTCGCGGTGCCGGATGCGCCTGGACCTGATGAAATACTGGTAGCCATCGCAGGAGCCGCAACCGGCCGGGCTTTCCCGCGCATTGGCAACCGCTATGAGGACATGAAGGAAATGGCGGCAGAGAAGGAGGCGTGAGCCAGCTTCCAACGTTAATTCTGTTGCATGGCGTTGGATTGAACCAGTCCATCTGGGCCGAACAGGCGAAGTTCTTTTCAGCAACACACCGCGTGGTGACCTATGATCTCCTCGGCCATGGTGAAAACACAACACGCGGTGTGGTTCTTGGTGACTGGGTAGGCCAACTTGAAAGCATTGTTGATGCGTTGCAGGTGGAGCGTTTTTCCCTGGTGGGCTTTTCCTTTGGCGGCATGATTGCCCAAAGTTATGCCGCAAGACATGGCGGCAGAATTGAGCGTCTCATTTTGATGAGCACGGTATATGATCGCAGTGAAAATGAACGCGCCGGTGTTTTGGCGCGTCTGGAACTCGCCAAACGTGAAGGCCCCCACGCAATTATTTCTGCAGCGCTTGGTCGCTGGTTTTCCCCCAATGCCAAACCACAGCTTCTCGCAACCTATGATGCCTTGCTGCGTGGCAATGACGCGGATGCATTTCTCGCGGCCTATGAATGTTTTGCAACGACCGACAGCCAACTGGTGGGCGCCCTCACAAATTTCAATCGCCCAACACTGGTCATGACCGGAGAACTCGACAGCGGTTCCACACCAGCCATGGCGCAGAAATTGGCCAATGGGATTCCGCATGCCGAATGTTGTATCATACCCAATGGGCGGCACATGATGCCGGTGGAAATGCCGGAAGCTGTGAACGCTATGATGTTAAAATTTTTGCATGGAGAGAGTTCATGAACAAGTTCATCAAGGGGATCATTTGGTTGGTCACGGCGTTCTTCGTTGTTTTTGTTGGAGGAGGTTACATTCTGCCAAATGAAGTGACTGTGGAGCGACATGCCGTTATCAATGCGCCGCCCGAAAAAATCTTTGCACTCGTAGGCAATTACAAGCGTTTTCAGGAATGGTCGCCCTGGGCTGATATTGATCCTGCGACGGTCTATAAATTTGAAGGGCCCGAAACAGGCGTTGGTCAAAAAATGAGCTGGGCGTCCAACAATCCAAATGTCGGGACAGGCTCTCAAACCATCACAGAAGTGACTGACAACAGTCATGTTGCAGTGGACCTCGACCTTGGCAACATGGGCAAGGCGTTATCCTTTTGGGATTTGAAACCGGCTACCACTGGAACGGCAGCCACATGGGGCTTCAAAATGAAGTTTGACGGTGTGTTGGACCGTTGGATGGGACTTCTAATGGACCGCTTCATTGGTCCCGACTATGAAAAAGGTTTGAGTAAAGTGAAAGCACTTGCTGAGAAGGAAGCTGCAAGTGGTTGAGACGTTTCAACTATACGTGGATGGCGAATTCTGCGATGCCGAAGGCGCTGCAAGTTTCGAAAGCCTTGACCCTTCTTCCGGAGAGGTTTGGGCTGCAATGCCGAAAGCCAGCGCCAGAGATACGGACCGTGCGGTGCGCGCCGCACATAAGGCCCTTACCGATGGGCATTGGGCCACCACAACAGCCACCGCGCGCGGCAAGCTATTATACAAATTGGCCGATCTCCTGGCCCGCGATGCGGATATCATTGCCCAACTCGAAACCCACGATACCGGCAAGGTGATCCGCGAGACCCGTGCGGTCACCGGCTATATCGCAGACTTCTACCGCTATTTTGCGGGACTTGCAGACAAGATCGAAGGTGCCACATTGCCTATCGACAAACCCGATCTTGAAGTCTTCACCCGGCGCGAACCCTTAGGCGTCGTGGCCTGCGTGGTGCCTTGGAACAGCCAGATGTTCCTGACCGCGACCAAGCTGGGACCAGCGCTGGCCGCAGGCAACACGGTCGTGATCAAAGCTTCCGAGGACGGCCCAGCGCCACTCCTGCATTTTGCGAGGCTCATTCATGAGTGCGGCTTTCCCAAAGGCGTGGTCAACATCATTACAGGCCTGGGCAGCGACTGTGGCCAGGTGCTCACCTCCCATCCGTTGGTGGCGCGCGTGGCCTTTACTGGTGGACCCGAAACCGCCCGTCATGTTCTGCGCAACACCGCAGAAAATTTCGCCGTCACCACGCTCGAACTGGGTGGCAAGTCACCCATTCTGGTCTTTGAAGATGCCAATCTGGAGTCGGCATTGAATGGCGTGATCGCAGGCATTTGGGGCGCAACCGGGCAATCCTGCGTGGCAGGATCGCGTCTCCTCTTGCAGGAATCAATCCATGACTCATTCGTGGAGAAACTTGTGAGCCGGGCAGGGCGGATCAAGTTGGGGCCACCATCCGATCCCGCAACAGAGATGGGACCCCTTGCCACGCTGAAGCAGGTTGGGCGGGCAGAAAAACTGATTGCCGAAAGTCTGGCAGCCGGTGCGAAACTTGTCTGTGGCGGCAAGCGCGGTAATGGCAAAGGTTACTTCTTCGAGCCGACAATCCTCTTGGCGCCCACAGCAGACCTCGCATGCGTGCGGGAGGAATTTTTCGCGCCCGTTCTCACAGTGCTCAAGTTCAAAGCCGAAGCAGAAGCGATTGCCTTGGCAAATAACAGCGACTACGCCTTCGCGGCAGGAATTTTCACCAAAGATCTCGCCCGTGCTCATAGGCTGACCAAGAAGGTGAAAGCCGGTGTCGTCTGGGTCAACACTTATCGTGCCATTTCACCGGTAGCACCCTTCGGTGGAAACGGCTTCACGGGCTATGGCCGCGAAAGCGGCATGGATGCCATCCGCGATTACACGCGAACCAAAACAGTCTGGATCAATACCTCGGATGTGCCGCTGGCTGATCCCTTTGTCATGAGGTAAAAATGAGAACAGCATTGATTACCGGTGGCGCGCAGGGATTGGGTGCTGCCATTGCCAAAAGATTTTTGGACGAGGGTTTTACCGGCGTGCTGCTAGTCGACCGCAACAAGGAAAAACTTCTGGCAACTCAACAGCGACTGGGAAAATCCGCCGAAATCTTTGCAGGCGATCTCAGCGATGATGCAACGCCCGGTGCAGCCGTGGCCAAAGCCATAAGCGCACTCGGCAGGATCGACGTGGTGGTGAATGCCGCAGGCAATACCGAGCGCTGCGGCATTGCCGACACAACACCCGAAGCCTTCAGGCGGCTGTTTGATGTGAACGTAAAGGCACCGCTTCTCATGATGCAGGAAGCGGCAAAACCCATGCAGGCCGCCAAGTCCGGCGTGATCATTAACATTGCGAGCATGCTGGCCTATGGTGGCCCGCCAAACCTCGCCACTTATTCTGCCTCGAAATCTGCTCTCGTGACCCTTTCAAAAAATGCCGCCAATACGTTCAAGCGTGACGGCATTCGCGTGTTCTGCGTGAACCTTGGCTGGGCCCTCACCGAGGGCGAGCATCAACTGCAAACCACTTTCCATGGGCTCCCGCACGATTGGGCAACAAGCATCGGCGCGCGCATGCCCTTTGGACGCCTGATCACCGCTGATGATGTGGCGGGCCTCTGCGCCTTCCTCATTTCACCACCTGCCCAGATGATGACGGGAGCGGTGATCGACTATGAGCAAATGCCGGCAGGCACATTCGACAATCATCCCGCACTGGCCCCATAAGCTTCACGCGGTATGCGTCATTTCGCTGGCTTCCCTGAGGCTCCATTCCCGAAACGCCTTCACCATGGGTGAATCTGCGGTGTCCAAAGGTGAGATGACGTGATAGGCAAATTGCGGTGGCGCCCGCAATGAAAGTTCAAAGGGCTTTACCAAACGCCCTTGCGCCAGATCATCTGCCACAAGATTCGAGTCTCCAAGTGCAACGCCTTGCCCGTCAATTGCCGCCTGCACGGCAAGCGATGTCTGGCTGAAATGCAGCCCGCGCCTGTCATCGAAGTCCTTGATGCCGGCTGCCAGCATCCACATGCGCCAGTTGGGCCATGGCAGGCCCTGGGCTTCCCAATCCAGGTGAATGAGCTGGTGGCGCAACAGGTCGCGCGGCGTGCCCAGGGGCTTGGCTTTGGTGATCAGGCGCGGACTGCACACCGGGAAGACCTGATCATGAAACAGCAGGTCGGCGCGCAACCCCGGATATTTTCCTTCGCCAAACCGGATGGCCACATCAACATCATCGCGCTCGAAATCCAGAACACTGGCGGAAACATCCACGCGCACATCAGCGCCTGGTACAGTTGCCAAGAAGCGATCCAGTCGCGGCACCAGCCACTTCGCCGCAATCGAAGGCGATGCGGTAATGCGAAGCTGCTTGTGGCCTTCCGGCTTTTTCATTTTCTGGACGGCGCGTGAAAGCACATCCAGTGACTCGTGAGCAGCGGCGCGGAGGATTTCGCCTTCGCGCGTCAGCCGCATGGAACGGCTGGTGCGGCTGAACAGGACAACTCCCAACTGATCCTCAAGCTCCTTGATCTGATGGCTGATGGCCGCAGGCGTCACCCGCATATCCGCAGCCGCCCGGGTAAAGTTCAAATGCGTGGCTGCGGCATCAAAGCTGCGCAGCGAACGAAGGCCGGGGAATTTGTCTAACATTGCGTAATCTTCAAGAATTATTTGATGTTACTGTGAAAACTAGTCGTTTGTTTCAGTAATTACAATAGATTATACATTGATCATCAATAAATATTAATGAAAGATAAATAAATGTCCCGCTCTTCCAGCCCTGCTGTTCCCACAACCTTTAATTACGCTCCGCAGGGTTTTACCGCAAAGCTCAACGCATTTTTCGTTGGATTGGCGAGCTTTGAACCTGTGGTCTCCGAAATCTACGCCCAAAACGCGAAGCTGCGCGCCACCGGCCGCGCCTGGCTGCTGTAATCCACAAACAACATCCCCGAGCAGACTAAAATTCCGGTGAAAGCCGGAATTCTTTTTTACTTTCCCTTCCAAACAGGCTTCCGTTTCTCGGCAAAAGCCTTGGCACCCTCCAATTGATCGTCACTGGAATAAAGCTTGTCCACAGCGGGGAGCTTGCGCTTGGTAACCATGTGGAAAGCCTCCTGCACCGGAAGATGCATTGTCTCGCGCAGTGTTTCCTTGATCGCGGCAAACACCAGCGGCGGACCGCTGGCGAGTGTCTCTGCGAGGGCACGGGCCTGTGTCATGAGTTCAGCAGCGGGCACGATGTAATTGATGATGCCCCAGTGCTTGGCCTCGGTCACCCCAAAGCGACGGCCTGTGAACAGCATTTCGGTTGCCACATGATAAGGAATGCGGCGCGGCAGCTTGATGGTGGCAGCGTCCGCCAGCGTGCCGGAATTGATTTCGGGAAGCGCAAAGGTCGCATGTTCGGCGGCGATGATGATGTCTGCCGCTATCATGATTTCAAATCCGCCACCAAAAGCCAGTCCATTCACGGCAGCAATCACCGGCTTGTTGAGCCCCGGCAGTTCCTGCAACCCGCCAAAGCCTCCCACGCCATAATCGGCATCGGGTGTTTCGCCTTCTGCCGCGGCCTTCAAGTCCCACCCCGGACAAAAGAACTTGTCACCCGCAGCAGTCAGGATCGCCACCCGCAGTTCCGGATCATCCCGGAAACCTGCGAACACATCTCCCATGATGCGACTGGTGGCAGCATCAATGGCATTGGCCTTGGGCCGGTCAATGGTGACCTCGAGAATAGCTCCACGGCGGGCGGTGATGATGGGTGATGTCATGGAATTACCTCCGCATACGGATCAATGCATCCACTGCAACAGCGCCATGAGGCAGCACGAGCAGGGGATTGATGTCAAGTTCTTCTATGCCCGCGCCATGGACGCGGGCAAACTCCGCCACGGCCGATACCGCTGCGATCACGGCCGCAGCATCCCCGGATTTTCCGCGAAAACCCGTTACCAGCTTCCACACTTTCAGGGATTGCAGGGCGCGGATGATTTCGGCGCGCGAGGTGGGAAGCAACAGCGTTACGCTGTCAGCCAGAAGTTCCGTGAAAATTCCACCCGCACCGATCACCAGGGCAGGGCCGAATTGTGGGTCGCTCTTGATGCCGATGATCAGCTCAGCCACCGCCCCTGTAACCATGCGCTCCACCAGCACATCAGGTGAAAGCCTCGCCATGCGCAAGGCGGCTGCCGCAGCTTCTCCAGCCGTGTTGATGTTGAGCACAACACCGCCCGCTTCCGTCTTGTGGGCGATGGCAGCTGATGAGGTTTTAATGGTGACGGGAAAGCCGATTTTGGCGGCAACCTGCGCAGCATCGGAAGCTTTACAAACCACGCCTTCGGGGATTGCCAGGCCAAAGGTGTTCAAAAGCGATTTTGCATCATGCTCGCTGAGCGTTGCGGCCTCACCAGCGCCAGCCCCAATGTTTTCAAGCATCGGCAATGTTTCCTGGCGTGCCCAGTTCCGGCCCACGATTGCCGCCGCTTCCATGGCCGTCAAGGTGTCATCAAGACCAAGCATGGAAGCCACGCCATAGCTTGCAAGTTTTGCCGCCACATCCAGCGGCATGCATTCCGGCAGTGACGCCGAAACAACCGCCCGCGCGCCGGTGGCATCTGCGGCAGCGGCAAATGCATCCACCGTCACATGCCAGCTCGCCGGATTGGTTTTGGGATGGGTGGGTATATCCAGAATGAGCATGGCTGCATCATAACCTCCGCTCAGAACGGTGGTGAACGTAGCCATAAGCTTGTCCTTCTGGTTCCAGATGAAAGTATGATAGTCCAGAGGATTGTCAATGTTCACATAAGCATTGAGCGTTGCCGCCACCTTTGGCTTGGTCTCGGCATTGAAAGGAGCAAACACGACATCGCGCTCCAGGGCGAGGTCCGCAATGAGTGCCGCCTCACCGCCCGAACAGCTCATGGAAACAATCTTGTTGTCGTGCAAAGGCCCGCCGTGATGCAGGAATTTCAGGGTCTCCACAAAAGCCGTCACCGTTTTCACCCGCGCAATGCCATAGCGCTCAAACAATGCGTCATACATCGTATCGGCCCCTGCCAGCGACGAGGTGTGGCTGAGGGCGACTTTTGCACCTTGCTCGGACCGTCCGGTTTTGAGGACTACGACGGGTTTGCGGAGTTGCCGCGCATGGGCTGCCGCGCGCGCAAATGCTGCAACATCGGTCAGCCCTTCGACATGCAGTCCAATCGCTGTGATCCGCGGGTCACTCGCCAAGGCTTCCAGCATCTGCGCCATGTCGACATCCGCCTGGTTGCCAATGGCATAGACACAAGCAAGCGGCAGTCCCCGCCGCGTCATGGTGAAGTTACAGGCGATATTGCCGGATTGCGTGATGATGGCAACGCCACCTGTAATGGGATCAATGCCATGTTCATCCGGCCAGAGCGCTGCCCGCGCCATGCCATTCACGAAACCGTAGCAATTGGGACCCATCAGCGGCATGCCGTCAGCGGCCGCAAGCAATTGCGTTTGCAGTTGCGCGTCGCCGGTTTCAGCAAAGCCGGATGCGTAGATGACGGCACCCCTACAACCCAGCTTGCGCAACGCTCTGACGACCTCGATGCTAGGCTCGCGCTTGACCGCCACAAATGCCGCATCGGGCGCTTCATCTATTTCTTCAACCGAGCGGATGCAAGGAACGCCTCCCACATGCTCACGCTTGGGATGCACCGCCCAAATTCGCCCGGTAAAGCCAAGTGCCAGCGTTTTCCGTATGGCCACATCGCATTCACCACCGCCGATGAAGGCAATGGATTTTGGATGAAGTAGCTGCGTGAGATCGCGGGACAAATCAGCCGCCCAAAGGACGCAGCAGGGCGCGCGAGATGATGTGGCGCTGAATTTCGGACGTGCCTTCCCAGATGCGTTCGACGCGGGCATCCCGCCAGATGCGCTCAAGCGGCAAGTCTGACATGAGCCCCATGCCGCCATGGATTTGTATGGCCTCATCAGCCACGAAAGCCAGCATTTCCGTGGCCTTGAGCTTTGCCATGGCCATGTCCATGTCCTGCACGGTCTTCTGGTCGAATTTCCAGGCAGCTTCCAGCGTGAGCAGTTCAGCCGCTTTCAATTCCATCGCCATGTCGGCGAGCTTGAACGAAACGCCCTGGAACTTGCCGATCTGCTGTCCGAACTGGTGGCGGTCCACCGCCCATTGCTTGGCATGTTCCAAAGCGCGCTCGGCCCGTCCAAGACATGTGGCGGCAACCTGCAGCCGTGTAGCGCCAAGCCACTCATTGGCCACTTCAAAGCCCTTGTGCAATTCGCCCAGGATTTGGCCCTTGTTCACCCGGCAATCCGTGAATTCCAGATTGCAGTTGTTATAGCCGTGGTGCGAAACATTCTTGTAGCCCTCGCGCACGCTGTAGCCTGGCGTTCCCCTGTCGATCAAAAATGCCGTGATGAGCTTCTTCTTGCCGCGCGACGTGTCTTCCTCGCCCGTTGCCGCAAACAGGATGACGAAATGCGCCTCATCGGCATGACTGATGAAATGCTTGGTGCCGTTGATGATGAAATCATCGCCCTCGGCCTTGGCAAAACATTTCATGCCGCGCACGTCTGAACCCACGCTGGGCTCCGTCATGGCGAGGCAATCAATCTTTTCGCCGGTCACCGAAGGCAACAGATATTTCTCGCGCTGCTCTCCCGCGCACGCCATGAGTATGTTGGAAGGGCGCGAAACACAATTCCAGTGCAGCGCATAATTGGCGCGTCCCAGTTCCTTTTCGTAAAGAACCCAGGTGAGCGTATCGAGTCCGGCGCCGCCTGCTTCCGCCGGCATATTGGCGGCGTAGAGCCCGGCAGCAATGGCCTTGGCCTTGATCGCATCGCGGAGTTCCGGCCGCAACACCCCGGTGCGCTCGATCTCGGCTTCATGCGGATAGAGCTCGTTGACAACGAAATCCCGCGTTGTCTTGATGATCATGTCTTGTTCGTCGGAAAGTCGGAAATCCATGAAACCTACCTGATGTGCATTGTTTCAAGATGGCCATCGACAGCGATATCCTGTCCATTGACCATCTTGGCTGCTGGCGAAGCAAGGAACAGGCACATGTCGGCAATCTCTTCCGGTTCCACAAATCGCGGAATGGATTGCGACCACGTCATCTCACGCGCCACCACATCAAAATCCACGCCCCGTATCTTTGCCTCGCCCTCGATCACCCGGTTGATGCGGTCACCGCGCACGGCACCAGGGCAAATGGCATTGCAGCGCACATTATGGGGGCCAAGTTCAATCGCCAGGGATTTGGTGAGGCCGATCACGGCCCATTTCGCCGCCGCATAAGGCGTGCGATTGCCGAAACCATATTGCCCCGCGGTAGACGAAAGATTGATGATGTTGCCAGACCCTTGCGCCTTCATCACCGGAGCAGCGCGCCGCGCGCAAAGAAATTGCGAGTCAAGGCAGATGCCGAGGCATTCTTTCCATTCCGCAAATTCGATGTCATCAATGGGGGCAGTGGGCCCCTTGATGCCGGCATTGTTCACCAGCACGTCCAGCCCGCCAAGATCTTCCAGCGCGTCATCAAACCATGCGTCGACTTCCGCTTCACTGGCCACATTGACATGAGTGGCCGCAATGTCCGGAAACTCTTCGCGGAAGGCTGCCAGCGCGCTTTCATCCACATCGCAAATATGGACTTTAGCACCGTCATCATAAAACGCCTTGGCAATGGCGCGTCCGATGCCGGAGGCTGCTGCCGTAATCATCACGCGTTGTTGCATGATTATTTCTTCTTCTTCACTTGCATGACGCTTCCCATCTCCTTGGGCTTTTTCAGCTTCTTGTGGGCTTTGGCCACCGCAGACAGCGCTACAAACAGGTCTTTGCCCATGGGCGCCACTTTCTTCGCTTCCTGGTTCACATGCAACTGCATGATTTCATTCGTGGCCACCAGATCGCGGCGCTTGGCGTGGTACATCCGGTGGAACAGGTGCATGCGCTTTTCATCGCAGCCCAGCACCTGGGTTTCTATCCAGAATTTTTCACCAAGTTTCATTTCGCGATAGTAGTTCACGTGGGTTTCTGCGGTGAAGAAGGTATTTCCGGAAGCGCGGTAGGCTTCGTCATCACCGATGTAACGGAAGAAGGCGTCCAGTCCATCGCCAAAGGCAATGAGATAGGCGGCGTCCGTCATGTGGCCATTGTAATCGAGCCAGGCGGAAATCACTTCGCTCTTGTGAAGTTTCAGCGGCCCGTCAAGCTTGTCGGACTTTTTCCAGCGTTTGGCTTTCTTGCCCTGTGATGCTTCATCACGCGCCAGTACCAGCCCGGCACCCACCTTGTGGTGCTTGAACAGCTTCATCATGTCCACCAGCACGTCATTGCGCTTGGCTTCGATCTCGGCAACGCTTTGGCCAGCGCTTTGCGCCTCGCAACCCTCAATCAGGCGGTTTTGCAGCGTGTCATTCCATTTGGGGAAGGGCAGGTCGGTCCACGGCAGTTCCAAAGTGGGATCAAACTGCGAAATGAAGTGCCGCATGCCACGGGGACCACCCGCCACATGATAAGTCAGGAATGAACCCATGAAGGCCCAGCGCAAGCCAGCGGAATAAACAATGCTGTCGTCAATGTCGCCGGTCGTGCCGATGTCCTTGTTGAGGATATGCAGCGCCTCGCGCCATAAGGCCTCCTGCAGGCGGTCACAGATATAACCCTCGATTTCCTTCTTGAGCCGCAAGACATGCATGCCGATGGATTCGAAATAAACGCTGGCTCTGTCCATGGCTTCGCTGGAGGTCTTTTCTCCCGGAACAGTCTCAACCAATGGCAGGAGATAAACCGGGTTGAAGGGATGCCCGATGATGACGCGTTCCGGGTGCTGGCATTGCGACTGCAGGACAGTTGGCAGAAATCCCGACGAAGACGAGGCAATGATCACATCAGGGCGGGCCATGTTGTCAATGTCACGGAAGAGTTTGACCTTGAGCTCTTCCCGCTCTGGCGCTGCTTCATGAATGAAATCAGCTTGTGAAGCCATTTGCTTGAGATCAGTAGTGAAAGCGAGTTTTCCGCGTTTTCCTGTGGCGCCCAAAAGCTTTGACATGGATGGCCAGGCAACATCGATGGCCGCATGCAGCTTTGCTTCCGCATCTGCTTTCACATCATAGGCGATCACGTCAAACCCGCGGATCAGCAGGCGCGCCGCCCAGCCCGCGCCGATGAGACCGGTTCCGGCGATGCCAACAGTCCTGATATTGCTCATCGCTACGTCCTCGGCTTGAGCTGCAGAATTTCGCGGGATTCATCCGGTGTGGCCACTTTGGTACCAAGTAACTCGATGATCTTTGTGGCTTTCTCGACAAGCTTGCCGTTTGTGGCCTGAACACCTTTCTCCAGCCACAAATTGTCCTCCAGCCCCACGCGAACATGACCGCCCAGCAATACCGCCTGGGCTACGGCGGGAAACTCATTGCGGCCAATGCCAAAAGCCGCCCAGATCGCATCCTTAGGCAATTGGGCCTTCTGATAAGCCATGGTTTCAGTGTCATATGGCGCGCCCCAGGGAATGCCGAGGCACAGCTGAAACAGCGGCGGGCTGTCAATCAATCCTTCAAGGCAGAGCTGCTTGGCAAACCACAGGTTCCCGGAATCAAAAATTTCCATCTCAGGCTTGACGCCATAGGATTTGATAAGGCGGGCCTGTTCGCGCAATTGCGTAGGGGTTTGGACAACGATGGATTGTCCATCCCCGAAGTTGAGCGAGCCGCAATCCAGCGTGCAAATCTCCGGACGCAGCTTCTCGACATGTAAAAGCCGCTCAACCGGACCCACAAGATCAGTGCCATCGCCCCATGCCATTGGCTTTTCACCATCCCCAACCACCAGATCGCCACCCATGCCAGCTGTAAGATTGATGATGACATTCGTGTTCTTGGCGCGAATGCGCCCCACCACCTCGGAATATAGGTCAACCCGGCGCGAGCCTTTTCCCGTTTTCGGGTCGCGCACATGGCAATGCACCACTGCGGCTCCGGCACTGGCAGCTTCCAGCGCGGAATTTGCAATCTGCTCCGGCGTAACCGGCACATGTGGGCTTCGACCCACTGTATCGCCTGCGCCCGTGATTGCACATGTAATGATGATCTTTGGATTCATGGCCGTTCTCCCTGGACTCGGAAACTATGCCGTCCCCTGCGATTGCATTTGACTTTTATCGCCATGTTCTTATCTTTTTTCGCCATGCCCCCCGCTGACGTGGTTTTTCTGCTGATCCCCCGCTTTTCCATGATTTCGCTTTATGGCGCGCTGGAACCCTTGCGCGTGGCCAACCGCTTTGCCGGAAACAAATTCGCCTGGCGCTTCATTTCCGCAACTGGCGGGCCAGTCACCGCCTCCAATGATATTCCGGTTTCCGTGTCGGGCGGCCTGGGCGATGTAGAGCGGCCTGCCATGCTGGTGGTCTGCGCAAGTTATGAACCGGAGCAGGGGATCACGCTGCCGGTCCTCCGTCTCATTCGCAAACAGGCCGCCCAGAAAGTTCTCATTGCTGGCCTGGATACGGGCCCCTTTGCCATGGCGCGCGCTGGCGTGTTGGATGGCTACCGCGCCACCTGCCATTGGGAAAGCCTGCCGGGTTTCCGCGAAAGCTTCCCCAAGGTCCAGGCTGTCCAATCGCTTTTTGAAATCGACCGTGACCGGCTGACCTGTGCGGGCGGGTCGTCATCAATCGACATGATGCTGAAATGGATCGAGTCTCAGTTGGGCCGCGAAGTGGCGACTACAGCTGCCGACCAGCTCGTGCATTTTCGTTTCAATGATATCGGAACCGATGCCCGGATCGCACCTTCCGCGCGCTATGGCACCCGTGACGCGCGGGTGCTGGCCAGCCTGCGCATGATGGAAGAACAGCTCGAGGAACCCTTGGACGTGGCCACTGTCGCCAGGCACGTCGGCCTCTCCGTGCGCCAGCTCGAACGGATATTCGCACAGGCGCTCAACAGAAGTCCCATTCAGTTGTACCTCCAATTGCGCCTCGAACGGGCAGAACGGCTGATCACTTATTCCAGTATGAGCATGCGTGAAGTAGCACTCGCCACGGGCTTTTCATCCCTGCCGCTGTTTTCCCGCAATTTTCGCAGGCAATTCGGAAAATCCCCCTCGCAGTGGCGGGCCTCTTGATATTTTTCGGCAAAAGGTGGAATTTGCAGGAATCAAGTTGCGGGCGGCGGGATGTATTTATTTTTGAGCGCGATGTTGTTTGCCACGACGATGCTTCCTGCGCCGTCGGCGGAAAACTGGTGCGTGTTAGGGCACACCGTCATGATCCCCGATGGCCGCGAGGGGCCGGTCACATCCCTGGACGGCGATATCTGCGAGGTATTGGTCTACGGCGAAAAATATACGTCGCAGTGGGCCTATTATCTCGTCGAACCACTCTATCCGCAGAAACTTGAAAAATACCGGTTTGGTCATTGAACGGATTGCATCACATGCTGAATAGGAAAAATAAAATGCGCAAGTTTATCACTGTGGCTTTCAGCCTGTGTTTGCTCGGCCTGCCAATTCAGCCTGCGCAATCCGCGCAGAAAACCTTCGTAAATCCAAAGCTCGGAGCCAGCCGGCTGGACTACTGCCTGGAATGGGGGGCAAGCTGCGGTGAACCCGCTGCCACCGCCTGGTGCAAGACCAAGGGCTATCAAAAGTCGGTTGATGCCGAGGAAGACCATGACATAGGTGCAACCACACCCACCCGACTTCTGGGAAGCGGCGCTGTTTGCGACCAGTCCTATTGCGACGGGTTCACGTTCATTACCTGTGCAACAGCCACATTGCCCCCGCCACCCCTTCCGCCACCACCACTGCCACCTGCCACGGCAAAGCAGATATTCTTCAAACCCAAATATAACGGCGTGCGCCTCGATTGGTGTTTTGATGAAGGTGAGGGATGCGGCAAGCAGGCAGCAGATGCCTGGTGTGATGACCAGGGTTTTGACGAGGCCATAAAGTTCCGCATCGCATCTGCAATAGGACCGCTGAAGCCCACGGTTTATATTGGCTCAGGCCAAACAACATTGAAGCCGCTCGCCAATGCATTCAAATCAATCACCTGTGTGAAGTAATCAGGCGCCCGCTTGCCATTGTTTGATGGTCTCGAAGGGATGGATGAGCATGATGATGTTGAGGGCCAGATTGTCGCGGATGATGGCCCCGACAAAAATCTCTATAGCGAGCGCCAGTGAGATCGTCAGCCACACCGGCATGCGGGAGGCTGCAATGAAACCCAGAACCATGGCAAGGATATCGCTCACCGAGTTGATGACGCTGTCGCCATAATAGTCCAGCGATATGGTCGTCTCGCGGTAACGGTTGATGATGAAGTCGGTATTCTCAAAAATCTCCCAGCCGCTTTCAAGGATAACGGCCATCAGGAGGCGCAAGCCCACGCTCCACCGCAGGCCCAGAAACCAGAACAGTGCATAGAACAGAAAACCGTGGATGATATGGGAGAATGTATACCAGTCGCTGAGGTGCTGCGAATTCTCCGCACTCATGACCACGCCATGCCACAGCTTCACATAGCCACATTTGCAAACAGGTTCGCGCCCCATCCACAGCAGAATAAGTGCCGCCGTGATGACGACGGCGACAGAACCTGCGGTTCCGAGCCGATTGTTGGCAGCTTTCCTGATATCCATGGCAAGCCAAGCTGCCACACAGAGGTTAAGGCTTTAAAACCTGCTCAAGTATTAACCCCCGGAACTTCCAGTATTGAGCAACCAGCGATAAGCCAGGTGCCGTCGGCCTGTTTTTCCATGGTATAGAGTGCCTCATAGGCCTGTCCATTGGGTCCCACGATGAGCACCTTCTGCGATGGCCTTCCCACCGGATCGAGCGCTGCTTCCTCGAATTTGAAGGATTGCGGACGGTAGACCTGTGGATAACCTTGCTTCACCATCGCCATGAATGTGTCGGGGGAGGGAAACAGCTTTTGGACAATAGGTGCGGCAAATGAGTAGGCTTTCTGTCCGTCATCAACGCGAAAGGCTTCAATCTGGGAAGTGATGATGCGTTGAAACTCGGTTTTATCCCCTGGACTTACATCCTGTGCCGATGCAACGGTGTAAAAACCTAGAAAAATCAGGCCAGCAAGGATCGCTCTCAGCATTTTATAACACCTCACGTGAATTTTGATGTTAAATACAGATACGGTATAATGGCATCTTCGGTTTCACTTTCCGCCTCTTCAGTGTCGAAATCTTCTACCTGGGATCTTGGTACTGCTTGACCACGGAGCGAATCTGGGATGAGTATGCGTTCAGAATAAATAAATTTCCCAATGTCGGGCATGGCTGCCTGGCATAACGGGAGTATCAGGGAGGAAATACCAATGACAGCAGTTTCGATGAAGGTGAATGGCAAGGCGGTGGCGGGCGACGTCGAGTCGCGCAAACTCCTTGTTGATTTTATCCGCGAGAATCTTGGACTGACCGGCACCCATGTCGGCTGTGACACCAGCCAGTGCGGCGCCTGTGTCGTCCATATTGATGGCAAGGCCGTGAAATCCTGCACCGTGCTGACGGTGGCCTGCGAAGGAATGGACATCACCACAATTGAAGGCATTGCCAAGAATGGCAAGCTACACCCCATGCAGCAGGCCTTCCATGAAGAGCATGGCCTGCAATGCGGCTTCTGCACGCCGGGCATGATCATGTCATCCATCGATATTGTGAAGCGCAATGGCAAGAAGGTTAGCGAGGACGTGATCCGCCGCGAGCTTTCCGGCAATATCTGCCGCTGCACGGGTTACCACAATATTGTCGCGGCCGTTCAGTCCGCCGCTGGAAAGATGTAAGGGGAGACACATATCATGAGCGATACAGGCATTGGCGCACGCGTGCTGCGCAAGGAAGATCAACGGTTCATCACTGGCAAGGGCCGGTATACCGATGACATCAATCTCAAGGATCAGACATTCGCCTATTTCGTGCGCAGCCCGCATGCGCATGCAACGATCAAGTCCATCAACACCGCCAAGGCCAAGAAAATGCCGGGCGTGGTTGATATCTTCACCTCAAAGGAAGTGGAGCAGGACAAGATTGGCGGATTGATTTGCGGCTGGATGATCCATTCCAAGGATGGCTCGCCCATGAAGGCGGGCCCACATCCCATTCTCGCCAGCGGCAAGGTGCGCTTTGTGGGTGACCAGGTGGCAGTGGTCATCGCGGAAACCAGGGCACAAGCCAAGGCCGCCGCAGAGGCTGTGGCAATTTCTTATGGCGTCTTGCCCCACGTGATCGACGCGGCCGACGCCATGAAGAGCAATGCACAGGTCCACGATGTTGCCCCCGACAACCGGGTGTATAACTGGTCGATCGGCGATGAAGCGGCAACCGCAGCAGCCTTCAAGTCGGCAGCTCATGTGACCAAGCTTGATCTTATCAACAACCGTCTCATTCCCAATGCCATGGAAACCCGTGCTGCAATCGGGTCCTATGACACGGGCTCGGATCATTACACCCTCTACACCACCAGCCAGAACCCGCATGTGGCACGCTTGGTGATTTCGGCATTCCACGGCCTGGCGCCCGAACACAAGCTGCGGGTTATTGCACCTGATGTGGGCGGCGGCTTTGGCTCCAAAATCTTCATTTATGGCGAAGAAGTGGTATGTGTCTGGGCTTCCAAGCGCATCGGCGGCCGTCCGGTGAAGTGGACTGCAGACCGTTCCGAAGCCTTCCTCAGCGACGCGCATGGCCGCGACCATGTCACCCATGCCGAATTGGCCATGGATGACAGCGGCAAGATCACGGCACTTCGCGTGAACACCAAAGCCTCCATGGGCGCCTATCTTTCAACCTTCTCGGCGGCAGTGCCTACCTATCTCTACGCCACGCTGCTGTCTGGCCAATATAACATCCCCAACATCTATGCCGAAGTAGACGCGGTCTATACCAATACAGCACCCGTGGACGCCTATCGCGGTGCTGGACGCCCCGAAGCCACCTATGTGGTGGAACGCATTGTCGAAACAGCAGCGCGCGAACTGAAAATGGATCCCGCCGAATTCCGCCGCAAGAACTTCATTACCAGCTTCCCGCACCAGACACCGGTGATCTTCACCTATGACGCAGGTGATTACGGTGCATCGCTGGACAAGGCGCTGGAACTTTCGGACTACAAGAACTTTGCGTCCCGCAAGGCCTTGTCCGCCAAGAATGGAAAACTGCGTGGTGTTGGTTTCTCCGCCTACATCGAAGCTTGCGGCATTGCCCCATCGGCTGCCGTGGGTTCCCTGGGAGCAGGGGTGGGCCTTTGGGAATCCGCCGAGGTTCGCGTGAATGCGGTAGGCACAGTCGAAGTGCTCACCGGCTCACACAGCCATGGCCAGGGCCATGAAACCACTTTCGCGCAGCTTGTCTCGGATCGTTTGGGAATTGACATCAACAACGTGGCCATTGTGCATGGCGACACCGACAAGGTGCAAATGGGCATGGGCACCTATGGCTCACGCTCCGGCGCTGTTGGCATGACTGCGGTTTCCAAAGCCTTGGACAAGATCGAGGCAAAGGCCAAGCGCGTTGCCGCAGCCGTCATGGAAGCGTCCACCGATGACATTGAATTCAAGAACGGCACTTTCACCGTCAAGGGCACGGACAAGAAAATGGCCTTTGGTGAAGTGGCGCTTGCGGCTTACGTCGGCCACAAGATCAACTCGTCTGAAATCGAGTTGGGCCTCAAGGAAACCTCGTTCCACGATCCGTCGAACTTCGTCTTCCCCGCAGGTGTCCATATCTGCGAAGTGGAAGTGGATGCCGATACCGGCCTCACCAAGATCGCAAGCTATACCGCTGTGGATGACTTCGGCACCATCATCAATCCGATGATCGTCGAAGGCCAGGTGCAGGGTGGTGTGGCCCAGGGCATCGGGCAGGCTTTGATCGAGGGTTGTACCTATGACAAGGAAAGCGGCCAGTTGTTGACCGGTTCCTTCATGGATTACAACATGCCGCGTGCTGCTAACATGCCGCATATTGAAAACTTCAAGCTGGGCTTTACCTTCACGAAATGTCCGTCAAATCCGTTGGGCATGAAGGGTTGCGGAGAGGCAGGCGCCATTGCGGCACCACCTGCTGTCATCAACGCCATCACGGATGCCATCGGCGTGCGCGACATTGCAATGCCAGCAACACCGCTCACGGTTTGGAATGCAATGCAACCCATGAAGCGCGCAGCGGAATAAGGTTCAGGAGATAAAAATGGAAAACTTCAACTATCATCGCCCTGCAACGGTCAGCGCCGCAGCAGCCCTTCTGAAAAAATCCAAGGACGGCACCTACATGTCGGGAGGGCACACGCTTCTTCCAACCATGAAAGTGGGCCTTGCATCACCCACCGATATCATCGATCTCACCGCCATCAAGGGCTTTTCCGGAATTACGGTGAGTGCTTCGGCTGTCGTGATCAAGGCCGGTACAACACATATGGAAGTAGCAACCTCTGCTGCGGTCAAGAAGGCCATCCCCGCTCTTTGGGAAATGGCAGGCAAGATTGGTGGTGTGCACGTGCGCCATCGCGGCACGATTGGCGGTTCCATTGCCAATAGCGACCCCGCAGCCGATTACCCGTCGGCCTGCGTGGGCCTCGGTGCCACGATCATCACCGACAAGCGCAAGATCCCCGCCGACAGTTTCTTCACCGGAATGTTTGAAACCGCGTTGAAACCGGGCGAGATCATCACCGCTGTCAGCTTCCCGATCCCAAAGAAGTCCAGCCACCAGAAATTCCCCAACCCTGCCTCGCGTTACGCTCTCACCGGCGTTTTCATGTCGCAGGACAAGGCGGGCAAGGTTCGCGTGGCAGTCACGGGTGCGGGCCCCATGGTATTCCGCGTAACCGATATGGAAGCAGCCCTGGGCAAAAGCTTTGCAGCTTCGGCACTTTCGGGAATTTCCGTGAAGTCCAAGGGCCTCAACACGGATATGCACGCAACGGCCGAATATCGCGCGCATTTGATCAGCGTGCTGGCCAAGCGCGCTGTTGAAGCCGCGAAGTAAATCTACCATGTGAAAGTCAAGGGGCCTGCAGGTGAACAACCTCGCAGGCCCTTCCATTGAAAAGGGTCGCCATGACAGATCTTCCCGCATCCATTGATGCAACAGCCGCACTGTTGAAGCACAACGGCTATGTGGCCGGGCGTGACATGGCAACCGTGGCATTCCTCGCCCTGAAAATGGGCAGGCCCTTGTTCCTCGAAGGGGAAGCGGGCGTTGGCAAGACGGAAATTGCCAAGGTTCTGGCTGAAGGTCTCGGCCGCAAGCTGATAAGACTGCAGTGCTACGAAGGCCTCGACATCAGCTCCGCCGTCTATGAATGGAATTATGCGGCCCAGATGATTGAAATCCGTTTGGCCGAAGCCACCGGCGAATTGGACAGGACGCGGATGGGGCAGGACATTTTCGCCGAACGCTTCCTGATCAAGCGTGCACTGCTGCAGGCCCTTCAGCCCACGGGTGGCAGGGCGCCCGTACTGCTCATTGACGAGCTCGACCGCACCGACGAAGCCTTTGAAGCCTATCTCCTCGAAATCCTGTCTGACTTCCAGGTGACAATTCCCGAACTGGGAACCATCAAAGCCGCGGAACCCCCCATCGTCATCATCACCTCAAACCGCACCCGCGAAATCCACGACGCCCTGAAACGTCGCTGCCTTTATCATTGGGTGGGCTATCCCGATGCAAGGCGGGAACTTGAAATCGTCAAGGTCAAGCGCCCGCGTGCGTCCCAGGCCTTGGCTGATGAAGTCGTGCGCTTCGTGCAGCTCCTGCGGGCAGGCGACCTGTTCAAAGCACCAGGTGTTGCTGAAACATTGGACTGGATCACCGCATTGCATGAGCTTGATGCCGTCTCGCTTGATCCGCAGACCGTAAACGATACATTGGGCGTGCTTCTCAAGTACCAGGACGACATCGTGCGGATGGAAGGCTCCGAAGCCAAACGCATCCTCGATCAGATCAAGGACGAAATCCGCACGGCGTCCGCCAGCCAGAAACACTGAAATGTCCACGCCGTCCGGAAAGCTGGCGTATAACATCATGCACTTCGGTCGCGTGTTGCGCGAAGCAGGCCTGCCCGTGGGGCCAGCATCCGTGCTGGATGCATTGGATGCAGCTCTCAGCGGCTCCCTGCAAACCCGTGAAGACTTCTATTGGACCATGCACGCCATTCTCGTGAAGCGGCGCGACCACAAGGAAATATTCGACCAAGCCTTTCATGTGTTCTGGAAAAAGCCGAAAATGCTCGAGCAACTGATGAAGCTGATGTTTCACCAGATTACCCGCTCGGCCGGCGACAAAGCCAAGCAGGCGGGTTTTCGCAGGCTGGCAGAAGCCATGTTCGACAAGGTTGAAGCCAAGAACCAGCGTGAAGCCAAACCTGAAGCGCTGGAGCTGGATGCAAGCTTCACAGCATCCGCCAACGATATTTTGCGGGCAAAGGATTTTGAGCAAATGACCTTGACGGAGCAGGCAGAAGCCAAACGCGCCATCGCAATGCTTCGCCTGAACCCCCGCGAAATCCGCACGCGCCGTTTTCAGGCCGAGGCATTGGGACACAGCATTGACATGCGCCGCACCCTGCGCAATTCGCTGCGCACCGGTGGAGACATGATAACCCTGGCACGCCGCGACACGCAATGGCGCGAACCGCCGCTTGTGGTCCTGTGCGACATTTCCGGTTCTTGTTCAAATTACAGCCGCATGTTCCTGCATTTCCTCCATGCCGTGGCAAATGACCGGTCGCGGGTCACGGTGTTCCTCTTTGGCACGCGTCTCACAAATGTCACCCGCGAACTACAGCGTCGCGATATTGACGAGGCTGTGGGAAAGGTATCGGCAGCCGTCAAGGACTGGTCTGGAGGCACCCGCATCGGTTTGACATTGAAGGAATTCAACAAGAAATGGGGAAGGCGCGTCCTCACGCAGAATGCCACGGTGCTTCTGATGAGTGATGGCCTGGAGCGCGAGGATGTGGCCCAGCTCGCGCACGAAATGCAGCGCCTGCGCCGCAGCGCCCGCCATATCGTGTGGCTCAACCCGCTTCTGCGGTTTGATGGCTTCAAGGCGCTCGCCTCCGGCATTCGTGCTATAATGCCTTATGTGGATGAATTTCGCCCCGTGCATAGTTTGGATTCTCTCGTCGATCTCGCCCACACACTTGCGAGCCCGATGGCCGCGCGCCATGATCCGAAGAAATGGAGATAGCCATGTCAGGAACTGACCAGACCATACTCGACCAGGCAGCGCTTTGGCTGAAACAGGGCCGGAAAGTGGCCTTGGCCACAGTCATTGAAACCTGGGGCTCGGCGCCCCAATCTGTGGGCAGCCAGCTGGCAATTGATGGTGAAGGCAATTTTATCGGCTCAGTCTCCGGCGGCTGCGTCGAGGGTGCGGTGGTGACCGAAGCCCTGGAAGCAATCGAGGCAGGCAAGTCCAAGGTGCTGTCATTTGGCGTGGCAGATGAAACGGCATGGCAGGTGGGCCTTGCCTGCGGTGGCAAGATCCGCGTGCTGGTGGAACCGTTGGAAGCATGAAACGCGAGGTTTTCACAGAACTCATGCTGGCCCGCGCAAAGCGCGAGCCTGTAGCAGTCATTACGACTCTGGCAACTGGCGAACAGCAACTGATCTCCAAGGACAAGGCCGATAGTGAAGGCCTGAAGGACGCTTTCAAGTTTGATAAATCCGGCATCCATGGCGATGAATTCGTCCACATCTACAATCCACCGCTGCGCATGGTCATCATCGGTGCCGTTCACATTGCCCAAAGCGTCATCCCCATTGCCCAGCTCGCAGGTTACGATGTGACAGTCATCGACCCGCGCGGCGCCTTTGCCACAGGCGCGCGCTTTCCGGGAATTGCCCTCCATGCCGAATGGCCCGATGAAATTCTCCCAAAACACGGGCTGGATTCCCGCACGGCACTCCTGGCACTCACCCATGATCCCAAGATTGATGATCCAGCACTGAACCTGGCCCTCAGGAGCGGGGCATTTTACATCGGTGCCCTGGGCTCCAAGAAAACCCAAGCCGCGCGTGCGCAGCGGCTCCAGACTGCGGGATTTTCCGAGCAAGACCTCTCGCGGATACACGGTCCGATAGGCCTTGCCATCGGTGCCATTGGCGCTGCGGAAATTGCCATTTCCATCATGGCTGAAGTGACCAGCACCTTGCGGCTGGGGCAATAATGCGATTTGGTGAAATTCCGGTGAGCCAGGCGGAAGGTGCTGTCCTGGCGCATTCCGTCTCCCATGCCGGTGGCGTATTCAAGAAGGGCCGGAAACTTTCCGCATCAGATGTAGCAACGCTGATTGCCTCGGGCGTTGCCCAGGTCTTTGCAGCAAGGCTCACAGCCGATGACGTAGGCGAAGATTTGGCCGCGAGACAGCTCGCGCAGGCCCTGTGTGGAAAAAATGTGACAGCCCAAGAACCGTTCACCGGCCGGGCCAACTTGCATGCCGCCCACCACGGCTTGCTGGTGGTGGACGAGGCCCGCGTCAAAGCGCTGAACCGCCTCCACGAAAGCATTACACTTGCAACGCTCCGCACCTACAGCGTGGTGGAAACCCGCCAGATGGTGGCAACCGTAAAGATCATTCCTTTTTCCGTACCCCGCAAGACCCTGGACGCAGCCCTTGCCATCATCGGCAGCGCGGCCCTGGTTCACGTCGAGCAGTTCCAGCCCCACCGCGTGGGCCTTGTCATCACCAAGCTGCCCAACACCAAGCCATCTCTCATACAAAAATCCGAAACATCCATCAGGGACCGCGTGAAGGCGCTGGGCAGCGATGTGTCACAGGTCCTCGTGTGCGAGCATAATATGGCGGCGTTGCAGAAGGCGGTTTCACAACTGGGTCAGGCAGGTTGCAGCCCCATATTGGTCTTCGGTGCCTCTGCCATCGTCGACCGCAGTGACGTGGTGCCGGCCAGTCTCGTAGCAGCCGGAGGCCGCGTCATTCATCTCGGCATGCCGGTGGATCCCGGCAACCTCATGATGCTCGGAGAATTGGGAGAAACGCCAGTCATCGGTGTTCCAAGTTGCGCCCGTTCGCCCAAGTTGAACGGCTTTGATTGGGCTCTGCAGCGCGTGCTGGCAGATCTGAAACTGGAAGCCCACGACATCATGGATATGGGAGCAGGGGGGTTGCTGGCGGAAATTTCCTCCCGACCGGCGCCGCGTGAATTCATCCCCACTGTCCATCGCGCCTCCAGGATTTATGGCATTGTGCTGGCCGCCGGAAAATCATCGCGCATGGGCAGCAACAAACTCCTGGCCGATGTAGGAGGCAAAGCGCTGGTGGCACACACCGTTGAGAAATTGAAGGCATCTGCCCTTCAGGAAATCCTGGTCGTAACGGGAAATGGCGCAAAGGAAGTCGAAGTTGTGCTGCGTTCGACGGGCGTATCCTTCGTCCATAATCCCCAATTTGCCGAAGGCCTCTCCACATCACTCAAATGCGCTCTGGCCGCACTTCCCGAGGATGCGGATGGGGCGCTGGTTTGCCTGGGCGACATGCCGCTTGTCGATGCCCAAACCGTGAACCGCCTGATTTCGTCATTCAGCGTCGAAGATCACCGCACAATTTGCGTGCCCACGTTCAACGGCCTGCGTGGCAACCCCGTGCTGTGGGGCAAACAGCATTTCGGCAGCCTGATGGAAATTTCCGGTGACCAAGGGGGCAGGCTGTTGATGGAAGCCCTGTCTGACGAAATCGTCGAGGTTGAAACCGGCACCAACGCCGTACTGGTTGACGTGGATACCCCCAAGGCCCTGAGTGAACTCAAATCAGCTTTGAGCCTCTGAAACTTGTGTGTCCCTTCCTGCCAATGATCACATGGTCATGCACGGTGATCCCCAGCTTGTTGCCCGCATCGATGATCTTTTGCGTCATGTCGATATCCGCAAATGATGGCGTGGGATCGCCAGAGGGATGATTATGGGCGAGAATGATGGCGGACGCGGAAAGCTCCAGCGCACGCTTCATCACTTCACGCGTGTAAACGGGTGTATGATCAACAGTGCCTTCCTGCTGAACTTCATCTGCAATTAACTGGTTTTTCTTGTCCAGAAACAGGATGCGAAACTGTTCCTTCTCCTGAAAAGCCATGGCGGCGCGGCAATATTCCAGAATGGCGGTCCATGAGCCAAGCACCGGCCGGTTGATGACGGCACCCCGCATCAGCCGCAGCGATGCCGCGCGAACCAGTTTGAGTTCAGTGACGATGGCATCTCCCACCCCCGTCACTTCCTTCAACCGCTCTTCCGGCGCGCTGATCACTTCCGCAAAGCTGCCGAATTTTGCAATAAGGGTTTTCGCCAGGGGCTTGGTATCGCCGCGCGTGATGGCCCTGAACAACACCATTTCCAGCAATTCATAATCGGCAAGCGCATCAGCGCCCGCATCCCGAAACCTTTCCCGCAGGCGTTCGCGGTGGCCGAGGAAATGGGGTTTGGCCGACATCTCCTCGAAACTTGCGGGCATGAATGTCAGGCTCTGCGTGAGGGCTGGTCTATTCCACCCGGTGACAGCGTGAATATCTCGCATCCCGTAGCAGTCACACCCACACTGTGCTCGAACTGGGCTGACAGGGAGCGGTCCCGCGTGACGGCAGTCCACCCATCGGCCAATATTTTTACGTGCGGCTTCCCCAAATTTATCATGGGCTCAATGGTGAAGAACATGCCCTCTTTGAGTTTGATGCCTTCACCCATGCGGCCATAATGCAGCACATTGGGATGGTCGTGAAACACCTGTCCCAAGCCATGCCCGCAGAAATCGCGCACCACCGAACAGCGCTCGCTTTCGGCATAGCTCTGGATCGCATGGCCAATGTCTCCCAGATGCGCGCCGGGCTTTACCATGGCGATGCCGCGCATGAGGCACTCAAAAGTGACCTCAACCAGCCGTTCGGCTTTCCGGTTCACGTCACCTATCATATACATCCGGCTGGAATCCCCAAACCATCCATCAAGGATCAGCGTCACATCCACATTGACAATGTCGCCTTCGCGCAATGGATTGTCATTGGGAATGCCATGGCAAACCACATGGTTAATGGAGGTGCAGATGGATTTTGTATAGCCTCGGTAATTCAGCGGTGCAGGCACGGCCTTGTGGTCGCGGGCAAATTCAACAATGAAATCATCCAGCGCCTGCGTGGTCACGCCCGCCTTCACGATCGGCGTGATCAGGTCAAGCGCCTGGGCTGTAAGCGCGCCAGCGCGGCGCATCATCTCGAAATCTTCGGAGCTATGCAGCTTTATCCGGGGAGTCCGGCCGGAAGTTCGTTCCTGGATGTCACTCTCGGTCATAAATGTTCAACAATCAGAATCTATCACTGCAACATGTTTTCACTTGGCTAATCCGTTGAAGTCAAGCCAAAACCATAAGTTGGGGAGTGATTACCATTGCTGCAAGTGTAAAGTCCATCGCTTGCAAGGCAGGGATGAAAAAACCGCGCCAATCCTTTGACTCCGCCACCGCTTGGTGTCAGATGACGGCTTTTGAAGAGGTGTTTCTTGACCCCCACCGCTGCTGTCCTGCTCATTGGTGACGAAGTCCTGTCCGGAAGAACCAAGGACAAGAACCTGGGCTTCATTGCGGATTATCTGACCGCTCTCGGCATCGACCTGCGCGAAGCCCGCTGTGTGGCCGATGTCGAGGATGATATCGTGGCAGCCGTGAATGCCTTGCGCGGCAGATATACCTATGTGTTCACCACGGGCGGCATTGGCCCTACCCATGATGACATCACGGCGGACGCGATGGGCAAGGCTTTCGATGTGGAAGTCGTGCATGATCACCGCGCGGTGGAAATGCTGCTTACCTATTTCAAGGAAATCGGGCGCGAACCCAATGAAGCGCGACTGCGCATGGCACGCGTGCCAAAGGGTGCCTCACTCATCGAAAACGCCGTCTCCAGGGCCCCCGGCTTCCGCATGGAAAATGTATTTGTGATGGCGGGGGTGCCAAAGGTCATGCACGCCATGATGAATGCAATCGCCCCCACTTTGGAAAAAGGCGTTCCCATGCAGTCCAGCACCATTGCCCTGCAGGGCGGCGAAGGCGACGTGGCAAAACCCTTGGGCGAAATTCAGTCGCGGTATGCTGATGTGTTCATCGGCTCCTACCCCTTTGAAAGTGCCACAGGCTACGCCACCAATCTGGTGGTCCGTTCGCGCAATGCGGAAGCACTGGCAAAAGCAGAAGCAGAAGTGAAGGCGCTCGCCGAGGAAATGACGCGAACCGGCAAGGCGCGGGGCTGGTCCTAGAGCAATCCCGCAAAAGTTGCAGACTTTTGCGATCCGGATTTGCTCCAACATATTAAGCTGGCGCGGTTCCTTTTCGGCAAGCCGATTTCGGCTTGCCGGAAAGCGCGCTAAGCGGCGAGCGCCCGGCGCACCTTTTCACTCAAGTCATTGCGCGTGAAGGGCTTGTTCACGAAATCAATGGTATCCGGCAAATCCTGCATCTGCCGCACCGACCCCGGCGCATAACCCGACATGAACAGCATTTTGAGTTCCGGCCGAACTTTCAGCGCGCGCGCGGCAAGCTCTGGCCCGTTCATGCCACCTGCCATGATGACATCGGACAACACCAGCGCCAGGTCATCACGCCCTTCAATGACCGCAAGGCCCTCCGGCCCGTTGGAGGCAACCAACGTATCAAATCCCATGTCCTCGATCATCGCCGCCGCGATATCACGCACAGCAGGATTGTCTTCAACCACGAGCACGATCTGGCGTTTTGCAGGCACCGCAACAGCCTGTTCTGCGCCTGTGTCACCATTCGCGCCCATCTGCTGCAACGCATGTGAGGCCGCGGGTCCGCCAACGCTTTGTGGATTTACAGAAGCATTTGCCTTGAGGGCAGGCAGATAGATTTTGACCGTGGTCCCGTTTCCAACTTCAGAATAAATCTTGATATGGCCCTGCGATTGCTTGACGAAACCATAGATCATGGAAAGACCCAAACCAGAACCCGCTTCCGGACCCTTGGTGGTAAAGAATGGCTGGAACACCTTTTCGATATTCTCCGGCGCAATGCCTGAACCCGTATCGGTGACGGATATTTCAATGTAGTCGCCCGGCGTGGTATCTTCATTTTCCGCGCAATAAGCCTGATCCAGATGCCGGTTAGCGGTTTCGATAACCAGCGTGCCACCCTTGGGCTTCATGGCATCGCGCGCGTTGATGGCAAGATTGAGAATAGCCGTTTCCAGCATTGTCTGGTCGGCCTTGAGCGGCCAAAGATCCTTGCCCTCGATGATCTTGAGCTGCACCGTGGCGCTGATCGCCTGATTGAGCATGTCTTCCATCTTGGTGACCAGCTCATTCACCGAAAGCTCTTTATTCTGCAAGGTTTGCTGGCGCGAGAAGGCCAGCATGCGCTTGGTAAGGTCTGAACCCTTGTCAGCCGCTTCCAATGCCGCGCGGATGCGCTTGAGCGCGCGCTCGTCGCCTTTGACCAGTTGTTCAACGAGTTGAAGATTGCCCATGACCACCATGAGCAAATTGTTGAAGTCATGCGCCACGCCGCCCGTAAGCTGCCCAACAGCTTCCATCTTCTGTGCCTGCATGAATTTGCGTTCCAGCGCCTTGCGCTCGGTTGTCAGCTGGCAGGAACCGAACAGCGTTTCCACCTGGCCCAGCGAATTGCGCTCAGGCTCGATGGTGCATTCAAAAAACTGAACATCGCCGGATTTGAGGCGCACGGAAATTTCCAGCCCGTTGATGGTTTGCCCAAGCTTTGCCATCTCGATGCATTCCGCAAATTTCTCGCGGCTGTCGTCTTCGATCATCGCCATGAAGGTTTTCAGGTTGGGATGCACAATCGCATCCTTCAGCCCAATGAGAATGGCCATCTCGGTGGAAAGCCGCGACACACCCGTTTCAATGCGCAGTGAGAAGCTGCCCAGCCGCGCCACTTCCTGGCTGCGCTTCAGGTTCCGTTCCGAACTGCGCAGCCTTTCCAACGCCGCCATCTGGTCGTTCACATTGCGGCACAGCCCCACGCATTTCACAAGCTTGGCGCTTGCAGGATCGCGCACCACGGCCGCAATGGATTCAATCCAGGCATATTCTTCGTTTTGCATGCGAACGCGGTAGCGCGTCTGAAAAAATTCAGTGCCAAAGGTCGCAGTGCTGATTTTGGCCTTCAGCGTATTGTCCAGGTCGTCAGGATGCACACGACGGTTGAAAGTGGTGAAATTCAAATCCGTGTTTTCGCGGCTGATGCCAAGGATGTCATAAAGTTCAGGTGAGCTATAGGTTTTGTCAGTGAGGAAATCATAATCCCAAACCGCATAACCGCCCGAACGCAGCGCCAGGTTCAGCCGTTGTTCCTTCTCCTCAGCCGCCTTGATTTGTTCTTCGCTGGCATGCTGGCCAATCAGGATCATGTATTTCTGCGGGCCATCCTGCCACTGCTGCTGCTTGAATATCGAAGAACGCTGCGCACCAAGCGGCGGCGCATAAGTGACTTCCACATTCTGCGCGCCAGATTTTGCGCCCGGAAGATAGCGCGCCGAAACCGCCCCGGTCCCATATTTCACCAGCTTTTTGCCGAGAATTTCGCTTTTCCCGCAGTTCCACTTGCGCACTGCGGCGGTGGTAAGTTCAGTCACCTCTGCATCTGGAAGTGATACCGCCAACGCCTCGATATTGGCCAGTTCGAGGGCCTCCATGAGTTGGGAAACGTGATTGGCAGTTCCGTCCATCCAATGGGCTCCAAACGAGATTCGGTCAAATCGGCATTCTTGCAGGGAAAGTGTGAAGCAAGCGTTGACGCTGAACTCTCGGATTGCGCCAAATCCGCAGGACAGGCATAAGGGCGCAAAATTCCGGATTTTGGGGGTGGGCTATGGACGAAAAGTGGCAAAAGAGCTTTCCGGTATCCTGGGACCAGTTCCACAGGGATGCCCGCGCACTCGCCTGGCGGTTGTCGTCGGCGGGGCCATTTACCTCGGTGGTGGCCATCACCCGGGGCGGGCTGGTGCCAGCGGCCATCGTGGCCCGCGAACTCGGCATCCGGATTATCGAAACCATCTGCGTGGCCTCTTATGAATATGACAAACAGGGCGAAATCCGGGTTCTCAAAACCGTAGGCGACCAGATCCGTGGGGACGGTGACGGGGCAGGCGTCCTGATCATCGACGACCTCGTCGATACAGGAAACACCGCCCGCATCGTGCGGGAAATCCTTCCCAAGGCGCACTTCGCCACGGTATATGCAAAGCCCCTGGGCAGACCTCTGGTCGATTCCTTCATCACTGAGGTAAGCCAGGATACGTGGATCTATCTCCCCTGGGACATGGGCCTCCAGTTCACGCCCCCCTTGGGCGAGGGCGCAAAGGCCTGAGACAACACAGTGCGGGCGTGGCGTAATGGTAGCCGCAACGGACTTAAAATCCGTTTTTCGCAAGGAAGTGCCGGTTCGAGTCCGGCCGCCCGCACCAGTCTTCGCCCGTTGGGCTACGCGAGGGCAGCAGCCACGATAGACTATAGGTCGAAGACGGACTGGTTGCAGTTACGCGTGCCGATGCCGCGTTATCGTCGGTCCATTTGAACTGGTTTCCATGACATTGAATTTTTTTGTTTGTTTACTTGATATTAACCAGCAGTTATTATATTATTATTTGTGCTTGGATTAACTAGTAATTTATTTAGTGTGTGGATTTAAGTAGTGAGTTGGGTTCACGTTCCAAGAATCTTGGTGAAATTGCATCCAAGACTGTCTTGTTCTTCATCAGGGATTTCACTGGTGTTTCTGG
>JANMAE010000142.1:0-10519 GCA_031359445.1 Hyphomicrobiales bacterium | reverse complement strand
CATCTCTACGGCCCCTATCGGCCCGAGGGCGTGGTGGTGAAAGCGCCGCCGAAAATCTATGTGGAGGCGGCGCGGTCCAGCGTCACGCAGAGGCGGGTGAGCGCCTTGGGGTAGAGCTTGTGCTCCTGCTCCAGCACGCGGTTTCCCAGCGTTTCTGCTGTGTCACTCGGGAACACAATCACCTGGGCCTGGGCGATGACGGGGCCGCTGTCGAGATCGCGCGTTACGAGATGCACGGTGCAGCCGTGGATTTTCGCGCCATCGGCCAGCGCGCGCTCATGGGTCTGCGTGCCCTTGTACAGGGGCAGCAGCGAGGGATGGATGTTGATCATGCGGCCAGCCCAGGCGTCGATGAGAGCGGGCGTCATGATGCGCATGAAGCCCGCGCAGGCCACGATGTCGAGGTTCATGGATTGCAGATAGGCGTTGAGCGCGGCGTCAAAATCATCGCGCGTGGCGAAATTCCGGTGGTCGATCACCTGCGCGGGAATGGCATGGACCTTGGCAAAGGCGAGGCCTGCCGCATCGGCGCGGTTGGATACCACGCAGGCGATTTCGGCGGGGAAGGAGGGAGCGCTTGCCGCCTCGATCAGGGCCTGCATGTTCGAGCCCCGGCCGGAGATCAATATGCCGACGCGCTTCCTCTTCATTTCGGTGTGAGGCTGCCCGAGACAGCGACCTGTTCTTCGCCGCCCCGACGCTTGCGCAGGTTGCCCAGCAGGCTCACGCGTTCGCCCGCCTTCGTGAGCAGTGCCGCAACGGCTTTGGCGTCGCTCGCTTTCACCACCACGATCATGCCGATGCCGCAGTTGAAGGTGCGCAGCATTTCGCGCGTTGGCGTGCCGCCCACCTCCTGCAGCCAGGCGAACACGGGGAGATATGGCACCGCGGCCAAGTCGATTTCGGCCACGCATGTCCTGGGCAATACGCGCGGGATGTTCTCGAGGAACCCCCCGCCGGTGATATGGGCCAGCGCCTTGATGGCCTTGGTCTTGGCGAAAACCTTGAGCAGCGGTTTCACATAGATGCGCGTGGGCGTGAGCAGGGCCTCGCCCAGCGTCTGGCCGGGAGCGTATGGGGCAGGGGCGTGGTAGGAAAGGCCGCTCATGTCCACGATCTTGCGAATGAGGGAATAGCCGTTGGAATGGGGGCCGGATGAGGCAAGGCCCAGGATCACGTCGCCCGCGCCCACGTCCTTGGCCGGCAGGATGCGTTTGCGCTCGACCGCACCCACGGCAAAGCCCGCGAGGTCGAAATCCTTGCCGTGATACATGCCGGGCATTTCAGCGGTTTCGCCGCCGATCAGGCCACAGCCTGCCTGCTTGCAGCCATCGGCGATCCCGGCAATCACCTCGCGGGCCTGGCCCACGTCGAGTTTCCCCGTGGCGAAGTAATCGAGGAAGAACAGTGGCTCGGCCCCCTGCACGATCAAGTCGTTCACGGACATGGCCACGAGGTCGATGCCCACGCCGTGATGCATCCCCATGTCGATGGCCACGCGCAGCTTGGTTCCCACGCCATCGTTTGCGGCCACCAATACAGGGTCCTTGTAGCCCAGCGCCTTGAGGTCAAACAGGCCGCCGAAGCCGCCCAGTTTCGAATCGGTCCCCTTGCGCCGTGTTGCCTTGGCGAGCGGCTTGATGGCTTCCACCAGCGCGTTTCCCGCCGAGATATCCACGCCCGCATCGGCATAGGTCACGTTGCTTCGTTTTGCTTGTTTGCTGCCACTCATGCCGCTAGTTTGCCTTATTGATCGTGGTAAAGAGGCCTCTTAGCGTGAAGCGGGCCGCTAATAAAGTGCGATGGTGGCTTTTCACCAAGGGATTGGAGCAGCGGGCGGCATGTTTGACCGGAAGAAATGGCTGACGTTTGTGGTCATGATGGTCATATCCTGTATTGCACCGCAGGCCAAAGCCGGGGGGCCTGTCGAAACCAATATTTTTGCGGTCCAGGGCGTGGATGTGGATGTCACCGAAAAAGACGCCAGCACCGCCAAGAATCTGGCGCTGGTCCAGGTTCAGAAGAAAGCCATCGTCATGCTCGCGGAAAGGCTGGGGAGCCCGGAGCTTGGCACGCAAATCGCCGCTTTGGAAGACAAGGACGTGCTGCCGCTGCTCAAGTCCCTGTCCATCGAGCAGGAAAGCACCGGGCCCAAGCGCTACATCGGCAAGTTCACGGTGCGTTTTCTTCCCACCAAGATCAGAAATCTTTTTGCCAAATATGGCGTCAACGTCGTCGTCGAACAGCAAGCCAAACCGCTGCTCATCATTCCGCTTTGGAAAACAGCAGATGGCGTGCAGCTCTGGGAAGACAACAGCTGGCGCAAAGCCTGGCTTGATCTCCATGCCCAGCAATCCCTCGTGCCGGTCATCATTCCCATTGGCGATGCCGAAGACAAGGCAGCTGTTACGGCCCAGGACGTGGCGGACAACAATCCTTTAAAGCTTGAGGCTTTGCGACGGCGCTATGATTGCAAGGACATCCTCGTGGCCACCGCAGAGCCCGCGGAGGGCAATGGCATTCACGCGATCATGACGGGCGATTCCCAGTTGGGAAAAATGAATTTTGACAAGGTTTATGTGGCGGACGAATCCACGCTCGAGGCCTCCGCTACACTCGCCGCCAGCCGCTTTCACACGGTGATGACCGAAAAATACAAGTCCGACCAAAACAAGATTGCGGCCCAAGCACAGTCTGCCTTGGACCAGCAGGAAGCCAATGCCTCGCATTCCATTCCCGTTTCGGTTCCCTTTACCAGCCCCTCCGAATGGAATGGTTTGCGCGCCCGTATTCTAGCGTCCCCCGGCATCATAGGCGTTGACGTGTCAACTCTGGCTGGAAACGGAGCCGTTGTCAGGCTCATGTATACAGGCGATTTGCAGTCCGCCCAAAGCTCCATGCAGGCAACGGGTCTGCAGCTGTCTCAGGTTGGGGGGGCGTGGGTCATACAGCCCACCAACTGATCCCTCATGAATATTCCAAATTTGATCACCATCGGCCGCATACTCCTGGTGCCTCTCACCGTGTGGCTCATCATATCGGGTGAATTCCTTCTCGCCTTTGTGGCCTTTGTCACGGCAGGCATCAGTGACGGCGTGGATGGCTTCATTGCCCGGCGCTATAACCTGCGCACGGAACTAGGCGCTTATCTGGATCCCATCGCAGACAAGGCACTGCTGGTTTCGATTTATGTGTCTCTCGGCCTGCTCCAGCATCTGCCTGCCTGGCTTGTCATTCTCGTCGTCACGCGCGACGTTTTGATTGTGGGCGCGGTGATACTTTCCTGGGTGCTGGGAAAGCCCATCATCGTTGCACCATCCAAGGCGAGCAAGGTGAACACAGCGGGGCAGATTGTACTTGCAGGCGTGGTCCTGGGCATGCTGGGACTGGGTCTCAATTCTGTACTCACGCTCAGTGCCGGATATGTCCTTGTCGGTACTTTGACGTTTGGATCGGGTGCCTTATACATGCTTGCATGGCTCAGGCACATGACCAATGGGATCAGGAACGAAGAAACATGACGCTGCAGAGGCAGTTTACATTCTGGCTGGTGGCTCTGGTTGCATTCATCGTCATTCTGTGGCTGCTCAGCCCCATCCTGTTGCCGTTTATTGCCGGGTTCGTTCTGGCGTATTTTCTTGATCCCGTAGCTGATGCGCTGGAACGCCTGGGTTTACCGCGCATAGCGGCAACTCTTCTCATCCTGGCCACGAGCATTTTGGTGCTGGTGCTGGTCGGTCTCCTCATTGTGCCGGTTCTGGCGGACCAGTTTGTGAAATTTGTCAATGATGTGCCGTCGCTGCTGCAATCCTTCACGACGCGCTTCAATGAAGTTGCTCCTGCCTGGGTAAAAGATGCCATCGCAAAGTCCGGGACGAATGTTCAGGGGTCTGTTTCTGATCTTGCGGGCAAAGCGGCGGGGTGGTCAGCGGCCCTGATTGCTTCGGTATGGTCAGGCGGGCTGGCCCTGGTCAATGTCCTGTCACTTCTAGTGGTTACGCCGATCGTGGCATTCTATTTACTGACGGACTGGGACAAGCTCGTGGCAGGGGTGGACGGTTGGCTTCCACGCGATCACCTGGAAACCATTCGCAAGCTGGCCGCCGAAATTGATGCCGCTTTGGCAGGTTTCATTCGCGGGCAGGGGACGGTATGTCTCCTTCTGGGAATATTTTACGCGGCAACACTTAGTTTCGCCGGGTTGAAGTTTGGCTTAGTGATCGGGCTTGTGGCGGGACTTCTGAGTTTCATTCCCTATATTGGCGCCATCATAGGCGGTGTTATCTCCATTGGAGTTGCCTTGGTGCAGTTCTGGCCGGAGTATGGCAGCATTCTCACAGTCGTTGGCATATTTGCAGTGGGACAATTTCTCGAAGGCAATTTTCTGTCTCCAAAGCTGGTCGGAGGAAGCATCGGTTTGCATCCCGTCTGGCTGATGTTCGCATTGTTTGCCTTTGGCTATCTGTTTGGCTTTGTCGGTCTGTTGCTTGCCGTTCCCATGGCCGCGGGCGCGGGTGTGCTGGTGCGCTTTTTCCTGCACCGGTATCTGGAAAGCAGGATTTATGGGGGAATAGTGCGGGAAACTCCGTCGGCGATTTCTGCTGTATCAATGAAGTCCAAACGGGTGAAATGATTCAGCGCGGGCGCCAGCTTGTCTTCGATCTTCCACACCGCCAAGCTCTTGGGCGCGAAGATTTTTTGGTAACCTCCTCGAATGCGGGAGCGGTTGCACTCATAGATGCCTGGCCCTCCTGGCCATCCAATGCCGCATTGCTCACGGGTCCCGCTGGAAGTGGCAAGTCGCACCTCGCGCAAGTCTGGCGGCAACGCTCGAACGCCTTGATAGCAAATGCTTCGGCTCTCACCATTGAGGATGCTCCAGCCATGCTTGCAACTGGGGCTTTAGCTATTGAAGATGCAACAACGTCGATGAATGAACGCGCACTGTTTCACCTGCTTAATCTTGCGAAGCAACAGGCAAACAGCGTGCTCATCACCGCGAGGACGCCGCCAGAAGCCTGGAAAATCGGCATCGTGGATTTGCTTTCCCGGCTGCGGGCATTGCCTTTGCTTGAAATTCTGCCGCCTGACGACGATCTCCTGGTTGGAGTGTTGGAAAAGCTGTTTCTTGATCGGCAAATTGCCGTTGAGGAATCCATCATCAAATTCATGCTCAGCCGCATGCCGCGTTCGCTTGCTGCCGCGCGCGTGCTCGTTGCGGAGATAGACCGGCGGGCCCTTGAAGAACATGCCGAAGTGACGCGATTGCTGGTTGGAAAAATACTGGTGGAGTTCTCGGCTCCGGAACTTTCGGCAGATTGGGAGTAGTTTTGCCGGGGCATTCACCATTCTGTCATAAGGGGCTATTATCGTATTTTTACCCAAGGGAAACATGATGAACGACGCACCTGCCGGTGATCCCAGAACAGCTGACATGCTGAATGATCCGCAGCGTTTTTTTAATCGTGAACTTTCCTGGCTCGGCTTTAACATGCGTGTCTTGGAAGAAGCGCGAAACCCAAACCATCCGCTTCTGGAGCGGCTGCGCTTTCTTTCCATTTCCGGCAACAATCTCGATGAATTCTTCATGGTACGGGTTGCAGGCCTCGTTGGGCAGCTTCGGGAGCAGGTCGTTGAAATCAGTCCGGACGGCCTGACGCCTGCAGACCAGCTGGATAAAATCCGCAGGCTTGCGCAAGAGCTCATGGCAGAACAGGATCGCCGCTGGCTGCAACTTAAATCTGAGCTTACAGAAAACGGCATCACTTTGGTGGGCGAAGGAGATTTGACGAAGACTGACCATGCATGGTTGGACAATCGATTTCTGGAATATATCCTCCCCATTGCTACCCCCATTGCAATTGACCCTGCGCATCCATTTCCATTCATTTTGAACCGCGGCTTCATCATTGCGCTGGAGTTGAAGCGACGGGCTGATGGTGGCATCATGAATGCCATTGTGCCTATTCCTCCCCAGTTGGAGCGGTTTATCCGCTTGCCCGGAAGCAGTGCGCGGTTTATTTCGTTCGAGCACATGCTCCGGGTGTTTCTGCCACGGCTGTTTCCAGGTTATGACGTGCAGGGACAGGGGCTATTCCGCATCATACGGGACAGTGATCTTGAAATTGAAGAAGAAGCTGAAGACCTCGTGCGCGTGTTTGAAAGTGCGCTTAAGCGGCGTCGGCGCGGTTCGGTTATCCGCATGGAAGTGGACGCAGACTGCCCCGTGCATATCCGGAACTTCATTGCCGACCAGCTTGACGTAGGTGATGATGAAACAGTCACTTGTGAGGGTCTGGTTGGGTATACCGATACCGAACAACTGATATTGGATGAACGGCCTGACCTCAAATTTGCACCTTATGTAGCGCGCTTTCCGGAAAGAGTGCGTGACCATGGCGGAGATTGTTTTGCAGCCATCCGGCAGAAGGATTTTGTGGTCCACCACCCTTATGAATCTTTCGACGTCGTGGTGCAGTTTGTGTTGCAGGCAGCCAGTGACCCCAATGTGGTAGCCATCAAGCAGACGCTCTATCGCACGTCTGAAAATTCTCCGATTGTGGCAGCACTGGCCAAGGCTGCTGAGGCTGGAAAATCTGTCATGGCGCTGATTGAGCTCAAGGCGCGATTCGACGAAGAAGCCAATATCCAGTGGGCCCGTGATCTGGAGCGCGCTGGCGTGCAAGTTGTCTTTGGCTTCATTGAACTGAAAACCCATGCCAAGGTTTCGATGGTGGTTCGCCGCGAAGGCGGCGGAATGAGAAGCTATGTGCATTATGGCACTGGAAATTATCATCCCATTACCGCCAAGATTTATACCGACCTCTCATTCTTTACGAGCGATCCTGCGCTTTGCAGAGATGCCGCACGGCTCTTTAACTTCATTTCCGGATACGCGCAGCCAGAAGATTTGGAGAAACTGTCCCTGTCCCCCATCAACCTGAAACCCCGCCTGTTGCAGCATATCGAGGAAGAGATTGCCCATGCCAAGGCAGGCCGCCCAGCGCAAATCTGGGGGAAATTCAATTCACTGGTGGACCCCGGAATCATAGATGCGCTTTACAAGGCCAGTCAGGCAGGCGTTAAGATTGATTTTGTGGTACGCGGGATATGCTGCCTGCGGCCGGGCGTTCCGGGCCTTTCCGACAATATTCGCGTCAAGAGCATTGTGGGGCGTTTTCTGGAACATTCGCGTATTATCTGCTTTGGCAGCGGCTATGGGCTGCCTCACGCCAAGGCGCAGGTTTACATTGGTTCTGCCGATTTGATGCCGCGTAATCTCCATAGACGGGTGGAAACGCTGATACCCATCGAGAACCCCACTGTTCATGAACAGATTCAAGACCAGATCATGGTGGTGAATTTCAAGGATAATCAGCAGAGTTGGACGCTTCTGCCGGATGGCACTTCGCGCAGGGTTGTACCGGGAGCAAATGAGCCGCCGTTCAATGCACATGTTTATTTCATGAACAACCCCTCACTGTCTGGACGGGGGCGCTCTCTTAACGCTAATGTGAGCGGCGGTGCCGTCAATTTGAAAAGAAAATCCAAGGTTCGCAAGTGAATTGGCATAAGGGCTTCAGAACGGAACCGCCGACATATCGCCCGGTTGCTGTGGTGGATATTGGTTCAAATTCCGTGCGTTTGGTGGTTTATGATGGCTTGCGCCGCTCACCGTCACCCGTTTTCAACGAGAAAATATTGTGTGGTCTGGGCAAGGGCGTTGCCATCACTGGAAGGCTCGGTGACGGGGCAGTAGCACGCGCCCTTGCGGCGCTTCGGCGCTTTCGGACACTTGCCAAGCAAATTGGTGTGAAACAGGTTTTTGCCGTTGCCACCGCTGCGGCACGTGAGGCTTCCAACGGGGAGCAGTTCATCGAGCAGGCAGAAGAGGCTGTTGGCGTCGGCATCAATGTGCTGACTGGCAAGGAAGAAGCACGCTATGCAGCACTAGGCGTCATTGCAGGTATTCCAGAGGCTGATGGAGTCGTGGGCGACCTTGGCGGCGGGTCACTGGAATTGATTGACGTATACGAAGGCAAGTTGCGCGATGGCATTACGTTGCCAATTGGGCCGCTGCGGCTCATGGACATGTCTGGCAATTCCATTGCGCGCGCCAAAGAAATTGTTGACGAGTATCTGGGCAAAACCAGTATCCTGGAAAAACTTACGGGTCGCACGTTTTACATGGTGGGTGGCACCTGGCGAAACCTTGCAAGGCTCCACATGGGTCATAACCACTATCCATTGCATGTGCTGCACCATTATCGCATGTCGCGTCAGCAGGCGATCGGAGTTGCCGACCTGGTGTCCGGGTTGTCTTCTTCTTCCCTGAAAGATGTTCGGCAAGTTTCCCGCAGCCGCTCAGACACGCTGCCTTATGGCGCGCTGGTGTTGGAGCGGCTTCTGGCAAAAAGCAAAGCAGAAGATGTGGTGGCTTCAGTTTATGGGGTGCGCGAAGGACTGCTATACTCAAAACTTCCGCGCAAAAAAATGGAATCTGATGCGCTTCTTGCCTCATGCTGGGATTTTGCGAGACGCTATGCCCGTTCGCCGCAGCATGAGCTTGAACTTTGTGACTGGACGGACCAGCTGTTTGGAGCGAGCGGCATCAAGGAAACCGAAGTGGAAACACGGCTGCGGTATGCTGCTTGTCTTTTAGCCGATATTGGCTGGCGGGCGCATCCCGATTATCGTGCGGAGCGCTCGCTTGGCATGATTTCGCAGGCAGCCTTTGTGGGCATCGACCATCCGGGCCGGGTGTTCCTGGCGCTTACAATTTTCTATCGCTACGAGGGCGAAGATATGGGCGATGGACTTGAGCATCTATTGGATGACAACCAGATTGCACGCGCGCATCTGTTGAGCTCCATTTTCCGGTTGGCCTATATACTTTCAGCCGCCATGCCTGGAATGCTGCCGCGCATTGGGCTCAAACAGCTTGATGGCAAGGTCCTGCAGCTGGTGTTGCCGCGCAAGCTGAAGGATCTCATGGGAGAGCGAGTTGAAAAGAGGCTGGCGGGACTAGCAGCCGAGATGGGCAAAGTCGGCAAAGTCGCTATTGTATGATGGTCGCCTTGCCATCCTGAAAGCCGATGGTGGCTCGTCCATGCTTCAATTCCAGGGCCAGGTTGCCAAATACTTCGCGGCGCCAACCCTGCAGAAGTGGAACTTCGGCCTCGTCGCTGTCTGCTACCGCTTCGATGTCAGAAGTATTGGCGACGAGCTTGGGTGCCAATCCTTCCCGCTCGCAGACGATTTTCAGTGCGAGCTTGAGGATTTCCGCTGCTGCCTGTGTTGAGTCAGAATTTTCGTCGCGCCCCCAGTTCACGTGAGGCAAGGTCGAAGGATCACGCTCCAGCCCCGTTTTCACAGCCTTCATGAGGCTTTCGCCCAGGCGAGAATTGTTCATGCCTCTCGGAAGAGCCCGAAGCTGGCCCAGAGCTTCCTTGGTCTGCGGCAGTTGCGTTGCGATTTCTGCAACCGCATCATCCTTGATCACGCGTGCTCGCGGCACGTTTTTTTCCTGGGCTTCAATCTCGCGCCAACCCGCAACAGCGATGAGCACTGCCAATTGCTTTTTGGACTTGAGCCGGATCTTAATGCGCTTCCAGGCATCATCGGGATGAGTGCGATAGGTTTCAACCGCTGTGAGAATATCCATTTCCTGCGCCAGCCAAGGTTCACGGCCGGTTTCATCAAGCTCCTTCTTCAAGGCTTCATAAATGGTTCGCAAATGAGTGACATCGGACAGGGCATAGGCCAGTTGCTTCTCCGTGAGAGGGCGTCTCGCCCAATCTGTGAAGCGCGATGACTTGTCAATCTGGACCTTGGCCAGCTTCCGGACAATCGCCTCATAACCCACCTGATCGCCAAAACCGCACACCATTGCTGCTATTTGCGTGTCAAAGATGGGATGCGGCACAGTGCCGGAGAGATGCACCATGATTTCCACGTCCTGTCTTGCGGCATGGAAAACCTTCAAGATCTTCTCATTGTTCATCAGTTCGAAAAAACAGGAGAGATCTATTCCCGGCGCCATCGGATCGATCAAGCCACTGGTTTCTTCGCCTGCAATCTGTATCAGGCACAAGTCCGGCCAATACGTTGTTTCACGCATGAATTCCGTATCAACGGTCACATAGCTGTCTTTTGAAAGGGCTGTGCAGAGCGCCTTTAGCGCTTTTGTATCACTAATCAGTTCCATTCTGTGCACCACGCCAGAGTCGAGGGGCTGGGTCAACCAAAACGACGAAAAAATGCAAAAAATATAGTTTTATTGCAGTATTTCAGCTGTTTACGGAGCACTTTTTAGATTTTACTCAAATACCCGCGCGAATATCGTATCCACGTGTTTGGTGTGATAAGCCAAGTCAAAGAGGCCTTGCAATTCATCCGGGGAGAGATAGGCAGTGACGTTTGGATCAGATTTGAGCAGGTCAAGAAAATTGCCTTCTCCCCTCCATACGGGCATGGCGCTCCGCTGCACGGTGGCATAGGCTTGTTCCCGGCTCATGCC
>JANMAE010000042.1:0-57518 GCA_031359445.1 Hyphomicrobiales bacterium | reverse complement strand
AGGAGGCTGGTGGCGAGCGGTCCCACGAGAGTGGTGACAAAGCTTGAAGCGATGGCAAGGACTGCGATGCTTATTGATACACAGCCGTGGAAGGCCGTGAAAATGGGAACGCCCACATCATGTTCAATGGCGCTCGCCTCGGCGTTCATGAACAGGTCCATGAAGCCCAGAATGGCACCGAAGCCCACAAGGCTGGTGAAGAAGACAAGCGGTGACGTGGCGGTCAGCAGCGTCAGCGTCAATGCCGCGAGCAGCGGAATTTCGGTGAGCAGCACGGCGCGGTTGGAATATTTGCCGATTGAACCACCCAAGGCCATGGCCGCCACGGTGGCAATGGTGGAGGCGGTCAGCCCCAGGCCCAGCTGGTAACTGTCAATGCCAGCCGTTGCCATGACATGGGGAATGGCTCCTGCCCAGCAGCCAACGCTTGCGCCAAAGGCTGCAAAGACCAGCATGATGGCGGCGCGGGGTGAATTGAAGCTCGGCATGGCCTCACGCCATAGCTAAGAAATTCGCGCGCCGCCAGATGCTTCAGCGCTTTGGCAGAGGTCGAGCACCTTTTGCAAATCAGCCCCGCGCCTGAATGATGGCTCGCATGATTTTTGGGCAATGACAGCACTCACAAAGCGGCGGTGGTTGCTTTCAACCGGGGCTGAAACCAGCTGCCGCCAGGCCTGGGTATGCACGTCCCCGCCTGAACACATGCGAAGGCTGGTCGAATCAAGGGCGTGATGGAGCTCGATGGCGCCAAGGGTGCCAAAGACGCCAAGCTTCATGTCGTTGGCATAGCCGGTCATGAAGCGGCTGGCGTGGATCACGCCCAAGGCCCCATTGGAAAACTCGACGGTCATGGTGGCGCTGTCGTTGGCATCAAGCGGATATTCGCCAATCTTGTCACCTGGGGCCTTGTGGAAGGTCTTGAGCCTGGCTTGCACGGATATGGGCATCATGTCGACGGCAAGTGCGGTGAAATCCAGAATATGGATGCCAACGTCGCCCAGCACGCCGTTGGAGCCGTGCTTTTCCGAAAGCCGCCATAGCCATTTGGGATCAGTCTTCCAGTCGCCCCAGTGGTTGCCCACGAGCCAGCTCTGGCGGTAGCTTGCTTCCACATGGCGCACTTCGCCGATTTCGCCTGCGGCAATGCGGCGGCGGGCCTCCATGATGGCTGGCACGTTGCGGTAACTCAGGTTTACCATGTTGATGAGGCCAGCCTTGTCGGCGGTGGTTGCCATGTCGTCAGCGAGCTTGAAGTTCTCGGCCAATGGCTTCTCGCACAGCACATGCTTGCGGGCCGCCAGCAGCTTCATCGTGGTCGGGTAGTGCACACTGTCAGGTGTCACATTCATGGCCGCATCGAACTGGCCCCAGGAAATGGCATCCTCAAGGGTGCCGAAAGCATTTTTTATGTCGTGGGTCTCGGCAAAGGCCTTGGCGCGGGGCAGATCGACGTCGGCAGCACCGGCAATTTCAACACGCTGGTCCTGGCGCAGCAAAATCACGTGCTGGGTTGCCATGCCACCGGTGCCGAGTATGAGAACGCGCAGCTTCGCCATCAGCGGAATCCAGCCTCGCCATCCTGATGCAGGCGGGGGCCTTTCACCTCGAGGGGCACTGGTGCCTTGTCGTGGGGAACATTTGGCGCATCGACTACGGCTGTCCAGGCCTTGCCTGGATTATAGGCCCAGCGGGTGGCGTTGTGGATGACCTGCAGAACCTGTTTGTTGTGGTAAGTGGGGTAGGCCTCATGGCCGGGGCGGAAATAGAATATCCTGCCGGCACCCCGCTGGTAGGTGAGACCGGAGCGGAACACTTCGCCACCTTCAAACCATGAAATGAAAACCGTTTCGAGGGGCTCTGGCACGGTGAAGGATTCACCATACATTTCCTCATGCTCGATTTCGATGTATTCGGGCAGGCCTGCAGCGATGGGGTGGTTGCGGTTGATCACCCAGACGCGCTCAACTTCGCCAGCCTCGCGCCATTTGAGCGAGCAGGGCGTTCCCAGCAGCTTGCGGAAAATCTTGGAGAAGTGGCCGGAATGGAGCACGATCAGCCCCATGCCTTCCCACACACGCTGCTGCACCCGGTCAACGATTTCATCCCTTACTTCGCCGTGAATCTTGTGGCCCCACCAGATCAGCACATCGGTGTTTTTCAGGCGTTGGGCGGTCAGGCCATGTTCGGGCATGTCCTGGGTTGCAATTTCGACGTGAATGTCGCTTGCCCCATCAAAGGCATGGGCAATCGCTCCATGGATGCCTCTGGGATAGAGCTTGGCTACCAGCTCATTGGTTTTTTCGTGCTCGTTTTCGTTCCAGATGGTTACGCGGATTGTCATGGATCTCGTCCTGTCATTTCGTGAGGCGGCGGTCATCTTCGCCAAAGCGGTGCACATGTTGTGCCTGGGCCTTCAGGTTCAGTTTCTGCCCGGTCTTGTACAGCGTGCGGCCAGGTTCACGCACGGTGAGCATGCCGGAAGGCGTGGTCACATAGAGGAAACTGTCGCTGCCAAGGATTTCCGCATATTCCACCGTTCCCGCAATATCGGTGGGCGTCTTGGAAAACTCGAAATGCTCGGGACGCACGCCAATGGTTTTGGCCTTCAGTTTTTCTGCCGCGGGACCGGTTATGAAATTCATTTTGGGTGAGCCGATAAAGCCTGCCACAAAGACGCTGTTGGGATTTTCATAAAGCTCCATGGGTGTTCCCACCTGTTTCACTTCGCCCGCCTGCAACACCACGATACGGTCGGCCATGGTCATGGCCTCGACCTGGTCGTGGGTGACATAAATCATGGTGGTGTTTGGCAGGTCACGCTTGAGCTTGGCAATTTCCATGCGCATCTGCACGCGGAGCGCTGCGTCCAGATTGGACAAGGGTTCATCGAAGAGGAACACCTTGGCGCCCCGTACAATGGCACGGCCTATTGCCACGCGCTGGCGCTGACCGCCCGACAAGGCCTTGGGCAGCCGCGTAAGATAGGTGGTGAGCTGGAGCATTTCGCCCACGGCTTCCACTTTCTTCCTTATTTCGGCACGGCTCAGGCCCTGGTTTTCCAAAGCAAAGCCAATGTTCTCAAACACGCTCATATGCGGGTAGAGCGCATAGGACTGGAACACCATGGCGATGCCGCGTTTGGAGGGCGGTACTTCATTGACCACGGCATGATCAATTTCAATGGTGCCCGACGAGGCTTGATCGAGGCCTGAAATCGAACGCAGCAAGGTGGATTTTCCGCAGCCCGATGGACCCACAAAGACGATGAACTCGCCCGACGTGATGTCGAGATTGACGTCCTTGAGGATATGCACGGCGCCATAGGATTTGTTGAGATTGGTGAGCCTTATGTCAGCCATGGTCAGCCTCCCTTGACGGAGCCCGCGAGCAGGCCGCGGACGAAATAGCGTTGCAGTGCGAAGAAGACGGTGAGCGGCACAATGATGGTGACGAAAGCCGAGGCCGTGAGGATTTCCCAATTACCGCCGCGTGAGCCCAGAAGCGCGTTGAGCTTTCCGGTGAGGACCAGTTGATCGGGACCTGAACCCAGAAAGACAATGGCCACCAAGAGGTCATTCCACACCCAGAGAAACTGGAAAATGGCAAAGGAGGCGAGGGCCGGAAAGCAGAGCGGCAGAACAATGCGGCGGAAAATCTTGAAGTCGTTGGCACCATCGATCTGGGCGGATTCAATGAGGTCCTTGGGCAGGCCCGCGATGTAGCTGCGCAGGAGGTAGATGGCGAAGGGCAGGCCGAAACCCGTGTGGGCCAACCAGATGCCGAGATAGGTCTTGGACGGCACGCCGAGGATGTTTCCGGCCGTGTTGTAGAGTTTGAGCAGGGGGATCAGCGACATCTGCAAGGGCACAACGAGGAGGCCCACGATCACGGCGATGAGCAAGCCGCGAAAGGGCAGCTTCATCCAGGCCAGCGCATAGGCTGCGAAGGCTGCAATCAAAATCGGGATGATGGTGGCAGGAATTGTAACGGTAAGAGAATTTATGAAGGAGCGGCCTATGCCTTCGGAGAACAGCACGGTCTGATAATTCTCCAGCGTAAAGCGCGGGGGTTGCGAGGAGATGTAGAAGACCCGGCTGCCGCGTTCACTGTCAAATGCGGTGGGAGAAGCAAGGACATAGCTTCCGTCGGTATTGACGGTGAGGGTCTGGCCGTTGTCGAGTGTTGCCGTGGAGCCTGCGGGATTGGCGCCCGGGGCTTGCACTTTGGTGCCGAAGGCCGACACTTTTCCGGCTGCCGCGTCATCCCCTTCAAAAAGATTTCCGGTGATGACAAACTTGCCGTCTTTTTCCACCTGGTCGGCACTGCCCTTGAGGCGCGCCACCTTGTTGCGGTCAGCACTGGCAAGGGCTGTCCACCAGCCGGATGCGGCAATATCATTCTTGTCACGCAGCGAACTGATCAGCAGGCCCGCGGTGGGGAGCGTCCACAAGGTGATGATGAAAATCACCGCGAAATTGAGCAGGAGGCGCGAGGGTTCGAGTGAAAAGCGCTTGAGCATGTCAGTGGCTTCCCTGTTCCTTGCCGGCCTGGCGGATGTTCCAGATCATGATGGGGAGCACCGCCACCATGATGACGATGGCAATGGCCGCACCCCGGCCAAAGTCACCACCACCCCGGAACATCCAATCGAACATGAGATTGGCCAGAACGGTGGTGTTCCACTGGCTGTTTGTCATGGTGAGCACGATGTCAAAGATCTTGAGAACCAGAACCGTGATGGTGGTCCAGACCACGAGGATGGTGCCATAGATTTGCGGCACCATGATGCGGTAGAAAATCTTGAAGGGGCTGGCGCCATCAATGGTGGCTGCCTCGATGGTGTCTTCGGGAATGCCACGGAGCGCTGCTGCCAGAATGACGGTGGCAAATCCTGTCTGGATCCAGACGAGAATTGCCATGAGGAAAAAGTTGTTCCAGAAGGGCAGCGCTATCCAGACCTGCGGGTCGCCGCCGAAATACACCACGATGGCGTTCAAAATGCCGATCTGGTCCTGGCCTTCCCCGCGATAATCATAGACGAATTTCCAGATGACGCTGGCGCCCACGAAGGAAATGGCAAGCGGCATGAAGATGAGGCTCTTGGCAAGATTGCCCCACCACAGGCGATCGGTGAGTACGGCGATGACGAGGCCCATCAGCGTGCACAGCGCAGGCACGACCGCAAGCCACAGGATGTTGTTGAAGATGGAGAGGCGGAACTGGTCATCGCTGAAAGCCCAGCGGTAATTGGCAAGGCCCACGAACTTGTCGCCGGCACGGTCGTGGAAGGACAGCCAGATGGTTTGAATGACGGGGAAAATCAAATAAACGGTGAGGAGCAGCAGGGCGGGGCCCAAGAACAGCCATGGTCTTATAGTGGCCTGGATGCGCAAGTTGCGCACGGCATGGGCGTCATTGCTGGCGTTGGCCGGGAAGAGCCGATCGAGCAGCCAGTTCGAGCCGTAGAAATAGCCGAAGCATCCACCGACGCCCAAAATAACCGTGAAGAAGGCGTAGAATAATTGCGCTGTCATGCGAGCCGCTCCCTGCAGAAAATATTCATGCCTGGAAAAAAAGGGAAAGCTCCGGGCCCGACCCCCCAGGACCGGAGCTTTCAAGTTTTGGAGGATATACGCGTTACTTGAGGCCGTCCCAGGCTTTCTGGATTTCAGCCGCTGTATCAGCCGATGATTTGCCACCGACGAAATCCACCATGCCGGTCCAGAAGGCGCCAGCGCCGATCTTGCCAGGCATCAGGTCCGAGCCGTCAAAACGGAAGGTAGTGGCGGTTGCCATGATGTCACCCTGCTTGCGGGCCGCATCATTGGCATAAGCCTTGGGATTGGCACTCTTGAGGGGTGTGAGGAAGCCGCCATCTGCCATCCACAGCTCGTGGGCCAGCGGCATTTTCAGATATTCAATGAAAGCGCGGGCTGCCTTGGAATCCTTGGTGATGGTGAACAGCGTTCCGGCACCGAGCACAGGCTTGCCGAGATCAGCCTTGGCCGCGTAGGTGGGGAAGTAGAAGAAGTCCACATCTGTTCCAACCTTGGTGCCTTCAGGAAAGAAGGACGGAATGAAGGAGGCCTGATGATGCATGTAGCATTTTGGCGGGGTGGAAAAGAGGCCCTTGGGGCTGTCGCGGAAGTCGGTCGAGGCCACACCTGCATGGCCACCATCGACATAGGCATCATTCTTGGCGAAAGAGCCAAAAATATCGAGCGCATTGATGACGGCGGGATCGGTGAACTTCACCTCATTGGTGACCCACTTGTCGTAGACGTCGGGGGTTTGCGTGCGCAGCATGATGTCTTCAATCCAGTCGGTTGCGGGCCAACCGGTGGCGCCGCCTGAACCCAGACCGATGCACCATGGCTTGCCGCCATCCTTCACGATCTTGTCGGAAAGGGCAATCAACTCTTCCATGGTCTTGGGCACTTCATAGCCCGCGTCCTTGAAGTTTTCCGGGCTGTACCAGACAAGGCTCTTCACGTCGGTCTTGTAGGAGAAGCCAAAGAATTTCCTGGCGCCATCCTTGTCTTTGGCGGTGCCGATATCGACCCATGACTGGCCAGCACCATAATTATCCACCATCCACTTGGAATCTGCGTCAGCCAGGGGGGTGAGCAGGCCTTTGGCCGCAAGATCGGCAATCAGGCCAGGCTGCGGAAGCACGGAAATATTGGCGGGGCTGCCAGCCTGGGTGTCGATCACGACCTGCTGCTCATAATTTTCGGAAGAAGAATACTTCACGTCAGCGCCGGTGGCTTCGCGGAAATACTCGAGGACGACCTGCACGTGGGCTTCATCGTCACCGCGCCATGGCCCAAAAACCGTCAGGGTTTCGCCCTTGAGATCCACCTTCTTCAGGTCATCAAGATTCGACCAGGTGAACTTGGCATCTTCGCCGGGCTTGTATTTGAGTTCGGCTTGCGCGGGTGCGGCGATGAACATGGCAGCGAGGGCTGCGCTGAGAAACAGGGCTTTCTTCACGGTGGTATCCTCCCAGGATGGTTTGAGATCAGGCGCTATCTTGGCTGCTTTGAGCTTGCTCTTGATTTTTCCCAAAGCGCTTTGATGAAATGTTTAGAATGTAAAGGCGACAAGCGTCAAGCAATAATTGTTTTTGCGTGTTGCAACGCAGCATGAAATGTGATCGCGGGCGTCGATTATTGAAAGCGCTTTGGAAACATGTCATCATTGCTTGCATGAACCTCAAAGAGCTGGCGCAGCATCTCAATCTTTCACAAACAACGGTCAGCCGGGCGCTCAACGGCTATCCGGAAGTGAGTGAACAAACGCGCCGCCGCGTGGATGAAGTGGCGCGCCGCGTGGGCTACCAGCCAAACCCCCATGCCATGCGATTGGCGACCGGGCGTTCGCATGCCATCGGCCATGTTCTTCCCTCCGACAAGATGCTGCTGATTGATCCGCATTTCTCGGACTTCATTGCAGGCGCTGGCGATGTCTACAGCGAAAACGGTTTTGACGTGATGCTGCATGCGGGCGGCTCGGAAGCCGAGGAGAGCGTCTATCGTCGTTACGCGCAAAGTGGCGCCGTGGATGGCGTTGTCATCATGGGGCCGCGGCTTAACGACTGGCGCATTGATCTGCTCACGGAACTTGCGCTTCCCTTTATCGTGCATGGGCGCGTGGGCCAGCGAGATGAAGGATATGCCTGGCTTGACATTGACAATCGCGGGGCCTTCCGGGCCGCCACAAAACTGCTCACCGATCTTGGACACCGGCGCATTGGACTGGTAAATGCCATGGAAATTTTCACCTTCGCCGCTCACCGAAGGCAGGGTTATGAGGATGCCCTGATTGCGGCAGGCTTGAAACTCGATCCCGCAATCGTGACGAATGATCCGATGACGGAGGAAAATGGCTATCGCCAGGCCAAGCGACTTCTCACCATGGGTGAGCGGCCGACCGCGCTGGTGTTTTCCAGCATGCTGTTCATTTCCGGCGCCATTCGGGCAGCCCATGAACTGGGTCTCACCATCGGCCGGGATGTGTCACTCATCGCCCATGACGACGGTCTGCCGTTTCTGAATGCCGAAGGCTTGGTGCCAACGCTTACCACAGTGCGCTCCTCCATCCGTGCGGCTGGAAGCCGGGTGGCCGAGCTCCTCATCGGCATGATCAATGATACGGAAAGCGCACAACCCCATGAATTGTGGAAAGTGGATTTGATCGTGCGCGATTCCACGGGCCCCGCGCCACGGTTATGATCAGCCCCTGCCGATGAAGGGCATTTTCGTGGCCATGACGGTCATGAACTGGACGTTGGAATCAAGCGGCAGGCTCGCCATGAAAACCACGGACCGGGCAACGTCAGCCACATCCATGGTGGGCTCCGGCGCTATCGTGCCATTGGCTTGCGGCATGCCCTTGTTCATGTTGCTGGCCATGCCGGTTGCGGCATTGCCGATGTCGATCTGGCCACAGGCGATGTCATACTTCCGTCCATCAAGCGCTGTGGATTTGGTGAGGCCGGTGATGGCATGTTTGGTTGCGGTGTAGGGCGCGGAATTGGGGCGGGGTGCGTGGGCTGATATGGAGCCATTGTTGATGATGCGGCCACCGCGCGGCGTTTGTGATTTCATCAGCCTGAAGGCTTCCTGCGTGCAGAGGAAGGGGCCGGTGAGATTGGTAGCCACCACGGACTGCCATTGCTCGAAGGTCAGATCTTCCAGGTTGATGGTGCCGGGGGCGCCGGTTCCCGCATTGTTGAACAGCACATCGAGACGACCGAATTTCTGTTTCGTTGCGGAAAAAAGATTGGCGACCGATTTGGGATCGGCCACATCGGTTGGCACGGCCAGATTGTTCTTGCCAATTTCCGCTGCAACGGCTGCAAGCGCCTCGCTCCGCCTTCCGGCGAGCACGACTGCGAAACCTGCTTCTGCCAAGGCGACAGCTGTTGCCTTGCCAATGCCTGAGCCTGCACCTGTCACCAGAGCTACTTTCATTTTTTCAAACCCTTCCATGCGGAAACAAATTCAGTTGCGGCTTTTGAAACCTGCGGGCTCGCGTGGCCCGGCTTATAGATATTGGAGCCTATCCCAAAACCTGCCGTGCCTGCATCGGCCCAGCCCTGCATATTGAGAGGTGTGACACCACCTACGGCATAGACTCTGACATGGGCTGGCAGAACGGCGCGCCAGGCTTTCACCGTGGCGGGACTTGCGGCTTCGGCAGGAAAGAGCTTGAGATGGGTGGCCCCGGCGCGGATGGCCGCGAAGGCCTCCGTTGGTGTGAACACGCCGGGGAGAGGCTCGAGGCCCAAGGCTCTGGCATGGGCAATGACGGCCTCATTGCAATCCGGCGATACGCAGATTTCGCCACCATGGGCTTTGAGGAGATTGACATCGGGAATGCTGAGCACGGTGCCGGCACCCACGACGAGCCTGCCTTTAAAGGCTTCGGCCATTTTTTTGATCGAAGTGAAGGGATCGGGCGAGTTCAGGGGAATTTCCGCTATGGTGATGCCTGCTGCCACCAGCACTTCACCGATGGCTTCCACCTCTGCCGTGCTGATGCCGCGCAGGATGGCGATGATGCCGCAGCGGTTTATGGCCGTTTCAAAATTCATGGAATGATTCCTGCTGTTCTGGCGATTAGCATCTGACCCTTCACCACGGCTGTGGGATCGCCGTAACTTACACTCAATCCGGCGATCTGCATGGCGCTCACATAATGGGAGGCGAGCGCGGGACTGGCAAGGATGGTGTAATGTGCAGCACCGCGGTTTTGGCTCATGGCATGGGCTATTTCTGTGCCGATCACCTGGCCTGAAAGATAGGCGCTGATTTCTGCGCCCGGCATTTCACCAAAGAGGGCCAAGGTGCGGGCGGAGAAAATGCGGCGCAGGATGCCTGCGGGGTCGTGCAATGCCGCGCGCACGCCTCTCGCAAAGGCTTCTTCGCTGAAGGCTTCACCCGTCATCAAGCGGCCGAGAATGGAATGGTTCTTGAGCAGCGCGAAAACCTCTCCGGTCATATAGGTGTAGAAGGTCGTGATCTCGTGGTTCAGCATCTCGATCCACTTGCAATGGGTGCCGGGTGTCAGGAAAAACGCGTGCCCGCCCTGGGCCGCACCAAGGAGCTGGGTTTCCTCGCCGCGTGCCACATCAGGTGTTCCATCCTCATGGCGCGTGCTAATGCCGGGAATGAAATGGATCTTGCGCCCACGCCTTGAGCTAAGGGTAAGACAAGCTGCAGCAATGCTGGCAGCAGAAGCGGGGCAGGGAACATAAGGAAGTTCCACCCAACCCTGCCTGCTGGTGATCATGCCGGAGGCCACGACTGGCAGCTTTGTGTCCCAGGCGCCGATGTGGTTTTCCAGAACCTCGTCGAATGCGCCATCGGTTACGGCCATGATGCCGAAAGGCGCTGCAATGGTTTCCAGCACCGCGCCATTCCCGTCAACCCGGTAAGCGCGGAAAGACGAGGTGCCCCAGTCGAGCGCTATGAAGCTTGTGTCCATGGCCTAAAGGGTTTTGACAGCATTCGGCTTGAAATCCTGCTTCATGTCTTTCAGCCGGTTGCGCAGCGGTGCGCCAAATGCCGGGGCGGCGATTTCAAACTCATCTCCGTCGCGTGGAACAATGCCTTCGGTGATGCTCAGCGTGGCGGTTCCGAAGAAATGGATGTGCACATCCCCCGGCCTGCGGAAGCCCGCATATTTGAAGTGATGATATTCAAGGTTGGCCAAGGTGTGTGACATGTTGGCTTCGCCCGTGAGGAAGGGCTTTTCCCAGATGGTTTTTCCTCCGCGCGTGATGCGGCTCATGCCTGCAATGCTGGCAGGCGCTGCACCTGCGCGCATTTCCGGACCAATGGCGCAGTGGCGGAGTTTTGAGTGGGCGAGGTAGAGATAATTCTGCCGTTCGGTGACATGATCGGAATATTCATTGCCGATGGCAAAGCCCAGGCGCACCGGCCTGCCTTTGGCATCGATCATATAGAGGCCCACAAGTTCGGGTTCTTCACCGCCATCCAGCGCGAAGGATGGCTTGGGGAGCGCGCCGCCTGGCGGCACCAGCCAAGAGCCATCACCCTTGTAGAACCATTCGGGCTGCACGCCTGTCATGCCCTTGGCGGGTTTGCCGCCTTCAAGGCCCATCTTGAACATCTTGAGGCTGTCGCTGAGCTCCGCGGATTTTCCTGCGAGCTTGGCATGCATGGAATCGCGGGCTGAGGCTGAACCCAAATGCGTAAGGCCGGTGCCTGCAATCATGCAATGGGCGGGATCCTCATGATCAAGCGGCGGCAGAAGGCGGTTTTCCTGGAGTGCGCCCATATAATTTTCCGTGGATGTCGTGGCCAGGCCTGAGGCCGCTTTCAAGAGCTTGATGCCGTCCTTGAGCGCAAGGTTTGCGAGCTCGGTGGTGCGTGATATTTTCCTGAGCAGGATAATACTGTCTCCGGCCACCAGGCCCACACGCCGCTTGCCTTTGGAATCTCGAATTTGGACGATGTTCATGTGGCCCTCCCAGCTCTCATTATTGTATGCGCAATGGCTGGAACTGTCATCCCGTAAAGTGGTGGTTCATGCTGCGCTGTCCTTTGGCCAGGTATCGGAAATTCTGTATCCCGCGGGCCATGGATCAGCAGGATCGAGCATCAGGGTGGATTGCCCGGTTATCCAGGCCTGACCCGAAATGGTGGGGATGATGGCTTGGTGATTGCCGACGGTGGTTTCGGATTGGATGGTACCCGTAAAACGGCTCTCGATGATCGAGCGGCCAATAAATGTCTCGCCGCATTTCATCAGGCCCTTGGCATGCAGCACGGCCATCAGCGCGGAGCAGCCGGTTCCTGTGGGCGAACGATCCAGCTTGCCGGGTTTTATCACGCAGGCATTGCGGCTGGAGAGGTGACCTTCGACGCGCTCCATCGGCCCCACCATGAAGCAAAAGGAAAAGTGGTTCCATTCCGGCATGGTGGGGTGGGAAAATCCCAATTGCGCATTGGCGGCGGCTACGACCTTGCGACCTACGTGGGCGATGTCGCGGGCTTCATGGGGCAGCATGTCAAAACCAAAATCCCTGGCCTTTGCCATGACAAAGCTGTCGCCGCCAAAGGCTGTATCCACAAGCACTGTGCCAAAGCCTTCCATTGCCAGCGGCACCTGAATGCGGTCGGCAAAGGAAGCCACATTGCGCAAGGTGATTTGCGTGGCCTTGCCATTGCTGCAGGAGGCTACAACTTCGATAAGGCCGCCCGGTGCCTCGAGCGTGAGGCGGGTTTCGGGTTCCACCATGGCAATGATGCCGGTTTCAAGCAGGACCGTTGCCACGCAGATGCAGTTTGAACCGGACATGGGCGGCGTATCTTCCGGCTCCATGATGATAAAGCCCATATCCGCATCGGGATGTTTGGGAGGCACCAGCAAATTGACATGACGGAAGACGCCGCCGCGCGGTTCATTGAGCACGAAATTGCGCAGGGTCTGGTCTGCCGCGATGAAACGCGACTGTTGCCAAATTGTTTCGCCCGGCGGTGGCGCCACTCCTCCCACAATCACATCGCCCACCTCGCCTTCGGCATGGCAATTGATGATGTGAATGGATTTCAAGCTACGCATGGCAGAGGTGTTAGCTGTGCCCATGAGAATTTCAAAATATTTTTTGAAGACACAGCCTTGAAAGTCCCTTGATGTGCCACCACGTCTCTGACATCAGCGCCGGGCCCCTCTGGCAGGCATTTTTGTGCCTGTGATGTCGGAGCTGTCTCAAACAATATGATTTGGAGATGGATTTGGGCTCGCTGACAGACTTCATTGCCATGGATTTTCTTGGAACACCTGTCTATTTTTGGGCAGGTTTTGTGACCATTGTCGTGACGCTGCTGGTGTTCGACCTGGGTTTTTTGCACCGCAAGACCAAGGAAATATCGGCGCGGGAAAGTTTCATACTCTATGGCTGTTATATGGCCATCGCGGGCGCTTTCGGAGCTTGGGTGTGGTTAACCAAGGGGGCGCAAAGCGGCCTTGAGTTTTTCACGGGCTATATCATCGAGCAGTCGCTTGCCATGGATAATATCTTTGTCATGGCGATGATTTTCGGCTTCCTTGGAATTCCACGCATCTACCAGCACCGCGTGCTGTTCTGGGGCATTCTGGGCGTCATACTGTTTCGCGCCATTCTCATTGGCATTGGTGCCGCCCTGGTCGCATCATTTTCCTGGGTGCTTTATTTCTTCGGTGCGTTTCTGGTTATCACTGGAATCCGGATGTTTACAAAGCAGGAAGAAGCGCCTGACATTGAAAACAATTTTTTCCTGAAATGGATTCGCAGGCACTTCCGGGTTTCGAAAACGCTGCATGGCGAAAAATTCCTGGTGCGCCTGGCGGATGAAAAAACCGGCAAGGTGGCGCTTGCCATGACGCCCTTGCTGCTGGCGCTGATTCTCGTTGAGCTGGCAGACATCGTGTTTGCGGTGGATTCGGTGCCGGCCATATTTGCCATCACGCAGGATCCATTCATTGTTTATACGTCCAACATCTTTGCGGTTCTTGGATTGCGGTCACTGTATTTTGCGCTTGCCGCTGCCATGCACCGCTTCAAATATCTGCAGGTGTCATTGGCCATCGTTTTGGTGCTGGTGGGCATCAAGATATTCCTGGTTCCCATGGGCATCAAGATCGACACCCTGATATCGCTGGTGGTGACCGTGGCCGTATTGGCCAGCGGCATCCTCTATTCCCTGTGGCGCACGCGCCGCAATGAGCAGCAGCCATCATGAAAAAACTGGAACATCTCGTCGAAAGCATCATCCTGTCTACCCGCTGGCTGCTGGTGATCTTCTATATTGGACTTGGGCTGTCACTGGGGCTTTACGCTGTCTCGTTCCTGCGGAAGCTCTATGATTTCACGGTCAAGGTTCTGGTGCTGGACGAAACCGATGCAATTTTGAAAATGCTGGCCTTGATCGATGCTGCCCTGGTTGCCAGCCTCGTGGTGATGGTGGTCATTTCAGGTTATGAAAACTTTGTGAGCCGGTTCGACAATGCCGACAATGAGGTCTCGTTTCTGGGTAAGATCGATGCGGGCTCCCTCAAGGTGAAGGTGGCGTCCACCATAGTGGCAATTTCTTCCATTCACCTTCTGCAGGTGTTTTTGAATATCACGCAATTTACCGATACCCAGGTGATGTGGCTCACCATCGTGCATCTGGTCTTTGTCATCTCCGCCCTGTTGCTGGCCTATATCGACCGTGTCATGTCCATGAAAAAGAACAGCAAGGGTGACGCGGAATGAAGGTGTTTCACACGGCGCGCAGATACCATTCGAAGTCGCGGATGGTGGGTTCGGCGTAGAAGCGGTCAGCTTCGGCTTCCTTCACGGTGCAGAAGGCATCGACGAAAGGCTTGCCGAAATATTCCTTCATGGTGGAGGCGCGCCAGAAGGCATCAATTGCGTCATGCCAGTTGCCGGGAATGTATTTCGCACGCTTTTCATAGCCATTGCCCACTACGGGATTGCCGGGATCGATCTTTTGCGTGATGCCATAATGCATGCCGGCCATGATGGCTGCCATCACGAGATAGGGGTTGGCGTCCGCACCTGCGGGCCTATGTTCGATGTGGCAGGCGTTGGCGGGGCCTGCTGGCACGCGGATGGATACGGTGCGGTTGTTGATGCCCCAGCTTGCCGAAACCGGCGCATAGGAATTGCGGCGGAAGCGGCGGTAGGAATTGGCGTTGGGCGCAAAAATCAGCATGGATTCCGCCATAGTGGCCTTCAGCCCGCCAATGGCATGGAGCAGTAGCGTATTCTGCAGCGGGTCTTCGGCCGCAAACAGGTTGGCGCCTTCCGCATCTGCCATGCTCACATGAATATGCATGCCAGAGCCAGTCCATTGCGAATAGGGCTTGGCCATGAAGGTTGCGATCAAGCCATGGTTTTCAGCCGTGGCCTTGATCAGGCGCTTCAACATAATGCCTTCGTCGCAGGCCTTCAGGACATCAGCGCGGTGGCGCAATACGATTTCCATCTGGCCCGGCGCATATTCGGAAATCAAGGTCTTGGCCGGCAGGCCTTGCGCATCGCAATGGGCATAGAGATCCTTGAAGAAGGGCCGGAAATCTTCGAGGTCCTGCAAGTAATAGGGTTGGTAGTGTTGCGAGCGATGCTCATTGACCAGGGATTTTGGCGCGCGGGGCTCTCCGGCAATGGCGGAGGCGCGGTCCATCAGGAAGAATTCTAGCTCCACGGCACCCACCGGCGTCATGTTGAGTTCACCCTGAAAACGCTTGACGATGGCTTCCAGCGCGTTGCGGGGACAGGCGTAATGCGGCGTGCCGTCAAGGTCATGGACGCTTGCAAGATATTGGGCTGTGGGTTCATCCGTCCACGGAATGCGCGTGAGCGAGCCTGGCACCGGCCAGAGCAGCATGTCACGGTCGCCTTCATCGAAGACAAGACCCGTTTCGGGCACGTCCTGTCCGGTCACATCCAGCACCAGGGCCGAGATTGGCAAAAAGCGGCCATCGCGCCAGGCCGGCACCAGTTCGTCGCGGCGCAGGATTTTGCCGCGGCCCACGCCGCACATATCCGTCCACACGAGGTGAATGCTGGTGATATCGGGGTTGGCTTCGAGGAAGGCTGCGGCTTCCGCTTCACGCCTGGGAAATACGAGTGTCATAGTCAGTCTCCGAATTAGCCCATCAATTCGTCCAGGCAATGGTCGAGTGTTGTAACCATTCTGTCGACGTGCGCCTCGGTGGTGGCCGGGCAGATGAGCAGCATGTTATGAAACGGCGTCATGATGATGCCGCGGTTGAGAAGGTAATGATGCACGGCCCGGTCGATGGGCTGGTGGATTATCCGCGCCGCTTCGCCGCCATTGCGGGGGCGGGTGGGGCTGCACATGAATTCCACGCGGGCTCCGGCGCGGACCACATGCCAGGGGGCGCCGTGTTTTGAGATCACATCCGTCAGGCTCTTTTCCAGTTTGCGGGCCAATGCGATGAGCGGTGCGAAGGCTGCGCGCGTGAAATAGGTTTCGAGAACGGTTTCCATCAGGGCCAATTGGATTTTGGAACCGGACAGCGTTGTGCCGATGCCGGAATGGCCGGGGGCACGGGTTTTCAGAAAGTTGCGAATGCGGGTGGCTACATCTTGCGAGAAGCCATAGACGGCTGCCGGGATGCCACCGGCGATGGGCTTTCCCAGCACCATGCCATCAGGCGCGAGGCCTATTTCACCGGAATATCCCTTGGGGCCAGAGGACATGCAATGGGTTTCGTCCATAATGAGCAATGTGCCTGTGTCATGGGTAAGCTCGCGGAGTTTTTCGAGGAAGCCTGCATCGGGCAGCACCATGCCCACATTGGTCATGACGGGTTCTGCCAGAACGCAGGCAACGTCCCTGTCGGCGAGCGCTGCTTTCAAGGCTTCCACATCATTGAATTCAACAACCTTGGTCAATTGTGTGAGGTCGCGGGTTTCGCCGATGAGGGCAGGATCGGCATGAAGGGTGCCACCGTCACACGTGACAAAGGTTTCATCGACAGCCCCGTGATAGCAGTGATTGAAAACCAGGATTTTCCTGCGGCCGGTTATGGCGCGGCACCAGCGGAGCACGGCGCGATTGGCATCTGATGCCGAGGTTGTGACCTGCCAGACGGGCAAGCCGAAACGGTCTTCCAGGAGTTGGCCCACGTGTACTGCGCGGGTGGATGGCATCATGGTGGTGAGGCCCAGGGCTGCTTCGCGCTGCAATGTTTCAACAAGGGGGGCGGGGGAATGGCCAAACATGGCGCCGGTATCGCCCAGGCAAAAATCCACGTAAGAATTGCCATCAGCGTCCACCACATCGACGCCATTGGCCGTTTCGACAAACAGCGGAAACGGGGTTTTCCAGTCCACCATCCAGTGCATGGGCACACCGCAGAGCCAGTTTTTTGCGGCATTTTCGGAATGTTCCCTGGATTTCGGGTTGCGCTGGCGGAAAAGGGCATTTTCCCGGTCCAGCATGGCCCGCACCGAGCCTTCCGATATGCCACGCCTCATGATGTCCTTGCATGTTATTAATATTGGACATGGCTTTAAGCGGGCTTTAAGGGCGTTAACAACCCCCATAGAGCCAGATGGTTGATTCACGAAAATGCAGCCTTAAGTTGAGGAGCCCCAAATGAGCCGTGTTGTTTATGTGAATGGAAGCTATGTCCCTGAAGAACAAGGGAAAATTTCCATTTTTGACCGGGGATTCCTGTTTGCTGATGGCATCTATGAAGTAACAGCAGTGGTGAATGGCAAGTTTGTGGACTATGATTTGCACATGGAGCGTCTGGAACGCTCTTTGCATGAAATTCAAATGGATTGGCCTTGCAGCAAGGAGGAGCTCAAAGCGATGCATCGCGATTTGGTTCAGCGCAACAGTTTGGCCGAGGGATGGGTCTATATGCAGATCACCCGTGGCGCTGCTGACCGCGATTTCAAATATCCCAAGGGCGTTAAGCCTAGTTTGATTGGGTTTACACAAGCCAAGAAATTGGTTGATAATCCCGATGCGGTGAAGGGGGTGAGCGTGATTACTGTTCCTGACATCCGCTGGGCCAGGCGCGACATTAAAACGATCAACCTGCTGGCGCCGGTTCTGGGCAAGCAGGCAGCCTATGCGGCAGGCGCCTTCGAGGCGTGGATGATCGAAGACGGGCAGGTGACGGAAGGCACATCTTCCAACGCCTATATCGTCAAGGACGGCAAGGTCATCACGCGGGCCTTGTCCCATAATATTCTGGCGGGCTGCACGCGGCGCTCGCTGCTGCGACTGGCAGCAGAGCATAACGTGACAATCGAGGAGCGCTCGTTCAGCGCTGAAGAAGCCTATGGCGCCGACGAGGCGTTTTTGACCAGCGCATCGAATTTTGTGATGCCGATCGTGGAAATTGACGGGAAGCGCATCGGTGGCGGACAGCCCGGTCCGCTCGCCCGGAAGCTGCGCGAAATATTTTTGGAAGACGTCGTCAACTAGTTTGAAATGGAATGTTTGAGTAGAGATGAAATACAAAGTCCGCGTATCGCCCGAACTCCTGGAAACAATGACGCTGGCCGCCATTGAAGCCTATTGTTATGGGAATTTGCGGAAGCTGAAAAATACCGCGGTGGAAACGCTGGGTTATGTATGGGGCTACCGCAAGCAGCAGAACGGTACGACGACATTTTATCTCGACCGGACCAGCGTGAGCATTTCCGCCGAGCGGGAATATCACAGCGTGCGGCCCAACCTGGATGCGGCGAAGCTGAAGAATGAAGTGATGATGCGGTGGTCGCCGCATCTCACGCTGCTGGGCGATTTCCACAGTCATCCCTACCGCAATCTCAAAGAGGTGAATGCGGAATCGGGCTATAATTTCTCGCCGGAAGATTTCAAGGAACTGCGCAGCAATGATTTCATCTGGGAGCAATCGGGCGACAATCCGGTGATCCTGGTCATCACGGTGTGCCGCCTGGGACGCGTGCGTGACAGCGTTCAGGACAATTTCCGCAACAATACGGCGCGCTATGCCGTTGGCGATTTTCAATTCTGGCTGAATGGCGCGGTGGGCTATCTCGATCCCCAAGGCGTGAGGTGTGTGACTGGAAATGCCAGCCCTGACGTGCAGCTCAGCGTTGAAGGATGGTATTACAACCGGGCAGGCGGGCGCGTGGTTTCAGCTATCGCTGGCTAGTGCGCCAGTTCGGATTGACCCAGGGTTCCTGATTTGATGGCGGGAGCGGCTGCTTTCCCAGAATATGGTCCGAGGCTTTTTCGCCAATCATCAGGGTTGGTGCATTGAGGTTGCCGTTGGTCACTTGCGGCATGATGGAACTATCAGCCACGCGCAAGCCTTCCATGCCGATCACCCTGCAGGTTGCGTCCACCACCGCTGCGGGATCACTTTCATCACCCATCTTGCAGGTGCCACAGGGGTGGTAAGCGCTTTCGGCATGGGCCCGGATGAAGCTGTCGATCTGTTCATCGGATTGCAGCCCGTGGCCCGGCTGGATTTCGCGGCCTGCATATTTCTGCATCACGGGCTGGGCGAAGAGTTCACGCGTGAGGCGCACGCAAGCGCGGAATTCCTGCCAGTCATCAGGGTGGGACATGTAATTGAACAGGATTCTGGGCGGCACCCTGGCATCATTGCTCTGTACACGGACAAATCCGCGTGACTTGGAGCGCATGGGACCCACGTGGACCTGGAAGCCATGGCCGCTGAAAGCCGTCTTGCCGTCATAACGCATGGCGGCGGGCAGGAAATGATATTCTATGTCGGGGTATTCGGTGCCTGCCTTCGAGCGGATGAAAGCGCAGGATTCAAAGTGGTTGGTTGAGCCAAGCCCGGTTTTCAGTAACAGCCATTCCAGGCCAATGAGGCCCTTGGAAAAAAGGTTGAGCTGGGAATAGAGCGTGATGGGCTTTTTGCTTTCGACCTGAAAATAGATTTCGAGATGGTCATGCAGGTTTTCACCAACACCGGGAAGCGCGTGCTGCACCGTAATGCCTGCCGATTTCAGCACATCAGGCGCACCGATCCCCGAAAGCTGCAGGATCTTGGGTGAATTGATGGTGGAGGCAGCAATGATCACTTCGCGGCGTGCCTTGGCCACCTGGGTTCGGCCGGAAGCCTCAAACTCAACGCCCACCGCGCGCCTGCCTTCGAGAACAATGCGTTTGACATAGGCCCAAGTGACAAGTTTCACATTAGGGCGCTTCAGGGCGGGGCGGAGATAGGCATTTGCCGCGGACCAGCGAAAGCCGTTGTGCACGGTCATTTCCATGGCGCCAAAGCCTTCCTGCTGGCGGCCATTGTAATCCGGGGTCACGGGGTAGCCCGCTTCTGCACCTGCCTCGATGAAGGCCTGGTACAGGGGATTGAGCCTTTTACCGCGTTTGACATGCATCGGCCCATCGGTTCCGCGCCAGCCCTCCTCGCCGCCATGGGAATTTTCCAGGCGCTTGAAATAGGGCTGCACATGGCGGAAGCCCCAGCCCTTGGCACCCATGCTTTCCCAAGTGTCAAAATCCCTGGCGTGGCCACGGACATAGACCATGCCATTGATGGAAGAGGAGCCGCCAACCACCTTGCCGCGCGGCGTGGCCAGTTTTCGGCCGTTCAGGTGTGGTTCCGGTTCGGTTTCAAAGCCCCAGTTATACATGTTCATGTTCATGGGGTAGGACAGGGCTGACGGCATCTGGATGAAGGGGCCGCGGTCGCTGCCGCCAAATTCCAGCACCAGCACGGTGTTCTTGCCATCTTCGGAAAGACGGTTGGCCATCACCGAACCCGCGGAGCCCGAGCCCACGATGATGAAGTCAAATTCCAACATTTCCCCTGATAGTCCTCCAGCAGATAGGTACCATGTGAGCCCAATATAGTAGAGATGTTTGACAGGTTGCGACGGTTCTGGAACAAGGCGCGGCAGGGAATTATGCAAAACATGACAAAAGGCTGGGACGAGGGGGAAGAAGGCGCGTTCATTCTGGTGAATGAAACGGGCGCCTCGCCCTATGTTCTGGTGTGCGAACATGCCAGCAGCCATCTGCCAAAGCATGTGGGAAATCTTGGGTTGAATGACGCGGAGCTGCAAAGGCACATAGCCTGGGACATCGGCGCTGAAGGGGTGGCGCGAATGCTTTCACGGCTTCTGGATGCGCCACTTGCCCTGCAGCGGTATTCGCGCCTGGCCTATGACTGCAACCGGCCACCGGAATCACCGGGCGCCATTCCTGAAAAGAGCGAAGCCACGGCGATCCCCGGCAATATGGGTTTGAGCGCTGAACAGAAGATGGAGCGGGTTACACAGATCTACCGGCCGTTTCATGATGGCCTAGCACATGTGCTGGATGTGCGGGCCTGTGCTGGAAAGGTTACGCAGCTGGTGAGCATCCACAGTTTCACGAAAATCTATATGGGCAAGGAGCGCGGCGTTGAACTGGGGCTGCTGTTTGACCGGGATGCGCATTTGGCCCACCGGCTTATCAAGGGGTTTCCAAGTTTCGATGCCAGGCTTAATGAGCCCTATGGCCCCAAGGACGGGGTACTCCATACCTTGAACAGCCACGCGCAGCCGCGCGGTTTGCAATCGGTCATGATTGAAATCCGGAATGATTTTATAGCAACAGAACGCGGACAGAATGAATGGGCGCAACGGTTGTCGCTTCCGCTCATTCAAGCTGCGGCGAAATAGGAGACGGACATATGGCAAGCAACGGAATGCTGACACTCGACGAGCTCAAGGCGGAGGTGAAGGCCGGGACCATTGACACAGTGGTGGCAGCGATGGTGGATTTGCAGGGCAGGCTCATTGGCAAGCGGTTTCATGCGCAGTTCTTTGCCGATGGTGGCTATGAGGAAACCCATGGCTGCAATTATCTGCTGGGTGTTGATATCGAGATGGAGCCGGTGCCGGGCTACAAGGCCATTGGCTGGGACAAGGGCTATGGCGACTTTGTGCTGAAACCTGACATGGCCACACTGCGGCGCACGCCGTGGCTTCCGGGCACGGCACTGGTGCTCTGCGATGTGCTGGATCATCACACGCACCAAGATGTTCCGCACAGTCCGCGCGCCATCCTGAAAAAGCAGTTGAAGCGGCTCGAGGCGCTGAAGCTCAAGGCCTATATGGCCTCAGAGCTGGAATTCTTCCTGTTCGATGACAGCTATGAGACCTGCAATGCCAAGGGCTACCGCCAGATGAAAACCTCTGGCTATTACATTGAGGATTACAACATCCTGCAAACCTCGAAGGAAGAGGTTTACATGCGGGCGTTGCGCAATGGGCTGGCGGGGGCTGGCATCACTGTGGAAAATTCCAAGGGCGAATGGGGGCCGGGCCAGGAAGAAATCAACGTGAAGTATGACGAGGCGCTGATCATGGCGGACAATCACGCCATCATCAAGAACAGTGCCAAGGAAATCGCCTATGGCTTTGGCAAGGCCGTCACCTTCATGGCGAAATGGGATTACGGAATGGCTGGCAATTCCTCACACATCCACCAGTCACTGTGGTCTGCCGATGGCAAGACGCCGCATTTCCACGACAAGGCAGGTGAGCATGGCATGTCGTCCATGATGCAGCAGTATCTTGCGGGCCAGCTCGAACACGCAAGTGAAATCACGTATTTTCTGGCACCCTACATCAATTCCTACAAGCGCTTCATGGCGGGCACCTTTGCGCCCACGCGCGCGATCTGGAGTTTTGACAACCGCACGGCGGGTTACCGGCTGTGTGGCGCGGACAGCAAAGCCATTCGCGTGGAATGCCGCGTGGGGGGTGCCGATCTCAACCCCTATCTCGCCTTTGCCGCCCTCCTGGCAGCAGGGCTTGATGGCATCGAAAAAAAGATGAAGCTGGAGCCAGTGTTTTCAGGCGATGCCTATGACACCGCGAAGGCCTTGCGCGAAATTCCCAAAACGCTGCGGGATGCCACAGCGCTTCTGGACGGCTCCAAATTCCTGCGCGGCGCCTTGGGCGATGACGTGGTAGACCATTACGTGCATACCGCGAAATGGGAGCAATTCGAATTCGACCGCCGCATCACCGATCTCGAACTCAAGCGCGGCTTCGAGCGGTATTGACACACATAAAGGACCATCATGACACTTCCCAACCGCAATCTGAACTTTCCTACCGCCATTAAATTCGGTGCCGGCCGCATCACGGAACTTGCAGAGCATTGCAAGGCGCATGGCATTGCGCGGCCTTTGTTTGTGACGGATCCGGGGCTGGCTGCCATGGGAATGGTGCAGGACATCGTGGCGGATGTGCGGAAGGCAGGGCTTGCCATCGAGGTGTTTTCCGATGTGCGGCCCAATCCGATTGAAGCCAATATCATCGAGGGTGTGAAAGCGTTCAAGGCCGGACATCATGACGGCGTGATTGCCTTTGGCGGAGGCTCGGGCCTTGATATCGGCAAGATGATTGCGCTGATGCATGGACAGGCAATTTCGGTTTTCGACCTGGAAGATGTGGATGACTGGTGGACGCGCGCTGATGCAACCCGCATTGTACCCATTATTGCCGTGCCGACCACGGCGGGAACCGGATCAGAAGTGGGGCGGGCAGGGATTGTAACCCATCCTGTCACGCATGAGAAGAAAATCATTTTCCATCCTGCCATCATGCCGAAGGTGGCCATTCTTGATCCGGAGTTGACCACAGGCCTGCCTGCCAAGCTGACCGCAGCCACAGGCTTTGATGCCTTTGCGCATTGCCTGGAAGCTTATTGCACGCCGTTCTACCATCCGCTGGCGGAAGGCATTGCGCTGGAAGGCATGCGCCTGGTGAAGGAAAATCTTGCCAAGGCGGTGAAGAAGGGGAAAGATCTTGATGCGCGCGGCAACATGCTGATGGCATCCTCCATGGGGGCAACCGCCTTTCAAAAAGGGCTTGGCGCCATTCATGCGCTGTCGCATCCCTTTGGCGGATTGTATGACGCCCATCACGGGCTGCTCAACGGCATCATCATGCCTTATGTGCTCAAGGCCAACCGGAAAAAGATTGAGCCCAAGATTGAACGGGTTGCTGCCTATCTTGGCATCAAGGGAGGCTTCAACGGCTTCCTGAAGTTTGTGCTGGCGCTCCGCAAGGAAACCGGAATTCCGCATGCGTTGAAAGACATCGGCATTGATACCAAGCGGCTGGATGAGGTGGCTGCCATGGCGGTGAAAGATCCCACGGCCGGTGCAAATCCGGTGCAGTTCAGCGAAAGGCAATATAAGGCACTGGCCCGGAAATGCGTGACGGGTGATCTTTAAAGGCCGGGTTTTTCCTCCACCATCGCTTCTATCTGGATTTCTCCCGCATTCAGGAAATCCAGTATCAGGCTGAAACGGTCACCTAAAATCAAGGGGCGCTTCAAGCCCACCAGCCTGAGATGGCGCGCGGTGGGGCGCATGGGGACCGGCATCTTCGGGTTCAAGGCGATGGATTGCAGCGGCGGATCGTCATAGCGATTGTTTTGCCGGAGTTCTATTGTGCTGCAAATATCCGAACGGGCGCCAACGAGTGCATCCGCTTCCTGTCCCTGATTTGCCAGGGGGAAGAAGAGCTGCGCATCGGTTTGCTGGCTGGGGAGAGCCCAGGCGTGGCCTATCGCAATGTTGCCCAGCTTGAAGGAATGCGCCTGTGCCATGGCAGGCCACAGCAATGCAAAAATGAATGTCCTGCGTATCATGCCTGCAAGTCTAACTGCTTGGCAGGTTTTCGGGAATGTGACAGTATTGCCCCATGGCGCGCGTGACTTTCACCACCAATTTGCGCAGGCATGTCGATTGTCCCATCGTTGAGGCTCATGGCCTTACGGTGCGCGAGGTGCTGGATCACGTGTTTGCATCCAACGCGCGGCTTCGCACCTATGTGCTGGATGATCAGGCAGCGCTTCGCAAGCATATGACCATACTCGTGGACGGGCAGCGGCTTCGCGATCTTGAAAAGTTGAGCGATGCCGTAAAACCCAACACCGAAATTTATGTTCTGCAGGCTTTGTCAGGAGGATAGGATGAGCGACACTGTTCTGGTTTCCACCCGCAAAGGGCTGTTCACGCTGAAGCGCGGCAAGACGCGGTGGGATGTGGCCCAAGGTGATTTCCTTGGCGACAACGTGACGCTTACCTTTCATGACAGCCGTGATGACACGACCTATGCCGCTTTAAACCACGGACATTTCGGGGTGAAGATGCAGCGCAAATCGGGCGATGGCGCGTGGGAGGAAATCACTGCGCCGGCTTATCCCGCCAAGCCTGAGGGGCTCGTTGATCTTGATGGCTGGGGCAAGCCGGTGAACTGGACCACGCAGATGATCTGGGCGCTGGAGGCAGGTGGTACCGGCGAGATCTGGTGTGGCACCATGCCGGGAGGCTTGTTCCGCAGTTCTGATCGCGGTGACAGTTGGGAGATGATCCGTTCACTGTGGGACATGCCAGAGCGCAACAAGTGGCTGGGCGGTGGGGCCGACATTCCCGGCATCCATTCCATCTGCGTTGATCCGCGTTCGGCAAAAACCTTGCGGGTGGCGGTGTCGTGCGGGGGTGTGTGGGTCACCCATGATGGCGGGGAGACATGGGCCTGCAAGGCTGATGGCATGCGCTTTGACCATACGCCGGAAGACGTGGCCGATGATCCGCAAACGCAGGATCCGCACATGATGGTGCAATGTGCGGGTGCTCCTGACCGGCTGTGGGTGCAGCATCACTGCGGGATTTATATCTCGCGCGATGCCTCTGAAAGCTGGCAGGACGTCAAGGCGCAGCCCTCGTCCTTTGGCTTTGGCGTTGTGGTGCATCCCCGGGAGCCGGATACCGCCTGGTTCGTGCCGGGCATCAAGGATGAAAAACGCATTCCGGTGGATGGCAAGCTGGTGGTAACGCGCACGCGTGACGGGGGCAAGAGTTTCGATGTGTTGCGCAAGGGACTGCCGCAGTCGCACGCCTATGACCTGGTGCTGCGCCACGCGCTGGCCATTGATAGAAGCGGCGACCGGCTGGCATTCGGGTCCACCACAGGCGGCGTCTGGGTGAGCGAGGACCAGGGCGACTCGTGGGCAAATGTAAGCCATTCGTTGCCACCGGTCTATGCCGTGCGGTTCTGCTAGCGGAAAACACCGTGAGCCATGCGCGTGTTCCCGCCGCCCTCAGTTCAACTGCCAGATCGTGAAATTCAGGAAGGTGGCAAAGGTTACCCAGGCGAGGTAGGGCAGCATCAGGAGACCTGCGGGCTTTGAGTGGTTGAAGAAAGCCCATGTGGTAAGCGCCAGGGTGATGAGCAGCGCTATGATATCCACAAGGGCAAGGCCCGGATTGTGGAATTTGAAAAACAGGAATGACCAGAGACTGTTGAGTGCGAGCTGCACAGCAAACAGGATGAGGGCTGCACGCACGCCGGAAAAGCGGGTGTCTTGCCGCCACACCAGCCATGCGGCCACGCCCATCAAAACATAGAGCGTGGTCCACACGGGGCCGAAAATCCAGGAGGGCGGGTTCCATGAGGGCTTGTTGAGGGTGGGGTACCATTCCACAACCGATTGTGACGTGGCCCAGATGCCCAGGCCGCCCACGGCCAGGCAGAGGATGATGAAGCCCAGAAGTGCCAGCCATTTGTTCATGCGAAAATCTCCTGTCGGCCAGTATCGGGAATCGGGTGGGCAGAATCAATGCAAACTGTATGGTTGCTGAAAAGGAAATGATACTTTCATGAACAAGACAATGGGTGCGCGCGAATGGGCCATGTTGCTGCTGCTCTCGTTGCTATGGGGCGGTTCGTTCTTCTTCATCGGCGTAGCAGTCAAGGAGCTGCCCACCTTCACCATCATGATGCTGCGGGTGGGCATTGCCGCCCTCACGCTGAATGTGGCCTTGCGGCTTTTTGGGCAAAGCCTGCCGCGCAATCCCGCGATATGGGTGGCATTCTTTGGCATGGGGCTCATGAACAATGTCATTCCGCAAAGCCTCATCGTGTGGGGGCAAACGCAGATCCCAAGTGGGCTTGCCTCCATCCTCAATGCCACAACGCCCCTCTTTGGCGTGCTGGTGGCGCATGTCTTTACAACAGATGAAAAAATGACGGCGCGAAAGCTTGCGGGCGTGGTGATAGGATTTGCGGGCGTTGCCATCATGATCGGGCCTGATGAACTCACAGGTCTTGGAAGCCATGTCTGGGCGCAGCTTGCGATATTACTGGCCTCGGCGTTTTACGGCATTTCCGGCGTCTATGGCCGACGTTTCAAACGGCTGGGCGTTCCCCCCTTGGCCACCGCCACCGGGCAGTTGACGGCGTCAACCCTCATGCTGGTTCCTGCGGCGCTGGCCTTCGACCACCCGTGGAGCCTTGCCATGCCCAGCCTTCACACATGGGCTGCCATGGCCGGGCTTGCGCTCCTGTCCACGGCTTTTGCCTATCTCCTGTTCTTCCGCATCCTGTCCACCGCAGGCACCACAAACCTGCTGCTGGTCACATTTCTCATTCCGGTGAGTGCCGTATTCCTGGGAACGCTGTTTCTGGGCGAGCAGCTTGCGCCCCAACATTTCACCGGCATGGCAGGCATTGCCCTGGGGCTTGCCTGCATTGACGGGCGACTGCTGCAGCTGTTCTGGCGGCCCGCCCAACCATGACGTGAAGCGCTGTGGCAATTTCGTGTGTTGAAACCGCTGGATTTGCCTGCCATGAGGGAAGGCATGGATTTACATGTTCCCTTACAGGCCGCACTTCTGGCAGGCGCCATCAGCTTCCTCAGCCCCTGCGTTCTGCCGCTGGTACCATCCTATCTTTGCTTCATCACGGGTGCCAGCCTTGATGAGCTGACAGATGGTGATGGCGCTTCGGCGCATCAGCAGCGGCGGGCGTTTCTTGCGGCGCTGTTTTTCGTGGCGGGGTTTTCCACCGTATTCATCCTGCTGGGCGCCAGCGCATCGGCCGCGGGACAAATCCTGCGGGAGCACCTCGGGCTTTTGTCGCAAATTGCGGGCGTATTCATCATTGCCATGGGATTGCATTTCATCGGATTGTTCAAAATCGGAATGCTGAACCGCGAGGCGCGTTACCATCACCATTCGAGGCCGATGGGGTTTCTCGGGGCCTATGGCATTGGCCTGGCTTTTGCTTTTGGCTGGACGCCCTGCATCGGTCCGGTGCTGGCCACCATCCTGACGATTGCGGCCAGCGAGCAGGATGTGGCGCGCGGCGCTGGACTGCTCGCCATCTATTCGCTGGGACTTGGCTTGCCGTTTTTACTGGCAGCGGCTGGCGTGGGAACGTTTCTTGGATTTTCCGGAAAGTTCAGGCGCTACCTGATCACTGTTGAACGGGTGATGGGGGTGCTGCTGGTGCTCACCGGTTTCATGTTCCTCACCGGCTCCATGCAGACATTTTCCTACTGGCTTATCGAGCAGTTTCCTTGGCTTGCCCAGATCGGCTGAGGTGAATGGGCTGGCCATGTGGCGTGGCGTGGGCTGCAAGGTCCCAGGCTGCGACGCGCGCTTTGCGCTCGGGTTGCGACATCAGGCCTTTGGCCTCCACGATTTTCTCAAGCGCTGCAAGCCAGCTTTCGTAATAGGGCTTTTCACCTGACTTGATTTCAGCGCCCAGGGCTTTCGCCCATTCGCTTGCCGTGAAAGCGCCTTGCTCCTGGAGTTTTACCGCCATTGCAAAGGCCTGGGCTTCCCACGGCGCGTTGAATACGGGTTCATCAGGCGACATCGCAATAGGGCTCCCAGAGATCCAGCATCACACAGTCATCATTGTCGTGGCCCCAAAGCTCGCGGGCGGTGAAGCGCACGCCATAGAGCCATTGCGGATCGTCTCCGAGGCGCTGTGCTGATGCATCGGGGAATACGTGGGCGCCGTGGATGGTGATGATTTCTCCCGCTTTGTCCCTTGCATAACGTGGCAGACGCGTGTGGGTTTCCACATTCATATTCCGTGTACGGATTTTATCGCCCAGCCGGAATTTTGCCGCATGTGGCGCTGGGCGGTTGGCGGGTCCGCCTTTTTCTAGGATGGCCGGCACCAAGGCAGCGGTTGCGACGCGGGCAACAGACATGGGCTGCGCCTGCGAAGTGCCCGCAGCTAATTCAGCAGGGCTTGCGAGGCCTGCTTCCTGCAAGAGTGTCGCCAGCCCTGCAAGCCAGATCTCGTAATAGCTGGAGGTCCAGTATTGGAGGGCGGGCAGGCGTTCGCGGGCGTTTCGGGAGATGTCGATGTTCCAGCTTCCGGTCATGCCCATGGCAAGGGTGATGGCAAAGGCGCGGCGTTCCCAGTCGTGGTGGAAGCAGGGTTCATCGGCTTCGGGATTGACGGAGCCAAAGCTTGTGTGGCCCCCCATGTCCTGCGGCCCGTTCACGTCAAGCGCTCCGTGCCGATCATGGCATTGCGGGTCACCAGCTGTGCGAGTTCATCCTCATTGAGATGTTCGGTGTGTGGCGGGCGTTCGGGGATCACGAGATAGCGCACCTCGGCGGTTGAATCCCAGACCTGCAGTTTCATGGCGACTGGCAGTTCGGTTCCAAATTCCTTCAAGACACCGCGCGGATCGATTGCGGCCCGCGAACGATACGGCATGGATTTATACCAGACTGGCGGCAGGCCCAGCACGGTCCAGGGGTAACAAGAGCATAGCGTGCAAACCACCATGTTGTGGGTATCAGCCGTATTAAAAAGTGCCACCATGTGTTCGCCCTGGCGGCCCACAAAGCCCAGACTTCCGATGGCAGAGGTTGCATCCTGTTTCAGCCAATCCGCATAGGTGGGATCGGTCCAGGCCCTCGCCACAATTTTTGCCCCATTGCGCGGGCCAATCCGGGTTTCATAGGTCTCGATGAGGAGATCGAGCGCTGCGGGATCGACATAGCCCTTTTCGACGAGCAGCGATTCCAGGGCCCGCACCCTGAGCTCAATGGGGGAAAGTTCAGAATGTTCGTCGTGTCCGTCATGAGGCATGTTGTGTTTCCGCTGGCTTGGTTTAGCATAACGCGCTTGCGGCCTGCGGGGAAGCGGAAATGGCGAGACTTGAAGGCATAAGAGCTTGCGTGTTTGATGCTTACGGCACGCTGTTTGATGTGGGGTCGCCGGTGGCGAAGCTTTCCGCCGAACTGGGCGACAAGGCTTCCCGCCTTGACGTGCTGTGGCGGCAGAAGCAGCTGGAATATACCTGGCTGCGCAGCCTCATGGGCGTGCATGTCGATTTCTGGCATGTGACGGGCGACGCGCTGGATTACGCGCTGGAAGCGCTTGAGGTCAACGAAGCGGGCCTTCGCGATGAGTTGATGGCGCTCTATCTCAAACTCGATGCCTATCCCGATGTCATCGAGACCCTGACGGCGCTCAAGGCACGCAGCAGACGGCTGGCGATTTTATCCAATGGCAGTCCTTCCATGCTTGACCATGCGGTGCGGTCAGCAGGCATGGAAAAGTATTTCGACATGGTGCTTTCGGTGGAAGACATCGGCATCTACAAACCCAGCCGCAGGGTTTACCGCCATGCCATGCAGAAACTGCAGATTCATGACGCGCCTTCGGTGTGCTTTGTCTCCGCCAACAGCTGGGATGCGCAGGCAGCGGCGCAATTCGGCTTTCAAGCGGTGCGACTGGCGCGAGGTGGCGGGCTGGATGACCGCATACCGGGGAAAGTTACGGCGCGGATTGCGGGGCTGGGGGAGTTGGCGGGGCTGGTGTGAGCACAGCCTCATTAAGATTGAGCTGCACTATCACGCGTAGCGCAGGTTTTTATGATCGCCGCTGATGCGGTTGCGGTAGTGGGCGCGCACGGCGTCGCCGAAGGCTTCGAAGAGTTTGACGGAGTCGGGATTGTGGGCCGCCTTGTATTCGGGGTGCCATTGGGTGGCGAAGGCAAAGGATTTGGCGCCCTTGACCGAGACGGCTTCGATAATGCCGTCAGGGGCCATGGCTTCGGCACTGAGGCCTGCTGCCAGCTTCTTGATGCCCTGACGGTGTATGGAGTTCACCATGGTTTCACGCTTTCCGATGATGCGCTCCAGCATGCCGCCCGGCGTGATTGAAATGGCATGCGTGGGCGCATAGCGCACATCGATATCGCTGGATTGGCGCGCGCGGTGGTCGAGCCTGTCGATTCCCTTCTGCAACTCGGTTTCCAAAGTGCCGCCCAGCGCCACGTTCAATTCCTGGAAGCCGCGGCAGATGCAGAACAGGGGAATGCCGCGGTCGATCACGGCGCGGATGAGTTTCAGGGTCATGGCATCCCTCGCATGATCATAGGGCTCGTGATCGGCGGTAGGTTCTTCGCCATAATGCGGGGGGTGCACATTGGAAACGGCACCCGTCATCAGGAGCCCGTCGAAGGGGTTCAGCAGTTCATCGAGATGGACGGCATCGATCATGGAAGGGATCATCAAAGGCGTGCATTTCGAAACCTCGGCCACGGCGCGCACATATTTATCGCCCAGCGAATGAAACAGAAAACCGTGACTTTCGTAGGTGTCAGCGGGGAGGCCCACAAAGGGGAAGGGGGTTGTCATTGATTACAGTCCTGCGAATCCAAGTTTCCAGAATACGCCGAGTGCAGCACAAAGGGCCAGCGTTTTTGGAATGCCGAGATGCAGGCGAAGCAGGGCAAGGGCTGCCACGGCGCTGATGGCAAGGGCTGCCAGATCAATGCTGTTCCATTGCGGAAGCCACGGCTTGAACGGGCCTGACACACGTTCCACGCGCGCAAACAGGACATGCAGGCCAAACCACAGCGACAGATTGAGGATGACGCCCACGACTGCTGCCGTAATGGCGGCCAATGCGCCGGAGAGGCGGGGCAGCCTGCTGATATATTCAATATAAGGCGCGCCTGCGAAAATCCACAGGAAACAGGGGGCGAAAGTCATCCAGAGGGTGACGGCAGCACCCGCCAATCCGCCCCAGATGCTGCCCATCTGGCGCGAGGCCGCGAGATAGCCCACGAATTCGGTGACCAGAATGAGTGGGCCGGGCGTGGTTTCCGCCATGCCCAGCCCATCAACCATCTCAGGTGCGCTGAGCCAGCCATGGGTTTCGACGGCGGCTTGCGCCATATAGGCCAGCACGGCATAGGCACCGCCAAAGGTCACCACCGCAAGCTTTGAAAAGAAGACGCCGATTTCGGTGAGCACATGGTGGGGGCCGAGCACCAACGCCAGGAGGCCTAACGGAATGAGCCAGATTGCAACCCAGATTGCGGTGGTAGAGAACAGGGGTGCAAATCCTGGCCGCAGTATGGCTTCACGACGCAGGCCCTTGTCAACCCAGAAAAATCCGACGAGAGCTGCTGCTATGATCACAATGGGAAAGGGCAGGTCGAAGCAATAGAGCGCGAGGAATGCGGCTGCCGCGATGAGCCAGTCGACAGAGCCCTTCAAGGCGCGTTTGGCTACGCGCAGCAGCGCTTCCACAACAATCGCCAGAACGGCTGCTTTCACGCCAAAGAAAATGGCGGCAACCCATCCCACGTCTCCATAAGCGCCATACATCATGGACAGGGCAAGAACCACAAGCGCTCCTGGAATGACGAAGAGAAGGCCTGCCACAATGCCACCGCGCACGCCGTGCAGTTTCCAGCCGGCGTAGGTTGCCAGCTGCATGGCTTCGGGGCCGGGCAGCAGCATGCAGAAATTCAAGGCGCTCAGGAATTGCTGTTCGGTGAGCCACGTCCGCTCTTCCACGATTTCGCGATGCATGAGGGCAATTTGTCCGGCAGGGCCGCCGAAGGACAGGCAGCCTATGCGGGCCCAGACTCTGGTGGCTTCCGCAAAACCGGGGTTCATGGCTTGACCTTGTTGCTCGGCCAGTTGTGGATTTCATCGGTTGCATCCCGGCACCAGCGGTAGAAGGCATCATAAAGCAACATGCCCGCTTCCAACTGTTCGAGGTCGTTGGCAAAAATGCGCGAGAGGCCAAGGGATGCAGCCAGAAGCCCTGCCGCTTCGGGTGCAAGATCGAGGCGTGCGGTATCGGCTCCGCGTATGATGGTTGCCAAGCGCTGCAAGGCATCGGATTTCAAGCCAAATTCTTCGACCATCAGGTCAAAGGTGCAAAGTTGGCCGCGATGGCTCCAATGGGTGTTTTCAATATCGAATGGGGTGGCATTGAAACGTTCGGCCACACCAGATACTTCCTGTGGCGTCACAAACAAGAATACAGCGGCGGGGTCCACAAAGCGGCGAATAAGCCATGGGCAGGCGATGCGGTCAATCTTGGGCCGATTGCGCGTGACCCAGTGGGTGCGGCCTTCTTTGTCGCGCGGCGGAATTTTGGTGATCGGCACGAGCGGGAGCTTAGCTTCCTCCCAGGCCACGAAGCCACCTTCAAGGTTCACCGCGTCACAGCTCAGGTGGCGGAGCCATGCTGCCGCTCCCTCGCTCAATTTTGCGCCATGGTGGCAGATGACGACAGCGGATTTTCCCGCGAGGCCCTTGCCCCAGTCCGACACGGATTCGTGGCTATGCTTGCGGGATGCGGGGATCAGGCGCTCATCGGCGGCGAAATCCTCGGCGTTCCTTACGTCAATGATGATGGGAGCGTTGGCGGTGCCAATGAGTCTCGACAGTTTTTCGACTTTGATGGAGTTGGGCTGGGCCATGACTGTGCTCTCTCTTATGCATGATGAACACGATTCTTGAGCATGGCACCTTGAGAGGAGATCGCTTTCCCCTAGCTCTATGATTAGCGCAACCCGCGCTTATGTCAAATCTGGCGGGCGATGTGGCCGATGACGTTGGCGGCAATGCGGGCGGCTGTATAGGCGAAGGCGCCGTTCACATCTTTCCTGGGTACAAATTCCACCATGGCAAAGCCCGCGATGCGCGCCTTGGCGGCCACACCTGCAATGAGGTCAACCACTTGCATATAGGTGAGGCCTCCGGGCGAGGGATGGGCGACGGCGGGCATTTCGGATGTATCGAGGGCATCGCAATCGAGGCTGATGAGGCAGCCGGAGTCCACGGGAATTTGTTCGAGGACATCTGCCAGCCCGTGATGATGGATATGGCGGGAGGTGAAAATCCGGGCACCCCAAACGCGGGCCGCCTCCACCTCTTCCTCGCGGGCGCTGCCGATCCCGCGGGCGCCTGCCTGCACGATCCGCCAGATATGCGGCTGTTCGGACGACCTGCGCATGGTGCTGGAGAAGCCAAGTTTCTCGCCATAACGTTCGTCGCGCCAGTCGATATGAGCATCAATCTGCAGGATGGTGAGTGGCGGGCTTCCGGAAAATCCTGCAATGAAGGGGATGGGTGTGGAGTCATCGCCGCCAAACATCAGGGGTATCGCTCCGGCCTCAAGGATTTCCCGGGTCTGGGCCTCGATCAGTTTGCGATTGCCTTTTCCGTCGCTGCTTTTGGTGGCGAGGTTGCCTAAATCGGCCACCCGGCATTTGCCCGCGCCTAGAAGAGGTGCGCTGAAATCATAGTCCCAGTGGGTGAGCCACTCTTGGTCTTCAGCTAGGGCCAGGCGAAACGCATCAGCAGCACCGGCATGGACGCGGTTGTCTATATCCGGATAGGGCGTGCCATGGGGTGCACCAAAGACCGCAGCCTGAAAACCGCGCGAACTTGGCGAACGGATGGTTCCCATGAAAACCGGACTGGATATCGTCTTCTGCATTGGGCCATGATGGCTGGAAATGCGCTAGGCTGCAATATGGCCTGAGGACCTTGCTCGGGCTTTCGGCCAGGTCACGCGGCTTGCGGGCATTTCAAAGCGCGCGGTTGTTCCTGCGCCATATTCACTTTCCAGCGTAATGTCGCCGCCATGCAATCTGGCGATCTTGCGGGCAATAGACAGGCCCAGGCCAATGCCAGCGAAGCGGCGCGCCATTCCATCTTCAGCCTGAACGAAGGGTTCAAAGATGCGGGAGAGGTCTTCATCGCGGATGCCAATTCCGGCATCGCGCACGACGAGGACAAGCTTGTCCTGCGGGCTGCGCAGGATTTCCACGTTGACGATGCCGCCGGGCGGAGAAAACTTTATGGCATTGGTGAGAAGATTGAGAATGACCTGTTTGATGCGGGTGATATCGGCTTTCAACTCTACCCCATCTGCCAGCCTGGCAACCAGCGTAACATCGGCGTTTTCCGCCTGGTCGCGGCACATCTTTACAACAATTTCGACAAGTTCGGCTGGGTCCAGATCCTGATCGACCAGCGAAATGGAACCCTTTTCAATGCGCGTTGCATCCAGAATGTCATCGATCAGGGTCTGGAGATGCCTGCTGCTTTCCAGAATGGTGCGCGCGTAGTCGAGGCGGGTGTCAATGTCCAAAACATCATCACTGCGCCGGGACAGGATTTCTGAAAAGCCGACAATGGAATTAAGTGGCGTGCGCAATTCGTGGCTCATGACGGCAAGGAATTGCGACTTGGCAGCACTTGCCGTTTCGGCCGCAACCTTTGCCTCAAAAAGCCGGTTGTCGGTTTCCCATTCCGCCGTCACATCACGCCCTACGCCGCGATAGCCCGCGAAGGCGCCGTCGGCCTCCAGAAGCGGCCGTGCGCTGATCTGCCAATGCAGGGTTCTGTCTACAAGGCGGACTTCGAGATTTTGCGCGGCAACAATCCTGCATTCGTCCATGGTTCTTTCAAGTTCGGCCCAACCATTGTCGGTAACATCCGCACCCGCACCCTCCCGCAGAGTGAGAGACATCAGTTCGGAAGGGGCTTTACCTACAGCCTCGGCCAAACGGGGTGAGACATGGGTCATCATTCCCCCGGCATCACATTCCCACAGCCAGTCACTGGTGCCATGCTCGAAATCATTCAGCAGGAGGCTGATGATATCCTTGTCGTTGGCTATCATCTGGGCATCAATGGCGCGACGCACCTGATCACGGTGGTTTTTCAGAACAATTCCTGCAAGTGCCATACCCAAGGCCATGGTCATGAACATGAAGGCAAGGCCAATCACATCCCCCAGCCAGACGGCGGACATGGCCAGCGACATGGTGGTGATAAAGCAATAGAGGATTGCCGCTGATGCAACCCGCGACAATGCAAAAGTTCCCACTGCTGCGGCAGCAATCGTGGTGCCTGCAATCAAGGTGCGCAGATTGGCATCATCTGGCGGAAAAAACATCACAGGACAGATTGCCCACACGGAGCCGAAGAGAATTGCCATAAACTCGATGATGCGAATTTCAACATGTGGTGCTGTAGCGCTGTGCTGCCGGTTGTGCCTGATCCAGAGCCAAGCGACCATTATGACAGGGAGCAACGCAAGCAGAAACCACCAACTGGCCAGCGGCATATTCAGCCGGGCATCAGCAATATGGGCAACGGCCGAGGCCACAATGATGTGCGCCAAGACAAACAATGGCATTGTGCCATAGATTGCTGCGATCTGGGCAGCGCGGAAGGGGCCGGCCTCAATGTTGGAAGCCAGGGCCGTCTGGTCCATGTCGGCAAAGGCGATGCGCGCGGTTTGACTTGCGTCATCGTAGAGCCGGGACAAGAATGGACTTTTCCCCGCAGCCGAACTAATCATTTCAAAACAACCCCAGAATTCTAAAATCACCATATCCCAGGGGAGTTTTGGAATTATTAATGCCGGTCGGCCGTGAAGCCTCGCCGATCTCTTCAGGAACAAGGAATTCAAACGTGTTGCAAGACGTTCTGCCGCCAGGGCATCCCAATGTCCGACATGGAAAAATTGGGGTCCTGTTGATGAATTTGGGAACGCCGGAGGCTACCTCCTATTGGCCCATGCGGCGTTACCTCAAGGAATTCCTGTCCGACCCCCGCGTCATTGAAGTCAATCCGCGCCTGTGGTGGCTTATTCTCAACGGCGTCATCCTGAATTTCCGGCCGCAAAAAAGCGGACGGGCCTATTCCCAGATCTGGAACCGGGATGCCAATGAATCGCCACTTAAAACCATAACGCGTGCACAGGCGGAAAAGCTGGGTGCAGCGCTCGCGGGAAATCCTGATATCATCGTGGATTGGGGAATGCGCTATGGCCAGCCGCCTGCAGGGGAGCGCATTCAAGCGCTTATGGCGCAAGGGTGCGACCGGATTTTGCTGTTTCCGCTCTATCCGCAATATAGCGCTGCCACGACGGCTACAGCACTGGATAAGTGCTTTGATACGCTCAAAACCATGCGGTGGCAGCCTACGGTTCGAAGCGTGCCACCCTATTTTGACCATGCGGCACATATTGACGCACTGGCTGAAAGTCTTAATTCACATCTTTCCACCCTTGGCTGGACACCGGATTTGATCCTGACCTCGTTTCATGGATTGCCGCGGGAATATCTCACCAAGGGCGATCCCTATCATTGCCAATGCCAGAAGACGGCGCGGCTCTTGCGGGAAAAAATGCAGCTTACCCCCGACAAACTGCAACTGGTTTTCCAGTCGCGTTTCGGGCGGGCGGAATGGCTGCAACCCTATGCGCAGGAAACCGTCGAAGGACTGCCTGCCAAGGGCATCAAGAACCTGGTGATGATGATGCCGGGTTTTTCAGCGGATTGCGTCGAGACACTGGAAGAAGTGGCAATCGGCCTGGACGAGACATTCAAACATGCAGGCGGGGCGAATTTCTCGGCGGTGCCCTGCCTCAACGACAGTGCGCCTTCGATTGCCATGCTGGAAGCGCTGGTACGGCAGGAATTGCGGGGCTGGGTTGCATAGCCAGCCTGCAGCCGACACGGATTTGCAGAGAAGCCATGGAAAGGTTCAGCTCGGCATTTCGCGTGGAGGCTCGCTGGAAGCCTTGCGCGAGGAGGGGTGCGCGAAACTCCGGATGCCGCATCATGCGGCGCCACAGATTGCTGAAGCGATCATCATCAATACCGCAGGCGGGCTTGCGGGCGGCGACAGCTTTGCTGTTGAATTAAGAACTGCAGGCGACATCTGCCTTACAACGCAGGCGGCCGAAAAGATCTATCCTTCGCTGGGAAGTACGACGCGAATGAGTACGCGATTGCACGTCAATGGGACTGCGCGGGTGATATGGTTGCCGCAGGAAGCCATTGTGTTTGATTGCGCACGCCTCGATAGATCACTAGAAGCCGAACTCGATGAAGGGTCACATTTACTGGCTGTGGAAAGCGTTGTGCTGGGCCGCAAGGCCATGGGCGAGGATCTCACGCGGTTTTCCCTGCACGACCGCTGGCGCATCTCGTGTCGTGGGCGGCTGGTATTTGCTGATGGTATTCGCCTTGATGAAAACACCATGCATGGCAAGGCTGAGCTGCAAGGTGCTGGAGCTTTTGCCATGGTCGTGTGCATCGGTTCGCAGGCGGAAACGCTGCTGGAACCCTTGAGACAGATTATCGGTGACAATGGGGCCGTGAGTGCCTGGAATGGCAAGCTCATTGCAAGGCTTGTGGCGCGGGACGGCTTTGAATTGCGGAAATCGCTTGTTCCGGCATTAAAGCTGCTTGCGGCGCCTGCCGAACTGCCTAAAGTTTGGACTCTTTGAGGAAAATCCATGCATCTTACGCCGCGCGAAAAAGACAAGTTGCTGATTGCCACGGCCGCCATGGTGGCCAGGCGCCGGCTGGAGCGCGGGGTAAAGCTCAATCATCCTGAAACGATTGCGCTCATCACCGATTTTGTTGTTGAAGGTGCGAGAGATGGGCGCAGCGTTTCCGACTTGATGGAAGCGGGTGCCCGGGTTGTGGGCCGCGCGCAAGTGATGGAAGGCATTGCTGAGATGATCCATGACATTCAGGTTGAAGCCACATTCCCGGACGGCACCAAGCTGGTCACCGTCCATAGCCCCGTACGCTGAGGAGCAGCCAACATGATCCCTGGTGAAATCATTGCAGGCGCTGGCGATATCGAAATCAACGTGGGCGCAAGAAGGGTGACGCTGGAAGTGGCCAACACCGGCGACCGGCCCATTCAGGTGGGTTCGCATTATCATTTTTTTGAAACCAATGTTGCGCTGGCTTTTGACCGCGATCAGGCACGGGGATGCAGGCTGGATATTCCTTCAGGGACTGCCGTGCGCTTTGAGCCGGGACAACGCCGCGAGGTGACGCTCGTTCCCTTTTCCGGCGCGCGGCGGGTGTTCGGGTTCCAGCAAAAAATCATGGGTGATATATAATGGCCCGCAAGCAATCCCGCGCTGAATATGCCGCCATGTTCGGGCCTACGGTGGGCGACCGGGTGCGGCTTGCCGATACGGAACTTTTCATCGAGGTGGAAAAAGACTTCACCATCCATGGCGAAGAAGTGACCTTTGGCGGTGGCAAGGTGATCCGCGATGGCATGGGCCAATCCCAGGTCACGCGTGCGGCGGGTGCTGTCGATACCGTCATTACCAATGCGCTGATCGTGGACCATGGAGGAATCATCAAGGCGGATGTTGGCCTGCGCGGTGGACGCATTGCAGCGATTGGCAAGGCGGGAAATCCTGATACGCAGCCCGGCGTTACCATCATCATTGGTCCGGGTACGGAGATCATTGCGGGTGAAGGAAAAATTCTCACCGCCGGTGGCATTGACAGCCACATCCATTTCATTGCACCCCAGCAGATTGAGGAAGCCCTGAACTCGGGCATCACCACCATGCTGGGAGGCGGCACAGGGCCTGCAACGGGCACCAAGGCCACCACCTGCACGCCCGGCCCCTGGCACATGGCGCGCATGATCGAAGCAGCGGATGGTTTTCCCATGAACCTGGGTTTCATGGGCAAGGGCAATGCTTCGCTTCCCGCAGCACTCGAGGAGCAGGTGCAGGGGGGCGCCTGCGGCTTGAAGCTGCATGAGGACTGGGGCACCACGCCTGCCAGCATTGACTGCTGCCTTGCCGTGGCCGATGCCTTTGATGTGCAAGTTGCCATTCATACGGACACGCTAAACGAGTCGGGCTTTGTGGAAGCAACCATTGCTGCGTTCAAGGGGCGCACCATCCATGCTTTTCATACAGAAGGCGCTGGTGGCGGACATGCCCCCGATATCATCAGGATTGCAGCGCTCCCCAATGTGCTGCCATCTTCAACCAATCCTACCCGGCCCTATACGGTCAACACGGTGGCAGAACATCTCGACATGTTGATGGTGTGCCATCACCTGAACCCGCGCATTGCAGAAGACATAGCCTTTGCCGAAAGCCGCATTCGCCGGGAAACCATAGCAGCCGAAGACATTCTGCATGATCTTGGCGTGTTCTCCATGATGTCATCCGATAGCCAGGCCATGGGAAGGGTGGGAGAGGTTATCATCCGCACCTGGCAGACCGCGCATAAGATGAAGGTGCAACGGGGCGCGCTGGCGGGCGATACGGCCACACACGACAATTTCCGGGTGAAGCGCTATATCGCGAAATATACGATCAATCCGGCGATTGCACAGGGCATTTCCCATGACGTGGGGTCGGTTGAAGCAGGCAAGAGAGCTGATCTGGTTTTGTGGTCGCCCGCATTTTTTGGGGTGAAGCCTGATATGGTTCTGCTCGGAGGGTCCATTGCCGCTGCCCCCATGGGCGATCCCAATGCTTCCATCCCGACACCGCAGCCCGTGCATTACCGACCAATGTTTGCCAGTTTCGGCAAGTCGGTGACGCGGTCGTCCATCACCTTCGTATCGGAGGCCTCGCTTGCGGCGGGGCTGGCAAAGCGGCTCAATGTCGACAAGGAACTGGTTGCGGTCAGGAATACCCGTGGCGGCATATCCAAATCCTCGATGATCCATAATGGCGAAATGCCGGTGATCGAAGTTAATCCGGAGACCTATGAGGTGCGCGCCGATGGTGAGCTGTTGACGTGCGAACCGGCCAGCGAGTTGCCCATGGCGCAACGCTATTTCCTGTTCTGACATGTTGCGGGCCATCAAAATCCAGGACGTAGCGCAGGATGCCTTTGACAGCATCCAGCTTGATCACACCGCGCGCCATCGCAGGCGGCTCACCATGACCAGCGCTGGCGGCACGGAATTTTTGCTGGACCTCGAACATGCGCAAACGCTGCGCCATGCCTGTGGCCTGGTGCTTGAGGATGGGCGCGTGATAAAGGTTATCGCGCTGGCTGAACCGCTCACCGAAGTCCGGGGCCGGGATGCGATACATCTCACCATGCTCGCCTGGCAGATCGGCAACCGTCACCTTGAGGCCCAGATTGAACGGGACCGCATCGTCATCCGCCGCGATCCGGTCATTGCAGCGATGCTGGTGGGCCTGGGGGCGGAGGTTACACGCATTGAAGAGATTTTTGAACCGGTTGCTGGCGCTTATGCCCACCACCATTGAAGCAGCCCACATATTGGGGCTAATGGCCATTTTATCTCCGGCATTTCCAACCGGGAGCTTTGCCTATTCACACGGGCTGGAATGGGCCATCGACAAGAGGGTGTTGACCGATGCCTCGGATGTTGAGGCCTGGATAAGTTCACTTCTCACCCATGGCAGCAGCTGGAATGATGCCGTGCTGTTTGCACGGGCCTATGATGCAGATGATGGCGAAATCCAAGGGTTAGATGAGCTTGCCCTTGCACTTTCTGCATCACGCGAGCGTGAATTTGAAACGCTTGAGCTTGGACAATCTTTCAATAAAGCATTCGCTGCACTGACCAAGAGCGAGGCGTGCGGTGCTGTCTGCTATCCGGTCGTCGTCGCTTGTGCCTGCAGGCAGATGGGAATTCCGAAGAAGGCAGCCCTCCTGGGTTACATGCAGGCGTTTTCCAATGGACTGATCGCTGTTGCGCTCCGGCTGGTGCCGCTTGGGCAAAACGCCGGGTTAGAGATCATGGGATCGCTTATGCCGGTCATTTTTGCAACAGCGGAGCGGGCGCTCGTGGCAACGCTTGATGATCTCGGCAGCTCAAGTTTTCTTTCCGACATCGCCTCGATGAAACACGAGACGCAATATTCACGGGTGTTCCGCACATGACAAGAAATGGACCTTTGCGTGTAGGCGTGGGTGGGCCGGTGGGTTCGGGCAAGACAACCCTCATCGAGATGCTGTGCAAAGCCATGCGCGATGATTATTCGATCGCCGTTGTCACCAATGACATCTACACCAAGGAAGACGCCCTCATCCTCAACCGGTTGCAGGCTTTGCCGGAAGACCGCATCTTGGGCGTGGAAACCGGCGGATGCCCGCACACCGCCATTCGCGAGGATGCATCCCTCAATCTCTCCGCCATTGCCGAGATGAATGCGCGTCATCCCGAGCTTGATATCATCTTCATCGAATCCGGCGGGGACAATCTGGCGGCGACATTTTCTCCTGATCTTGCGGACATCACGCTCTATGTCATCAGCGTTTGCCAGGGCGAAAAAATCCCGCGCAAGGGCGGGCCTGCCATCAGCCGCTCGGATCTCCTCATCATCAACAAGACGGATCTCGCTGAATATGTGAACGCCCGCCTTGATGTCATGGAAAGCGATACGCGGAAGGTTCGTGGGGACAAGCCCTATGTCTTTGCCGACATGCTGCGCAGGGCAGGGCTTGACCGTATCATCAGCTTCATCGAAAGGTCTGGCGGGCTGGAGAAAGCCTGATACCCACGCCATTTCAGAGGGCGGTATATCCACCATCAATCATCATGATTTCCCCGCAGACAAAATCTGAGGCGGGTGAGGCGAGATAAAGTATCATATCAGCCACCTCGACGGGTTTTCCAAAACGGCCGAGCGGCGTCTTGGCCTTCATCGGGTCGCCCTTTTCGGGCTCGCCCCAGACCTTTTCGCCCATGGGGGTCAGGATCACATTGGGGCAGACTGCATTGGTTTGTATGTTGAATTGCGCCCATTCCGCCGTCATGACCTTGGTGAGGAGGTTCAGGCCGCCCTTGGAGGCGCAATAGGCGCCATGGTCTGGCAGGCCAATAACACCTGCCTGCGATGACACATTGATGATTTTGCCGGATTTCTGCGCGATCATCCGTGGGACAAGGCTGCGCGCCAAGAGAAAGGGGGCACGCAGGTTCACCGCCATGGTGTGGTCCCAGTCTTCGATGGATGCATCAAGCAGCGGGTCCACCAGGGCAATGCCTGCATTATTCACCAGAATATCAATGGTCCCGAATGCCTCCAGCGCTTCTTTGGCAACACGGAAAATATCATCGGCCAGGGCGAGGTCAGCGCGGACCGCAAGACATTTTCTTCCCTGTGCACTTATCATCCCTGCGATTTCAGACAGGCCTTCCGCATCACGCCCTACCGCTGCGATATCAGCGCCCGCATCTGCAAAAACCTTGCAGGTTTCGAACCCAATGCCTTTGGTCGCACCGGTTACCATGGCCGTCTTGCCGGCAAGTCCAAATCGCTTTGTCCAGTCCGACATTTGTTACCTCCCCGTTGCCAGATGAATTATTGCCGAAGATTTCTATTTTATCGCATCAAGCGCTTGTGTGAAAAAATTCTCGGATCCAAAATTTCCTGATTTCAGCACCGAGGCGTAGACGGGGTGTTCGCATGAGCGGGTCGCCGGAACGCCGGGCGCTATCTGGGGGCTAATTTGCAAGGATTTCACACCCAAGCCACATGTCAGTATCGAGAAAATCATATCGTTTCGTCACCGTGACAAAGGTTTCCTCATCAATTTCGTGCAGCATGACCTCGGCGCCCACATCGCGCCCCCTTGCCTGCATCTGATAGTCCTGCGACGGCACGCGAAGAATGACGCGGACATCGGTTGCCTCAAAATAGCGGATGGCGGATTTTACAGTTTCGAAACCAAAGCCCGAATGCTTCATATCAAGGGGTACGAAATCACAGCTGGCTGCCTTGACGATATGACCAATGCTTGGCGACACAAATTCCACAATGAAATGGCCAGGCTTGAGATCGCGTGTCTTCGTTGATGACTTCAACCCCAAGCCCATATTATTTTCTAGCCCTACCTTGCGTCGGTTGAGGCTAACTCAGCATTGGAAACAGCGCAAGCGCACGTGGCCCATCCTTCCCGTGTACATTATGCATGGGCAGGATATAGTGCAGGTGAGGGCAGGCCCATGCCGAGGCTCAAGGGGAGACCATGGCACATAAAATTATCATTTCCGTTGCCATTACCGGTGGCATTCATACGCCCACCATGTCGGATCATCTGCCGCTGACGCCGGATGAGATTGCAACACAGGCCATTGATGCAGCAAAGGCCGGGGCTGCCATCCTGCATCTTCATGCGCGCGACCCAAAAGACGGCCGCCCAACGCCTGATCCTCAAGTGTTCATGCAATTCCTGCCGCGCATCAAGCAGAATTGCGATGCCGTTGTAAACATCACGACAGGCGGTGGCCTCAACATGACGGTGGACCAGCGCCTGGCAGCTCCCTTGGTCGCCAAGCCCGAAATGTGTTCCCTCAACATGGGTTCCATGAACTTCGGCATCTTTCCTCTGGCGGAGCGTTACAAGGAATGGAAACACCCATGGGAAGAGCCTTATCTACGCGGTACGGATGATTTCATTTTCCGCAATACCTTCCGCGATATCGCGCGCATCCTGCGGGAGCTGGGCGAAGCGCATGGGACGCGCTTTGAGCATGAATGCTATGATGTGGGCCATCTCTACAATCTGGCGCATTTTGTCGACAAGGGTGCCATCAAGCCACCCTTCTTCGTGCAGATGATTTTTGGCATTCTGGGCGGCATTGGGGCTGACATACGCAACCTGATGTTCATGAAGGAAACCGCCGACAAGCTGTTTGGAAGTGACTATAAATGGTCCGTGCTGGCGGCTGGCCGCAACCAGATGCCGTTCTGCACGCAGGCTGCCATGATGGGGGGCAATGTGCGGGTGGGGCTGGAAGATTCACTCTATATCGGGAAAGGCAGGCTGGCCATGTCCAATGCCGAGCAGGTCAGCAAAATCCGCCGCATTATCGAGGAACTGGGTCTCGAAATTGCAACACCCAATGAAGCGCGCGAGATGCTGGCACTCAAGGGCGGAGACCGGGTGGGTTTCTGACGGGGCTCATCCCTTCGCGCAAGCAGACGAAGTAATCATCCGCGCCGATCTGCCCGCCTTTCATGGCGATTTCCATTCCATTGAAATTCTTGTCTCCGCTATGGGCAAGGCAGACGGGAGAGCCTGGCGTGGATTTAAGCGGATATCGCAGGGTGAGCGCGTGGATGCCAAGCTGCTGCAATGCATGCCCGGATGTGTCGCCACCCGAAATGATGGTGCGCGGGGCGCAGCTTTTTGGGCCAGCATCGCGCGTTGCTGGCCCGCTCTCAAACTTGAAATGCTGCACCGTGCTTACGCGGGCATTCGTCCAAAAATCGAGAGGCCGGGTGGTTCAGCAACCGATTTCATCATCCAGGGGCCAAACATCAATTGCGGCATTTGTTGTGGACGGCCGTTGCAGCGACTGCGGCGTGGCCCATGGCGATGACGACCTGGTCCAAACCCTTAACCACGCCACCTGCTGCATAGAGACCGGCAATTGTTGTTTCATGGTGGACATCAACTTCCAATGCGCCGTCTTCTGCATGGCTTGCACCCAACTTTTTCGCAATATCGGAGCGCGCGATGAGGCCTAGTGCTGAATAGAGCGCATCGAAGTGCAATTCTTCGCCGTCCTCCACGCGCACGCGAACGCCTGATGCATCCTGGAAGACAACGCTCTGCAACGGGTTTGTGATCACACGGATATTGAAGGTCAGCAATGCATTCTCAAGCGAAGCTGGTAACTCAACATCGCGACCAAGCGTTAGGAGGATGACGTTGCGGGAATAGGTGCGGGCGATGAACAGGGCTTCGCGCGCGGCACTTTCCGAAAAGCCGATCACGCCCAGGGTTTTGAACGAGGCCTCATAACCATCGCAGACCGGGCAGTAGCGGATGAGCCCCCGCTGCACCGCGTCGGGCAGATCCGGCAAATCCGGTTCCACATCCGCCGCTCCGGTACACAGGATCACATGTCGCGACCATACTTCACCGTTTTCCAAAGTCGCAATGAAGTTTCCCTCCAGTTTACGGAGTGACGCAACCGAGGCTCCGGTAATTTCTACATCATAATGGGAAAGGTGTTGACGCATTTGGCGGAGCATCTGTTCACCGCTTATGCCCCTTTCAAACAGCGGCAGATTATGGCTCAATGGAATACGGGCCGCGCGGCTGCCGCCTCCATCCACAATTGCGAAATGCCGACGGAATCTTGCGAGATAAAGCGCGGCCGTGAGCCCCGCTGGACCCGCTCCTATGACAAGGCAATCCAAAATATGATTTTGCTGGTGCATGATTTGTGGCCTAAATGGTCTATCAGGGAACCAACCACGGGCAAGTTGGTTCCAATATCCATGCGCGGCGTGGCACGTATGTGGCTGGAGGGCTGCCTGCGGCATGGTCTGCCATCCTGTTCATCGTCCTCATTTTCGCCTGTGTTGTGGCCCATGATTTCGGCCATATTTTCATGGCGCGCGCCTTTGGCATCAATACGCCCGATGTCACGCTGCTGCCTATTGGTGGCGTGGCCAGCATGTAGCGCATGCCTGATGACCCTCGTCAGGAACTGCTCATCGCCATTGCTGGTCCTCTGGTCAATGTGATGATTGCCGCAATCCTTATTCTGGCGGGTGGGCTATTGCTTGCGGAATTGAATCCGTCCGGCCTTGAGAACGCTTCCTTGCTGCAAAGCCTGAAACAGGAGAACACCCGCATTGCGGTATCATCCATCATGCGCGCACCGCCGGTCATCAATAAAAACCTCTCGTTGGAACAAGCGGTGACGGACATGAACCGGCAGGGCCTCAAATCCCAGATCGTTGTGAGCGACAGCGGCGGCATGGCGGGACTTCTCGCCCTGGACAATATCAGTGAAATGATGATGGTCCATGCGCTACGCCCGGAATGGAAATTTTCCAGGTCCGGTTAGCCAGGATTCAGCCGTGCCTCTACCTGGAAATCAAGCCAGGTCGAAACGGTCAAGGTTCATTACCTTGGTCCAGGCGGCCACAAAATCCTTCACAAATGTTTCGTTGCTGTCCTTGCAGGCATAGACTTCGGCCACCGCGCGCAGTTGCGAATTTGATCCGAATACGAGGTCAACCCGTGTCCCTGTCCATTTCAATTTTCCGCTCTCACGGTCATGGCCTTCAAACAGTTGTTCGGCGTCAGAAGCCGCTTTCCATGTCGTGCCCATGTCGAGAAGGTTTACAAAGAAGTCTGTGCTGAGTGTATCGGTGCGCCTGGTGAACACGCCATGTTGGGTGCCGCCCGCGTTAGTGTCCAATACGCGGAGGCCGCCTATGAGCGCTGTCATTTCCGGTACCGTCAAGGTAAGCAACTGCGCGCGATCAATGAGCAGCTCTTCGGCTGAAACAGTATATGTGGATTTCAAATAGTTGCGGAAGCCATCGGCGATGGGTTCGAGCACCGCAAAGCTTTCGACGTCGGTATCCTGTTGCGTTGCGTCGACACGGCCCGGCGTGAACGGAACTGTCACCTTATGCCCGGCCTTCTTCGCGGCTTTTTCAATGGCAGCACAACCGCCCAGCACAATCAAATCAGCCAGCGAAACCTTCTTGCCGCCAGCTTTTGTGCCATTGAAGGCCTTTTGAATGCCTATAAGTTTATTGAGCATAATGGCCAATTGGGCGGGTTGATTCACCTCCCAATCCTTCTGCGGTGCCAAGGCAATGCGAGCACCATTGGCGCCACCACGCTTGTCAGAACCACGGAAGGTTGCAGCCGACGCCCAAGCGGTGGAAACCAGTTGCGAAATCGAAAGTTTTGAAGCGAGGATTTTGGCTTTGAGGAGGGTTATGTCCTTGGCGCCAATTACTTTGCCTTTCACCTCAGGCAGTGGATCCTGCCACAGCAGAACTTCCTTCGGCACCATGGCACCCAGATAGCGGACGCGCGGGCCCATATCGCGGTGGGTCAATTTATACCAGGCCCGTGCGAAGGCATCGGCGAACTGGTCGGGGTTCTGATGGAAACGCCGTGATATTTTCTCGTAGACAGAATCAAAACGAAGGGCAAGATCAGATGTCAGCATGGATGGCGCGTGACGCTTGGCTGGATCATGGGCATCGGGCACAGTGCCCGCACCACCGCCATCTTTTGGCGTCCATTGCTGTGCGCCGGCTGGGCTTCTGGTCAACTCCCAATCAAAGTCGAACAGATTATCGAAGAAATCATTGCTCCACCGTGTTGGCTTCGTTGTCCAAGTGACTTCCAAGCCACTGGTGATCGTGTCGCCACCACTGCCAGTGCCGTAGCTGTTCTTCCAGCCAAAGCCTTGCTCTTCAATCGAAGCGCCTTCGGGTTCATGGGACACATATCTATTCGGGTCAGCAGCACCGTGGGTTTTGCCAAATGTATGGCCACCGGCAATCAGTGCCACGGTTTCTTCATCATTCATCGCCATGCGCGCAAAGGTTTCGCGAATATCGTGGGCTGATGCGACGGGATCCGGCTTGCCATTGGGGCCTTCGGGATTCACATAGATCAAGCCCATCTGCACGGCGGCGAGTGGCGTCTCAAGTTCACGGTCACCCGAATAGCGCTTGTCGTCAAGCCACTTGCCCTCGGTGCCCCAGTAGATATCTTCTCCGGGTTCCCACACATCGGCACGCCCACCTGCAAACCCAAAGGTTTTGAAACCCATCGATTCCAAGGCGCAGTTGCCTGCAAAGATCATCAGATCAGCCCAGGAGAGTCGGGCGCCATATTTCTGCTTGATCGGCCACAGCAGACGACGCGCCTTGTCGAGGTTGCCGTTATCGGGCCAACTGTTCAAAGGCGCAAAGCGCTGCGTGCCAAAGCCAGCCCCGCCACGGCCATCAGCGGTGCGGTAGGTGCCTGCGCTGTGCCATGCCAGGCGAATGAACAGCGGCCCATAATGACCGAAATCCGCCGGCCACCACGCTTGCGACTTTGTCATCACAGCGAACAGGTCTTTCTTCAAAGCCTTGAGGTCAACTTTCTTGAAGGCCTTGGCATAGTCAAACTTCGGGCCCATCGGATTGGAAAGCGCTGAATGCTGATGGAGAATTTTCAGGTTCAATTGATCAGGCCACCAACCCGCGTTCGATCTGGCGGTTGATGTCATGTGCTTTGCCGCGCCATGCATGATCGGGCATTTGCCAGTAGTCGTTGGGTTACCTGTGTCCATAGTCTTCAGCTCCGACAGCGTGTGTGTTGAGGTGTGGATCTACCCAAGCCTAGTATGTGGCTAAGCCGCTGCTTTTTGGCGCATGCTTTGGTAAACGGCGGTTTCGAAATCATAATAACCCAAAACCGATGGCAGATCGGCGAAGGGCAGAATTTGCGTGGCCCAAAAGCCGCCAATGCCATTCCTGCGGTCGATCCAATAGAACAGGTTGGCAAGGCCTGCCCAGGCAATGGCACCTGCCGGGCGGCCCGTCGGGGCTTCCTCGTCATTCACCATGAAGGTGTAGCTCCAGGATTTCTTCAGGCCGGGGAAGAACTCCGCGTCATTGGAAAGCGATGGAATAACGCCTGGCAACATCACCACTTTCTGGTTGGCCTGCAGGCCGTTTTTCACGGCGGCTTCCACGGTTGCCTGTTTGAGGACACGGCCATTGGGACCATTGCCATCGTTCAGCCACATGCGGATGAATTTCATATATTCGCCCACGGTGGAGTACAGCCCGTGCCCGCCCATATCAATTTCGGGGGGTTGTGGCAAAGTGAATGACATCGGTGTGAGCGAACCATCGGCGCCGCGGCCATGAATATCGCTTTGGCGCTTCTTCATGGCGGGCGTCATGGTGAATGCCATGTCTTCAATGCCGAGCTGCGCAAAAATGCGTTCTTTGAACACTTCGCCCAAGCGCTTGCCACGAATGCCTTCCACCACCTGGCCACACCAGTCAATGTTCGCGCCATATTCCCACTTGTCGCCGGGATCAAACAACAGTGGCGTCATGATTGACGCGCGCGAGGCTGTGACCACGGAGGGCTGGCCGTGCTTTTGCGCCATCGTATTATAATTGGCGTTGAAGAAATCATAGCCAAAGCCCGCCGTGTGCAGCATCAGCATGCGCGTGGTGATATCACGCTTGGGTGCGCGAAGGATTGGATCTCCGTTTGCGTTAAATCCGTCCAGCACCTGCAGCTTGCCAATGTCGGGAGCGTAATTTTTGGCCGGCGCATCCAGATCAAGTTTGCCGTCCTCGACGCACTGCATGACCGCTGTTCCGGTAATAGCCTTGGTGGTTGAGAAAATAGCATGAACGCTGTCGACGGTCATTTTTGTGCCAGAGCCCAGCACGCGCTCGCCGGCCGCACCTTCATAGGTGTTGCCCTTACGGTCGGTGAGCATGGCAACGACGCCTGGCACACGAGACTTTGTTTCTCCAGATGTGACTTTGGCAAGTATACCGTCAAGCGTTGATTTGAGTGTGGTCATGTGCATTCTCCCCTTAGACTGCGCGTTGAGGGTTGTGCCTCTTGAGTTGCGCAGCATCTTGTTATTTGCTTTATAAGCAAATTATCTGCGTAAACAATGCAAATTACATGCCATCCGCCAATGGTGAATTTACCATTGATTTACAATGATCGCGGTTTTGGCGTGTTGCGTCATTGAACAGTTTTCCGCTCGGGATTGCTCAATAGCTGAGCAATGCTACGACGACGCATTCCAGTTTGGAAAATTTGCCGTGATTACTTCTCTGCTTTGAGCGTTTCGAAAATCTTGCCATTCAGCAACAGCTCAACTTCCGTTGCGGGCAGGGGTTTCTGACATTCAGACAATGGATTAAGCCAGAAATTTGAACCCGGCAGCATCTCGAACAATTTGCGCGAGACGGCACCCAGGCACACTTCTTCTTCCTTCACATAATCAGAAATGCGTTTTTTGGAAGTAAAGGCGGGGTGCCATTTCATGCCTTGATATTCAACCGTGGCAACATTGATCTTCTCATCATATTTCATCGAACGCCGCTTGCCGGGTGTCATCGGTGTTTCCGGCGTGAGAATATAAATTTCCGTCTCAAGCAGCGTCTTGTAAAATTCCGGCGCTACGCTTGGGTCTTTCACAGCGGCCTGCATGAGCGTTTCAAGCTTGTTTTCGGGTTCGAACACAATTTGCTCCTGTTAAATCCGGTTATTTTTGCTGATCGCGCAAAGTGCGATAAATGGTGTTGCGGGAAACCCCCAGCTTACGCGCGGTCTTGCTGACATTCTTGCCGGTTTCGGCATAGACGGCCAGCACCTGTGCCAGTTGCAACTCATGCAAATTATCCTTGAGGTGATCGTTGCGGGGCAGCTCGGCCATGGCTTTGCTGCGGTGCTGGCTTTCACTGCGGGATTGCCCGAGCATGAAATTCACCGCGGCTTCATCAATCAGCGTGCCGGATTCACTCAGCGACAGCCGCAACATGACATTGCGCAATTCGCGTATATTGCCGAGCCACTCCAATTGCATGAGCCGATCAATGGCACCCTGTGTGAGGCTGATGCTGGGATCAATCAGCTTCATCAGATGGCGGGCAATTTCGCCAAAGTCTTCGCGCTCGCGCAATGGCGGCAAGGTGACCTCAAGAATGTTGAGGCGGAAGAGCAGATCCGGGCGGAAGCGACCTTTTGCAATAGCCTCATCGAGATTGGCATTGGTGGCTGAAACCAGCAGGACATCAATAACACGGGCGCTGCCGCCCACCGGACGAATGGTCCAATCATCGAGAAAGCGCAGCAGCACTGCCTGCAGCGCTACTGGCATGTCGCCAATTTCATCAAGGAACAATGTGCCGCCATCGGCCTCCCTGAACAAGCCGATTGAACCGCCCTTGCGGGCTCCCGTGAACGAGCCTTCGGTGTAGCCAAACAGTTCGGCTTCAATCAGGCTTTCGGGCAGGGCGGCACAATTTACAGCAACAAATGCGCCTTTGCGGCCGCTTGCAACATGGGCATGCCGTGCCAGTTGCTCCTTGCCTGTTCCGGTTTCACCACGAATAAGAACCGGCATCTTGCGCAGTGCCGCCATGTGAACCTGCCGCGCCACACTCGCGACCTCAGGATCAGCTGAAACAAACTTCGTAACCAGCTGAGGTGGCTGGGCAATCCTGGGTTTGGAATTGGGTTGCACCATGGGAAATTCACGGGCGTTCTCAATCGTCGCCACAAACTGGCTGCCGACGTCATCCTGCAAACGCTGGCGTTCGTGACGCCGTCCTTCATCCATGAAGCTGCTGAACTTGGTGCGGAAAATGTCGGAAAATTGTCGACCTGGTATAATTGACAGGCCGTGCAGTAAAATACTTGCAGCGCGATTAGCAGCCAGAATGCCACCATCCTTGTCAACAGCGACCAGACCCGCGCTCAGGGTATAAAGATATTCGCCACGGTTGTGGAATGCGATCAGCATATTGGCGCGATTTTTCTCGCGGAACAGACCGTTCTCAATTTGCGTTGCGGCCATGGCCACGAGCGCTTGGGTGTGGGTTTGCCGGGACAGGCAATTGGAGGACGCATCCAAAACACCGGCGAGTGATCCATCGGGCGCAAAAATGGGTGAAGCGGTACAGGTCAAATTGTTGTAGCGCGGGAAAAAGTGTTCGCCGCCGTGGACCACAATCTGACGTTTCAGATGTGCTGCTGTGCCAAGGCCATTTGTGCCACAGAACTCTTCCCTCCACACAGAACCTGGGCGAATGCTGGCTGCCCCCGAGGCATCGTCAAAACTACGATCTGAAACCAGATCGAGGAGAACGCCTTCAGGCGTTGCAAAGGCGATCATGAAATTGGAACCGGCAATTTGCTGATGCAGGGAATGCATCTCAGCAAGCGCCAGACCGCGCGTCAATGAATAGCGCTCCTGCTCTTTCCGCAGCACGGCAAGGCTGACGATTTCAGGCGGCGGCGGATGGCGCGTATCCAAACCAAACGAGATGCAACGCATCCAACTATCATATATATCCGGTGTTAAAACATCAGCAGAAAGCGAACCCTGCTGGCCTGCAGTCATATGTACGCGATCAACATTCCTGTTGGCAGACAGCATCAATCTGACCCTTAAAACATCAAAACGCAATTATGATTCTACGATCATATTTCTGCGCCTTGTCGGCGTTCATTCCCGTTTCGAACATACACAAAAAATTTCAGATTACAAACCAGTCTTGCTGGTATTTTTATCTCTGATGAAAACTGTTCCGTCGCGGAACACTTCCCCGTTACAGTGTTGTTGATCAATGAAGCGAAAATATGTTCCGCTGAAATTATATCAAATCGAAACAAGCCCCATTATTTGGCACGCCCCTTGCTACCACCGATCCACGGACGGTTAAAACACGGCCGTTTAAGTGCGTGTGGGGTCTATCAAATTGAGTAAATAAGGTTCAAAGTGACCAGTGCTCGACGTGATAGTCGGATAATCGGGAACAATAAAAGGGGAAATAAAATGGATCTCATTACATCTCTCGCCATGATCATTGGCATCATGGGCGGTCTCGCAACCTGGGCTGCTGTTACAATTGGAAGCCCTTACCTTCTGATATGGACAATATTTGTGGCTTGGGGAAGTTTCTACCATTGTGGTGGCAAGGAAGCTGGCCTCAAAAGTTCAATCGCTGCAAATGTTTGGGGCGTGATTTGTGCGACTGCTGCATTGATTGCACTTACGACAATCGGCGTTACGCCTGTCATTGCAGGTATTTGTGTAGGCGTTTCTGTTATCGTGCTCATCTTGGGCGCAAAGATTCCAGCGATCAGTGCTATTCCTTCCGCCGTATATGGTTATGCATCCACCGCAGCATTATTCCTGCTCGGTGCAGCGGCCTATGGCGAAGGGTCTGCCGGAATTGTAAAAGTTGGTGTCGCCATTGCCATTTCATTGATTGTCGGAAATATTCTTGGCTATATCTCTGAAAAGGTTGTGGGTTCTGTAGTCAAGGCTTAACCACGCAACAGGTGCCTTCGGGGTGCTCTTAGGCGCATCCCGAATGTGAAAACCAATGGTTGAAAACTATTTGTCCCCGCATCTGTTGCGGGGACATTTTTTTGGTTTGATCGGCACTGCCAGGATTTGCAAATTGTTGCAGCACAACATTCATACGCTGGTCCGTCACGGAACAAAAAATGTGTAAAAACTGCTCCCTAGCGGAACGAAATTAACCCGCTGATGTATGTTAAAATCTATGCATAACAATGCGTTACTGAATGGCACGGTAATTGCTATTAACCAGTCAAGGCCGGTTTCAAACATGGCCAGCAAATTTAATTTTCCTTGGGAGGAACTATGAAAGCGGCAGTACTTCACGCCTATGACGAAACACTCACAGCCAAAGAGTTCGTGAAGTATGAAGATGTGGTTGATCCCAAAATCACGCGGCCCACTGATGTGATCGTACGCATCGGCGGTGCCGGTGTTTGCCGCACGGACCTGCATGTTGTCGAAGGCATCTGGCGCAGCAAGGTTGATATCAATCTGCCCTATATCATGGGCCATGAAAATGCGGGCTGGGTGGAAGCCGTAGGCCCAGGCGTTGAAGGCGTGAAGGTTGGGGACAGTGTCATCTGTCATCCGCTGGTCACCAGTGGTCATTGTCTCGCCTGTCGGCGTGGCGATGACATGCATGCCACTGACAGTTCTTTCCCCGGCATCAATGCCAACGGCGGCTATGCAGAATATCTGCTGACGGGTCAGCGTTCGCTCATCAAGCTTCCCAAAACCCTGTCACCCAAGGATGTCGCACCTTATACGGATGCCGGGTTGACGGCGTACCGCGCTGCCAAAAAGGCTTCCCGTCATCTGCTGCCAGGTGAATATGCTGTCGTGATTGGGGCGGGTGGACTTGGCCATATCGGCATTCAGGTTCTCGCCGCGCTGTGTGCTGCAGAAATTATCGTGGTTGACCGTTCTGATAAATCACTGGAACTCGCCAAAACCTGCGGCGCACATCATCTGGTGAAGGCTGATGGCAATGAAGTTGAAGCCGTGCTGGCGCTTACCGGCGGGCGTGGTGCTGAAGCTGTAATTGACTTTGTTGGCGAAGGCGAAGCCATTGCCAAGGGTTTGGCGATGACCTCCAACGGCGGCTATTATTATATCGTGGGTTATGGCGGCAAAATCGAGATTCCCACGCTCGACATGATTACGTCTGAAAAGACCATTGTTGGCAATTTGGTTGGTACCTATGCTGAATTGGTTGAGCTTATGGCACTGGCCGATCGCGGCCTGGTGAACCTTCACACGAAAGAATACAGGCTGGCCCAGGCCAATGATGCCTTGCATGATCTCCACCATGGGAAAATCCATGGTCGCGCGGTGTTAATCCCATGACCCTGTTATTTGGCGAGGTGAAGCCCATGAATGCCAGCAGCCGTGGACCTCAGATAACTGAGGAAGAGGCCAAGGAACTTGAGCTTGCCCGCCAACACATGCTGGACCGGCACAAGCTCATCATGGGCATGATCCAGAACAACGAGATGCAGCTCAAAAATGAAAGCGCGCGCGGCGGTGCTGAAATCGAACGCGAATGTGCCTTGCGGAGCATGGCGTTGCCCGGCGCTGGGGTGGACGCGGAAAATGAATTGAAAGCGGTGACGGCGCGCTTGCATAAACTGGAAGAAGAGCATCGTCGCCTGGTGGCGGAACGTGAGTGGCTCAACACGTCCCTGCTCGAATTTGAAGCCGGGCCATCATCCAATGAACATCAACGTGCAGGACATTCATGATGCAAAAATTTGAACTCAAGTCGTCAACCGCAGGTCAGGCAAACCGCTTTGGCCCGCTACCTGTGGATACGTCATCCGAGCTGAGTGCCGAGGACAAGTCGAAGGATGTTTATTTCGTCCAGCTCGCGCGCATCACGGAAGCGATGGTGGCTGAGCATGGCAAGGATTTTGCCATGGGCACGCTTATTCTGTCAGCGCGGTTCATTGCCGAAGGCAAGCCGCTGATCAAACGAGAAGATGGCGCCAAAGCAGATATCACGGCACCACACGTCCACGGCAAACACTGTGGCTGTTAAATAGTCTACTTCGTTCCTAACGACCCTAAATTTACCACGACATTCAAAGGAAGAGGCTCAATCTCTCTCTTTGATCCGACCTCGAAGAAACTGAAGTACGTATTTTTGTCGAAATATCTAAAATATTATTGAGGAGAGAACTATGGCTGCAAGTCTGACGCTGAATAAAATCACCGCTCAGAAAGGCATCACAATCGCTGAAGCAGCGAGCCGTGTTGCCGATCTGGGGTGGACACCCAGTTACGTTCAGGAAGCGATGACCTTCCCGACGGACTACAAAATCACGAAAACACCGCGCGACCCCATGAAACAGGTTCTGCGGTCATATTTCCCGATGCAGGAAGAAAAAGACAACCGCGTTTACGGCGCATTGGATGCCGCACTCCGCGGTGACATGTTCCGCAATGTCGAGCCACGCTGGGTTGAATGGATGAAGCTATTCCTGGCTATCATTCCGTTTCCAGAAATTTCGGCAGCGCGTTCCATGGCCATGGTTGCCCGTTTGGCTCCTGGCGAAGAACTCCGCACCGGCATGACCATGCAGATGGTTGATGAATTCCGTCACTCCACCATTCAGATGAACCTGAAGAAGTGGTATATGGAAAACTACATCGATCCAGCTGGTTTTGACATCACGGAAGCTGCATTCGGCAAATGCTATGCCACCACAATCGGCCGTCAGTTCGCTGAAGGCTTCTTGACCGGTGATGCCATTACCGCTGCGAATATCTACCTCACAGTGGTTGCTGAAACCGCATTCACAAACACCTTGTTTGTGGCCATGCCTTCGGAAGCCGCACGCAACGGTGACTATGCCCTGCCAACCGTGTTCTTGTCGGTACAGTCCGACGAGTCACGCCACATCGGCAACGGTCACTCCATGTTGATGGCGATGATCAATGATCCATCGAACCATCAATTGCTTGAGCGCGATTTGAAGTACGCATTCTGGCAGAACCATGCAATCGTTGATGCCGCCATCGGTACCTTCATCGAATACGGCACAACCAACCGCGACAAGAGCAAGGAATCTTACGCCGAGCTCTGGCATCGCTGGATCTACGAAGATTACTATCGCACCTACATGCTGCCACTGGAAAAGTATGGCATTAAAATCCATCACGATGACGTGGCCGCTGCCTGGGATCGTATCGTCAAGAAAAACTATGTCCACAAGACTGCACAGTTCTTTACAGTCGGCTGGTCGGTGAATTTCTGGCGCATTGAATCCCAGAAGGAAAAAGACTTCGAATGGTTCGAGCACAAGTATCCAGGTTGGTATGCTGAGTTTGGCGATTTCTGGAAATGGCATGAAAAGCTGAGTGTTCCGGGCGAAACCCAAATCCTGTTCAATGCCGATGTGGGCTATGCTTATCCACACCGTTGCTGGAGCTGCATGGTGCCTTGTTTGATCCGTGAAGACTTCTGCTACGATGAAGTTGACGGCAAGACCTACACCTATTGCTCCGAAGGATGCCGTTGGACGCACAAGGTGGCATTCGCCGCTGAGTACGAAGGACGCGCAACGCCTGCCATGGGCCGCTTCAGCGGTCGCCGTGAATGGGAAGATTGCTACCACGGCTGGGATATTGCCGATGCCGTGAAAGACTTGGGCTTTGTTCGTTCCGACGGCAAAACCATGGTGGCCCAACCACACTTGCGCTTTGAAGAAAAAGACATGTGGACGCTTGATCACATTCGAGGACACCAACTCGGCAGCCCATTGCGTGGCTTCCGTGCACTGTCCGCGACTGAGAAAGAAGCAGCCGCAGTTGAGTATCGCAAGGGCTTCAAGGTCAACCCTTGTAACTGAGTTGTGTAAAGGAATGGGGGCCGTTTCGGCGGCTCCCATACCCCCGAAACTGCAATGAAAATAAATCTTTGAAGGTTCGTTTTAATGTCTGACGTGCAGGTTCATAAGGTTCGTTTCGAGCCGCTTGGTATTGAGATGGAAGTCGAAGAAGGCGAAACCGTTCTTGATGCTGCATTCCGTCAGGGCATTTCGCTCATGCATGGCTGCAAGGAAGGCCAATGCGGCAGCTGCAAGTCGAAGCTCGTCGATGGTGATATTGAACTGCTCAAATATTCTACTTTCGCGCTTCCCGACTATGAAAGCGAAGACAGTCATATTTTGCTCTGTCGCACCCATGCCTACAGCGACATTACTGTTGAGCTTTTGAACTATGATGAAGACCTC
>JANMAE010000036.1:0-17634 GCA_031359445.1 Hyphomicrobiales bacterium | reverse complement strand
TCTGTAATCTTGGCAACCACGCCGGCACCCACGGTACGGCCACCTTCACGGATGGCAAAGCGCAGCTTTTCCTCCATGGCGATGGGCGTGATGAGTTCGACGTCGAAGGCAATGTTGTCGCCCGGCATCACCATTTCCGTGCCCTCAGGCAGTGTCACCACCCCGGTCACATCCGTGGTGCGGAAGTAGAACTGCGGACGGTAGTTGGCAAAGAACGGCGTATGCCGTCCACCCTCTTCCTTGGTGAGGATATAGGCTTCCGCCTTGAACTTCTTGTGCGGCTTCACCGAGCCTGGCTTGCACAGGATCTGGCCGCGCTCGACACCTTCGCGATCAATGCCGCGCAGAAGGGCACCCACATTGTCGCCCGCCTCACCCGAATCCAACAGCTTCCGGAACATCTCAACGCCGGTGACGGTGGATTTCACCGTGTCGCGGATCCCCACGATCTCGACTTCCTCACCCACCTTGATGATGCCGCGCTCGATGCGGCCCGTGACCACCGTGCCACGGCCCGAGATCGAGAACACATCTTCAATCGGCATGAGGAACGGCTGGTCCTTGGCGCGCTCGGGCTGGGGAATATAAGTGTCCACCGCTTCCATCAGCTTGAGAATGGCCGCATGGCCAATCTCGGGATTGGTGCCATTGAGCGCGCACAGGGCCGAGCCCCGGATGATCGGAATGTCATCGCCGGGAAACTGGTATGACGTCAGAAGCTCGCGCACTTCCATCTCAACCAGATCCAGAAGCTCCGGATCATCCACCATGTCCACCTTGTTCATGAACACCACAAGCGCTGGCACACCTACCTGGCGGGCCAGAAGAATATGCTCGCGCGTCTGTGGCATCGGACCATCAGCTGCTGACACCACCAGGATGCCGCCATCCATCTGGGCTGCACCCGTGATCATGTTCTTCACATAGTCGGCGTGTCCCGGGCAATCCACATGGGCATAATGCCGGTTCTTGGTCTGGTATTCCACATGCGCTGTCGAAATCGTGATGCCGCGGGCGCGTTCTTCCGGCGCCTTGTCGATCTGGTCATAGGCCGTATAGGTCGCCCCTCCCGTTTCCGCCAGAACCTTGGTGATCGCTGCCGTCAAGCTCGTCTTGCCATGGTCCACATGCCCAATCGTCCCGATGTTGCAATGCGGCTTGTCGCGGTTGAATTTTTCTTTGGCCATGGTCAAATCATCCTGTTGGTAATCAATTTTGGAGCGGGTGAAGGGAATCGAACCCTCGTATTCAGCTTGGAAGGCTGCTGCTCTACCATTGAGCTACACCCGCCTTATAACGTCTTGTAATCAATATCCTTTTATACACTTCACCTCGTTAAGCGTCCGGTCTGCTCCCCAAGCGATGGTGGGGGAGGTAGGACTCGAACCTACGAAGGCGAAGCCAGGGGATTTACAGTCCCCCCCCTTTGCCACTCGGGACACTCCCCCGATTCGCTAGAAAACAAGCCAAACGCCAACAAGCCCGGGGTTCACCCGGACCTTCAGTGGAGCGCTGTATGCCGGGGATGCAACTTCAAGTCAAGGAGTCAAACTCCACAATAAATCAGTTTCTTAACCCGATCGCTTCGACAACAGCCTGGGCTGATGCGCATGTCAGGGACGCAGGCTTTTCAGGCCTTGAAATCAAGATCACGGGAAGCCCCAAATGTCGCGCTGCGGCAAGTTTTGCTTGCGTCTGCACGCCTCCAGCATTTTTTGTGACCAGGACGGTGATGCGGTGGTTTTCCAGGATTGAAATTTCCCCTGCCAAGTCATAGGGCGGACGCGCCAAAATGAGATGCCAACGCTCGGGCAAATGGCAGGCGGGCTTTTCAATCATCCGTACAACGCCCGACAAATCGCCGCGCTCTATAAACGGAGCAATTTCCTTGCGGCCAATGGTGAGCATAATGCGGGAAGATTGGGGCACCATAGACGCTGCTTTGGCCACGTCGCTTGCCTCTTGCCACTGATCGCCAGCTTGCGAAACCCACGCAGGCCTTTCCAAACGCACATATCCGATACTCGCACGCCTGGCCGCGTTAAAACCATTGCGGGAGATATTCGCGGCAAATGGATGGGCTGCATCGGCCACTACATCAATCTGCTCGGTGACAAGATAGTCCAGCAAGCCTTGCTCTCCCCCAAAGCCCCCTACCCGCAACCTTCCTGCTGGCAGTTTCGGCATTGTCGTGACACCTGCAAGAGAGGTCACAATGTCATATCCTGCGCCCGCAAGTTCAGTTGCAAGTTCAACGGCATCCGAAGTGCCACCCAGGATGAGGATACGTCTAGCCTGCACGCGCAATAATTCTCCCGCCACGATCAACGATGATAATATCCGCGATAACCGGTGCGCCGCGCAAGACATGGGAAACCTGTTTCTGAGCTTCATGCGCTACTTGCGTGGCCATTTCATTCCCCACGATTTCCAGCACCTGCTGGGCTGTATTGGCGGACATGATCGCGGCATGAAATTCCTGTGGTGCCAGTTTGGACAGAAACTCGAAATCCACCTGGCTGCGCCCGGAGTGAAGGTCGAGGGCACCTTGGGCAAGTTTGGTTATTTTTCCAAACCCGCCGCCAATGGTAACGCGTTCAACTGGATGCTCCCGAACATATTTCAAAAGCCCTCCGGCAAAGTCACCCATGTCCATCATCGCTTCCAGGGGAAGATCATAATGCGCGCGCACACCATCCTCTGATGTGGAACCTGTGCAACCCGCAATATGTTTCAACCCCATGGCGCGCGCCACGTCTACGCCCCGGTGGATGGACGCGATCCAGGCCGCACAGGAAAAGGGATGCACGATGCCGGTCGTTCCCAGAATGGAAAGCCCGCCAATAATGCCCAGTCGGGGGTTCCAGGTCTTTGTGGCAAGGTCCTCTCCGCCGGGAACGGAAACTTCAACCTCGACATCTACCCCACCGAGTTCCCGGATGACGTCGCTCATCATGCGCCGTGGCACAGGATTGATTGCAGCCTCGCCAACTGCGATGGGAAGCCCGGCGCGGGTCACCATGCCCACACCCGGACCTGCCTTGAAACGAATGCCCCTGCCACCCCTTCGCACAGTGACGACAACAACACACCCGTGCGTCACATCAGGATCATCGCCTGCATCCTTCACAATGCCGGCTTGCGCCCAGCCCTCACCCAGCCCTTCCAGCGCAAGTGCAAAACTTGGCGTTTCTCCCTTGGGAAGCGAAATCGACACCGGATCTGGAAATTTCCCTGTTATCAATGCCGTAAAAGCCGCCTTGGTGGCCGCAGTCGCGCAAGCGCCTGTGGTCCATCCTCGCCTTAACTCACCTTCGGGCTTCTCTATTCGCATCAAGCCACTGTATAAGGAACTATGAGCCGCGGACCAACAAAATCGGTATTGGCAAACCAGACCGAAAATTCTGGTCTGAGCGGATTCGCCCGCCTCGATGCGGAAGCATTTCCAGTTTTTCACGGCGGATGGGTCTGGCTGGTGGGCGCGGGCCCCGGCGCGCCGGGGCTAATGTCGCTGCTCTGCTATCACGCCATGCAGAACTGCGACGTGGTGGTTTACGATGCACTGGTGAACCCGGATATCCTGCGCTGGGTCAAGGCCGGCGTGGTGCTCGAATACGCCGGTAAACGCGGCGGCAAACCCTCCCCTGTGCAGCGTGATATTTCCATCCGCCTCATAGAACTCGCCCAATCCGGCAAACGCGTGCTGCGCCTTAAAGGCGGTGACCCCTTCATGTTTGGCCGAGGCGGCGAAGAATGCCAGTTTCTGGCCAAGGCGGGAATTCCTTTCCGTATCGTACCCGGCATAACGGCAGGGGTGGGCGGCCTGGCTTATGCCGGAATGCCCGCCACCCATAGGGACACCAATCATTCCGTTATCTTCCTGACAGGCCATGACGCCACGGGAAAAATGCCCGCCAATGTAAACTGGCAGGCCATAGCGAAGGCATCACCGGTGATCGTAATGTATATGGCCGTCAAACACTTGGGCGAGATTGCTCAGGCCCTGATGGAAGGTGGCAGGAAAGCCGCAGACCCGGTCACCATCGTCTCCAATGCCTCGCTGCCGCATCAACAGGTTCTAGCAACAACGCTGCAGGCAGCTGGCGCCTTCGTTGAAAGCAACGCGCCGCCAACGCCCGCAATCGTCGTCGTGGGTCATGCATCGGACTGGCGTGAAATGCTCGATTGGTATGCAGGCTCGCTGCGGGAGAACGCGATTGGCTAAAGCCTTCGTTGTGGCAGCACCTTCGTCAGGAAGCGGCAAGACGATTATTACGCTGGGCCTGCTGCGCGCCATGAAAAAATTGGGAGTGAACGTCGCATCTGCCAAGGTGGGACCGGACTATATCGACCCGCGCTTTCACGAAGCCGCAAGCGGAAAGACCTGCTTCAACATTGACCCCTGGGCCATGTCCCCCGCCATGGCCAATGATCTACTCGGCAGGACAAAGGCCGACGTGGTGATTGTCGAAGGCGTCATGGGCCTGTTTGACGGACCTAGGGGAGCCAGAGGCTCAACCGCCGACCTGGCTTCGGACCTGGGCCTTCCGGTGTTGCTGGTGCTGGATGCCACATCCCAGGCTCAGTCTATTGCAGCGCTGGTGCATGGGTTCAAAACCTTTCGCTCAGATGTGGATATAGCCGGCTTGATCTTGAACAGGGTCGCAAGTGAGCGGCATGCAGAAATTCTGACCGAGGCCTTGGCGCCTTTGGGTGTACCTGTCCTAGGCGTGGTGCGGCGGAGTGATTTATTAAGATGGCCATCGCGTCATTTAGGCCTTGTACAAGCGCAGGAAAATCAACAGCTTGAGGGCTTTATTGAAGCTGTTTCCTTGGCAGTTGCACGGGAAACAAACCTTGACAAGCTATTAGATTTTGGAACGGAAATCAGCGCGTCAACTTCGAAGCAGTCATTTCTGCAGCCGCTTGGCCAAAACATCAGCGTTGCCACGGACCAAGCCTTCAGTTTCGCTTATCCGCATATCCTTGAAGGCTGGAAAGACGCAGGCGCCAGCATAAGCCAGTTTTCCCCCTTGAATAATGAGGCGCCCGCCCCCGACGCTGACGCCATTTACCTGCCTGGTGGCTATCCTGAACTTCATGCCGGACTGATTTCCCGGAACGAGATTTTCTTGAACGGACTGCGCAGATCGAAGGCACTGATTTATGGCGAATGCGGGGGATACATGGTGCTGGGCGATGCGATTGTGGATGCAGAAGGCGTATCGCACGCAATGGCAGGGCTTCTCCCCGTCTCGACCAGCTTTGCCAAACGTAAACTGCATCTGGGCTACCGCCAGCTTGAACCACTGGCCGGTCCCTGGAACACGCCCCTTCTGGCCCATGAGTTCCATTATTCCACCATCACCGCGACAGGAGAGGCAGACAGCCTGTTTTCAGCGCGTGACGCAGCAGGCCGTGAACTGGGAGCGATGGGCATGAGGCGTGGCAATGTGCTGGGCAGCTATGCCCACATCATCTGCGCGGCACCATGAGTGCCAGAGCCATCATGCTGATGGGAACCGGCTCGGACGTGGGCAAATCGCTTGTGGCAGCGGGATTGTGCCGCGCCTTTGCCAACCGTGGTTTGAAAGTGATGCCGTTCAAGCCGCAAAACATGTCAAACAATGCGGCGGTCACTGCCGATGGTGGCGAAATCGGCAGGGCCCAAGCCTTGCAGGCGCGAGCCGCCAGGCAGGCTACAACAGTTCACATGAACCCGGTGCTGCTCAAACCGGAAACCACAACAGGCGCACAGGTCATTGTACAGGGCAGGCGCTTTGCCACAATGGCCGCACGGGAATTTTTCAAGAACAGGGCGCAATTCCTGCCACCCATCACCGAGAGTTTCCGCAAGCTGGCTTCCCAATCCGATCTCGTTATTGTGGAAGGCGCAGGAAGTCCCGCTGAAGTGAATTTGCGCGACGGCGACCTCGCCAACATGGGCTTTGCTGAGGCAGTCAATATTCCGGCCATTCTTGTGGGCGACGTGCACCGCGGCGGCGTCATTGCATCCATTGTGGGAACACTTGAGGTTTTGTCCAATTCTGATGCCGCCCGCATTTCAGGATTTCTGATCAACAAGTTTCATGGCGACATTTCCCTTTTCGACAAGGCTAGATCTTATCTCGAAGCCAGAACCCGCATGCCCTGTCTCGGCGTGATCCCGCATTTCGCAGCCGCTCAATATCTTCCAGCAGAAGATGCTGTTGTTCTGGAGGAAGGCCTTTCGAAGGGTTCCGGCGCGTGCAAGATCGTGGTTCTGAAGTTGCCCCGTATCGCGAATTTTGATGACCTCGACCCCCTGCGGCTTGAACCAGGCATTTCAGTGCAGTTCTTGTCTTTGGGACAGCCTCTCCCTGCCGACACGCGTTTGCTGATCATTCCCGGTTCGAAATCCACCATCGCAGACCTCTCCGCATTGAAGAAAACGGGATGGGACATTGATCTCAAGGCGCATGTTCGCCGCGGCGGAAAAGTGCTCGGCTTGTGTGGGGGTTATCAGATGCTGGGGCGCCGCATCCACGATCCCCAAGGGCTGGAAGGACCGGCGCAGAGTGTGGATGGGCTTGGCCTTCTCGACATCGAAACGACCCTTCTGCCGGAAAAGACTTTGACGCGCGTTGCCGCAAGCCACACCGCTTCGGGAACGGTAATGGAAGGATACGAAATTCATCTCGGCGCTTCAAAGGGCAAGGATTGCCTCCGCCCCTTTGCCCACATCGGCACGCGGGCAGACGGGGCGACAAGTCCTGACGGGCTTGTGACTGGAACTTATATCCATGGCTGCTTTTCCAGCGATGCGTTTCGGGCAGCTTTTCTTAAATCCTTGGGCGTTGCCGCCAGCGACCTGAATTTCGAATTGCGCGTTGAAGAAACCCTTGATGGACTTGCCGCTCATCTTGCCCAGCATGTTGATCTCGATCGGTTGCTCGCCATGGCGGGAACCACATGAGCCTGCATTTCGCGTCAACATGCCTTGCATTGCTGCTTGAACGATTCATCGGTTATCCAAAGGAGATCTATCGGAGGATCGGGCACCCCGTCGAATGGATGGGGCTTATCATCACGGAGCTGGACAACAGATTGAATGTCTCCTCCCCGCCTGCGGTGCAAAACAACCTGGCGGCATGGCACATCACACCTTCCCTCGAACTGCGGCTGCGGGGTGTTGCGGCACTTCTTTTGCTGCTTGCAGCTGTCGGAATCCCATCCACGCTGCTCTCGCAGTTTTTTAATCAGTTCAGCTCCGGCTGGATTTTCACAGCGCTCATCGCCACAACCCTGCTGGCCCAACGTTCACTCCGCGAACACGTGGCAGAGGTGATGCGGAACCTGGATGTTTCATTGAGCACCGCACGTGTCGCTGTTGCCAGAATTGTGGGACGTGACACGACCGAACTCGACGAATCCGGCATCAGTCGCGCAGCGCTTGAAAGCCTTGCGGAAAATACCGCAGACGGCGTGATTGCCCCTGCCCTGTGGTTTGCAGTGCTGGGACTTCCAGGCATAGCGATGTACAAGGCTGTAAACACGGCAGATTCCATGATCGGCCACAAATCAGAGCGGTATCTGCATTTTGGATGGGCCGCAGCGCGCTTTGACGATCTGGTGAACTTGCCCGCTTCAAGGCTTACTGGCCTCCTGTTTGCTGCGGCAGCTGCTTGGAATGACAAGGAGCGCGGCAAATCGGCCCTGCGAGCGATGTGGCGCGATGCTGCGAGGCATCAATCCCCAAATGCAGGCTGGCCCGAGTCAGCGCTGGCTGGGGCAATCGGCGTGAAGCTGGGGGGCCCCAGGAACTACAAGGACCAGAGTGTAGCTTTGCTACGGATGGGTGAAGGCAAGGAGAATTTGAACGGCGACGACATTAGCCGGGGCCTCAAACTTTTTGACAGGGCAATGAACATCTTCATTATTTTGATATTCGCCTGCGCCTTGGTTTTTTGAGAACTTGCGACAATCCTGCTGTAACAAATGTCACCGCGTCCGCAGCCTCTGCAAGGCGCTGATTGGCAAATCCCTGCTCATCGCGGAACGCACGCGCTAAGGCATTGTCAGGAACAATGCCCTGCCCCACTTCGTTGGAAACCAGCGCGACATCAGCTTTCAGATTTTTCAGTGAAACACCCAGCCGGGCCACCTCTGCCCGCACATCCCGCTTGGCATGCATGAGATTGCTGATCCACACGGTGATGCAGTCCACAAGGATAAATTGCCCCTTCCCATCAAGGCGTACAATAGCTTCGACAAGCTCAAGCGGAATTTCCAGCGTATTCCAACCCTCGCCCCGCTGGCTTTGATGGTGCGACATGCGTTCTGCCATTTCGTTATCAAGAATTTCAGCGGTAGCGATGTAGTGGCGTTTTCCTCTGGCCAAGCTCTCTGCATGTCGGCTTTTGCCACTGCGTGCACCGCCCAATACGAGCGTAACTGTCATGTCACGGCCTTGGGAATGCGGGCAATGAAATGTCCCCGCATGGCATCTGGCCATTGCTTGAACGGCACTTCACCCGTTTCCGTATGGCCATGCATGTCAAACCAGCCGACAATAGCCTCGGCCTGTTCCCGCGTAGGCACATGGTGACCGGTAAAATAGCTGAAGCGCTCGTCATCCTGGAAAACCACGCTGCAGTGCTGCTTGCAATTCCACAGGCAAGCCTGGGTCTGGATGTGGATATCATCCCGCCCGGTTTCCGCCAGCACGTTCTCCACATGACCGATCAGCGTTTCACCGCCGGTCCTGCCTTCATCTGAAACCTTATGTTCCGCAGAGTACCGGCAGGTCGTGCAAAATATCAGGGAGCGCATGGTGCTTGCCAGTTTCACTAAGGGGTTGCTAAGGTTGGTGCCTTCCATGGTGGCAAAGGCGCTGCCTGTCAACCAAACGAAAGCGACATGAATTTCACCCGCATCGCCTTCCTGGCCTCTGAGAGCGTTGAAGCGCGCAAGGCCCTCACCAGACTTGCCAAGCGTTACCACAACACCGATCCGGAGAAGGCTGATGTGATTGTGGCTCTCGGCGGCGATGGCCATATGTTGCAAATTCTCCACCGCTTCGTTTCCACGGGCAAGCCCATCTATGGGATGAACCGCGGCAGCGTTGGATTTCTGATGAATGATTTCAGCGAAACCGACCTCGTGGAACGCCTGAATGCCGCCGAACTCGCAATCATACGTCCCCTGCGGATGCTTGCGACCGACAGTGAAGGCAAGACGCATAAAGGCATTGCCTTCAACGAAGTCTCGCTGCTGCGCCAGCGCTACCAGGCTGCCAAACTGCAGATCACCATTGATGGCAAGGTGCGGCTCGAGGAACTCATTTGCGATGGCCTGCTGCTCTCAACACCAGCTGGAAGCACCGCATATAATCTTTCCGCCCACGGCCCCATCCTTCCCGTGAACTCGCCACTCCTGGTACTCACGCCCATCAGTGCATTTCGCCCGCGAAGATGGCGCGGCGCCCTGCTCCCGCATGCCGCGAAAGTCACGCTGGATATCCTGGAGGCCGAAAAACGTCCTGTTGCTGCGGTTGCTGACCATGTGGAAGTTCGCGATGTTATCCATGTCGAAATCGCCGAGGACAGGAAACGCAGTGTCAAAATCCTTTTCGACAAGGGCCATAGCCTTACCGAGCGCGTGCTCAACGAACAATTCAAATTTTAAGCGGCGCGCACCATGTCGGCGCGCAGCCGTTGAGCGATCTTGCGCACCCGGTCTTCAGCGAAGCGCCCGATGAACTCGAGATTCTTCGTGCGTTGGGATGTCGGCATATGTTCATAGCGCGTCATCAGAGCTTCTATCAGGCGGCGCCCAAAGGCCTCCGGATCCAGGGTGAGTTTTTCCTCAAGCGAATCCTTGAGGACATCGCAGGCCGCTTGCAGCAAACCGTAGCAGGATTGCGGGAGTCCGCATTTGCTGTGCAAGGACTTCAGCCCGCCAAGGCCCTTTCCAAACATCATGTCCTGGGTACGCGATAAGCTCAGGCCCGCAAGATGAGCCAATGTGCATTGCACCACCTTCATTTCGCCGATGGCCGCAGCCCGCAGGATAATGGAAGGGACAAGCATGTTCTTTGAGATGAGAAACGGAATGGCCGTTGCCAGTTCCGCATTGTTCGCTTCAACCAGGATGCGAAGTATTGCCGTATCCTCGGCGTCCGCCACGAGTTCTGCCGCATCATTGGCGGCAATCCAGCCCTTTTCCGCCATGAGCTGATGCATCCGGTTTGAGGCGCGCTTGGCCTGCATGATGCGAATATCCAGCGGTAAGTCTGTGCGCGCCATCAAAAGCTCCACCACCTCGTTCACAGTGCCAAAACGTTCATAAAGCATGTGATAGGCCGCAATATCAAACTTGACTGACCGGTTTCCAAATAGCGCCAGACACACGTCCTGTGATCCATTGCGAACTGCATATGAAATGGCTTCTGCTGAGATATCTCCCCTCCCGGCAATCACGCGCTGGCGGGCCTCGTCTCCCACGCGCAGGATCGCAAGCATATGCCAATGATTGAGCGCCGACGTGAGCTTCAGAAACGGCAAGGCGATGTCATCTTCATCGGCGATGACGGAAAATACAATATCGGCATGCAAATTTTCGATGGCATTCAGGCCATTGACGAGGGCGCGGCGCACATCTTTCGAGGGGTCAACGGCAAGCTTGAGAACAATCGGCACCACGTGTTGGCGGTCAATTTCCGACGATTCTTCATCGGTCAGGAATGCTGCAAGTTGGGTGGCCAGCTTGCTACGCGAAGTCTCATCGCTGTTGGCTATCACGTTGGTGAAAACAGTTGTGTCGAGGCTGGGTGTTACTTCGCTACGCATAATTGTGCCAATCAAACAACATTCGATTGGAGCACGTTATGGGTGAAGCCTTAATAATTGGTTCACCACGTCAGTTAAGACACTGGTAGTAATTAAATGACGCCAGCCTGGTGCAGTTTGAAGCGCAGCAATTCACTGTCAAAGGGCTGCATGAGAAAATCTGACGCGCCCTCCAGGATGGATTGACCAATTTCATCTGTATCAGGATTGTCCGCATAAAGAATAACCACGGTTTTCTTGCCGCGCGACGTGCGTCTCACCTGCCTGATAAAATCGCTGGACGCCATGCCCTCCGAGGCTGCAGCCATCACCACGACTTCCGGAAAATTATCATTGCAGTATTTCAGCCCTTCGGCGACGGCAGAACTTTCCCGAAAGCGAATCCCCAAATCATCCAGTAGCAACGATACGCGCTTACGTTCTGCAGGGTTCTTGTCGATTAGCAGGCACTCAACCATCTCACGTTTCCTCTGTGTTCACTGCAGATCCCCCGCCCAGTGGTTTCTGCCCTTCGACTCCTGCGCTCCGATAGTTAACGAGTGGTTAAACAGCTTTTCCACAGCTTTTCCACAGCCGTTAACCTATTGAATTAAAATAAAAAATGTGACTTTTGAACAGGTATCCAAACTGTGGCAAGATTGCGGCGTTCTCCACCCGTTCACGACTCGCTCTGCGACTCACACATTCAGGAATACACGCATAGATTGTTCAGTCAGGTCGTCTCATGCGCCAGGCATGATCAACAGTTGCATATTCTGAATAGCCCAGCCGCGCGATGGGCTTCATTGCGGCGGTGTTCACACGCCCTTCGGATATGAATTGGTCATCGATATGAACGCCAATGACGCGGCCTACCACCAGCCAGTCATCAACTTTTCCCTGGTCATCGGGCAGTTCAAGAATTTGATGCAGACGGCACTCCAGGCACACAGGGCTTTCTGCCACGCGTGGAACCTTGATGAATTGACAGGGGGCTTTGTCCAGCCCGCTGAGTTCAAACTCATCCGTATGGGGAGGAACTTTGGCTGAACTCTTGTTCATGGCGTCTTTCAGCGCCAGCGTTGCGAGATTGAAGGCAAACTCACCCGTTGACTGCACATTGTTAAGGCTATCCTTGCGGCCTCCCGACCCAAAGACAACATAATGCGGGCTTTCCGAAACAATGTTGAAGAAGCTGTAGGGGGCGAGATTGGCGGTTCCGCTTTCCGCAAGCGTTGAAATCCAGCCAATGGGCCGGGGCGCGACAATGGCTTTTATCGGATCGAGCTGCAATCCATGCGCATTCGTCCGTGCATCATAAAACATTCACAGTGTCCTCAGCAGTTTTGGCAATTCCGCAATGCTGCTCAACGTGTGATCAGCCAGATACGCAATTTCATGATGATCTGCGTTACCGCTCAGGACCGCAATTGCGAGACCTGCCCCGCCATTCCGAGCCTCATGCATATCGTGGGCGTTATCTCCCACCATGGCAATTTCATGTGCCGCCAGGCCATGTGCCGCAGCAAATTTCCGCACCATGTCTCCAGATGGCTTGGGAACAGATACCGTGTCCGCCGCGATAATATCATCAAAAAGTTCCATGACCTCCAGGTGCTGCATATGGTTGATTGCGGAATAATGGCTGTCATTGGTGGCAACGCCGATTTTCAATGACATGGCCTTTAGTTCCTGCAGCAAAGGCGCAAGCGGCATGAGAGGCTTGAGCAGCATCTTGGCCAGAGGCGCATAATCCACATCAATCATGTGTAATTTTTCAAGCATGGAAGCCTCGTCCAATCCCGGCCACCAGATTTCGACCAGCTGTCGTGTGGTGCCGCTGGCCAGAATACTATTGGCAGCAAAAGTTTCCGTAGCCCCTTCATAACCTGCAGGCGCCATCATGGCTTCGGCCTCGGCGGCGCTGATATTGAACTGTTCACACAACATTTGGCGGTAAACGGGAACCCATGTTCCATTGACGTCAATCAACGTTCCGTCCTTGTCAAACAACACGCCTCGAATGGTCATTTGTGTTTCCAGCGCGTCAACAGGGTAAATGGGTCAGGCCGGGGCCTGTCTTCCAGTGGGACCGTGGAAGTGCCGACATAGATGATCCCGGAAACGCGCTCGGTGGATTTAAGACCCATCATGGCCATGGCCTCGGCATCATAGGCAACCCAATCGGTTTGCCATTGGGCATGGAAGCCCATAGCGGTGGCCGCCAAAACGATATTGTAGCAGACTGCGGCCGAGGACATGATCTGTTCCCATTCTGGAATTTTAGCGTGCGGTGCAGCCATTGATACAACAACGATCACAATGGGCGCGCGCATGAAAAGTCCGCGCTGGAAAGCAATGCTGTTTTCACCGTGATCCGGGTGCAGGACATGCCAGCGCTCACCGAAGTGTTCGCCAATATCCGACCGCGCCTTGCCTTCAAACAAAACAAACCGCCACGGATTGAGTTTGCCATGGTCGGGCACCCTCACGGCGATGTTCAGGATTTCGGAGAGTTGCGCTGCACTCGGCCCGGGCTCGCCCAAAGCCTTGGCGGACGCTGATTTTCGGGTTTTGAGAAAATCGAGCGCGGAGGACAAGTCATTCAGTGTGTTCATCATTTTTCCAGTGTGGCGGGAGATTGCTTGAAGTGCAATGACATCAATTGCGTCTATTACGTTAACTAAAAATTAACGAAATGATTGCCGCTCCCATAGTCCTCATGCTCTAAAGATTTCACCGGCCGGTTGGCTGGGGGAATGAATAACGAAAGGGACACTCGCATGCACGATTTCAGCACCCGTGCAGGCAGCATCAGCTGCCAGAACAGCATGATCTCCACGTGCGTTCTGGCGGCTCTTTTGTGTGTTTCAGGGATTTTTTCAACCACCGCAAAAGGCGCGCCGGCAACCCAGGAAGCTACAACTGAAATTTCGGTGCCGCAAAGCCGGACGACTCATGAAATTGCACTGGAAATTGTTAGGCTTGGCCACGAAGGCTTGGGTCTTACGGCCCGTCTTTCCGAAAATGGCGGCATCATCCAGCGCGACGTCTCGTGGAAAATCCGTGATGCACAAGGCGAAACAGTATTCGAAGGCGCTTCCTCAATCGCTGATGCACCTCTCCCTCCTGGAGATTACACCGTGGAAGCCACTTACGGATCGACCCATTTTCTCCAAAGCCTGTCACTGCAGCAAGGCAACCGTCTCATGGTGAGCTTTGTGCTCGATATAGGCGGCATTCGCATTTTGCCGCGCATCAAAAACATTGGTTTGGCACCTGCGCAGTGCCGGTCGCTTGTCTATGCGGTTTCTGGCCATAACAAGGGCAAGCTCGTGACAATCTCGAACCTGCCAGGTGAAATCCTGCGTGTGGAAGCAGGTGACTACCGCATCGAAAGCCGATTTTCGTCGGGCAACGCCGTGGCTGTGGCGGATGTCCATGTGAAGCCGGGCATCATGAGCGCTGTTGAGATAGACCATGCCGCAGGCCTGGCAAGGCTCTCTTATGTAGGCGCACCTGATGCCAGCGTTTCCTGGCAGGTCAGCGATGCCAAAGGGGAAACTTTTCCGATTCCCACAGGGCTTTCGGCCAATGTGGTGTTGAAACCGGGCAGCTATATCGCCAAGGCAAAAATCGGCAATGAGTTCCTGACTGCGAGCTTTGAGATCGCTGCAGGCCAAGCAAGAGATATTTTCCTGGGCAATTGACGAGGCCCACATCCAGCCTTGCCTGAAACTTGCAAGCCAACTTACCCGCCCCTTCCATACGCTGACAAAGCTGTCACACTGCTGCAGTCAATGCGGGGAGGAATGCATGCTGGCGAATGTTGTGAAAGAGGCCTTGAGTCCGCGTCTGGTGATATTGACATTTTCTGCTTTGGGTTTGACCATCTGCGCTCCCTTCATCTTCCTGCTGTCGCAAAACAGTTTTTTCATCATCATGTCTGCCACTTTTTTGTTTCTGACCACAATTGGCATCCATGACATCCTCCAAACACGCCATGCAATTCTGCGCAATTATCCCATCTCCGGACATTTGCGTTTCATGCTGGAAAATATTCGACCAGAACTTCGGCAGTATTTTTTCGAAGGCGACAAGGATGGCATGCCCTTTCCGCGCGACAAACGCTCCATCGTCTATCAGCGTGCCAAACGCGCCCTGGACAAGCGGCCGTTCGGAACGCAATTCGATGTCTACGAAAATCGGTTTGAATGGCTCCATCATTCCGTTGCGCCCCGTAACCCCAGCAAGGAACCTTTCCGCATTTCCATAGGCGGCCATGATTGCAGCAAGCCTTACTCCGCATCCGTCTTCAATATTTCCGCAATGAGTTATGGATCATTGTCGGCAAATGCCATCCGGTCGCTCAACAAGGGTGCTCGCATTGGTGGCTTCGCCCACGACACAGGTGAAGGCAGCATCAGCCCCTATCATCTTGAAGCCCAGGGCGACATCATCTGGGAAATTGGCTCGGGGTACTTTGGTTGCCGCAATGCCGATGGATCATTTTCTCCAGAAAGATTTACCGAAACAGCAAAACTAGATGTCGTTAAAATGATTGAAGTAAAACTCTCACAGGGTGCAAAGCCCGGTCACGGCGGCGTATTGCCTGCTGCAAAGGTCACACCAGAGATCGCCTACATCCGTGGTGTGGAACCGGGCAAGGACTGCATTTCACCGCCCAGCCATTCAGCCTTCTCCACGCCCCGGGAACTGATCACGTTCATAGCGGAACTGCGCAAGCTGTCGGGTGGAAAGCCCGTGGGATTCAAGCTCTGCATCGGCCACCATTGGGAATTCCTGGCCATCATCAAGGCAATGCTGGAAACCGATATCACCCCGGATTTCATCGTGATTGATGGAAAGGAGGGAGGCACTGGTGCTGCTCCGCTGGAATTCATGGATCACATCGGCACACCACTCCGCGACGGCTTGAATTTTGTGCACTCGTCACTGACCGGTGCGAATTTGCGCGATCGGATAAAACTCGGCGTCTCTGGCAAGATTACGTCAGCTTTCGATATGGCCCGCGTCATGGCCATGGGTGCTGACTGGTGCAACGCGGCGCGCGGCTTCATGTTTGCTGTTGGCTGCATCCAGGCACAGCATTGCCACACCGACAAATGCCCCACCGGGGTTGCCACGCAAAACCCCTGGCGGCAACGCGCCATTGTTGTGAACGACAAGGCAGAACGCGTGGCGAGTTTTCACCGCGAGACCCTGAAGGCGCTCGCTGAAATCGTGGCGGCTGCAGGTTTGAGCCATCCGAAAGAATTCCGGCCGTCGCACTTTATGCAGCGCGCCGCTCCCGACCGGTCTGTGAGCTTCGAGGAACTCTACCACTGCATGGCACCAGGCGAATTGCTCAGAGGCGTGGCACCACAATCCATCATGAAAGCGTGGCATTTGGCCAGCGCCTTCACTTTTGCTCCTCAAACGGAAATTGCCCCATTGGCGCAAATGAGCCTTGCTATGCAGGAAGTGGGATGAAATCCTTCTCATCTCCAGGCACGATGTCGAAACGTCCGCGTCTCCACTCTTCTTTCGCCATTTCAATGCGTTCCTGGGACGAGGACACAAAATTCCACCAGATATGGCGCGGTCCGTCCATGGGTTCGCCGCCCAGCATCATGTAGCGTGCATCTGTACGCGCAGTGACAGTGATGGCGTCCCTTGGACGAAACACCAGAAGCCGTCCTTCCTCGAAAAGCTGACCGGCAATTTCGATGCTGCCCTCAGTCACGTAAATCGCCCGTTCCTCATGATCGGCAGGCAGCGGAAGCGAGGTTCCCGCCGCTTGTTTCACGTCTCCGTAAAACAGGTCCGAATGGGTTTTGACGGGTGAGGTCGCACCAAACATGGAGCCTGCAATCACACGCACAATGCGACCTTTGTCTTCAATCAATGGCATGTCTGACATGGCGACATGTTCAAAGCCGGGCGCTGTTTCCTCATGTTCCTTGGGGAGTGCTACCCAACTCTGAATTCCAAAAACTTTCCTCTGGCGCGACATTTCTGGTTCCGGGGTGCGCTCGGAGTGAACAATGCCCTTGCCCGCCGTCATCCAGTTCAATTCACCAGGCGTAATCGCTTGGCTGGACCCCAGACTGTCACGATGGTGGATCTTGCCATCAAACAACCAAGTCACAGTCGATAGGCCGATATGCGGATGTGGGCGCACATCCACGCCCTGCCCGCTCTGCATCATCATCGGCCCAAACTGGTCAAAGAATATGAACGGACCAACCATCTGGCGCTCGACGGAGGGCAGCGCCCGACGCACCTCGAAATTCCCGAGATCGCGCGCCCGCGGAATGATCACATGCTGAATGGCGTCAACCGAAGCGGCATTTCCAAGTTCGGGATCAGGGATGTGTGGTAAGGTCATGCTCGGCCTCCAACGGCTGCTTTCACAAGTGGTACAACTTCCCGCCCCATCAATTCAATGGCCCGCATCATATCGCGATGCGGCAGCGAACCCAGCCCCATCTGGATGAGGATGCGGTCATTTTTGAAGAGGCCGTGAAGTGCTATAATCTTGTCAGCCACATCTTGGGAACTGCCCAAAACAAGGTGGCCATTCTTCCCGCATGAGGCATCAAACTGCGCCCGCGTGGCAGGCGGCCAGCCACGCTCCCGGCCAATGCGCGCCATCACTTGGGCATAGCCCGGAAAAAAAGTATCACGCGCGCTCACAGCGTCCTGGGCAACAAACCCATGCATGTTCAGGCTCAGGGGCAGCACCCCGTGCTCGTATTGGACCGCTGATTTTTGAAAGAGGTCCGCATGTGGCTTGAAACGCGCGGGCTCCCCGCCGATGATG
>JANMAE010000155.1:0-27379 GCA_031359445.1 Hyphomicrobiales bacterium | reverse complement strand
GTCAGCTTGTACTCATCTTCCATCTGGTAAAAATCAGACGGTGGAAGCGACTTTCCGTGCCACGGCATGTCAAAGGCAATCACCCGAAAATTGGCCGCAAAATCGGGATCGCAGAGTTGGTGACGGTACTGGCGACCATCGGTGCCTGCCGTGTGCAGACACACCAGTGGAATGCCTTCGCCGTGTTCTTCATAAAACGTGCGATAGGTTTTGCCGCCGCATTGAACGTAGACATAGCGACCGACGATTGGATCATGTTGGTTCATTTTTTGCTCCTGTCTTCGTTCTCAAACTTTACGCATCAGCGAGAGCATGTGCGTGAGGGCCTGCAGGTTCTGCCAGAATGGCATGGCGTTGCCATCAATGCGCAAATGGCGGTGCAAGGGGTGGGCCATGGCCCAGATATCATTGAACATGGGCGGCGGAATTTGCTGCGCAAATTTGCCCCAGGTGGCGCTAGTGGCGCGAAGCGCAAACTCGAAGCCGAAATCATTGGGGGCAAGGCCTTCAGCAATGCGCTGCACCTTGCCCTTGTTGACCTCAATCAGGAAGTCGATGTCATCAATGCCCAGCACAAAGCGCCCGTCGAAGAAGCGCCCGATCACTGGCAGCCTTCGGTCTTCATTCACCAGTCTGGCCCAGCGCTCCACCCATTCGAGATCAAAGCTTTTGCGACTTCCAAAACGGCTCATGCTATCCTCCTGAAATCCATGTCAAACTCCAATTCATGGCTGCGGCAGCGGCTTTTTGGCCGGGCCGTAGTGGGCAATAAAACTCTGTGAGGCGATTGTTGCGGGCAGCACGGCTGCCGAAAATTGTTCAAGCGTTGCGTCTTCTGCCAACGCGAGTTTTGGAACTTTCAGCGCGTAGAGCGTGAAGACATATCGGTGCGCCCGATCTGGTGGCCAAGGCCCGCCATAGCCCTTGCCGAAGCCCGGAATCTTGAAGGTGACGAAATCACTGTTCAACTCGCGTGAACCCATGGGCATCGCAGTTGTGCCGCTTGCACCTTCAGACAATTCTCGGGTTTCCGGCGGCAGATCATGAACCAGCCAATGGGCAAAATTCCGTGGGAAGTTGAAGGCTTCCGGAAGATCAGGGTCGGTGATCGCCAGTGCGAAACTTTTTGTTCCATCTGGTGCACCGCTCCAGACGAGTTGTGGCGACACCTGGTTTTCCTCGGCGTATTTTGCCTTGATGATGGATCCCGGCGGAACGTCGGGCGCCGCAAAATGAAAGTCTGATTTGAACAGTCCGGCTTCAGACGATTCCGGAGCCCGATTGGCACCGCGTTCACGATTGTGACTTCCGGGAAGCTCATCCGTGGGCTTCCTGCCAAACATGGCATTGAGCAGCACATGGCCATCATAGGGCGGCCGGAATTCTGAAGCTACTACGCCATTGCGAAACACAATGACGCGCGTGCAGAGATTGAGAAATTCTTCAACTTCACTCGAAAGGAATACAACCGACTTGCCGCGCGCTGCAAATTCCCGGAGGTTGCGATAGAGATCGAGCTTGGCACCCACATCAATGCCACGGGCGGGATCATTCAGCACCAGCAGTTCAGGCTTTTCGGCAAAGGCGCGGGCGATCAAGACTTTCTGCTGGTTGCCACCTGAGAGCGAGGTGATCAGATTGTCTTTGCTTGCCATTTTCACAGCAAGTTTCTCGGTTTCCCAGGCGAAGACAGGCTGAAGCTTTGTGCGGTTGACGAGGTTGAGCCAGCCGCCAATGCGCGAGGCGTGATAGATCGGCATCAGCAAGTTTTCGAAAATGCTGAGGTTGGGGAAAATGCCTTCCTTCTTGCGGTCGCCGCTGACATAGGACACGGCATGTTCCCTGGCGGTGGCGAGATCGTTGACTTCGCCAGTGCCTAGCCCATCAAAAAAACTGATCTTTCCTGACACCAGCGGCTGAACCCCTGCGAGACAGCGCGCAAAGTCAGCCTGGCCCTGTCCATCGAGGCCGGTGACACCGACAATTTCTCCCGGCAAAATCGAAAAATTGATCGTCCCGCCGTCATGCCACACACGCCCGGCTTCAACGCGCATGACAGGCTTGTCACTCTGCGTTTCTGCAAAATTCTGCGTGCCAAGAGTCTTGCCCCGCTCAGGACCGGCGATGAGTTCGAGAATGCGCGACTCGGTTATGTCTTCTTTCGACAGCGCGCCAACATCGACGCCGTCGCGCAGAATGGTTGCACGATCAGCAATGCGCACCAGCTCGGCAATGCGGTGCGTGACAATCAGGATGCTGGAACCTTGCGCCTTCAATTGCCGCACTTTTTTGAACAGCCGTTCGGTCGATTCAAAATCGAGTGCGGCAGAGGATTCATCGAGGATCAGCACCGTGGGGTTGGTGAGCAGGGCCCGCGCAATTGTAATCCACTGCTTGATGGACAGCGGCAATTCACCAACAGGTGTTGATAGATCAAGATCAAAGCCCAGAAGCTCGTGAAGCAAGGCCTTTGCGTTCCTGGCCTTGTCTTCGCCACCCAGATTTGAACTGAAGAGATTGTCCGAGCCAAGGTAGAGATTGTCGAGCACCGAGCATTCATCTGCCACCAGCACTTCCTGGTAAACATTGGCAATGCCCAGGGCCTTTGCTTCCACTGGCGAGGTGGCAGACTTGCCGAGAATCGAAATTTGGCCGCTGTCTGGAAGCAGGACACCGGAAATCACTTTGGCCAGCGTACTTTTGCCAGAGCCGTTGCCACCGACAATGGCATGCACTTCCCCGGCATAGGCTTTGAGGTTTGCACCGCCGAGCGCTACGGTTGGTCCAAAGCTTTTTCGAACTGAAGAGATTTCAATGCTGGCAAGTGCCATGGTGAGACCAATCTGAAAGCCACCTTGACCCCGCTGCGCCAGGGAGGTGGCGCAGGCGGGATCACGGCGAAAGTCTCAAGGCTTGTAGGCTTCGGGATCAGCGGGGCGCAGGAAGAAACTATCCAGATACGCTTTGGGGGCCCACTTCTCGACGCCGACAGTATACCATCCGTCGGAATCCTCGTTGCAGTTTTCATCCATTACCTTGGACAGCTCATCATATGACAGGATCTGCGGCTTGGTCAGAATGGATTGCAGCTTGGGGCCCTGGCCCTCAAGTGTGCGCATCATGACGTTCCAACTCATCTCGAAGTCATCACCGGGCGGCCAGGCTTGAATGGCAGCTGAAATGTATTTCGGATTTTTGCGCCAGTAGCACAGCGCACCCAACTCACCGCCAATGGTCATGGGAACCATGTCCCGACCCGATTGCTTCAAGGCGCGAACACCGCCAAGTTCAGACGCAGACTGGATGACGATGCCGTTCAATTCGTCAGGATTGGTGGCCAGCCATTTCTGGATTTCGGCCTGGGCAACCTGGTCCGTCCACATGCCAGCGACCGAGCCCACGACATTGATTTCAGGATATTTCGCAAGCGCGGCTTTTGCACCCTTGTCCTGCGAGTCAGACGCAGAGGTGCCGGGAATGCCCTCGACAATCAGCACATTTCCCTTTTTGCCAATTTCATTGGCCATCCATTCGCCCATCATATTTCCACCCACCATGAAGTTGGCAGATGAGTTGACGGCATATGGCGAGGTCAAATAGCCGACGGCCGAGAACACCGGCACACCACGCTCATGCGCATATTCAACAGTCTGGTTCAGCGCCGTTGGATTTGAGCAGCACACGATGATTGCGTCCACGCCCTGGTCGACGAGCTGGCGCATCTGCTGGATTTGCTTGGTGTCATCAAGATTGGATTGGGTGATCACCACTTCCGAAACCAGACCCAGCTTGGTCCACTTGGGAATGATCTCTTTTTGCAAACGATCCATGACATTGGCGCGCCAGGTATTGCCGGCATAAGAGCTGGCATAACCGATCTTCCAGGGTGGGCCCTTTTTGGCCTTCCAGTCGCGGTAGGCGCTTTCGCCAATGGGCTGGACGGGGTCGATCATGTCCTTGTTGTAAAGCGTGTCCTGAATGTCCTTGGGCAGTTCATCAACGCCACCTGCAAGTACCGGCAACGCAGAAACGAATGCAGCCGCGACCATCGCAGCCATGCTTGTCTTGAGAAATGTCACGGTTTCTTCCTCCACAGTGCGGCGGTTCTCAGTGACCGCTTCAGTTCTGGCCCTCTTGAGCCTTGGTGGAGACTGTGGTCAGGAATTGCACAGACCGAAATAGAAAATTGTTATCGCTGATATACCAAATTTATATACGATCCTAAATCTATGTAAAATCAGCAAAAACAGTTGAACGATCAAATTGCCTGACAAGTTCGGGTTGACGAGCGGCGGAACCAGAGGCCCGTCGTTCGCAATAAATGGTTCACCTGGATTATTCGTAAACCGCAAGTGCGCCCTGCCGGGTTTCATCGTGAACCAGCAGGAGACAGTCCATCTCGTACAGCGTGCGGGGCTTTGTCTTCTCTGCTTCTGCGCAACGCGCTTCCTCCCGCTTCATCAAAGTGCGGCCCCATCGGTCAGGTGCGGAGTCAGTGGTCACCGGCTTTCAGGGCGAAGCTTCACTGAACTTCGAATGACGAGGCTGGTCGGCAGAACAATGCTGCGCCGGATCACGGTTTTCTGCTCGATCTGATCCACCAGGATTTTTGTGGTGGCTTCAACCATGGGGGCATAGGGTTGCTCAACCGTTGTCAACTGATAGCCACCCCAGCCGGACTCCGGCACGTTGTCGAAGCCCGCAATTGAAACATCTTCAGGTATGCGCAAATGCAATTCATTGCGGATCACATCCATGACGGCAAATGCCATGTGATCGTTGGCGACAAAGATGGCGTCAGGCTTTTCGGCTTTGGCAAACAGCTGGCGTGCAGCCTCTGTGGCACCTTCAAAAGTGTAGTTACCAACAGCGCGGCTCCAGAGTTTCTGACCCGCCTGCTCCAGGCCTGAAAGAAAACCTGACTCGCGGTCTGTGTTGGTGGAAGAATCTTCGTGCCCTGCAATGAAGGCGATGCGCTTGTGGCCGTTGTCGGTCAGCAATCTTGCTACCAGCCTGCCGCCTTCGGCGTTATCTGACGTGACGCTGCTGGCGGGCGAGGATGGGACGTATCGGTTCAACAGAACAACGGGAATTCCGGTTTGGGCGCATTCGCGGGCCAGCGTGGACGACAGGGTGGCAGAGGCCATGACGATGCCTTCGACCTGGTATTCCATCATCTGCTGCACCACCTCGTCCTGATGGCCAGGATCAGTCATGAACAGCAAGACGTGAAAGCCCTTGTCCTGCAGGGCGCGGGACAGTTGTTCCAGCACGATGGGGTAAAACTGGTTGTCGAGATAGGCCACCAGAACTGCGATGAGGCGGGACTGGCCGCTGATCATGGCGCGGGCTATGGCATTGGGGCGATAGCCGAGCTTGCGCGCGGCCTTCTTCACCCGCGCCCGCATGGTGTCGGAAACACTTGCCCCTTCGTTGAAGGCGCGACTGACAGCGGATTGGGAGACGCGTGCAAGTTTTGCCACGTCTCCTGATGTGACTTTGCCTTTCGGCATGGATTATCCTGTCCGAAGCAAAATCTGTTTCCAGATTGCAGCCTCGTCTAGCAGCACAAACTCACGGCGCAACCCCCAGGGGCCAAACTCGGCATGGCTTATCCCCATGATATGGATTTTTGCACCTGTAGGCGGTCCGAATGCACCCCATCCATCATGCTTGCCATCCAGCGACCAGCGAAGTGCTGCACGGGGCGGCATGTCCTTGTCGTCACGGCCAATGACATGATGGATGTCCAGTTTCGCCGATGGAAAAGCCGCGCGAAGATTGAGCCAGAACTGATCTGCGGCGGACCGGCCATGGGCCGTGACGCCACCTGGCAATTGCAGGTGGCAGGCGCGGTCATATTCGGTTTGAATGACGGCAAAATCTCCCGCCATGATGCGGGTGAGAATATTGACATAACGCTGGCCCAGGGGGTGGTCGTTGCCTTTGCCTTTGTAAACGGCTTTGACATCTATCGCAGGTGTGAAGGGCTTGTCACATGCGTCTGGTCCGCCCTGACTTTGAATGAGGGCTGCGGCATAGGCTTTCGGTTCAAGCCCCACCTGGCGAATGTAGGCACCGGAATCATGCACCAGCCATTCGTCGTAGATTTCGTTGTTCTTCGCCGCGCAGTCAGCGATGCAATATTGCCAGAGGCGCTTTCCCGTCGGTGGTCCCAAAAGACCATCATTCACATGGGGGCAAATGATCATGGAGCGGTGGGACGACAGCAGCCCATCCACATCATTGCCGGACCAGATCACGTCTTCGCCGAGGATTTCAATGCCCGGCGCCCATGCCATGGCCCCGATGCTTTCAGCGATGACCTTTTCCGCACCCACCACGATTCCATCGGCAGAGCGCTTTGCCATGGTCTTTCCGTAATAGCTGTGCAGGGTATGGACACCACGGTCTTCCCATATCTCCTTGGTGATGCCCAGAATATAGTCTGGAAAATCCTTCCAGCGCGGATCAAAGCCCTTCATGCACACCTCCTGTGATGCGCCAACATTCCACGGCTTGACTACGTATGCAAGATGCTGCAACATTTGTTCTGGATTTTTCAATAACGCATCACAAAACCCTGGGAGGACCGCGATGAAATCCATTTTCAAATCACTTCTGTTGATTGGTGCATTGAGCTTTGTGTCCACGGCTGCGATGGCAGCCTGTGGCATTGACAAGGGCTCGGTGCGCATCTTGTCCAATGACTTCGAGGCGCTCCGCATTGTTGCGGCGGGTGCAGAAGAATGCGCCAGTGATACGGTGAAGGTCTCCAAGAACCAGACCACGGAACACAAAAACCTGCAAGTTCCAGCGCTCACCGCCAACCCGGCAGAATATACGGTGGCGGTTGTCGCCAACAATTCTATTGTGCCACTGCTCAATGATGGCCTGATCCGGCCGCTTGATGATTATGTGGCGAAATATGGCCAGGACTTGCAGGCCAACCAGCTGATCAAGATCAATGGCAAGGTGATGGCGATTGCCTTCATGGCAAATGGCCAGCATTTGTTCATCCGCAAGGATCTGATCGAAAAGGCGGGCGCTCAAATGCCGAAATCCTATGAGGATGTTCTGGCTGTGGCGCAGACATTGAGAGACAAGAAAATCTCAGAGAATCCACTGGGTGCGTCTGACAAGGCGGGTTGGGACCTCGCGGCTGAATTTGTGAACATGTATCTGGGCTATGGCGGCGAATTTTTCGACGCTGGCTCAGCGAAATTGGCCATCAACAATGACAAGGGCATGGCCACGCTCAAGATGATGAAAGACCTCACGGGTTTCATGGGGCCGGATTATCTGACTTATGATTCCGATGTTCTGAGCAAGGAATATCAGGCGGGCAAGATGGCCGTGATCAACCAATGGGGTTCCATTGCCGGTGCGGCGATTGATCCAAAAGTATCGAACAAGGAAGTGGTTGAAAATACCGTCTTCACCATGGCACCCACGGTGGGTGGCGGAGCTATTCCAGCCGCGGCCTTGTGGTGGGATGGCTTTGCCATTGCCAAGAACGTGACGGATGAAGATGCCGAAGCCTCATTCCGCGCCATGGTGAATGGCATCCGCCCCGAGATAGCAGCCAAGAACCCCAATGCGGCGACGTGGTTGATCAAGGGTTATCAACCCGGTCCTGCGGCGGTAGGTGTCATCGGCAATGCCAACAATGGCGCACGGCCTTACCCGATGGTGCCCTATATGGGCCTTCTGCACACGGCGTTGAGTGTCGAACTCGCAGACTTCATCAAGGGGGCTGAACCTGCGGACAAGGCCATGGCCGATGTTGAAGCAGCTTATAACGCAGCGGCCAAAGAAGCGGGCTTCCTGCAATAACTCCAGCAACGCCGCAGTGCCTCACATCCGGCATTGCGGCGAGGATTGTCCGTGCCGCACCGGTTCTTCATCGCCTTCATGCTGCCGTCGCTTCTGGCGATGCTGCTGTTCATTGCCACACCAATAGTCTCGTTCACTGTTCAATCGCTCTACGTGGAGCATCCCCGCGTCTTGGTTACCTCCGAATCGTGCCAGCCCTCAGGTGGATGCACCACAGAAACAGTGGTTGATGCTGTGGCGGGAGCCAAGCTCAAGAAAGAAAAGCCGCTGGGCAAGTTTGTCGGGCTGCAGGTCTATGGTGACCGCAACCATCTTGCTTTTGCCGAAATTTCAAAGATTTTCCGGAATGGTGCGGGCCTCAGCGATGTTGTTTCACAGATTTACAATTTGCCATTCTACAGGGCGCTGGTTTTCACCCTCACCTACACCTTGACCGTGACTCCGCTTGCCATGCTGATGGGGTTTCTGCTGGCGCTTGCGGTCAACACCGTTCCACGCTTCATCAAAAGTCCGGTAATTTTCTTCTCGTTGTTGCCCATGGTGATCACGCCCTTGATCGGTTCACTGGTGATTTACTGGATGATTGATGCAGAAGGCATTCTCGGCGCATTTATCCAGTATGTTTTCGGTGATCCTGACCTGACCCTGAAATCATCGTTGGCACTCACATGGGTCACGCTCATCAGCTACGGCATCTGGACCAATGCGCCGTTCTCCTTCATTGTTTTTTATGCAGGTCTGCAAACCGTGGCACGCGACACTCTGGAGTCGGCCATGGTCGATGGCGCAAGCCGGATTGAACGCATCCGCTATGTGGTGATCCCCGCACTCGCTCCCATTGGCATTTTTGTGCTGCTGGTGCAGCTGATGGACAATTTCAAGATTTTTGAACCGATCCTTGGTTTCAATGCTGCAGCAAACGCCACGTCCTTGAGTTACTTTGTCTATACCTCGCTCAGCAACCAGAGCGCCCAGATGTTTTCATCTGCAGCGGCAAGTTCCGTACTGACGATTATCGGTGTTCTCATCCTTCTGACGCCTGTGTTGCTGCAAACAACGCGGCAATTTGCAGGTGCAAGATGAGGGCGGGCATCCATGGCCGGCCATGGCCGGTGTCACTCGTCGCCCTGGGATTTGTATTGCTGTGGCTGGTCCTTGCGGCCTTTCCTTATATCTGGACCGCTTGGGGTTCGTTCAAGGTGGAAGCGGATTTCTTCTCGCGGGAATCGTGGCAGAACGCCTTGTTTGGCTTCAGGACATTTGAGCAGACAGGCTCAGCTTTCACAGGCGATGGCTACTACGGCACATGGGTCACGAATACATTCTGGAGGGCGGTGATCAACACGGCTATTGTCACGGTGTGTGTGACCACTATATCGCTCACCTTCGGCACGCTGGGAGCCTATGCACTGGCGCGCTCTGGCTATCGCTACAAATACTGGATATTGATCGCCGCACTGGTGTTCCGCGCCATGCCGGATATAACCCTTGTCTCTGGTTATCTCTTGCCATTTTTCCAGTTCAATGTGTGGGGGTATTTGCCCACCGCCATCATTGTTCTGGTGGCATTGAACCAGCCCTTCACATTGTGGATGCTATACTCGTTTTTCATCAACATTCCGCGCGATCTTGATGAAAGTGCCTTGGTTGATGGCTGTTCACGCTTTCAGGCGTTCCGCATGGTGGTCATGCCGGTGATGTGGCCGGGCGTTGTCACCACGGGGCTGTTCAGTTTCCTGCTGGGCTACAATGATTTTGCCGTCACCTCCATGCTGCTGACACAAGACAACCAGACCATGGTGCCAAAGATTTCCAGTTTCCTGTTCAAGATTCAGGCCGAAGGCCATGTGATGTATGCGGTGGCAGCGGTGGTGTCGACAACAGCACCGTTGTTCCTGCTCGTCATGTTTTTCCAGAAGCGCTTGGTCGAAGGGCTGACGGCTGGTGCGGTGAAGGGCTAGGACGTGCACAGAGAAAAACCATTGCATGAATTGTCAATCGCTGAAGCGGGAAGACTGTTGCGGCATGGCGGGCTGACGGCAACTGAATTGACAAGGGCGGCGCTTCACCGGATTGCGCGTTTGGATGGCGAAATTCATGCCTTTGCTTGGGTAACCTCGGTGCAGGCTTTGACAGAGGCAGGCATGGCAGACGCTGAATTGAAGGCAGGCGTTGACCGTGGTGCGCTGCATGGCATTCCCTATGCATTGAAAGATTTGATTGATGCGCGTGGATTGCCAACGAAAGCAGGATCACGACTGCGGGAAACACATGTTGCTTTGCATGATGCGACCGTGACTGCAGCCATGCGCAAGGCGGGTGCTGTGTTGCTGGGTAAAGTTGCGACCTATGAATTGGGCACGGTTGGCCCCAGCTTTGACCTCCCCCAGCCACCTGCAATCAACCCGCGTGCACAAGATCGCATCACCGGTGGTTCTTCATCCGGCTCTGCCGCAGCTGTCGCTGCTGGCTTTGTGCGCGTTAGCATTGGGACAGACAGTGGCGGCTCGGTTCGCAGTCCGCCCTGCTATTGCGGCGTTGTCGGATTGAAACCCACATATGGGCTGCTACCTTTGAAGGGGATACTTCCACTCAGCCCCTCACTTGACCATGTTGGCATTGTGGCGGCGAGCGTTGAAGATGCTGCGATTTGCCTGGATGTACTTTCTCCGGATTCCGGAGCCCTCGAAAATCTTGGTTCGGGCCTAAAAGCACTGCGCATCGCCTATGGTCGCAATTGGTCGGCGGGTGAAGCTGATGCCGAGATGCAAGCCGCATTGGACCATGCGGCACAGGTGTTGCGCGATCTCGGGGCCTTGGTTGAAGAAGTTACACTTCCCGATTACCTGCCGTTTGAACAGTGCGGCACCACCATCATTATTGCTGAGGGATACGCCACTTACAAAGACAGTCTCAACGGATCTGGTGATTTCTTTGGCCGGGCCACATTCGAAAATTTGTCGAGCGGAAAACCCATAACTGCCATTGATTTGACGAAGGCCCTTCTCGCAAAAACCGAATTGACCGGGCTGATGGATGGCATCGTCGAGAAGTATGACGCTTTGCTGGTGGCAAATACTTTGGCTCCGGCTCCAGCTGTTGCTGATTTCCGTGACGGCAAACCGCGCTGGACGGCGATGCGGACATTCCCTTTCAATGTGACAGGCCTTCCTGCGCTGGCAGTGCCTTCTGGCATTTCAGCGCGGGGATTGCCGCTTGGCCTGCAACTTGCGGCGCGGAAAGGCGGCGAGGCCATGCTGTGCCGCATCGGCCATGCCCTCGAAACCAGCCTGAATTTACGCTTTTCACCGATCCCGGATGTAACTGCCTCAAACCTGAACTACCATCTTCCAAACAAGGACGCCGCCATGACTGACAAAACTCCCGACAAAGCCTCCGAGAACCGCATTTCACGGCTGCCAGCCAAGGAAAACGTGCTGCAAGTGGAGCGGCGCGACTATGTTGACCTCGCACCAAACGACCGTCCACGCGTGCAATCGCTCAATGGCTTCGAAGATATCTATACCGATATTGTGGATTACATCGTGCGCTGCACGCACCGCATCTGGGACGAGCGCAACATCGGCCTCATCTACACGCACTACACGCATAATTGCACCGTGTACGGAACAATGGGCACGGTCTATAACCGCGAGGACATGGTGCTGGATACGATCCAGCGCATTGTGGCCTTCCCTGAACGGCGCGGCATGGCAACGCAGGTGGTGTGGACCGGCAATGATGTTGACGGGTTCTACACATCGCATCTCGTCACTGGCTCGGGACGCCACTCACAGCTCGGCCCTTATGGTGATCCAACCGGGCGCAGCATTGTCACCCGCACCTTTGCCGACTGCATGATTTTGAAGAACCGCATTTACCGCGAATGGCTGGTGTCCGACACCCTTTCCCTGTTCCGGCAGTTGGGGCTTGATCCACATCCTTTTGCTGAGAACGCCGCAAAATCGCGGCATGAAAAGGGTCTGGATGCACTCGACATTGGCGAAAACCGCAGGCTTCTGGGACAATATCCGCCTGAGTCCGATGCAGATGTGTCAATTGCCAAGACCGATCTTGAACAACACACCATTCGCTGGCTGCATGAGGTCTTCAACAAGCGCATGTTGGGCACGATGAAAGATGTTTATGCACCGACTGCACTGTATCATGGGCCACTATTGCGCGAAATCACAGGGGCATCGGGCGTGCTTCACCAATATTTGGGCTTGATGGGGTCGATCCCTGATCTCGCTTTCCTGCCGCAGCATATTTGCTCAGTGGACAGTGAAGAAGGTGGCACCAAGGTGGCGCTGCGTTGGGTGATTGAGGGTCATCATCTCGGCTATGGCATCCTGCGGAGCCTTGGCGCACCCACGGGCAAGCGGCTGCAAGTGATGGGCATGTCGCACTTCCATTACAAGAACGGCAAGATCGTTGATGAGTGGACGCTCTATGACGAGATGTCGCTGCTGATGCAGGTGAAACTGGCGCAGATGGGTCGCACCGACTGAAGTTGATCCATGACACCGGAAAACATTGGAACTTTCGACTACATCATTGTTGGAGCAGGATCGGCAGGTTGCGTGTTGGCCAACCGCTTGACAGCCAATGGACGCTATCGCGTGTTGCTGCTGGAAGCAGGTGGGCGCGGACTTAACCCGTGGATTCACATCCCGATTGGTTATGCCAAACTGTTTCAAAACAGTCGCTACAATTGGAAGTTCGAAACCGAGCCAGAGCCAGAATTGAACGGGCGCAAGATTTATCAGCCACGCGGCAAGGTTCTGGGCGGAACCAGTGCCATAAACGGGTTGGTCTATATCCGGGGGCAGAAAGAAGATTACGATCACTGGGCGCAAATGGGCAACATGGGCTGGTCCTATGATGATGTGCTGCCCCTGTTCAGGCGAGCGGAGGATCAGGAGAACGGTGCTGACGCGTACCACGGCGTTGGCGGGCCCTTGGCGGTATCAAATCCCAGAGACCGTCATGTGCTCTGCGATGCCTTCATCACGGCATGTGCGGAACGCGGATTGCCGTTCAATCCTGACTTCAATGGCGCTGAGCAGGAAGGGGCCGGGTATTTCCAGACAACGTCACGCAACGGTATCCGGTGCAGCACGGCAGCTGGTTATCTTAAACTGGCCAGAGGCCGAAAAAACCTCACGATCGTCACCCATGCATTTGTCAAGCGCGTGATTTTTGAAGGCAAGCGAGCTGCCGCAATTGAATTTCTTCACAATGGGCGCATAACTCGCGCCACTGCTGGCAAAGAGATTGTAGTTTCGGCGGGGGCCATCGCTTCACCGCAGCTGCTTGAAGTTTCAGGCGTTGGGCAGGCGCAACGCCTGCAAGACCTCGGCGTGGCCGTCGTTCATGATGCACCAGACGTAGGTGAAAACTTGCAAGATCATTTGCAGGTCCGCATGGTGTTCAAGGCAAAACAACCCGTCACGCTGAATGACGACTACAACAAACTGTTTGGCCGCATTGGTATTGGGCTTCGCTACGCCTTTACACGCCGGGGGCCGCTGGCAGTGAGTGCGGGCTATGCAAATGCTTTTTTCAAATCCGATTCGCGCCTGGCAACACCTGACATTCAAATCCACTTCATTACCTTCTCAACGGACAAGATGGGGTCCGGGTTGCATCCATTTTCAGGCTTCACCGCATCGGTCTGCCATCTCAGACCGGAGGCGCGGGGCAGCATTCATGCACGCAGCTCCGACACAGCAGATGCGCCATCCATTCGCGCCAACTATCTCTCGCAACCGGAAGACCGCCGCGCCAATGTTGAAGGCCTCAAGTTTCTACGCTCCATCATGCAAGCCCCTGCCATGGAACCCTTCATGCAAACAGAACTTGAACCGGGCCTTGGTATCGCAAGCGATGACGAACTTCTGACTTATGCAAGGGCAAAGGGCAACAGCATCTACCACCCTTCAGGCACCTGCCGCATGGGAGTGGATGCTCTTTCCGTCGTCGGGCCTGACCTGAAGGTAAAAGGTGTCACAGGCCTTCGCATTGCGGACGGCTCGATCATGCCACGGTTGGCATCGGGAAACACCAATGCGCCGATCATAATGATCGGTGAGAAAGCATCAGACCTCATCCTTGCAGGTTAGGCAGTTATGCTTGCATACGTAGTCAATATTTGACAATGTGTTCCACAAACGGGAAACCCCAATGGCGGATATCAAGATCAAGAACCTGTCGCGACGGTGGGGCAGTTTTGTCGCAGTGAAAGACGTAACACTCGACGTCAGCGATGGGGAATTTCTCGTCCTTCTTGGTCCTTCGGGCTGTGGCAAGACGACAACCATGCGCATGATTGCCGGCCTTGAAGACGTGAGCGCTGGCGAAATCTTTATCGGCGGACGCAAGGTCAATGGCCTTGAACCCAAAGACCGCGACATAGCCATGGTGTTCCAGAGCTACGGCCTTTATCCCACCATGACAGTTTATGAGAACATTCGTTTTCCCCTGAAGGTCAGGCGCGTGCCGCAAACTGAACACGACGCCCGTGTGCGCAAAGCCGCTGCCATGGTGGAGCTTGACGATTTTCTGAAGCGCAGGCCTTCAGAACTATCTGGCGGGCAGCGGCAGCGCGTGGCGCTGGCCCGTGCCATTGTCAGGCAACCGACGGTGTTCCTGATGGATGAACCCCTGTCAAACCTGGATGCAAAACTGCGGGTTTCAACGCGGGCGCAGATCAAGAATTTGCACCATGAACTAAAGACCACGACAATCTATGTGACGCATGACCAGATCGAGGCCATGTCGCTGGCTGATCGGGTGGTGGTCATGAACAAGGGAGAGGTGCAGCAGGTGGGCCCACCTGCGGAGATTTACGACACGCCTGCAAATACATTTGTCGCGAGCTTCATCGGATCACCAGCGATGAACCTGCTCAAAGGTGATATGAAGGATGGAACCTTCACTGGCAAGAACATTACAGTGTCGGGGCTTCCCAAGAAAATCAATGGCCCGGTCACACTCGGTTTTCGCGCAGAGGATGCAAGGATCGCGAAGCAAGGCGGAAATCTCACGGCGCCGGTTTACAGCATGGAACTTCTGGGCGAAGCCTCTCAGGTTACGGTGCAGGCGGGCGATGCACTTGTCGCCGTCAAGGCGGCCAAGGATTTTCGTGCGGCCATTGGCAGCACTTTAACGGTGCAAGTGCCTGCGGCCCTCTGTCATCTCTTCAATGCTGAAACTGGGAAACGGGTGGAGTTGATTACAGTATGACCATCACTTGGCTCAAGCGCAGCAAAGCAGCGGCGGAGAAAGTCGCTGATGATGCGAAAGTAAAGGCGCAAGTTGAAGCGGTCTTGAAGGACGTTGAAAATCGGGGCGATGTAGCGGTGCGCGACCTGTCGCAACGCTTCGATAATTATGCCCCTGCGTCTTTCAGGCTCAGCGCTTCCGAGATAGGAGCGCTCGTCAACCGGGTTTCGCGGCGGGACATGGACGATATCAGGTTCGCGCAGGCCCAGGTGCGGCGCTTTGCTGAGGCGCAGCGAGCATCCATCACCGACATTGAAATTGAAACACTTCCGGGCGTCATCCTGGGCCACAAGAATTTACCGGTGCAGTCAGTTGGCTGTTACGTGCCAGGGGGAAAATTTCCCATGGTGGCGTCGGCCCATATGTCAGTGTTGACAGCCAACGTTGCAGGTGTGCCCCGCATCATTGCCGCAACGCCACCTTTCAAGGGTTCTCCCAATCCGGCGGTCATTGCGGCCATGCATTTGGCGGGAGCCCATGAAATCTATTGCCTTGGTGGCATTCAGGCAGTGGCCGCCATGGCGCTCGGCACGGAAACCATCAAGCCTGTTCACATGATCGTCGGACCTGGCAATGCCTTTGTGGCGGAAGCCAAGCGACAGCTCTTTGGGCGCGTGGGCATTGATCTTCTGGCCGGGCCAACAGAGACCATGGTCATCGCCGATGATACAGTTGATGCTGAACTCTGCGCCACCGATCTTCTGGGGCAGGCAGAACATGGCTACAATTCGCCCGCTTTTCTGATCACCAATTCCCGCAAACTGGCGGACGCCACGCTTCTGGAAATTGCGCGGCTGTTGGAAATCCTGCCGACGCGGGACACCGCGTCGGCGTCGTGGCGGGACTATGGTGAAGTCATTCTCTGTGACAGCTATGACGAGATGCTCGAGGCCGCAAACGAGATTGCGTGTGAGCATGTGCAAGTCATGACCAATCGTGACGACTGGTTCCTTGAACACATGCAGTCCTATGGGGCGTTGTTCCTTGGCCCGCGCACCAACGTTGCCAATGGCGACAAGGTAATTGGCACCAACCACACACTGCCCACAAAAAAGGCAGGACGATACACAGGTGGATTGTGGGTCGGCAAGTTTCTGAAAACCCATTCTTACCAGCGCATCACAACAGACGCAGCGGCAGCCGAGATCGGGGCCCATTGTTCAAGACTTTGCATTCTTGAAGGTTTTGTGGGCCATGCCGAACAGGCCAATGTGCGGGTGCGGCGCTATGGCGGGCGGAATGTGCCTTACGGCGAGGCGGCGGAATGAAACTGCCGATCATGCCCTCCTTCCGGCTGGATGGGCGGCGCTCCCTTGTGGTCGGCGCCTCATCCGGCATTGGTCTCGGCGCTGCGGTGGCATTGGCTGACGCAGGCGCGCATGTGGTTTGCGCCGCCCGCAATGGGGACAGGTTGGCTGCCGTGGTTGACGCCATCACGGCACAGGGCGGTCGCGCTGAAGCTCTGGTGCTTGACATCACTGACACTGTGGCAATTGCAAAGGCTTTCGCAGGTCTTGGCGATCTTGATGTGTTTCTGAACTCCACCGGTCTGGCGCGGCACACGCCCGCATTGGACACCCGCGAAGAAGATTTTGATGCCGTTGCAGCGATCAACTGGAAGGCCGCGCATTTCTCGGCCCGCGAAGCAGCGCGTCTGATGATCGCAAACAATCATGGTGGCTCCATCATCACCATCTCATCGCAGATGGGGCATGTTGGCGGTATTGACCGGACGGTCTATGCAGCTTCCAAACACGCAGTCGAAGGCATGACCAAGGCCATGGCAATTGAGTGGGCTCCCCACAACATCCGCGTCAATACCATTTGCCCCACCTTCATCCGCACACCGCTTACGGAACAGACCTTTGCCAATCCGGAACGCGTGGCCTGGATCACATCAAAAATCAAGTTGGGCCGCGTGGGCGAGGTTGAAGACATCATGGGAGCCGTGGTGTTTCTGGCGTCCGATGCCTCGGCGCTGATGACGGGCACACATCTCATAATCGATGGCGGCTGGACCGCCGACTGAATGGAGAAAAAATCATGACACCAGACCAGATGGAAACGCGCATCGTCCGCTACGGCGATCTCAGGCCCTGCCGTACGGCTTTTATTGATGCCCATACGCCGGGGTCAAACCAGAAGGAAAATTTCACCATCATTGGCGCAGGCGTATCGGAAAATCCGGAACAGCATGTGCATATTCTGGATCAGCCAGGTTTCAATATCGGGGCTGCCGGGCAGCCGCCGAAATGCAAGAACTCGCTGCATTCGCACCGCACGGCTGAAGTGTTTTTTGCCCTCAAGGGACGCTGGCGTTTCTTCTGGGGCCGCTGGGGCAAGGCTGGCGAAGTCATTCTCGAAGAAGGCGACATCATCAACATTCCCACCGGAATTTTCCGGGCCTTCGAGAACGTTGGCACGGACTACGGCATGGCCATGGCGATTCTTGGCGGCAATGATGCGGGCGGCGGTGTGACCTGGGCACCGCAAGTGATTAAGGACGCCAAGGACTATGGCCTTGTGTTGAGCAAGAACGGAAAAATCTATGACACCAACAAAGGCCAGAAACTTCCCGATGGCATGCCACCCATGCCACTGCTCACAGATGAAGAACTGAAAGCCTTCCCCGAGCCGACCACACATGATGTTGTCCCAAATCACGTTGCCCGCTACTGGGACATGATGGCGCTGGCCTGCAGGCAACCTGCAAAAGTGATCGGGCCTGATGCCATGCTGCGCGACAAGCCTGGCTTTGAGGTTGATTTCATCACACGCGGATCTCTTGCCGAAACACCCTATGCGACACCGCGTCATGAAATTCTCATGGTGATGCGGGGGCATTGGAAACTCACGTGGGATGGTCACGAAAAGACCCTTGCGCCCGGCGACACCTGCGCCGTGCCGCCAAACCTTTCCCACACACTGGTGCCAAGCATGACGGGCGAAGCCGCGCTGTTCCGCGTGCGCAACACCGATGATCCCGCTGGCCCCACATGGAAACCGAATTGAGAGAAACGCCATGACACAGATTGCCGTCACTCATGTGGGATCGCTGCCCCGTTCGCAAAACGTGGTTGACTTTATTTTTGCGCGGGAGAAAAACGAAACCTTTGACCAGATCGCTTTTGATGCAGCAATGTCCGAGGCGGTTGACGAGACCGTGCGCAAGCAAGTGGCTGCGGGTGTCAACATTGTTTCAGATGGCGAAACCTCCAAAATCTCCTACGCCACCTATGTGAAAGACCGCTACACTGGCTTTTCCGGCGACTCCCCGCGTAACGCGCCCGCCGACCTCAAACTGTTTCCATCTTTCCTGCAACGTCTGTCCAATGATGGCGGCACGCCAACCTACGCGCGACCGATGTGCACTGGCGAAGTCAAATCCAAAGGACAGGGTGAGTTGCAGAAGGACATTGCAAACCTGAAGGCGGCCATGAAAAAACACGGGAGCGAGCGCGGTTTCATGAATGCAGCATCGCCGGGTGTCATTTCGCTGTTCCTGCAAAACGCACATTACGCCACACGCGAAAAATATCTTGCTGCCTTGGCTGATGCCATGCGCGATGAGTACAAAACCATCACGGACGCAGGGCTTGATTTGCAGGTCGATTGTCCTGATCTCGCCCTGTCGCGCCACATGTTGTTCACCGATTTGTCTGACGAGGAATTCGTCAAGATTGCTGACATGCACGTGGAAGCGCTGAACCATGCGCTGTCGGGCGTGCCACAAGGTAAAACCCGTGTTCACATCTGTTGGGGCAATTATGAGGGACCGCATGTGTGCGACATTGACATGGGAAAGGTGCTGAACAGCTTCATGAAGGTAAAGGCCCGCTACATGCTGTTTGAAACCTCAAATCCGCGCCATGGCCATGAGTGGACAACCTTCTGTGATCGCAAGCGCGATGTGCCTGATGACCGCATTCTTGTGCCAGGCGTTGTTGACACGACCACCAACTTTGTCGAGCACCCCGAACTGGTGGCGCAAAGGCTGGAACGCTTTACTGCGGTGTTCGGCAAGGATCGTGTTCTGGCGGGATCAGACTGTGGCTTTGGCACCTTCGCAGGCTTTGGTGCGGTTGATCCAGAGATATGCTTTGCAAAACTCAAGACGCTGCGTGAGGGTGCAGACATTGCATCAGGACGAAACTGACGCTCGTGTCTTGTTGCTCAAGCTCCCGTGACGACGTGGTAGACTGGCTATTGCCGTATAGCCTCAAATTGCACGTTTCCCACGCAAGTTGACAGGGGACTAAACATCAGGGACATTTGCCAAAATTAGCTATTGTTCAGACGCGACCAACAATCAGTGAACGGAGTTTTGGCATGCCATCGCAAGATAACAGTTCGATACTTGAAATCGAATCTGCCGGATTTCTTGCTGGCGAAGCGCCTGCGCCGCTTACGCATGGGGAACGCCGTGTTTTAACTGCACTGAGCTATGACCTCGTTGGTTCAACCGAACTTCTCGGGTTTCTAGGCATCGAAGATTTTCAGGAATTACTGCTGTCCTTTCAAAGTCATGTTCGAAAGGCGATCACAGCGAATGCTGGTGAGGTGCAAAGCGAGGCTGGCGATGGTGGCATAGCCCTGTTTCATTGGGACATGGACGCGAAAGATGCGGCGTCTCTTGCAATCAATGCCGGCTTTGCGATTATCAACGCATGCACACACCTCAACAAGAGCTTGCGACGCAACGATGTCCAGGTGCGCATCGGAATTGCCACTTCAATATTTATCGTACAAGAAAGCGAGGATTCCGAAAAACCTCCCAATTTAGCCGGCAGTGCCTTTGCACTGGCCACGCGAATGCAATCGATCGCAGAAGCCAACACGATTTTTGTATCGCATGAAACGAGAAAATTGGTTCGCCGTTCCCATGTCTTCAGTGATCAGGGCATGCATCTTCTCAAGGGATTTTCCGAGCCGCAACAAGTGTGGCGCGCCATTCGACATAAGCGGGAAGTGGATCGATTTTTTGCCTTTGGTCGCATGCGTGGTCCAATGGTTGATCGCGTCGCCGATCTACAATTGGCAAATGAAATTTGGTCAGGGGCGGTTAAAGGAAAAGGGCAAATCCTGCTTGTCCAAGGCGAAGCGGGAATAGGCAAATCCCGTTTTGTGCATAAAATTCGGACGTCTACTCGTTTGAGCCGCAATAACCTGTTTCTTTTTCAGTGCGTGCCCGGGAGTTCACGCGCGGCACTTCACCCGTTGAGCCAAAGATTTTCAAAGAACGATGTTCGCGATGGGCTCCAGCTAACGCTTTCGATAGTAAGTCGAAAATTTCGTGAGCAAGGCATTTCTGATGTTGATGTCATCAACACGTTTTCTCACCTCCTTGGCTTGGGCGCCAACAGCAAAGATTTCGTTAATGCAAAGCCGGAGGCAATTCGGAAAAAAGCGAATTGGGCGGTTCGTCGCAGTTTGGAATTGCTTTGCGCCAGCGGCCCCCTTCTCATTGTTATCGAAGATATTCACTGGATTGATCCTACAACCCGGCAATTGCTTGAAGAGGTTTCTCGTTACATTGACGAACTACCTGTCCTGCTTGTCTTGACAACAAGATCCGCAGAACACCCAAGCTGGATCAGGCAAGAAAATTTGAATGTCTTGCAACTGAGAAAGCTGACGAGTGAAGGCATTCGACAGGCTGTTTGCCATTTCCTTGAAGGCAGCCAAGCGCCCAATCTTCCGGAGATGCTGGACCTTGTTACGCGCATCTCTGGCGGAGTGCCGCTTTTTGTTGAAGAAATGTGCCAATGGGTTGCAGAAAATTACCTATCTGCTTCCAAAGCCCTGTCGAAAGGAAACGCGCAGGATTACGCGTCAGCTTTTGAAACCGTTCTCGAAGCACGGCTTTCCGCGCTTGGAGTTGCTGGCGATATTGCCCGGGCCGCATCCACCGTCGGGAATAAATTTGACCTCCAGCTGTTATCCCACATTCTACCTGACGTTTCCCGAAAAGCGATTGGCGACGCGCTGGAAACCCTGAGCAGGGCGGGTTTTCTCACTCAGTTTCGGCCCAGCGGCACCCCGCTATACGGCTTTCGCCACGCGCTGATACAAGAAACAATTTACAACACGCAGCTTAAAAAGCGAAAACGCTTTTTCCACAGCCGTATATTCAAGGTACTCAGTCGTAATCGCGACCTTGCCGTGTGGATTGGTACATCGCCATTAGCTGACCACGCCGAACGCGCGGGGCTGACTGAAGATGCAATAGAATTCTATATTGCCGCTGGCAACGAAAGCACATCACGCTCTGCAACGATTGAAGCCCGGCAATTGCTGGAGCACGCCCGGCAGCTTTGCGTCCAGATTGACGATGATGAAAGGCGTGACCGCGCCCAACTTTCCGTCATAACTTCTCTGGGTCCGGTATTGACCAGCACCGAAGGGCCGAATTCAGAGCCCGCCCGGAAAATTTATGACGATGGTATTGCCATTGCCAGGCGCCGGCCAGTCGATGAGAAAGCCCAATGGTTTCCGGTTTATTGGGGGTGGTGGTTTACAGGCGAAGAGGTAAACGGCGCGCGTGCTCATGCGCTGCTGAGCGAGTTGAAGGAGGTCAACGACCCTGAAGTTCAGCTTCAGGCGCACCACTGTGTTTGGGCGATGGATTTTTATCTTGGGCGTCATACCAATTGTATTGAATCTGTCGAAGTTGGACTGCCTCTTTACGACCGCGAGAATAGAGTCAACAATCCAAACCAGTTCGGCGGTCATGACACTAAAGTTTGCGGGCTTGCGCATGGCGGGCTCTCGAATTGGTTTCGGGGACAGCCACAACGTTCAGTCGCAATGTTGGCTGAGGCAAGGGCTTGGGCCATTGGGACGGGGCATGTTGGCACGATTGCGCATGCCCTAAACAACTCTGCGATGCTCAACTGTTACCGCCGTGATTTTTCTGCCTTGCATTCCGATATCGTCGCAATCAACACTTTGACCGATGCCCATAAACTGCCCTCGCTTGCGGCAACCGCTACTATTTTTGAAGGTTGGTGTCTTGGGCTCGAGGGCCAAATTGAGCGCGGGCTTGGCTTGATGCGAGCGGGTTTGGCTATTCACAAGGAACTGCAAACTCCTGAAGATTACCCGGTTTATTGCAGTTTGCTTGCGGAATTGATGGTTGTGACTGGCGCAACCGACGCCAGTTTGGAATTGATCGATTCTGGCATTGAAAGCGCAAATCATACAGGCCATTTCTATTGGCTTAGTGAACTACATCGTCGCAAAGCAATATTGATGGCACTGAAAAAGAGCTCTCCCGAGGAAATTGCGTTGGAATTTGAGATTTGTCTTCATAGCGCCATTGAACACGGAGCCGTTGCCATTCTGCTGACTGCCTATGATGATCTTATCGCGTCCCAACTTTCACCGAGTTTGGTTGTTAAATTCAGCAGCAGTATTGACGAGGCGAAAAAATTGGCGGAGCCTGGCGCGAAATTCTTCGCAAGTTCGTCGTCACCTTTGTCAATCAGGACATGATTAACTGCGTTGCATCAAAAAACCTGCAGGGCCTCGCACGGGAATTGGGAATTACGCGATTGGCCGATATCACCGGGCTTGATGTGGCAGGCTTGCCAGTTGTGCAAGTTGTAAGGCCGTTCTCGCTTTCCAATGCTGTTTCTCAGGGCAAAGGACAAACCATCGCGGCAGCCGCCTTCTCCGCCGTCTTTGAATCAGCGGAATCATTTGCCGCCGAGCGATTGGAAAATTTTACCGTTACTGTTGCTTCAGCATACAAACTGGGCATCCCTCAGGAGCGATTTGAAAATCATTTGCTGAGTGGTGCAACTTCTGACTGGCATAAAAAAGACTTGCCCTGGATTGAGGCGAAAAACCTCAATAACGGTCGCTCAGCAATGGTGCCGCTCGAACTTGTACATACTGCCTATGTGATCCCGCAAAGTTTCGGTGAGGGTGTCTTTCGCGCGTCCACAACCGGGCTTTCGGCAGCGTTTGAGGCCGACGATGCAACCCGCCACGGCAAGCTGGAATGTATTGAACGTGATGCCATTGCGCGGGCACTCAAAACCCATGGTTTTTTGCAGCGTCGCCGCATTGATCCAAAGACAATCAAAGATACCGCGTTATGCGATCTCCTTGAAAGTTTAGGACAGCGTGGTTTTCTTGTAGGTCTTTGGCATGCGCTATCACCGGTTGGAGTTCCCGTGATCTGGTGTCACTTGATGGAAGATTGCGAGGCTAGCTCGGCATTGATGCCGTTTCCTGCCGAAGGATCAGCTGCGCGTCCGGATGTTGCTGCGGCAGCGATGCACGCGATCTACGAGGCCGCACAATCTCGGCTCACAGCGATTTCTGGAGCACGTGATGACTTTACCAGACGAAACTATCCAAAATATCCTGATTGGCAATTCCTCGCAGCCCATCGAAAACTGATGGCTGAGGGACCGATGGAGATTCATTTTGAAGATTTGCAAACTAGTTTGGCACTTTGCAATGCAGGGCTTTTATCCAAAATCGAAGCATCTGGTCATGGTGATGTTTACAGCATTGATCTGGATCGGGGGTTGATGCCCCGTGGGATCACCGTCAGGAAGATTGTGACCCCTCATTTACTCCCATTGTTAGACGGTTAGCGGATATGTGCCCCAAGCTTGTTTTCTGTGGCCCTACAATTTCGCCTGCTGAAGTTCAAGAAAGACTCCAGGCTGTGTGCCTTCCTCCGGCCGTGCAAGGGTCCATTGTTTCAGCGGTTCTGCATTGCAATCCTTCTGCAATCGTCCTCATCGATGGCGGCTTCCAGACCGAGCCCGCTGTAAAACATAAGGAAATTCTATGGGCCATAAGCCGGGGTATTACCGTGGTGGGAGCTTCAAGCATGGGCGCATTGCGGGCTGCCGAACTCTCGCCCTTCATGGTCGGCGTCGGGCTTGTTTATCGATGGTATAGAAGATTTGCTCTTGCTGCCGATGACGCGGTAGCGGTTCAGCATGGCCCGGAGCAATTGGGCTTCGTTCCGCTGACGGACGCTTTGATTGATTTGCGACTGACATTTCGTGCGGCTTGGCGCCAGAACAAAATTCCATTTGAGCTAGCCCAGAAGCTGGAGATTTCATCTCTGGCGCTTAACTTTCGGGAGCGTTCGCTAGCTCATGTGATAGCCAAGACGCTGCCAAACGCGAGCAGTACCGAGATCAACGAATATCATGCCGTGCTGACCACATCATTTGTACGGCAAAAGCATATTGATGCATTGAAGGCCCTCGACTTTGTTAGATCCAGCAAATTCCAAGTAGCTAAAACGCCAAGTAAATTTGTGATGACCCGGGCTTTTGTGAATGACCTGGAGGATTCTGGATTTGATATTGAACAATTGCTCAGCTTCTCGACAAGCAGAGAGTTTACTTAATCTTCTCCAGGTGTTAACTTAAACTCATGCTTTACACCGGAAATAACAGTTCGGAAGGCAGGGCCAGAGATTCAAGCTCGGTTGGAACACGTTTTCTCATTTATCCGCAAGTGCCACATCTTGCAGATTACGAAAAACCAGAGACTGTCTGGATTTCGACGCTGCCCGGCGCAATTCTTCCCGGGCCGTCCGACCACCGGATCTATGTGCGGGATCCAATTTTTGACAAAGAACCATATGAATTTCCATATTTGCCGCCTTATGCAGGCGATGTCTATCCACCTGCTGTAGCGGATTTTGATGGGCATTTTGACACTCTATCAATTCAATCCCGGCAGTTTGTTGCCGCGCATGCTTTTGCCTGTGCAAGCCGCGTTCTGGATATCTGGGAAAGCTATCTTGGTCACGCCATCACGTGGCACTTTTCAGACACATATGAACGACTGGAAATCATTCCGCATGTCGATTGGGACAACGCCCAATCGGGTTATGGCTATCTTGAACTGGGACAAGACAGTGACGGCGGCCGCAGCGTTCCTTATGCACTCAATTTTGATGTGATTGCCCATGAGATAGGCCATGCGGTGCTTTTTTCGCTGTTTGGTTTTCCTTCCGGTGACGCCTCTCAAGGTGATTTTGGGCCTTTTCATGAAGCCAATGCAGATATTATTTCGCTGATTTCCTTCATGCATTTTGACAGCGGTTTGGACCGTCTGTTGCGCCACTGCAATGGCAACCTGCTGGTGCTCAACGAGCTTAACAGAATTGCCGAACTGACCGGAAATCGGCAAATCAGATTGGCTTCGAATTCGCGCAAGCTTTCGGAAGTGACCAATGATATCCATGATCGATCACGACCATTTACTGGAGCACTTTTTGATACGATTGTTGACTGTTATCATCTTCGTTTGGTGCGAGAAGGATTGGCCGACCAGCAACTTCTCGAAATCGACATCAAAGATGTTGACGCTGCGACTTTGCGCGACATTTCCAATTTTACGACACATGCATATCGGGCGCGCCCATTCCTCTTCAAAAGTGCCTTGACGCAATCGCGTGATGAGGTGGCTCTTGCGTTGGCGAAAACCTGGCCGCGGCTTGACGTTGATCGTTTGTCGTTTGGCCAGGCATCAGAAACGCTCATCAACCAAGGCAACAAGATCGATCGGTATTTGGGCACCAAGCTCCGAGAAAATTTGGTTTGGAGAGAATTGATTTAGACAGGTAAAACAAAAAGAGGAACACATTATGAGTGACGAATTTTATCGGCCAACTTTGACGTTCCCCGCAGGCGCCTATAACGCCACGCAGGTCAGACTTTATGGCATTGCCCCAAAATCACCAGATACAGGTATCTTAATTCCCAACGTCGCAAAGCTTAGAGGGAAAGTGGGCGACCTTGAAGTAAGCATCAGCGTCACTACGGGCGATCTTGAAGAAGATAAGAACCAGTCCAACGCCATCTCTGCCCTGGTAAAGACGTTACGCGCCGATAACAAAACAGACGGACAGATTTTTTCTGAAATCGTAAATAGCAATGAGCCGATCCAGGGTTTAGAAGGCAAGGAACCCAAACTTGCCTATGTCAGCAAAATTTCAATCCAAATGAAACAGTTGGGCAATGTTTGGATTTCCAGCACAATTACAAGAAAACAGGCAATTGAATCAAAGCGGATTATCTCCTGCGGCATCATTGTGGGTTATGCCTATGAAGGCCATACTTATGACCTGCCAAAGCCCAAGATCATGATCCTTCCAACTTTGCCGGAAGCCAAAATTCCACCAGATGATTCTGGGTTCGAGAAAAAGGAAACCGAAGGATATGCCGTCTGGCTGGTCGACAAGCTTGATGAGTGTGTGGAATTCGAACTCAATCAGGGTTTTGTGGAGCAACTCATTTTGGATGCCAATATGCCCGGAAAACGCGCGCCAAACATGTACGCCGGTCGCATGATGATGGGGCATCGCAGTGGCCGATTAACGGAATAAAAAACGCAGGCTGCAACAGGCGATTGGCGTCGTGGATGGCGGCGTGGGTGTTGCGGGCGGAAATGGCTTCGCCGATGCGGTAGAGGTGGAAGCTGCTGGTTTGATTTGCGTGCAGGTCTTGGGGCTGACCGTTGATCAGCAGGCGGTAATTCACAGCGCCCAGATTTTTCGACAGCGGCTTCAGTTCCCAATATAATTCGTCGCTCGGGCGGGTGCTTTCGGGGTGGAGATTGAAGTGGTGCCGCCGGAGGTGACAGCGGAGATTTCCAAACACAATTCACTGTTTCTGGTTTCGATGGGTGGCGGACATGGCGGCGATTGCCAGTATCTCTTTGCCTGCGATGTGCAGGCGGAATCTTACCCCTCGCAGCCGTTCGTCGTCTCCGCGCCCAAGTCAGAGATGGACGCATTTCGCAAGATGATGACGGGCAAGTAGGGTTAGCTGGTGTAGGGCAGAAAGCTGTGGGTTTCATCTTGCAGCAGCAACAGCAGCTTGGGGTGGGTGAAGAGTTTTTCTCTTGTGGTGTCCGCTTCAGCCAGTACACCGATGTCAACAAGCTGATGGAGATAGATGGAGGCGGTCTGGCGTTTGGCGATGCCTACTTCAACGAGATTGCTGATCCGGCAATAGGGCAGTTTGAATATGAGGTCGATCAGCTCGCGGGAATAGATCTTGGGCAAGCGCTCCTTGACGTAAAACGTGGTTGCATTGGTGAGAGCGTTGATAGCGTCGATTTTGCTGGTGGTCCATTTGGCCGTGTCTTCGATGCCCCGGATCACGTAGAGGAGCCATGGCTCCCATGCGCTGTTGCTGGTCACTTCCAGCAGCAGGCGATAGTAATCCGCTTTATTGGCGATGATGTAACGGCTGAGATAGAGGATGGG
>JANMAE010000137.1:0-2871 GCA_031359445.1 Hyphomicrobiales bacterium | reverse complement strand
TACCGACATGTCGATCACCCAGGCAGGTGTCCCCGACGTCATTCCGCAGGAGATGTGTCACCTGGGCTGGCAGGATTCGCTGAAACAGCTGGCGCAATTTGTCGAAACCGGCGCGCCGGTTTCGTGAGAGAAAGTGGAGAGAAAAATGGAAAAGACAGCAACCACAGTGTGGTTCGGCTCCGACGCTGCGGTTGATATAGAGAAACTGGAGAAGGCGGATACTTCATGACACAAGGTCTCAGCACTTCCGGATAGCCTTCAGAAGCCGCTGCCTCGCGTCCTCTTTGCTTAGCTTGCATTCCCACACGCAAATGGACTTCCACCCCAACAGCGCGAGGTGCCTCCTTACGCGCGCGTCACGCCTGCGATTGCCGTCAATTTTCTGGACCCAATATTCCCGGTTCGTCATAGGCGCGCGCCGCTGGCAGGAATGGCCGTGCCAAAAGCATCCATTTACAAAAATGACGACCTTCCGGCGCTGCAAAACGAAATCAGGGCTGCCCGGCAGCGCCCTCACATGGCGCAGCGGCTTGAACCGAGCCGAAGCAAGCCACATAGCTACCATTTCCTCAGGCTTTGTCCCCGACGAGCGAATGGCCCGCATAATGCGTGAGCGCAGCTCAGTCGGCCTTGTCGTTTTCGCCTTCTTCTGGGGCGACCTCAACGGCGCTCTCCCCTCCCATGGCCTTGAAACGTTCTTCCGCTAACCACCTCAATCTGCTTGCTTGAGTCACCAGCGTCCTCCGAAGTCCAGCTTTTACTTCGCGTTCAGCAATAGTTTGAGCTAATCGCGACATGATTTGTGCTCTGCGCGCTGTTCGCGTGTCGGGGTGACCCCGCAACTTCATCACATCTGCCGAAACTATGCATCCTCTGAGTGGCGTAGGGAATGCACATTCTTTGACCGGCTTTGGAGGGTCTTTCTCATTTAGAATTGCGTTGAACGTACTGTCCCGTTTGGCCTTTTCATGAACAAGGTATTCAAGTGCATCCAAATGTTGCTTGGCCTTGGCGTAAAGGGGATGACGGCTGTTGACGTCTTGATACTCAGGTAGAGGGTAAACTTCAATTTCACGCACTTCGAAGGGATCGAGCACAGACATTGCCACCGCGTCAGTGCGTTGATTCGTCAAATGGCGCCCAATCCTTCCAGAGACCTTTTCTTTCGTTTGTCCCACATAGATAGGTTCGCCGTCGTAGTCATAGAAGATATATACACCCCATTTAAACGAACCAATGGAACTCGTTTTCCCTTTGGTCTCATCAGCATATTCCTGGCCAAGAAATGTTTTGAGAGATGCGCGCAGTTCGCGAGTCTCGAACGGAGATTGCTCCTTAGTTGCCTTTGCCATCTCCCCTATTCCGCTGCAATTTGTGGCGAACGCTCGCGGACAACAATATCGCGCGCGATAGGATCAATCAAATTTTCACGAATGAATTCTACTGAGGGAACAGCCAATCCGTCCCCGAAAACATGATAGCCATCGTTGTAATTCGCTGGTATCCGGTAGCTGTCAGATACGCCCATCAGTCGGGCAGCTTCCCTCACTGTCAAAAGACGAGTCATTATCTTTGACCCTTCGACCATAATGATAGTTTGTCGGCTTGATCCTCCGCCCGGTGTTCTCAGGCAACCCGCGACTCCATCAAATCTTACTTCCGCTCGCTGCATCCGTTGACCCGCTTCAATGCGGGTTCTCTTATATATAGTGCCGACAGTAAGCCGCCCAGATTTCTCCACATGCGAAATTTTTATGCGGTTAGCCTGAGTCATCATGCCCAGCAATTTTTTAGTCTCTTGTTCGGAGTGCCAACTCAAGTGGCCATTGTCCTTTTCAATGATGTCCATGAGGAGTGTTGACCTCGCAGCTGGCTGAGGCAATTTCCACCAACGCCATTTTGCCGCCAAATACGCAGGCAGGGAAGTTGCGGCATCTTGAATGGAAGCTGGATGCCAAGCTTCACTGGGGCCATTAGATGTCAATGAGGGAGGGATTATTTGAGATGCATCCACGCACACAATGAACAGCCGAGGCCGTGACTGCGGAAGAAAATGAACTGCATCGACGACAACACCTCCAAAGCAATAGTTGAAGCTGGCAATAGCGCGGCAAATTTCCAAAAAATCCAATCCTTGATTGGATGTCAGAGTGCCGGTAACATTTTCAAGTACTAGGATTGGCGGAGCGCGGCCTTTAACCTTCATTTTATGTATTGCAGACCAAAAGCCCCAGAATGAACCGCTCCGTTCGCCTGAAAGCCCGTTTCTATTTCCAGCGAGCGATAGGTCCTGACACGGAAATGATGCCCAAGCTAAATCCGGATGCCCTTGCAAATCGCTTGCTACCAAGGAATAAACGTCCTTAAGCTTAAATTCGCTGTGCCCGAAATTTTCTCGATAGGTTTGGGCCTTCTTCTCGCTGATATCGTTTGCCATTAGGCACGTCCAGTTAGAACCAAGCCCTAGCCTAGCCATGCCCCCTCCTGCGAAAAATTCATAAAAGGTACGATTCATAGAAGATAAGTTCTCATGGTGTTTCATAGGGGTCAAGAACTACATTAACGTGGAGTAGAAAAAACCCCGGTGTTTCCACCGGGGCTCATTTTCTTCAGCAGGGCGCTTGAACGGTGTCTCGGATTTAGAAATCCATGCCGCCCATGCCGCCGCCCATGCCGCCGCCGCCCATGCCACCGCCGCCCATGCCACCGCCGCCGGAGCTGTTCTTTGGCTTCTCGGCAATCATGGCTTCGGTGGTGATCAGCAGGGAGGCAACCGAGGCTGCATCCTGGAGAGCCACACGCACGACCTTGGTGGGGTCGATGATGCCGGCTGCAACCATATCTACATATTCTTCGTTCTGTGCGTCAAAG
>JANMAE010000125.1:0-22252 GCA_031359445.1 Hyphomicrobiales bacterium | reverse complement strand
TTGGATGTGAAGTTCAGGAGCTTGGTATGGGCCGAGGCGCGCAGCACGCCATATCCCAGCAGTGTCACAAAGCCCAGGAGATAGAAAGAGCCAGCGCCTGGCCCGAAGATGCCATCATAGAATCCGATGACAGGTGCTGCCGTGAAGGCAAACTTGGTGAAGGTGGTGCGGGCATGGGCATCGTCGTTCGAAAGCCTGGGCGACAGCGCGAAGTAGAACGCCATGATAATGAGCAGCACCGGCATGATGGCCGAAAGCCAAGTGACGGGTGCGAGCGCCACCATCGCCACGCCAAGGCTGGCGCCGGCAAATGTAGTGGCGATGATCCAGCGGCATTTCCTGAGATCAATCTCGCCATGCCGGGCAAAGGCGAGTGCTGCGGAGCCCGTGCCGAAGCTGCCTTGGAACTTGTTGGTGGCCAGCGCCGATACGGGATCAAGCCCCGAGAGCAGAAGTGCCGGCAGCACCAGAAGGCCACCACCGCCTGCTATCGCATCCACAATGCCCGCAATGAAACCAACCCCGGTCAGGAGCGTTATGGAATAGAACATCAGCGGAACAGGGCGGGCATGATCGGCATGGGGAAACTTAATCTCACACTTGTCGGCAGCGGTCCAGTTTGAACTTCACATATGGGTCGTCGCCACAAGCGAAACCATGTCCGAACTGCGCTCAATTACCGACGAGAAGCCCCAGCATTTGATGGGCAGCTGTGGGCCAGGAGTGGACATCGAGGTACCAAACGATTCCGTCGATATGGACTCTTGGGGAAACATCGGCCTGTTATCCTCAGGCAGTGCCTTTTATCCGTTGAGCGATGGCCCTCCTCACGTGATACCACCGTCTCGCAATCTGGGAAGCTTATGCCATTGCACTCGATAGCTGATTTCCGACCAGCCTGAGCTTACCATCGCGCACCTCCGTTACTCTTTGGGAGGCTGTGTAATTTAAGTTATTGAAATTATTAGTTAATTTTAAATAAATAGCATTTCAATTTCATCTATTGATTTTCTGAAATAGAAATGATATCAAATACGGAAGGAGAAATGAATCATGAGCAATGTAGTTTTACGCCATCCACCTCAGCCACTTCGAGGTGGCAAAAATAAAATTAACGCTGTTATGGCTGGATAAAATGGCAAACGCCGTCGCAAAAATTATAGATAGTCTGCGCAAGCAGGGAGGACTCAAGGGTTCTGACGTCGCCAACGTTGTTGACGTTTCTCCGGCTACCGTTTCACGCTGGACAAACGGTACCGCATTTCCCCATCCCAAAACACAACTTGTCATTTCCGATTTAAGATTTGTTGTCGATAGATTGGCGGATTTTTATTCGCCAGAAGAAGCGCGACTCTGGCTATACTCGAAGCATCGCTTATTAGGTGATGCACGGGCCATTGATCTCATCCATGAAGGCCGCACTGACGAAGTGCTTGGCGTGATTGAAAGTCTTGATGAGGGCACTTTCACTTAATTATGACCGATGCTCTTCGACACGACCGTGCACTGCTTGATGCATTAGACGTAGCAGCTACTCAGTTTAGCGAAACCGTATGGCGCATTGCGCAAGTCGGGCGAGATCCACTGAAAGGTTCGTCGCTTTCGGGGCGTTGGAGTGGTGGAGATTACTCGGTTCTTTACACCGCTTGCGAGAAGGATGGTGCATTGGCTGAAATCGGATTCAGGCTTTCGTTGGAACCAATCTGGCCCAGTCGTCTCCAACATTTGCTGCACGAAATCAAAGTTGACTGTGAGAAAGTCATCGATCTCAGTAACCTTCCCGCGCTTGAAAGATTAGGGGTAACAACTTCAAAGTATCAAAGCTTGGATTACTCTGTCACTGCACGCATTTCTGCCGCCGCTGCCTTTTTGGAGTATGACGCAATGTTGGTACCGAATGCCCGCTTCAAATGCAGCAACTTGGTAATTTTCAACGAACGACCAAACAGTTTGGAACTTGTGACGTCTTCGCCCGTCGATTGGAATGCTTGGCGTTCAAGGAAATAAAGCTGTCGACAAGCTCTAGGCGGTTCGCGTGAAGGCTATTGCTAATGGCAAGTATGAGCAGTGTTCGCTCAGGTTCACAGGGCGCAAATCAACCGCCTGACATGAATTCTTCTGCATTGCGGCAAAGAGCTGTAATTCAAACTGACCCCCCTGCCCACATTCCTTGCGTGTTCCAAGGGATGGGCCTAGATATAAGCGTCAAACACAGGAGAAAAACATGGCCCTTGAACTTCCCCCGCTGCCTTATGCCTATGATGCGCTTGGACCCCATATGTCCAAGGAAACGCTCGAGTTTCATCACGACAAGCACCATATGGCCTATGTGACCAATGGCAATAACCTGTTGAAGGATTCGCCCCTGGCTGCGCTTTCGGTGGAAGATATTTGCAAGAAGGCATTTTCCGAGAAGAATGCGGGGCTCGTGAACAATGTGGGCCAGCATTACAATCACTTGCATTTCTGGCAATGGATGAAGCCCAATGGTGGCGGCAAGAAACTTCCGGCCAAGCTTGCCAAGGCAATTGATTCCGATCTCGGCGGCTATGACAAGATGCGCACCGATTTTGTGCAGGCAGGCGTTACGCAATTTGGCTCCGGCTGGTGCTGGATTGCCGTGAAGGATGGCAAGCTCGTCATCATGAAAACACCCAATGGCGAAAATCCGTTGATGCATGGGGCATCCCCCATCCTGGGCTGTGACGTTTGGGAGCACAGCTATTACATCGACTACCGCAATGCGCGGCCCAAATACCTGGAAGCCTTTGTCGACAGCCTGGTGAACTGGGAGCATGTCGAGGAGATGCACGCCAAGGCCTGATTGCTTTGACGCTCGTTCCCGTTTTCGATGGCCACAATGATGTGCTGCTGCGTCTTTGGATGAAGACGAAAGGTGACGTTGTGGCCGATTTCCTGAAAGGCGATGGCGAAGGCCACCTGGATCTGCCGCGCATGCAAGCCGGTGGATTTGCGGGCGGCTTCTTCGCCATTTTCGCGCCCGGCGACAGTGACGGGCTGCCTGACAATGACGACATGAACCCGCCGCTGGCAGGCCAAGTTTCCTATACAACCGCCTTGCGGAAAACCATGGAAATGGCGGCACTGCTGTTTCGCATCGAACGGCAGTCGGCAGGCGCTTTCAAGGTCTGCCGCAAGGCCTCTGAAATCCGGGCTTGCGTGGCTCATGGCAAGGTGGCTGCGATCTTTCACATCGAAGGCGCTGAAGCCATCGATGCAAATTTCAAGTCGCTTGATGTGCTGTATGAAGCGGGCCTGCGGTCCTTGGGGCCGGTGTGGAGCAGATCCAATATCTTCGGGCATGGTGTACCCTTTCGCTTTCCTTCCACCGGAGATACCGGTGAGGGATTAACAAATGCGGGCCGCGACCTGATCCGCTATTGCAATGAGCGCCGCATTCTCATCGATCTCTCGCATCTCAATGAAAAGGGATTTTGGGACGCGGCGAAAATCAGTAAGACACCGCTTGTGGCCACGCATTCCAACGCGCTCGCCATTTCCAAGTCTTCGCGCAATTTGAGTGATGACCAGATCCGCGCCATCGGCGATAGCGGCGGCATGATCGGCCTGAATTTTGCCACAGGCTTCCTGCGCGAGGATGGACGCTGGCGGGCGGATATAGACCTTGACATCATGGTGCGGCATCTCGATCATATCATTGCGCTCATCGGCGAGAACTGCGTAGGGTTCGGCTCAGACTTTGACGGGGCGAAGATTCCCCAGCGCATTGGCGATGCGACGGGACTGCCCAATCTGATCCGCGCCATGCAGGACCGGCAGTATGGCGAAAAGCTTGTGGCCAAAGTTGCCCATGAAAACTGGATCGATGTGCTGGAGCGCATCTGGGGCTAGTCCGAGACTATTAGCTGTGCTAATAGTTTTGCATGAAACTCGTTGAATGGCTGACTAATAGCTCTACTTCCCAGTCTGAACTGGCGCGGCAACTTGGCGTCACGCAGGGGCGCATCTCGCAGCTCGTGGCCGGTGAACAGCCATCCTTTGAACTTGCCATGAAAATTGCCAGCCTCACCCATAATCAGGTTCGCCCTGAAGATTTCAAGGATATTGTCATGAGCCGCACATTGGATACCGTGGAAGAAGCCATCAAGGCTGTCGCCAATGGCGAACTGGTGGTTGTGGTGGATGATGATGACCGCGAGAATGAGGGTGACCTCATCGGCGCTGCCGCGAAAATCACGCCCGAGCAGATGGCCTTCATGGTGCGGCACACTTCTGGCATCGTCTGCACGCCGCTCCCTGCCGAGGAAGCGCGGCGGCTGAAGCTCGATCCCATGGTGGCGCTCAATGACGCGCCCATGGGAACCGCCTTCACTGTCACCATCGATTACAAGGAAGGACTGACCACCGGCATCTCCGCCCGCGAGCGCTGCGCCACGGTGCATGCGCTGGCCAACAAGAATGTGCAGGCAGAAGATTTCGTGCGGCCTGGGCATATCTTTCCGCTGGTTGCCAAGTCGGGCGGCGTTCTCATGCGTTCGGGCCACACCGAAGCTGCCGTTGATCTCGCGCGGCTTGCAGGTTTCACGCCCGCCATCGGCGTCATCTGCGAGCTGGTGAATGATGATGGCTCGGTGAAGCGCGGACCCCAGGTCGTGGCCTTTGCGCGCGAGCATGGGTTGAAGATCATCTCGGTGGCTGATCTCATCGCCCATCGCCAGCAGCGCGAACGGCTGGTGGAACAAACGGCCAAGTTTGCCGTCGAAACAAAACTTGGAACAGCGCAAGGCTACTCCTATGTCACCCGCTTTGACGCAGTGGAGCAGTTGGCGCTCGTCTTTGGCGATATTTCCGGGGGCAAAAATATCCCCGTGCGGCTGCACCGGGAAAATGTGCTGGAAGATGTCTTCGGCAATCGCCGCACCCTTGATGCAAGCTTTGAAATCTTCAAGCGCGAGGGCCGGGGCATCCTGGTTTATCTGCAGGAGGGAACCGCAGGCGTTCCCGCGAGCCAGCTTTCGGGCGACAAGACCGCAAGTACCACCACGCGCGCGCAGACCTGGCTCGACATCGGCCTTGGCGCGCAAATCCTGCGCGATCTCAATGTCACCTCAATCCGGCTGATCTCCTCCAGTAACCGTCACTACGTGGGGCTCTCCGGCTTCGGCATCGAGATCGCGGAAACGATCAAGCTGGCGCATTAAGCGCGTGACCCCGTCCTGCAACTGCGCTGGCGCGATTCAGATCAAGCAGGCAAATGCTAACTAAATTGCATATCTGATAATTAAGTTATCGTCGACATATCGTAACTACTTGATATTAAATTGTTATTTTTCATCTCAATTTCAGCTTATGGCTTCTTGATATAACGGGGATAAAAAATTACTGTGGTGTCAATGGCGGCCCTCGGCCAGCCAACGGGCAAAGGCAGGCTCCTGTCTTGCGGCCTGCCTTTCATAAAGTGCTAGATCCCCCGCACGGAACACATCGCGCCAGCGGCCACTCTGTGCCTTGTTGAAGAAGCGATCCGCTCCGTTGTCGAACAGGGCCATGACGTTTGGCATCAAGTCCCTGCCCTGTTTCTTCATGGTTTCGAATGTGGCTGCGTGGACAAGGTTCGACCAAATATCCTCATTGATTGCAATTTCAAGAAAACCAGCGACACGGCGCATCTCGTGGGAAAGATCACGCTGGAGATCGGCATAGTGAACCAATAGCAGATTCGGACTTTCGCGCTCCGCCCAATAGGTTTTGTGGAAATCGAAAAATGGCAGGTTGAGATAACCAGTGGAATGACCAGGCAAATACGGCTCCGTGAGCCAGCGATGGAAAAACTCGGCAGCGTCCAAAGGTATCGGTGGATATGGCCTGGAGATTTCGGGATCATCAAGCCCCGCTTTGCTGAAACGATCGATAATTTCCGGCATCAAACCCAGGCAGTGGTTGTGGTGAGACAGGCAAGCGTCGCGGCCATCGCGGGCCACGTGAATATAGCGCACGTCTCTGAATATCGGCAGGCCGTCGAAAGGAAGATGGGTCTTGACGGCCCGGCGGTGGGTTTGTGCAGCTAAGACCTCGTTGAGCTCCTCGACACTAGCGGCGATGCGCATGTCATACCACGGCGACAACTTCGACACTGGACGAGGCTCCGCTGACTGGAAAATCAGCAGATTGACGATCCGCTGCATCCAGGTCGTGCCGCATTTCGGATAGGTGGCAACGACGATGTCGCCTGCCCTCGGCTGATAGCCCAGCCAGCGGCGGCTATCGAGCGACCAAGTCCGGTATTCCTTCAAGGCTTGACGCATGAGCATTGAACAGCTCCCCTAGGCCTTATCGTAACATCGGAGGGCGCTTTGTGCACTTCAATCCTGTGGTGCAGTGGAAACGATTGCCACGAGGGAGTAGCGAACAAAGTTTGTTTACGCTAACAAATCACCATGCCATCCCTCCGCCCGACACTTTATCCCTTTCCGCTGATTGGCTGGCGTGAGCATGTGCATTTGCCAAAGCTGGGCCTCGGGCCATTGGTTGCTAAGATTGACACAGGTGCTAGATCAGCGGCACTTCATGCCGAAAATATCGTGGTGAAGGGCACCCATGTGCATTTCAGCATTCCCGGCGATGACCAGCATCACCACTTTGTGCTGCCCTGCAAGGGACAGCGCCGGGTGAAAAGCACCAGCGGGCATAGCGAAATGCGGGCCGTGGTGGAAACGCTCATCATCATCGGACGGCTCAGCATTCCGGCTGAAATCACACTCACCGACCGCGCTGACATGGGGGTTCCCATGCTGCTCGGCCGGGCCACCATCCGCGGCAAGTTCATCGTGCATCCCGGCCGCACATTTCTCCATTCCGGCAAGACGCAGAAAACCCCATGAAAATAGCTCTCCTCACCCGCAACCCAAAACTTTTCTCGCACCAGCGGCTGATCGAAACAGCCATCGCGCGCGGCCATGAAATTGTGCCGGTGGATTATTTGCGCTGCTACATGAACATCACATCCAAAAGCCCCGAGCTGCGCTATCTCGGTGAAAAGCTCATGGGCTTTGACGCGGTGATCCCGCGCATTGCGGCTTCGCACACATTCTACGGACTTGCCGTGCTGCGGCAATTTGAAATGATGGGAGTGTACCCGCTCAATGAATCGGTAGCGATCGGGCGTTCGCGCGACAAGCTCAGAAGCCTCCAGGTTTTGTCGCGCGAGGGACTGGGGATGCCAGTCACAGCCTTTGCCAAGGATACATCGCGCACGCATGATGTTCTGGAAATTGTGGGTGGCGCACCCGTGGTGATCAAGGTTCTGGAAGGTACGCAAGGCATTGGCGTGGTGCTGGCGGAAACGGAAAAATCCGCCAAATCGGTGATTGACGCTTTCAATGGCGTGGACATTGCCATTCTCGTGCAGGAGTTCATTAAGGAAGCTGAAGGCCGCGATATCCGTGCCTTTGTCGTGGGGCGGCGCGTGGTGGCCACCATGGAACGCTCAGGCGCCAAGGGCGATTTCCGTTCCAACATGCACCGGGGTGGAAGTGCCACTGAAGTGCAGCTCTCCGGGCTCGAGCGGGCCACCGCTGTCAAGGCCGCGCAAACCATGGGGTTGAATGTGGCAGGCGTTGACCTCCTGCGTTCCAAGCGCGGGCCGCTTGTCATGGAAGTGAATTCATCACCCGGCCTTGAAGGCATAGAAAAAGCCACGGGGGTCGACGTGGCCAAGGCCATCCTGGAATTTCTGGAAAAAAATGCCAAACCCAACAAGACCAAGACAAAGGGCACGGGATGAAGCCTTTCAAGATCGGCGCGTTCACCATCCCTTCAGGCTCACGCAATACCGTTGAACTGCCGATCAGCAATCTGGCAAATCGCACGCCCATCAGCCTGCCGGTTCACGTCATTCATGGCGCCAAGCCGGGCCCGGTGTTCTTCATTTCGAGCGTGGTTCACGGCGATGAAATCCTGGGGGTCGAAATCGTGCGCCGGGTGGTGCAGCACAAGGCGCTGCAGCATGTGGCAGGCACCATTTTGGCGGTTCCCATCGTCAACGCGTTTGGCTTTCTCAACCATTCTCGCTACATGCCCGACAGGCGCGATCTCAACCGGTCATTTCCCGGTTTTGACAAGGGATCGCTCGCCAGCCTCCTCGCTGATCTTTTTCTCAAGGAGGTGGTCATGCGCGCGCAATATGGCATTGATCTCCACACCGCAGCGCTGCACCGTTCCAACCTGCCACAAATCCGCATCGCACCCGATCAACCTGAATTGCTGGAACTTGCCCAGGTGTTCCAGCCTCCGGTGATCCTGGTGTCCAAGCTCCGGGACGGCACGCTCCGCCAATGCGCGCGCGACAATGGCGTGAAGGTTCTGCTGTATGAAGCAGGCGAAGCCTTGCGGTTTGATGAAGTGGCAATCGAGACAGGGGTTTCCGGCATTCTCAATGTTCTGGTTTCGCTTGAAATGATAACGCACCGGCGCGCGGCACAAGCAGCACCTGCCATATCGGCCTCCAGCAGCTGGCTCCGTTCGCCTGAGGGCGGCATCCTGCGCGGCGCCAGCAACATCGGCGCGCATGTGGTCAAAGGCCAAAAAATCGGCGAAGTATCAGGACCGCTTGGCGAAATGACCGTGGACGTGCTCGCCGAAGATGACGGCATTATCGTAGGCCGCACCAACCTCCCCATCGTCAACCGCGGCGATGCCTTGTTTCATGTAGCCCGCATGAAAAAACCTGAAACCGTGCAAGCGCCGCTGTTTGACGAGGATGAGATTATTTAGCGCGCTACTCAAGGCGCGTTACGGTGGGTTGCGGTACACCCTGCCATTCCAGTTTCCAGATTCCGCCTTGTCGCAGGTTTTGAATGAGATGCGGCTGAAAGGTGACGAGGCAGATACCAGTCGCCCGACGCGAAGAAGGATAGACAATGCCATTGCTCAACGCCTCCTTGCGGAGGCTGCGGGCAAGCGCCTGGCCCGCTGGATAGGCAATCGCGGGATTTTCATTCAGGGATGGCTCGCCTGCTCGGTCAACGTTGCGGAGATCGTGGAATGGCCCGAAAAAATCGGCAACAAGTTCAGCATAGTCGGTCCTGTTCTCAAAGCGTCCGATAGCTTCAAGTTCACGGGTGAGATGATATGAAACTTCGGAAATTGCGGTGTCCACATTGAATGCGCAGTACCAGGCGCCGCGATCCTCATCATTGAAACGATTGCCGCCGGGTCTTGTGTGCGTAAAAGCAGCATTGATAAAGGTGTAGCCTGGGCGAGCAAATACCAGTTCGCGAAAATCCAAGTCCGGCAGGCCTGATTCCTCGGCTTGCAGCCGCCCATTCGTGACGCTTTCCAGCGCTGCCAGGTCCTCCAGCGCAGTGTGATTGGCGGCAAGCGGCAGCAGGACTGGCTCCTTCAGGCGACCTGTCGAAATCAGGCGGATGGTATCGTGCTGGGCAAGTTCAGCCGTCGCAGGAAATGGCACTTACAATCCACCACGCAACGCATCTATATGGCGGCGGATTTCAAGCATCTTTGGAATGCCGCCCCTGATCATGGCGTCGAGCGGCCGTTGGCCGCCATAGAGAGCGCCCTTGTTCGCCAGCCTTGGCCACTCGTCTGACAATGGTTCCGAGAACAGCAGTTTCAGGCCCTTGAATATTCCAACGAGCACGCTGACCCGTGTGAGCGTGTCCTGAGACAATACTCCCGGCCATTCGCCTTTTTTCATGCGAAACCAGGTTCGCTCCGAGACATCCCCCAGCAAGGCGCAGACTTCCACGCTGGAGATCCGCCAAATCTCAGCCAGGCGCACAACGCCCTGAACTGCAGAGGGGGTCAGCCGTTCACGCGTATCAGCATCCGCCAAATTTGGCGATGCCGACTGGGCGCCGGGGTCCATAACTGGTCTGACACTCGTGACGATACTCATGAAAGCCTTTTTTCCGACTATTGGCACGATATATACTGCCAAATGGCAGCAATGTCAAGGCTTTTTCCACCCCATACTCCCACTCCACCTCTCATTCATCATCTCGTATCTCCCACATTCCCGACCCCAGCCCTCATTCGTCACCCCGTTGAAAAACGGGGCCTAATTTTCCGCGTGATGACTCTCGCAATCTTCAGTCGGATGATGACGTGAGGCGTTATCTACCGCCTTGTAAGGCCACCCAGGATGCCGCGCACCAGGGCGTTGCCGATGGACCTTGCTACGGTGCTGCCCAACTGGCGGCCGACACTGCTGGCCATATTTTTTACAAAACGATCCGTTGCCGATTGCGGTGCGTTGCGCGCGGTCGAGGTTGCCTGCCTCTCCGCCTTGGCCGCAGCCTTGTCCTCGGCTTGTTGCTGGTCAGCCTGGGCTTTTACACCGGCTTTCTTCTGCAGCTTTTCATAGGCTGACTCGCGGTCCACAGCTTCTTCATACTGACCATAGAGCGGGGAATTCTTGATGAGCGTCTGGCGTTCGGCAGGTGTCACGGGTCCCATGCGGCCCGATGGCGGGCGAATGAGCGTGCGGCCAACCATGGAGGGAACGCCCTTGAGGTCGAGCGTGGAAACCAGGGCCTCGCCCTTGCCCATCTCGGTGATGACTTTTTCAGTATCGAATTTTGGATTGGCGCGGAATGTCGTGGCAGCGGCCTTCACGGCCTTCTGGTCGCGGGGCGTATAGGCGCGGAGCGCGTGCTGCACGCGGTTGCCCATTTGCTCCAGCACGCTGTCTGGCACGTCGAGCGGATTTTGCGACACGAAATACACGCCCACGCCCTTGGAGCGGATGAGCTTCACGGTCTGCGTGATCTTTTGCAGGAGGCCAGGAGAGGCATCGGCGAACAACAGATGGGCCTCATCGAAAAAGAACACGAGCGTGGGTTTTTCAGGATCGCCCACTTCCGGCATGATCTCAAAAAGATCGGAGAGCAGCCAGAGCAGGAAGGTCGCATAGAGTTGCGGCGACTGCATGAGCTTGTCGGCCACCAGGATGTTCATGTAACCGCGGCCATCGCGCGTGGTGCGCATGAGGTCCTTGATGTCGAGTGCGGGTTCGCCAAAGAACTTGTTGCCGCCCTGCTCTTCAATCACGACCAGGCGGCGCTGGATAGAACCGATGGTGGGTGATGTCACATTGCCATATTGCGTGGTGATTTCCTTGCCGCGGTCGGCGAGGTCTGCCAGCAGGGCCCGCAAATCCTTCAAGTCGAGAAGTGCCAGGCCTTCTTCGTCAGCAAGTTTGAAGGCGATGTTCAAGGCGCCTTCCTGCGCCTCGCTCAGGCCCATGATGCGCGACAGCATGAGAGGGCCCATTTCGGTAACGGTGGTGCGGATGGGATGGCCCTGTTCGCCGAACAGATCCCAGAAAATGGTGGGCGTGGCTTCAAAGCCATAATCATCAAAACCGATTTTCTTGGCGCGCTCCAGCAGAAAGTCGAGCGGCGTGCCTTCCTGGGAAATACCGGAGAGATCGCCCTTCACGTCAGCCGCAAATACCGGAACGCCTGCCTTGCAGAAGCTTTCCGCCAGAATTTGCAAGGTGACGGTTTTTCCTGTTCCCGTGGCGCCCGTGATCAGGCCGTGGCGGTTGGCCAATGGCAGAAACAGTTCTTCGCGCTTGTCGCTTTGGCCAACAAAAATTGCGTTATCACTCATCATTCAACGATCCCCGGAAGTTTGGCGCTTTGTATGGCTTTCCCTTACCATGTTCGCCAGACCAATTGACAGTGCAGATTTGACCAGTAGCATTGGGGCCATGACCACATTTCTACAGCCCACCTCTGAGCAATGGCGCGCGAAGATTGGCGATCTTGAAAAACTGGTGAGCCGGACTGCCGATGCCATTCGGGTTGAACCCCTATATGGCCAAATCCATGGCGCGCGGGTTGAGGGGCGCGCGTCCGGTCCATGGCAGCTGTTGCAAAGGATCGACCATTCCTCAGCAGAAAGAGCCAATGCGCAGGCTTTGGAAGATTTGCGCAATGGTGCTGACGGGATGGTGATGATGGGCACGTTCGATCCCTTGGTGCTGGAAGGCATTCCCTTGCATGCCATCCACATGCGTCTTGAGGGCGGAGATGACATGGCGCGGGCATTTGCTGGCCATATCGCACATCAGCCTATTGACCCCGCGCGGCTTCAAGTCACATTCACCCTGCACGATGCTGCCCTTGTTCAAGACTTGCAGGCGCAAGGCTTTGCTGGTCCTTTCATGGATGGCGACGGACGCTCCTTCCATAATCAGGGCGCTACCGAGGCGCAGGAATTGGCCTGCGTCTTGGCGGAATTGGCAGATGCCTTGCGGAGCTGCACATCGGTCCTGCCTTCGGCCACGCTTGCAGCCAACCAGGACATGTTTCTCACGCTCGCAAAATTTCGGGCCTTGCGGCTTTTGTGGAAACGGATTCTAGAAGCGGAGGGCCACGGTTTCAAGCCGCTGCAAATTCATGGCGAAACGTCGCTCCGCATGATGGCGACACGTGATCCGCACAGCAATATCCTGCGAGCGACTGCTGCTACGTTTGGCGCAGCCCTTGGGGGATGTGACAGTTTTACGGTTCTGCCATTTTCCATCAAGCAAGGCCTGCCCAATGGATTTGCCCGGCGCATGGCACGGAATACGCAACTCATCCTCATGGAGGAAAGCCAGCTCTGGCGCGTGGCCGATGCTGCATCGGGTTCCGGCTATGTGGAGAGCCTGACGCAGGAACTGTCGGCGCGGGCATGGACTTTGTATGAGGAAATTGCCCGCACAGGAAAGCCGCCGGTTTTTGAGAGTGGCAACGCCAGCAGCGAGCCTATTGTTGGAACCAGGAGCCATGTCCTGCCGAAGGAATTTGCAGCAGAGGTGGAAGATGCCACTGCGCCCTCCCCTTGTCTCTCACCCACAGCCGATCACAGCCCGCCGCACCATGACGCGGGATGGGTTACGCCGGAAGGCATTGCGATTGCGCCGCATTATGGTCCCTCAGACAGCTATACTGAATCCTACCCCGGCGTTGCGCCCTATCTCCGGGGTCCCTATCCCAGCATGTACACGTCGCAACCATGGACCATCCGGCAATATGCGGGATTTTCCACGGCGGAAGATTCCAATGCGTTTTACCGGCGCAACCTGGCAGCTGGTCAGATGGGGCTTTCGATTGCCTTCGATCTGCCAACCCATAGGGGCTATGATTCCGATCATCCACGCGTGACAGGCGATGTTGGCATGGCGGGCGTGGCGATTGATTCCATCCATGACATGCGAACGCTGTTTGCAGGCATTCCACTGGACAAGATGAGCGTATCCATGACGATGAATGGCGCCGTGCTGCCAATCATGGCCTTGTTCATCGTGGCGGGAGAGGAACAGGGTGTTCCCCCCGAAAAGCTTTCGGGCACGATACAAAACGATATCCTGAAAGAGTTCATGGTGCGCAACACCTATATTTATCCGCCGGTGCAATCCATGCGCATTGTCTCCGACATTTTCAAATACACATCCCGGCACATGCCGAAGTTCAATTCGATTTCGATTTCCGGCTATCACATGCAGGAAGCGGGAGCGACTGCCGACCTTGAACTTGCCTATACGCTGGCTGATGGTTTTGAATATGCCAGGGCTGCCGTGGAGGCGGGCCTTGCCATCGACCAGTTTGCGCCAAGGTTTTCCTTCTTCTGGGGCACCTCCATGAACTTCTTCATGGAAGTGGCCAAGATGCGCGCGGCCCGCGTGATGTGGGCCACGCTCATGCAAAGGTTTTCCCCGAAAGACGAGCGCTCCTTGTTGCTGCGCACGCATTGCCAGACATCGGGCTGGAGCCTCGCTGCCCAGGATGTGTTCAACAATGTGACGCGCACCTGCATCGAGGCCATGGCTGCCACGCAGGGCGGCACCCAATCACTGCATACAAATTCGCTGGATGAAGCGCTGGCGCTGCCCACGGATTTCTCGGCGCGGATTGCGCGCAACACGCAAGTGTTCCTGCAGCAGGAAGCAGGCACGTGCCGCGTGATCGATCCGTGGGGCGGCAGTTATTTTGTGGAGCAGCTCACGCGTGATCTCATGGCCAAGGCGTGGGAGCATATCGCAGAGATCGAAAGACAAGGCGGCATGGCCCGCGCCATTGAAGCGGGCATACCCAAGCTCCGCATTGAAGAGGCTGCGGCGCGAACCCAGGCACGCATTGATTCCGGCGCACAGGTGCTAGTGGGCGTGAACCGCTTCCGCACTTCCGGGGAAGCCATGATTGATATTCGCAAGGTGGATAATTCCGCGGTGCGGGCCACGCAAATTGCAAAGCTGAAGCGCCTGCGGGCGGAGCGGGAGGGCAGCGTTTGCCAGCAAATGCTGGAGCGCCTCACCGCAGTTGCCAGAACGGGCAATGGCAATCTGCTTGAGGCTTGCGTGAATGCTGCGCGCGCCAAGGCAACGCTTGGTGAAATGTCACTGGCGCTGGAATTTGCCTGGGGCCGCCATGTTGCAACACCGCGGGTTTCACAAGGGGTTTATGTAAGCTCGTCGAAGGACCGGCAAAAGATCGAACGCGCGCTGGCAGCGGTTGCGGCCTTCACGGAAGCTGATGGTAAACCACCGCGCATCCTCGTTGCTAAAATGGGCCAGGATGGTCATGACAGGGGCCAGAAGGTCATCGCCTCGGCCTTCTCGGACATGGGATTTGATGTCACGATCGGCGCGTTGTTTGCCGCGCCAGACGAAGTTGCAGCACAGGCGCTTCTCGACAATGTGCATGTCATCGGCATCAGCACGCTCACTGCCGGCCACCTCAGCCATATTCCGCTGCTGGTTGAGGCGCTTGAAAAACGGGCCCGCCCGGACATCATGATTGTGGTGGGTGGCGTCATTCCGCCCGAGGACGTGGACACGCTGCATGATCTGGGTGTTGCCGCCATCTTTCCGCCCGGCACCAATATTCCCGAAGCAGCGCTCACCTTGCTGGAAAAACTGAACCTGCAGCTGGGTTATGCCCAGAAGGGCCCTGTCATCCGCGCATGACGGCGTGCACGTCGCCGGTGGTGATATTGCGCCAGTTCCTGATGTCGGCATGCGCGAAGCCTTGCAGCAGGGCGTGTTCTTCCCTCGTCCACACGTCAAGCGAAGCCAGCACCAAGGCCATGGCGGTTTCAGCGGCTCGCGTTGCGCCATCGTCACATTTCAGCGCCACGCCAATATTGGCATGGGGAATGCAGCCGCAGTAAACGCCTTCGGCTCCCACCTTGATGAACGCGCGGGGCACGGCTTCCATCAGGCGCGTATCAAAGCGACCGGTTCCGGCTACCAGAAAAGGATATTTGCGCACTGCTTCAATGATGCGCTTTCCCGCAGCAGTTTGCGTCAACCTTGCAAAGCCCAGCGCCATATTGCTCAAGGGAAAAGCCCAGGTTGGCACCGAACAACCATCGATGCCCCAGGTGAGGCTTTCCACCTCGACGTCACAATAGTCGGAGATCGTTCGGGCAATGGCTTGCTGAACGGGATGGTCAATTTTTACATAGTCATGGGGTTCGGCTCCCAGGTGTTTGGCCAGCGCCAGCATGCCTGCGTGTTTGCCGGAACAATTATTATGGACCTGTGATGGCTCCTCGCCCTTACGCGCAAGTTCGCGCTGTGCATCGATCCGGGATGGCCATTGGACCCCGCATTCGTAACTGCCTTCGGTGGTGTGCGCCTTCTGCAGCATGGCGCGCGCCACCATAACGTGTGCTGGCTCGCCATTATGGGAGGAACATGCCAGGGCAATATCTTCGTCAGTAAAGCCAAAATGCTCGGCAGCGCCCCCCTCAATCACAGCTGCGCATTGGAAAGCCTTGATGGCCGAACGGGGGAAAATGGGACTGGCGAAATCGCCGTCAGACCTCATGATCTTGCCGTCGCCATTTACCACCGCAAAGGCTCCGGTGTGACGGCTTTCGACGATACCGCCGCGCATGACTTCGGCGATGACTGGATTTGACATGGTTGAACTTTCGTTAAGGTCTTGTTTGCGAAACCGCATTAGCACAGAACTGCGACAATTCAGCGGATTGTGATTCGTGGTGTGCGCCCTATCTAGCGTTTTTTGGCTCCTTGAGGACCAGTGAAATGATCAAACGTGCCCTCGTGTTTCAGCATATGGATAATGAACCTCCCGGATTGTTTGGCGCTTTCCTGCAGGAGCGGGGAGCTGCGCTCGATACGGTGATGCTGCACAGGGGCGAGGAGATTCCATCTCTTGCCCCTTATGATTTTCTGCTGGTAATGGGAGGCGCCATGGATGTGTGGGAAAGCCATCTGCATCCCTGGCTGGTTGATGAAAAGCGCGCCATCCGGGAATGGACCTTCCACCGCAACCGCCCCTATCTCGGCATTTGCCTGGGCCTGCAGCTTCTGGCCGAGGCCTTGGGCGGCAAGGTGGGACTTTCCAGCAAGGCAGAGGTGGGCGTGTGCGAGGTGGATTTGTCGCCATTGGGTCTAACCCATGCCATGAGCGCGGGTCTCAAGCCTGCCATGCCCGTGATGCAGTGGCATCATGCGGAGGTGCAGGAACTGCCAAAGGGCGCCGAGGTTCTGGCCACATCAGCCACCACCGAAGTTCAGATCATGTCAGTTGCCGATACCATGCTTGGCACGCAATTTCATGCCGAACTAACGCCCGCGCTCGTTGATCGCTGGGCGCATATACCGCAATATATCGCCTGGCTTGAAGCAGCGCTTGGACCCAACGCCTATGCGCGGGTCTGTGCCAGAGCGCTGCCGCTGATGCCGCAAATGGCCGACATGAGCCGCGCGCTGTTCGACAATCTCGCGAATGGCAAGGCGCTGCGCCAAGCGGCATGATGCTTCGCACAACCCAACCCCAAGCATCTGCATCACAGAGTTCCCTACCCCTCCCCACCATCCGTCACCCCGATGAAAATCGGGGCCCAATTTTCCGCGTGATGACTCAGACAGTCACGAGGCCGGTTCTGCCAGGGTCACATCGTCTTTGCTCTTCGGAATGGGAGCTGGTTTTCCGAAGTAGTAGCCTTGCGCGGCGTCGCAGCCGCGCAGCTTGAGGGCGTTGAATTGTTCGATGGTTTCAATGCCTTCGGCAGTGGTTGATATGCCCAAATCTTCCGCAAGCATCAGCACGGCTTTGACGATGGCGGCACTTTGCGGGTTTATGGCCATGGCCTGGATAAAGGACCTGTCGATCTTGATATTGTCAAACGCAAAGGTATGGAGATAGCCCATGGACGAATAGCCCGTTCCAAAATCATCAAGCCCGATGCGCACGCCCAAGGTTTTGAGATGGCGAAGTGTTGTGAACACCAGCTCGGTTTGTTCCAGCAATGCGGACTCGGTGATTTCCAGTTCAAGGCGGCTGGGCCGCAATCCGGTATCCGCCAGGGATTTGACGACGGTAGCAATGAGCCGGGGGCTTTTGATTTGCAGGGGAGAGAGGTTTACGGCCACCCTGATATCAGAGGGCCAAGCCACCGCCTGTTTACAAGCTTCATGGAGAACCCACTCTCCGATTTGAACAATGAGGCCGGTTTCTTCAGCCAGAGGGATGAAATCCAGCGGAGGCACCAATCCACGTTCAGGATGTTGCCAGCGGATCAACGCCTCATAGCCGCAAACTTTCAAGTCGGAGACCGCCACAATGGGTTGATAATGGAGAACGAATTCGCCGTTTACCACTGCCGCCCGCAAATCGCTTTCGAGGGCGCGCTTATTCTGCATTTCCACGTCCATCGACACGTTGAACTTGCAGGCAACGCCTTTTCCATCTGCCTTGGCACGATAAAGCGCCAGGTCGACGTGGCGCAGGATGTCGGTTGTCGTATCACCGTCATGGCCTACGCGCGCTATGCCGATGCTGGCACCGATGTTCAATCTGTGTCCAAGTACGGAATAAGGTTCGGTTACCACGCGCAACAGGCGCGAAGCGTAGTTTTCAACTTCATCATCGCGTCCCGATGTGTTGCAGATCAACAGAAATTCATCACCGCCCATGCGGCTGAGCACATCTCTGGGGGCCAATACAGACTGCATGCGCTTGGCCACGGCCACCAGAAGGCGGTCACCAATATGATGCCCATAAGTGTCGTTGACGGCTTTGAACCCATCAAGGTCTATGCTCATCACCACTCTTTCATGCGGGCCTGCGCTGGTTTCTCTCAGCGCCCTGTCGAGGCAATCCGTGATGAAAAGGCGATTGGGAAGGCCGGTCAGTGAATCGTGAAATGCCAGGAACTTGACGCGGTTTTGCGAGATCATTGCAGCTGTGATGTCCGACGCCACACCGCGCCATGAACCGTGTGAGCCTGCCACAGGTTTGGCGGAAAACTTCCAATATCTCTCATTGTCTCCTTTGCCAAAATTCACAACGACTTCGCTGAATTGCTGTTCCTTGTTCAAGGCATCCGCGAGTTTTGAGATTGTCTCCCGCTGTTCTTGCGTAACAGCGCGGGATTTCACAATGGCCAGCAAAGTGTCTTCATTGACGTCTTGAGATGGAAGGCCAAGATTTGCCGCGAAACGTCCACTTCCCCGATTGATTTTTTGATCGGCAGCTGTTTCCCATAACCAGTCCGAAGCACCATCTTCAAAGTCTTTGAGAACAATGCCCATGAATTCATTTTGATCTGCAAGCTTTACCTCATTTTCCACATGCGATCGCAGCATCTGTGTGCTGATGAGGGTTGAAACAATCAGGAAACCCGCAAACAGCGCCAGCGCAATGATCAGAAAGGCGGCGACAGATGTTCCCGTTGCCAGAAATGCCACAACGCCGCCACCAAACAGGATTGCGACATAGGTCAGTGCCGCGCGGGGCAAAGTACTGTAAGCAAAGTTACCGCCGCAGAGCATGCCGGCAAGCGTCCAACCCAAAGCGATTTGACTGGCTGAATTGGCTGACGGCATGAACATTACAAAGCCTGTGGCCCAATGGGCAGCTCTCAAACCTGCAAAAAACGAGATGAGCCGGACAGCCTTGCCCACCAGGTTTGGTGTCAAAGATGTTTTTCTCAACTTGTACCAGTTGATCAAGCCAACGCCCGAAAGCGCTATTCCAACCGCTGCCCAAAGCAGGGATGGCTCCATCATGGGTGTCGACCAGAATAAAAATGCAACCGACAGCACAACAAATATGTTAATGCCGAGCACGCCTGGAGCACTCCGCTGAATGGCGGAAACTTGCTCGACATAAGTGTATCTGACGGAAACAATCCGACGCAAATCTGAAACAGCAGCGGAACATCCCGCCAGCAATGCATTCAACCCCAACATATTTCTCCAGCCCGATGCAACGCAATAAGATATCAGAAGTTGCAAACCATGGATTAGGTGGGAGAAATTAATACAGCATCAATTTACTTTGGAAGGCACAGGCAGGTCTTGGAAAAATCAACTCTGGGTTAATTTTGTATGGCTCTGCACGGCCTTCAACAGGTCAAGCATTGGGACGCAGCTCCAAGGCAGGTCGGGGGCTTCGGGGTTTGCTGAAAAACTTGAGCAAGGGGCGTTCCGCCAGGGCGTAACAGGCTAGGCCCGCGGCAAGCGCTGCGATGGGACATAGCAGGGTGAAGCTCAAGACCGGCAAATCAGCGCCCACAAGTTTCACCCAGAGCTTGCTCAAGGCGCGTAGCACAAAGGGATGGATGAGATAGAGGCTGTAGGAGGCATCGCCCACGAGCAGGGCCGGACGCCAGAAAGATTTCGCCGCGTTAAGTTGCGGGCCCAAGGCGCAGGCCAGGAACAGGAAGAGTGGCGGCACCGCATCTGCCATGCGGGCCATGACATGGTTTGCGGGGTAAGACCGGATCGTTTCATCCATCTGATAGGCGATGATGGAAAGCCCCACCGAAGCCGCCATGAGCAACAGGCTTGATTGCTGGCTGAAGCGAAACCCGCGCTTGTAGAACACGGCAATGATCATTCCCAAAATGAAGTTGATAATGATGGGATCGGCCCAGAAATTCAGCGGCGTGGAAGGCAGCGCGCCACTTTCTGCAAAAATGCCGGTGGTTTGCACAGCGGTAAAAGCCGCCAGAAAGCCGATGGCCAGCGTGAGGCCAAGCCTCCGGTTGAACAGCAGGGCCAGCGTGAAGACCATGTAGAACATCATTTCCAGATTCAAGGTCCAGCCCAGATTGGCGATGGGCCGCACCAGACCATTGATGCGGGTGACCGGCCAGAACAGATAGGACGCCGCCACATACACGGGATCGAGCACCGGCACATTCAGCATCGAGGGCACGAAGAATACGCCGATGACAGCGATTGTGGTGAGAAGCCAATAGAGGGGCACGATGCGGATGATGCGCCGGCGCATGAAATCCATGGCTGCCCCCGGCTGGTCAAAGGCATTCCAGCTCGTGGCCACCATGATGAAGCCGCTGATCACAAAAAACAAACCGACGCTGAACCCGCCGATCCAGAAATCATAGACACAATTCTGGTGCGTGGCCGCACAGACCGAGGTCGTCTCAATGCCGGAGTGGTAATAAACCACCGTGGACGCGGCCAGGGCGCGCAGGATCTGGATGTTGGGGAGTTTCGACATGGTGTTCTTTCAGGGTTGATTTTGGTCTTCAGCAATAACCGTGCCACGCCAACCCGCCAGGATTTCACGCGGCGAAAAGCCCGCATCGCCGCGCATGTGGGCAGCCGCGAAAAAGCCCCATAAAATACCGGTCATCCAATATAAATGACGCCAGTGTTCGGTGTCGATTTGCACACCTTGAAAGGTGATGGCCATGAGGCAACTGAATACGGCGATGGCAGAAGCCTGAAACGGCGTGCGCATGAAAACCAGGCGAAACCCCACAAACAGGTTCAATACGACCAGCGTGAAAAACGTCAAGCCGCCCACCCAGCCAAAGGAACTGAAGGCATTGACAAAGGTGTTGTGCGGCGCCTCGCGGAAATACATCGTGAACTGCACCGGCCCAAATCCAAATGGCCGCATCAGGAGCATGGGAATGGCGTTGCGCTGGTTGCCGAAACGCCCCATTTCGCCGGAGTCATATTCCTTGAGCAACGTGAAGCGATCGAGAAACAGCGACTGGGTTTCCTTGATGCTGAGGAGTGCTGCCAGGATCACGGCCATGACCATCAACACAACAATAGCCTTCAGCACAATGCCAACACGCTGCCGCTGATCCACGGAATTCAGCCATGAGAGGAAAATCATCAATCCGGAAGCCATGACAAAATTGATCCAGGCACCGCGCGAAAACGCCAGGAACAGCCCCATCATGATCGCCAGAAGGGATATGATGTTCAACAGCGAATAGCGTTTCTTCCCCAGCATCAGCGCCTGCAGCATCGCCACCGCCGGCAAGATGAGATAGGTGGAGAACACGTTTGGATCCTTGAAACCGCTGACCGCGCGGCCCATGTCCAAAAATTGTCCCGCAAATAATCCGGGCTGAAAGTAGCCGAGAAGGCCAAGGATGGAGGCTATGGTTGCGCCGATGAAATAATATTTCAGCACAAACTGAAAACGTTTTTCAGGGTCAGCCGCAATATAGGCGGCGAAAAAGAATCCGGATACGCTCATGTAGAACGACGTGATGACATATTGCCAGCTCGAAAAAATCTCGTTCTCAATCATGATATAGCTCACCAGCCCCGCCACGTTGTAAACGAGCAGGCACAGGAACAGGGGAGCAAGCGTGGGTGGCAGGCTGAGCCCGGAACGGTAGAAAAATACGAGGGCCGCAAAAAACATGAGATCGCACACGGCAGGCTCGATCTTCACGTAAAACGAGGTGAGGAAAATGAGGGCAACGAAGAAGTGCCCAACAGTTTCAGCCTGCAACCCGTGCGCCTGCGCGGGTTCCATACTCATTGTGCTGGACATTGACATCGGAGGGTTTGGCCTGATCGTGGATAGAAACTTACCAATTCGTAAAGAGAAATGGTTAAGCAGTGGTTTCCAAGTGTTTTGGCTGTTTCAAATATTACCCCACCCCTCATTCGTCACACCGGCGCAGGCCGGTGCCCAATTGTCCGCGTGATGACTCTCAAATAGCGGTCGGACGCACGGACGCTTGGGTCCCGGCCTGCGCCGGGAAGACGGGATGTGGGGTGTACGGAGCATTTCTTGGGGATGGCGGAATGGAGCTCTATGCTCCCAACTTCCGCAAATATCCCACCAGCCCCGCCGTAGACGCGTCCTGCCCTTCGACGCCCTTTTTACCCGTCATCACGGGCTGCAATCCCGTTGCCAGTTCCTTGCCGAGTTCCACGCCCCATTGGTCGAAGGCGTTGATGTCCCAGATTGCGGCTTCCACGAAAACCTTGTGTTCGTGCAGC
>JANMAE010000123.1:0-32845 GCA_031359445.1 Hyphomicrobiales bacterium | reverse complement strand
ATACGCAAAACGCGCAAGAGGCATGAACGCTCCGGCCCTACGGGCCTGCGCGCCCACGCCTCTTGCAAAACAAGATCAACAAGACATAATCAACCGCCAGAGCGAACTTCAGACTGGATAGAAGTTTGGGGCAAGGTCAAGTTAAAAGGTATCATGTGCGCTACGTTTGCAGTTATGCAATGCAACGCATTGTTAACCAATGCAGTTTTGCTCTCCTATCAACAATAAAAAGGTGATCTTGCACCCAGCGAAAATTCCAAAACTAATGGAACTCTTGACAACTTGTTAAGACAAGTATACATGGTTGGTTTTTTTGTTATGGAGACCATGCATGGAAGCCAATTTGGCCAGTAAGACGCGGCGGTGTGTTCAAAAATCAAGTGCTTCTCCGGTTTATCGGCAAGTTGCTGAACTTTTGGAACGTGACATGCAGAGCAGCCGCTCCCGAAGTGAGAGAACAGCTCTGCCCTCGGAAAATGAACTCGCTGCAGAATTCAAGGTTTCTCGTGTCACAGTGCGGCAGGCGCTGGACGAACTTCATCGAAAAGGGCTGATCTATCGCGAGAAAGGCCGTGGTTCCTATCCTCGTTCTCAACACATCGGTGGCGTAACGGGTTTCGGAAGTTTCACATCTGAAGTTGAGAATGCTGGCTCCAGCCCAAGTTCTCGCTTCGTTGACTTTGTGAAAGTCTCTAGCCTGCCAGAAGGTATGAAAATACACCTCACAAAGGTGCCTTCGAAGAGCAAGGCCTACCATTGTCTGACACGTGTGCGATGTGTCGATTACTGTCCAGTGGCGTATGAAGAGACCTACTTAGATATTGAAGCCTATCCCGGCATTGAGAGGGCCGATGTGGAAAACGGCTCGCTTTACGCGACCATGCGGCACCTTTGGGGATATGAGCCAGCTTGGGCTGATGCTGCAATTGAACCTGCTGTTGCCGATGAGGCCATCGCCGAACATCTCGACATCAAAGTGGGAGCGCCTGTCGTTGTGGCTTGGCGTGTGACATCCAGTGAGCAGGATGAGGTGCTCGAATATGTGCGTTCAATCTATCGCGGTGATGGCTTTGCGTTGACCGTCCGCCGCCACAAGATTTCTTGAGCATTGCCATGTCACAACCTCTTCCAGCATTGGGCATTGATGTGGGCGGTGGTTCGGCCAAAATCGGAATTGTGTCCCCCGCTGGAACCGTACTTGCAGAGGATGTGGTCATCAGTGATCAGCGGGTGATTGCCCCAGTTCTGATTGACCGCTATTTGGCAACTGCTGAGAAGCTACAAAAATCCTTGGCAATTGAAAAACCCTGCGGCATCGGCATAGGATTGCCGGGACACATAGATTTCGAACTGGGAACGACGCGGCTAGGTAATGTACCCTGCCTGGATGAATTTCGAATTGTTGACTACATTAGCCAAAAGTCTGGTGTTAAAGTTTTCATAGAAAATGATGCAACTTTGGCTGCTCTCGCTGAACATCGTTTTGGAGTAGGGCAGGGAAGTGACCGCTTTCTCACTGTGGCCCTCGGCACCGGCATTGGCGTGGGTTTCATTGAAAATGGAAAACCGGTTCACACTGCCAACGGCACCATGGGCGACATAGGTCATTTGATTGTTGATCCAACTGGAAAGCACACTTGCCGACAAGGTTGCCACGGATGTTTGGAATCTGTTGCTTCTGCATTGGCCCTGCAAAATCGCTACAACGCAGTGCGATCTAACAGTAGCGATGCAGGACTCCGTGCATTGTTTGAGTCTGCTCGCAGCGGAGACATTGAATGCGCCCAGATCGTTCAAGAGGCCGCACAGTTTATCGGCGCTGCTTTGGTGACATGGATGCACATTTTCTCACCCGACCGCATCGCTTTTGCTGGTGGCGTGAGTGCAGCTGGTGAAGACCTTCTCATCCCAATCCGAAAGACAGTAACGCGTCTTGCCATGAAACACTACGCCAACAAAGTCACCATCCTCCAAGCGACACTTGGCAATAAGGCCGGTCTTGTCGGTGCCGCGGCACTTTGCTTTCCCTATCAACACAATGAACGGGTTTCAACATGACAGCGTCTTACCTCGATGAAATTCTCGAACAACCGACTATGCTCTCTGTTTTGGCGCATGGCCCTGGCAAAGACACTTTGGAAGATTTACAGGAACTGGCGTCTCGCCTGCGCGAAGGTGATTTTGATCGCGTGATCTTGACGGGCATGGGTGGCTCGTTGCACGGCTCTTACCCGCTCTATCTTCAACTTTCACAATCCCTGACTGTGCCCGTGTGTTTGATTGACTCGTCCGAATTGGTGCAGCAGATGCCGGACATGATTAGCCGTCGCAGTCTGATGATTGCGGTTTCCCAGTCCGGCGAGAGCGGCGAGATTGTTGAGCTGACGAAACTGCCTGGGATCAGGCCAGCATCAGTTGTCTCCGTCACCAATCAACTTGGGAACAGCCTCGCGAATTGGGCCGATGTTCACTTGGCCTCTAGAGCAGGGCCGGAAATGACTGTGTCCAGCAAATCTTATACTGGCGGTTTTGCCTGTCTGCATCTCATCGGCGCTGCATTGCGCGGAGGCTTGCCGCAAGCCTGCAAGGACATTGCACAATCTGCCGATGCTTGCGCCCAGTTGCTCAAGGATTGGCAGCCGAAGCTGGCTAAAGTTATGGCCTATCTTGACCCACAAGCGCCACTTATGCTTGTGGGTCGTGGCAAAAGCCTTGGCTCGGCTCAGACGGCAGCCTTGTTGACCCAGGAAGCCGCAAAACTCCAGTGCACAGCATTGTCCGGTGGGCAATTCCGTCATGGACCGATTGAACTGGTGCGACCCGGATTCCAGATGGTGATCTTTCTTGGCGACCTTAAGACACGCGACATCGATATGGCCTTGATTGCAAAGATCACCTCCCTGGGCGGTAAAGTTATCGCTGTGGCCCCTGCGGCCTCGGCGCCGGTCGAGGTTGCAGGCCTTGGCGTTTTCACCTACCCCAATGTGGCCTTGCCGCTAAATCCCTTGATGGAAGCGATTTTCATACAGCTTCTCCAAATTCCATTGGCAGAGGCTCGTGGCTTCATTGCTGGCAATTTCCTCAATGCCACCAAAGTCACAGGTATTGTCTGACATGGCCAGTTTTGATTATGTAATTATAGGCGCTGGTTCAGCAGGTTGTGTTCTGGCTAACCGTCTCTCGGCGCAAAAAAATGTGACCGTGTGTCTGCTGGAAGCAGGTCCTGTTGCAAACGCGTTGACCATTCGAATGCCAGCGGCTTTGACCTTTCCCATCGAAAGCAAGGTTTATAATTGGCGTTATACGAGCGAGCCAGAACCCCACCTGAACAATCGCCGCTTGGGCCAAGCACGCGGACGCGGGCTTGGCGGAAGTTCAGCGATCAATGGCATGGTTTGGGTGCATGGTAATCCCCAGGATTATGATAGATGGAAGGAATTTGGCATCAAGGGCTGGTCCTATGCGGATTGCCTGCCGTATTTCAAAAAAATGGAAAGCTATAATGGCTCCCATTCACCAACACGCGGACATGATGGTCCAGTCAGTGTGATTGAAAGTAAGGGCGACCATGTTTTCTATGATCGTTTTTTGCGTGCAGGAGAAGCGTGGGGACTGCAACAGGCCAAGGACTATAATAGCAGGTTGCAAGAAGGCACACATCTTACACAGGCGAATATTCGAAATGGCGTTCGCTGTAGCGCTGCCGAAGCCTATCTCAAGCCCGTGAAGCATCGTCCCAATCTCACAGTCAAGACAGATGTTTTTGTGAACAAGCTCGTTCTCAATCGCACAAAGACAGTTGGGGTGGAGTGTGTCATCGGTGGCACAACTTCGGTGATAGAGGCGAGGCGAGAAGTCATTCTCAGCACAGGCACAATCGCGTCACCGCAGTTGCTGATGCTCTCTGGTATTGGGCCTGCCGATCACTTGAAAGAACATGGCATCAAGCTTGTGCTGGATTTACCGGGTGTGGGAGAAAACCTGCAAGATCATATTGTTGCCCCCTTGCGCTTCGGTTGCAGCAAGCCTGTTTCCATTAAGGCGCAACTCGGACTTTTGGGACAAGCCAAGCTTGGTCTTGAATGGCTGTTGTTTAAGACGGGTTTGGGCGCATCAAACTTCTTTGAAGTCGGTGCTTTTTTCGATGGCGGTTCCAGCGCACCCTACATCAACCTGCAGCACGAATTCTTAGGCTTCCTCGCCGACTTTCAGGATGGCAAAGTGGTGTTGGGAGATGGCTTCCAATACTTTGTCAGCCAGATGCGCCCCTATAGCCGTGGCCGCATCCGCCTTAAATCAGCAGACCCGAAAGCGCATCCCGCCATTCACTTCAACTATCTGGATGACTCTCGCGACGTGAAAGAAATGGTGGATGGTATCAAACGCACGCGCGAGATGGCCGCGCAAAAGCCGTGGGACGAATTCCGGTCTGCCTCGCTTGATCCTGATCTTGAGGGTGCGAGTGATGAGGGCATCATCCGCTGGCTGCGCAACAACGCCAACACTGAACACCACCCCGCTGGCACCTGCCGCATGGGCACTGACGACATGGCCGTGACTGACGGAGCAGGCCGCGTGCATGGGATAAAGAATTTACGCGTCATAGACGGCAGCATCATGCCCCGCGTGCCGACAGCGAATATCCAAGCCCCAATTATGATGGTGGCGGAGAAGATTGTGGATGGGATAGTGGGGAAAAATGCCACGAGTAGTGCGGCACATTGAGTTCATCAGACGACTGGTCGATCCTGAGTTACTTGCCAATCGTAAATGACAACCGCTTCAATTACGCGGACGATGTCCGCAGTTTGGACTTGCCGCTCCAATTGCTCCTCAATGTTTTGCTTCAAGGCAGGGTCATAGTCGTATGAGTCCAAAAGCTCCTTGCCTGTGGTTACATAGACGTTTGTTATTTTAAGAAGTACATTTTTCTCGCCTTGGTTCGCTGTCTTGTCGACAGCAATCACATCTGTGGGCTTTAGAAAACCGTGTCTCTTGTCAGCGTCGTACAGAGTTACCCAACCGTTCCCATTGCGCATAAGCGAGCTTCGTATTCTATCAGGCAAAGTGACCAACTTGTCAGTGAAAACGGTTCCAAAAGCTGGTTTTTCAAATATCGAGGGAAAAAACCTAATGCGACTCAGCTCATCTAACAGTTCATGGTAGTGTTCATTTATTTCAATGAATTGATTGAAAGCTGAGAACGGACCTCGCTCGTTACGGAACTCAACGAACAGATGAGGGATTCCATACTCAGTATCGCCCTTATCATCGATGAATGCTATTTGGTCGAATCTGACGAAACCATTACAGACAAAATTAACCTGTTTGGCGCGTGGTATCTGCTCCCAAAATCCCTTTGCGGCGTTGCGTAGTTCTTCTTTTTTGACGTCGCGTTCTATGTGCCGATGCCCTGAAATTGGGTGGACATTGTTCACTGATGTTGTGAAGTCCCATTCAGCCTTTCGCTTGTCAAAATATGCAAAGTACCGTGCAACATTTACAATCATTCCCAATGGGTGAAATTCAACTACAGTATATCCTTTCCATCGGGGCCGCTTGTCAAAATCATTATACTCATTTTTGTACGGATAATTTGCATCTTGCAAATCCCGAATTAGGACGGACTGATTGCGAGGGTTGTCACCCAGAGCGCGTCGCAATTTGTTTTTAATACTAACGGCTGAACGTATCTCGGTTGTCCTTGAACGGCGTCGACTTGCAAGTGAAATCCCGAAGAACGCAAACAAGATATGATCGTTCTTTGGCTGATAGAGCATGTCTTCAAGTTCTCCGGCCCCCCAGAGGTAGAACTCCATAACGCCGCGATTTCTTAACTCGTCCCTAAATTTATCCTGCGCGGCTTTGGAAAAGTGCGCAGGCGCCACGAGGATGTAGCCGTAAGGCACGCTCTCCGCAATTGCTGCGTCGTTTACAATACCCTCCACTCTTTTGGGTCCTAGTTCCTTTTCGCGCTTGCATTGAATCATCCAAAGATTGCCCTCCATCGGATGCGGAGCATCTTCTTCCGAATCTTGTTCGTCGGGTACGTTTGATGAATGCTGAACTTCGTATGCGCGTACGTCAAAACCACCGTCTGCACCACTTCGCCCTATCGATTCGATTGTTTGCCACTGCTTGAAGTCATAAGCGAGCTGACGAACAAGATCCTCAAACCGATGGGGATCAAGATCCTCAAAGTGAATCGGAGCGAATGTGCGTGTGATGTGAGGCTTTGCCATAAGCCAGTAAATTCGTCGATTTGCGTTGAGTCCGCAAGCATCCTCTTTTTTACTTTCTTGTTTGCCCCACCCCCGGTCCTCCTCAAATTCAAAGACTATCCCATATGGCAAATTGGGATCGCGGACGGCGCTGCGCAAATATAGCTGAGTTGCGTCCACATCATCCCTTATAAAGTCCAAGCCTTGGGGCTAGATGTTGACGCAGATGTCCTCCATCATTCGGCTCAATTCATCGACTCATTGCTTCTGGATTGATATTCACTCTGAATCAAATCCGCTGCTCCGTGTTCGGATCGAACAGGTGGAGGTGATTGGTGTCGGCGTGGAGCGTCAGTTTTGCACCTGCCTTGGGCCGGGTTAAGGGTGCGCAGCGGGCGGTGACGCGGGTGACCGCTATGTCACCGATCAGATAGGTGTCAGAGCCCAGGGTTTCGGGCACTAGATAGTCAAACTTCACGGATTGGGGTTTGGTCATGGAATTGACCCGAGACTCATCGGTCAGGTCTTCGGGCCGCAAACCCACCAGCACGGAGCGACCTTCTTCCAAAGCGAGCGGCTTTGCTGGTTTGATCACTTGACCATCGGCCAGTTTCAATGCGCCTTTCGCAACAGTGGCAGGCAGCAGATTGATTTGCGGTGAGCCGATGAAGCTTGCCACGAACACGTTGGCCGGGCGCGAATAGAGATCTTCCGGAGTTCCCACCTGGGCAATGTTACCGCCTTGCAGACAAACAATACGATCAGCCAATGTCATGGCTTCGGTCTGGTCGTGGGTTACAAATACGGAGGTCATGCCGAGTTCACGATGCAGCAGTTTAATTTGCGTGCGCACTTCCATGCGCAGTTTTGCGTCAAGGTTTGAAAGCGGTTCGTCGAACAGAAAGAGCTGTGCCTTGCGGGCAAGAGCGCGGCCCATGGCCACGCGCTGACGCTGGCCACCCGATAATGCCTTCGGCTTGCGCGCGAGGTAAGGTTCAATTTGCAGAAGTTTGGCCACTTCGCGCACCCGTGCGGCACGCTGGGGTGCGGCCATGCCATTCATCTTCAGGCCAAAGCCGATGTTGGCTTCAACGGTCATGTTGGGATAGAGCGCGTAATCTTGAAAGACCATGGCAAGATTTCGTTCGCGGGCTTCCATCTCGTTGACGATCTTGCCACCAATGCTGATGTCGCCAGTTGAAATGTCTTCAAGTCCTGCAATCATCCTAAGAATGGTGGATTTTCCACAGCCTGATGGGCCGACAAGAACGATGAATTCACCATCCGCAATATCGAGATTGATATCGCGCACGACTGACTGCGCACCGTAGGACTTTCCAACACCCGCAAGTGAAACCGTCGCCATTTTGTGCCCCTTTTTTGAGCGGCCCCTAAATGGCCAACCAATTGAAGCAATACTGCCTCCTGTTTGACGGCATTGTCAACTAATGTGGATTTAACGCGATTTTTTGGTGATTGACAATGGTTGACCTTTGAGTGTTCATTGGCACCAAGCCGATAATCGGCATCACAGGAGGGAACACCATGCCATTTGCAAAAAGACTTTTCTCAGCCGCGGCCATATTGTTGGCCACGACAACACTTTCATGGGCCGACGAGATCAATTTGTTCTTGAGTCCGTCGCCGTCATCAACCGCCATTCAATCGTTCATTCCGGCCTTTGAAAAAGCCACTGGCCACAAGGTCAATGTCACAGAAATATCTTATGGCGAAATGCACCAGAAGCTCATGTTGTCTGTGCAATTGAAGCAGGGCCAATATGACGTGGCCCAATTTGACAATTCATTCCTCACCCCCTTTGGTGCGGCTGGCACAATGACGCCACTGGATGACAAGATTGCTGCGTCGAAGGAATATGACATTTCAGATTTCGGAAAGAGCCAGCAGGACTATGGCAAGTACAAAGGCAAGACTCTTGGCCTGACGCTTTCCACCGAACCTTTCATTCAATGGTACCGCACCGACATCTATGACGCGCTCGGATTGAAGCCCGCTAAAACCTGGGATGAATATAAAGCCAATGCCAAGGCTGTGAAAGAATCCGGCAAGGGCGCTGGCGCAATTTTTGGTTTTGGATCAAACGTCTCGTGGTGGTGGATGACGATGGTGTGGAGCTTCGGCGGCCACCTCTATGATGAAAACTATAATCCGACTGTTAACACGCCAGAAGCCGTGGCTGGCACGCAGTTCTTGAAGGACATGCTGGCCTATGCGCCTGAAGGGGCGCTCTCGGCCTCAAGCGACGATGCGACCATCAAGTTCTTCTCAACTGATATTGGGGCGATGGTGCAATACTCCGGCTATTGGGGCATGTTGTCCGATCCTGCCAACCAGAAACACGTGGGCAAGATTGGCACAGCTCCTATGCCAAAGGGTGCCGCGGATGTGACCCACCTTGCGGGCTGGAACATCGGCATTCCCTCCGACGCGAAGAACCCCGAAGTGGCCTGGCAGTTTCTTGAGTTCGTGCTTGGAAAGTCCAACGCCAAGAATTATCTCAACGCAGGTGCGGCAGCCATTGGCCGGAAATCTATTATTACTGATCCTGAACTTGTTGCAAAGTACTCCTACTTGCCCGTTCTCGATATCCCAGAAGGAACGCGCATTGAACGCTATCCGCAAATCCGCGTCTGGCCGGAATTTGAAAAGGCGGCAGTCGACGCATTGGCTGGCATTATGAGCGGCTCAGTAGACGTCAAGGCCGGTCTTGATGCGCTTCAGGAAACTGAAAAGCCAATTCTTGCTCAAGAAAACGCCAAGTAATTCGGAAGTACATCAACAGGGGTGTGGCTTGTCCACACCTCCAATTCTCAAAGTACCACGAAATGCAAACTCAGAAACACGGACGGTCTAAGAGCATCGAAACCGCCAATGCACGGCTCGCCGAAATTTTGGTGCTGCCAACATGGGTGATGCTCATTGTGGTTTTCGCCTTACCGATTATTGGTGCCTTGTATCTTTCTTTTCGCAATGAAACACTTGGTGCTTTTATACCGGCGCGTTTCATTGGCTTTGAAAATTACATTCAGGCTTTTACTGATCCACGATTTTGGGAATCCATTTGGGTCACTTTGATCCTCATCGTATTGGCCCTCGCGGTTCAAATCCCAACAGGTGTTGGTCTCGCCGTTTTGCTTCACCGCAATCTGTCTGGCACCCAGTTTTTCAGAACAGTTTTAATCATTCCCATGTTGCTCACACCCGTAGCGGTCGGGTTGATGTGGCGCTTCCTGTTTGACGCCGATCTTGGCGTCATCAACTGGGCGCTCGCTCAAATCAACATTCATGGCCCCAATTGGCTTGGCTGGCGCTGGCCCGCCATCATGGCCGTCACCATCGTTGATAGCTGGCAATCGATACCTTTCGTGATGTTGATTACCATGGCTGGATTGGCTGGTTTGCCACAAGGCCCACGCGAAGCAGCAAGCATTGACGGCGCACGCGCATCCCAGATATTTTTTCACGTCACGCTGCCATCGCTGTTGCCGGTTTTATTGGTGGTTGCCATGATCCGAATTATTGATTGCTTGAAAATGTTTGATCTTATTTTCATTCTCACGGGCAAGGGAGGCCCTGGCACGGCCACGCAGACGCTGGGTATGCTCACATACAACACCGGCTTTATTTTCTTCCAGATTTCGCGCGCGGCTGCCCTTGGTGTACTTATGGTCATCCTGGTTGCTCCCATTTATGTTATGTGGCGCCGGGCCACAGAGTATGCGAAATGAGACCCAAATCCCGCAAACAACTGGCCAATGGATTAAGTTATGTCGGTTTGCTGCTGGCAAGCTTCATCGCCTTGTTTCCTGTTTATTGGACAATATCGACGTCCATCAAGCTGCGCGACGACACCTTCGTGTTCCCACCAAAATTCTTCAGCTTTGTGCCAACGATGAAGAACTATGATGCGATCTTCAATACACGTGGCTTCTGGAAAACCTGTGTGAATACCGTGGTGATCACGCTGGTCTCAACTCTTCTCTGTGTTTTCATTGCAACGTTGGCTGCCTATGCCATGGCCCGTTCGCCGCGCTTTCGGGGCCGTAGGTCGCTTGAAGTGGGTTTGGTTTTGATCCGAGCTGTGCCTGCAATCGTGATTATGGTGCCTCTATTCCAGATCATTTCGCAACTTGGGCTTTACGACAATCACCTCATGCTGATCATAATGTATGCAGCGGTCAATTTACCTTTCGCAGTGTGGCTGATGATTTCATTTGTTGAACAAATTCCAATCGCTCTTGAACAGAGTGCAGCGGTTGACGGCGCCATGCGCTGGCAAATTCTCGTTCATGTGGTGTTGCCCCTCATATTGCCGGGCATGGCGGCGACGACCATATTCGTGGCCTTGCTGGCATGGAATGAATTTCTTATCCCCGTGATGTTGGCCGGCAACAGCGCCAAGACTTTGCCGGTTTTCATTGCCGGATTCATTTCCACCAGAAATCTGGATTGGGGACCGATGGCCGCTGCTTCTGCCCTCGCAATTATACCCATCACAATTCTCACTGTGGTAGCACAACGGGCGCTCGTATCTGGCCTGTCATCAGGTGCGATCAAAGGTTGACTCGCAATAATTTGAAAGGAAACACCATGTGCAAAACCCAACTCGACTATGGCTTCCCAACGGTGATGGGGCGTGGCTTGTTTGGCGAATTCAAGAACTTCGTCAACCCGCCATTCCTCATCGTCACGATGCCGGATCTTTGGCAGATGTTTAAACATGAGTTTGAAGGAGCAGATTATCAGGTCTATCTCGCTAACTCGATTGAACAGGTTGATCTTGATCGTGACGCAGCTGGCTTGAAAGACATTCGTGCCATCATTGGCTTGGGTGGCGGGCAGGCGCTCGATGTGGCGAAGTATTTTGCCTGGCGTCGCAATCTGCCGCTGTTCCAGGCACCCACTGCGCTTTCGGTCAACGCGGTTTACTCGCACCGCTCAGGTGTGCGTGAGAATGGCAAGGTCAACTATCGCGGCTATGCCGTGCCAGAATGCGTATTTATTGATTATGATGTGTTGCGGGCAGCGCCTCGCCATCTCAACTGGTCTGGCATCGGTGACATTCTGTGTTTCCACACTGGCGTTCTCGACTGGCAATATGCGCGCGATATTGGAAAGATCGAAGCGAAGTGGCCCTATGACGAAGGGCTCGTCAACCAATCGTTGTCAAAGGTCAATGCAGTTCTGAAAAACATTGATGGCATAAAGAATATGACCGATGCGGGCATTGATGTGCTTGTCGATGGATTGAAATGGGGAACGTCGTTCCATGGTTCCGGCTGGTGCCCTCGCCACATCGAAGGCACCGATCATTTTCTTTTTTATACGCTGGAAAAGCAGACGCGCAAAAAATTTCTCCATGGTCAACCCGTGGGCCTCGGCATTATCGTCGGCTCCATGCTGCATGAGAACGGCGCAGATGAAATGATGGACGCAATTGCTGGCATCGGGCTTGATGTGCGCCCGCAGGCCATGGGTCTGAACTGGGTTGAAGCAGAGGAAGGGCTTAATGGCATGCGCTCTTATGTTAACTCGCTGCCGCTGTGGCATTCGCTGGCGCACGATGCAGCAATTACGCCCGGTTTTATTGCCGATTTGAAGCTGCGACTCGATCGCACCTATGGACAGCGTGCTTGATGATTGGGAAAATGAATGACTGAGAGTCAGGATATGCCTGCTAATCAAAGCGACCAACCAATGGCCACAGCTTCGTCCATCAGCTCTGCACTGATGGAGGCCATTCGCAACGGCCGCTATTTGCCGAGTGCCCAGCTGCCCAATGAACGGAAACTAGCGGAAACATTTGGTGTGTCGCGCCAGCAAGTACGCGATGCACTTTTGGTATTGAACGACAGGGGCCTCATTTCCCGCAAGGTGGGGTCTGGCACTTGGCTTTCCGAACACGCAGCACAGATTATTGAACGTATGGATGCAAGTGTTGACATCGAAGCGCCAAACGAACGTTCGTTTTTGGAAGCAATTGAAGCGCGACTTGTTCTTGAGCCTGGTGTTGCCGCTTTGGCGGCGCGGCATGTTTCGGGTGAGCACGTCAAGTTGATGAAGGCATCGCTCGATGCAATCCTTGGCCCTGGCAGTTGGCTGGAATTCAAATCCAGGATTCTTCAGTTCTCCCGCGCTTACTATGTGGCGTCAGGCAATGGTTTTCTCCTGCGGACTTTTGACCAGATCATCAAGGCGCGAGATAATTACAAGCTTGATAGCAGACATGAGAATGGCGTAGTGGCGGCAATTGTGCGCAACCATACTTATGAACAGCTGGACCAGATATTCCGCGCTATTGCCGATGGTGATGAAGTTCGGGCTGAGACAGTGACACGCAATTACCTTGTCGCGATTGCAGCCTCTTCCGGCACGGGCTGATAGCGCCGAACACAATATCAGAACACTGATAGGAATCTGTGATCATCGCACAGGACGGCCGTAGGCCACGTAGAGGGGACGTACGTTCCTGCTTGGCATCGTTTCCGCTAATGACCCCGCGATATTCTTAGGTGCGGTTGCAATCTGGTTCGGCACTGAGGGCTCAACTTACGTGCCGACAAGTCCAATTTGTCACAGACGTACAACACATTGTTCTTACCGTTTGGCCTAGCAGCTAATCGAAAATTTTGCGGGTACACCAGTTGTCCTTCCAATGAACTTCTCAGACTTTGAAAATTCTAACGATTGCAATTGAATGCGCTGACATTCGCGAACTCTCCATACTTTGAAGCACACAGCTGCAACATGGTTGATGCAGTCAGGCATATACCCTTTCAAGATCTCCGACTTCCTCGCCACAAGTGTTCCAACAGTTTTGAAGCATTATGGTCATCACAATCCAGATCACCAGAACTAAAGTGGCGGCAGCGATTGGTGCGCGTCCCAGAGTGGTCAAGGGACGTTAGGCGAGACCGAGTTAGGCGGTCGCAATTTGGCACTTATTGTCAGCGGCAAGGTATCAAACTCTGAAACTTAATTCTGGCTTCGAGTTTCGGTGGCCAGTATTCTTGGATTGCTGGTGACGAATAATCTGTCCTCAGCATGTCCGCAAAATGCGGGGCAGAATCAGGCACAAATTGGCTGATTTGGCATCATTCAGGCACGTTCAGCCCAAATTTTTTCAATGATTTAGGGGGCAAGCACCTTGCTCAGAAGGAAGAGGTCACAGGTTCGAATCTTGTCGGTTAAACCAGTACTGGGGACTCGACCCTCGAATGGCTGACGTCATCTGAATTTGCAAATTAGCAACATTCGCGAAAGCAAAGGCGATGACGCTGCGATGTATAATGTCTACGTGCCGCATACTTACGAAAAAAATGGCCTTTGCCCCATTAGCCCCCAAGGCATTATCAACCGTGGGAGTAAACTCAAAGCTGGATTGAGGATTGGCGCAAGGTCACTGCGTTTGGCCTTATCTGGCAATGTACGCAAATTCGACATCTTCTACGTGATAAATGTCAAAAAAGTATCACAAACAGCGCAAGCCAGTACTAGCGGGGTTATGAAAGCGGGCGTAGCCTTCGGATATTGCGACGATACCAAAGTACCAAACGCGATAAAAAGCACTTGAACTGGGCACAAAGCCGAGAAAAGTGCAGGGAGAAGCTGTAAATGAAACCGGACCTGGAACTCGTCCAAATTGGGCAAGGAGAGTCATTCAAGGCTTGGTGCCATGGCTATCCGTTTCACACTGTCCGGTGGCACTTTCATCCCGAATATGAAATTCACTATGTTGTAGCGACCAATGGACATTATTTTGTAGGGGATTTTATCGGGGAGTTCGAACCCGGAAATCTAGTTCTGACGGGGCCTAACCTTCCACACAACTGGGTGAGTGATGTTCCTGCCGGCACGTCAGTTCCGTTGCGTGGCCGTGTTGTGCAATTTTCAGAGATATTCATATCCGACGCTCTTAAAGTTTTCCCTGAGCTTGCGTCATTTAATGAGGTGCTTGAAAGCAGCCGGCGCGGTGTGTTGTTTACACCTGGTTCCACAGCAGCAATTGCGCCCTTGCTTGAAGAGCTTGTCACGGCGCAAGGCGTTCGTCGCATCGAATTGTTTGTAAATATTATTGGAGCCATGAGCCGGGCCGCTGGAACGCGCACGCTCACAAGCGAGAATTATCTGCCAGACCCTTCCGGCTTCATGGCAACAGGCATAAATGAGGCCCTTGCCTACATAAACTCCCATCTCACTGAGCAATTCACTGAAACGGATTTGGCTGCAATAAGCGGCAAGAGCGCCAGTGCTTTTTCGCGCAGTTTTCGTCGTCATACGGGAATGGCACTTGTACAATATGTCAATCGCTTGCGCATCAATCTCGCGTGCCAACTGCTGATGAGCGAAAACACATTTTCAATTACCGACATTTGTTTCGAGGTCGGGTTCAACAATGTTTCGAATTTCAACCGACAGTTTTTGGCACTCAAAGGCATGCCGCCTTCGCGTTTTCGAGGATTGTTGGAGGAAAATACAAGAGCAGCTGAAGCTGCCTGATCCCCTGATCTTGTGATGAGTTTAAAACGACCTTGTCGGACCCCCGGCTCCCACTTTCGAGACTTTACAACTAGAAAACCGTAACCAAAAATGGAGACTATACGATGACTAAATTCACTTTGAAGTTTGCCAGTGCTACAGCACTCGCACTGTTTGCACTTGGCGGCAATGTTGCTGTCACACATGCAACAGCCGTTACCGATGCAACTGTAGCATTCTTGATGCCTGACCAAGGCTCAACCCGTTATGAAGAGCATGATTCACCCGGCTTTATTGCAGAAATGAAAAAGCTGTGCGCTGGTTGCAAGGTTATCTATCTCAATGCTGGCGCTGATGCAACAAAGCAACAGCAACAATTCAACTCAGTCATCGCCCAAGGTACCAAGGCAATCGTTCTGGACCCCGTTGATTCAGCTGCTGCTGCATCACTGGTGAAACTGGCCCAAAGCCAAGGTGTTAAGGTGATTGCCTATGATCGCCCCATTCCAGAGGGTGGCGCTGATTTCTACGTGTCATTTAACAACGAAGGCATCGGCAAAGCGATTGCTGACTCACTCGTTGCTCACCTGAAAGCCATGAATGTGGTGGCTGCTGATGGCCAAGGCTTACTCCAGATCAATGGCTCCCCAACGGATGCTGCAGCGGGCCTCATCAAAAAGGGCATTCACGAAGGTCTTGACACCAGTGGCTATCCAATCCTGTCAGAATTCGACACGCCAGATTGGGCACCACCAAAGGCGCAAGAATGGGCTGCGGGTCAAGTCACACGTTTTGGCAACAAGATATTAGGCGTTGTTGCTGCCAATGACGGCACTGGTGGTGGCGCAATTGCCGCTTTTAAAGCAGCCGGCGTATCCCCTGTTCCGCCAGTCACGGGCAATGATGCCACAACAGCCGCATTGCAATTGATTATCTCTGGCGATCAATACAACACAATTTCCAAGCCATCGGAAATTGTGGCCGCTGCCGCTGCCAACATTGCGTTCCAGTTGCTCTCTGGCGAAACACCAAAGGCTGAAATGACGTTGTATAACACGCCATCGCAGCTTTTCACGCCAGCTGTTGTGACAGCTGAAAACCTGAAGGCAGAAATCATCGACAAGGGCATTGCCAAGGCTGCTGACCTTTGCGTTGGTGCTTATGCCGAAGGTTGTGCAAAGCTCGGCATCAAGTAAATTTCTGAATAAATCTCCGTTCGGCCTGATCCTCCCTTGGCCGGACGGGGCTTCTTTTGTAGTATAGTTTTATTTTTGAAGGCAAATAAGCATGACCGCAGAATTGCACCCGGCACCTACTGGTGAAGTTGTTCTTTCGCTGCGTGGAATTTCCAAGAATTTTGGTGCGGTTTCGGCGCTTACAGATATTGATCTTGATGTTCACGCGGGCGAAGTGGTGGCCCTTGTAGGCGATAATGGCGCTGGTAAATCCACTCTCGTTAAAATTCTATCAGGTGTTCACCAGGCAAGCTCTGGTTCAATTACATTTCAGGGCAAACCTGTAACCTTGCCCGACCCAAAGGCAGCCCTGTCACTGGGCATTGCAACTGTATTCCAGGATCTGGCGCTGTGCGAAAACCTTGATGTTGTGGCGAACATTTTTCTGGGCAAGGAATTAAGCCCCTTGCGGCTTGATGAAGTTTCAATGGAAGTGCGTGCCTGGACATTGCTCAATGAATTGTCTGCCCGCATTCCCAATGTGCGCGAGGCTGTTGCTTCCCTTTCAGGTGGCCAACGCCAGACGGTGGCCATCGCGCGTTCATTGCTGCTTGATCCCAAACTCATATTGCTGGACGAACCAACGGCTGCATTGGGCGTGGCGCAAACTGCTGAAGTTCTGGATTTGATTGAACGTGTGCGTGATCGCGGGCTTGGCGTGGTGATGATCAGCCATAACATGGAAGATGTGCGCGCGGTTGCAGACCGAATTGTGGTTTTGCGATTGGGTCGCAACAACGGCATTTTTTATCCTGATGCTTCGAACGCCGAACTGGTGAGCGCCATCACGGGCGCATCAAATAATTCAGTGTCGCGCCGCGCGGGTCGCCGCTCGATTGAAAGCGCAACAGGAGCCACCTCATGACCGACAATCCCAAACCACTTCTGGACCGCAGTGACAGCCGCGTTACCCACGCCACATCGATTGGCGGATCGGTAAAAGCTTTTTTTGATCGTGTGCGTTCTGGCGATTTGGGTTCACTTCCTGTTGTTGTCGGTTTGTTGGTGATCTGGACGGTTTTCACCGCTTTGAATCCTGTCTTTGTGTCGAGCGCAAACCTTGTGAACATGCTGTTTGATTCCTCTACCGTTGGCGTCATTTCGTTGGGCATCGTGTGTGTCTTGATGGTGGGCGAGATCGATTTGTCGGTAGGCTCAGTCAGTGGTTTTGCGTCTGCCCTGCTGGGGGTGCTTTGGGTCAATCTTGGTTGGCCTGTATGGTTCGCCGTTCTCGCTGCCCTTGCAGTGGGAGCGATATTCGGTTCAGTCTACGCATTGCTGTTCAATCGCCTCGGTATGCCGAGTTTTGTGTCCACCCTTTCAGGACTACTCGCCATTCTGGGATTGCAACTTTATTTGTTGAACAAGACGGGCTCCATCAACCTGCCTTACGGTTCGTGGGTTGTTGATTTCGGCCAAACCATGATCATGCCCAAGATTGTGTCCTACGGTTTGGCACTGCTTCCCGGGGTCATCATGTTGTGGACTGGGTATCAGTCAATTGTCCGGCGCCTTGCCGCAAATCTATCTGCGCCATCACTCTCAGGTTTGGTATTTAAAGCAATTTTGATCACAGTATTGATTGAAGCCGTTGTGTTCTATCTCAATCAGTCACGCGGAATTCCCTGGATGTTCGGGCTCTTCGCGGGGCTTGTCATCGCCATGAACTATGCATTCACGCGCACCAAATGGGGCCGCGCGATGACTGCAGTGGGCGGCAATCGTGAAGCAGCCCGTCGCTCAGGCATCAATGTGCGCATGATCTATACCAGTGCATTCGTTCTCTGTTCAGTGTTGGCCTCGTTTGGCGGCATATTGGCAGCGTCCCGGCTTGCCTCTTCCAGTGAGCAGGCAGGTACAGGTGATGTAAACTTGAATGCGATTGCAGCAGCGGTGATCGGTGGTACAAGCTTGTTTGGCGGGCGTGGCAGTGCCTATTCAGCCTTGCTTGGGATCATTGTCATTCAATCGATCTCCAACGGTCTCACCTTGCTCGATCTGTCATCAGCGCTGCGATACATGATCACAGGTGGTGTTCTGGCCGTCGCTGTGATCATCGACTCACTCGCTCGCAAGTCGCGCGTCTCACATGGCCGCGCTTAATGTCACAACAAAGAAAGATCAAAATCATGGCAGATGAACTGGTCGGTAAAGTTGCGGCAATAACAGGGGCTGCATCGGGCATCGGCCTCGAATGCGCCAAAACACTTCTGGCGGCAGGCGCCAAAGTTGTGTTTGTTGATCGTGCTGAAGAAAGTTTGCGAAAAATATGCGCAGAGCTGGGCCCCAATGCTATTCCTGTGGTGATTGATCTCTTCAGCCCTGAAAGTGTGAGCACGATGATGCCGCAGATTTTGGAAAAAGCTGGGCAGTTGGATATCTTCCATGCGAATGCCGGCTCATATATTGGCGGTGATGTGGTGTACGGTGATCCCGACGCGTGGGACCGCATGCTCAATCTTAATATCAATTCAGTGTTCCGAACCATTCATGCCGTGCTGCCGCATATGGTGGAACGCCAGACGGGCGACATTCTGGTCACCAGTTCGATTGCTGGCCTTGTGCCTGTGGTGTGGGAGCCGATCTACACAGCATCCAAACATGCCGTGCAGGCCTTTGTGCACACCGTGAGAAGACAAGTTGCCAAACACGGCATTCGGGTGGGGGCCATCCAACCAGGGCCTGTTGTGACAGCGCTGCTTGCTGATTGGCCCAAAGCCAAAATGGATGATGCATTGGCCAATGGCAGTTTGATGAAGCCCAAGGAGGTTGCAGATTCAGTGTTGTTTATGCTCACGCGCCCGCGCAATGTTGTAATCCGCGACCTTGTGATTTTGCCATTGAGTGTGGATCTCTAGATTCATGACCTCATCAGAAGCTTTTATCGGCGTTGACGTAGGAACGGGCAGTGCCCGCGCTGGCGTATTTGATGCAGCTGGAAATCTTCTGGGAGTAGCAAAACGCAATATCCAGATGTGGCAAGACGCAGGCGATGTGGTCGAACAATCCAGCGACCAGATCTGGCAGGCCGTCTGCGATAGTGTGCGTGAGGCTGTTGCGACTTCGAAAGTCAAACCAGAATATATTGCTGGCATCGGCTTTGACGCAACATGCTCGCTTGTGGTTGTCAAAGACAACGGAACACCAGTTACTGTCAGCCCCTCAGTCGATCCACAACGCAATATCATCGTGTGGATGGATCACCGGTCTGCGGGTGAAGCTGAGGAAATCAACGCCGGTCACCACGACGTGCTGCGCTACGTGGGCGGGCGAATTTCACCAGAAATGGAAACGCCAAAACTTCTATGGTTGAAGCGCAATTTGCCAAAATCATTTTCGGAGGCCGATCATTTTTTCGATTTGCCAGATTATCTGACGTGGCGGGCTTCAGGGTCCTTGTCACGCTCCACATGCACTGTCACCTGCAAGTGGACTTATCTCGCGCATGAAAAAAGATGGGATGAAAAATACTTCAAAGATATCGGCCTTGATGAACTCGCGGCCGAAGGCTTTGCGCGCATTGGCACGGATATCGTCGAACCGGGCTCACCCCTTGGCTCAGGCTTGACTGCGGCAGCAGCGATGGACTTGGGCTTGAACGCGGGAACGGCCGTAGGTGCTTCATTGATTGACGCCCATGCAGGTGGTGTGGGCACACTGGGCGCAAAAGTCGGTGGTAAAATCAGCATACAGCGCAGGCTTGCATATATTTTTGGAACCTCGGCTTGTTCCATGGCTTCAAGCGATAAACCAGTGTTCGTCAATGGTGTTTGGGGTCCTTACTTTTCGGCCATGGTGTCAGGCCTGTGGTTGAATGAAGGGGGGCAATCGGCGGCAGGTGCAGCCATTGATTATCTCGTTCAAATGCATCCAGCTTCTGCTGAGGCACAGGCGATGGCGCAAACTCAAGGGCTTTCTTTGGTGGCTTGGCTCGACCAGCGTGTACAAAAAAAACTTGATGGTCTCTCTAAATCCATTGAGCTGGCATCAGGCATTCATGTGGTGCCGGAGTTTTTAGGCAATCGTTCGCCCTTTGCCGAGCCCGATGCCCGGGCGATTATTGCAGGACTCGGTCTTGAAAACGACGTTGACAATTTGGTCGCACTTTATATTGCAGGCCTCAGCGGCATCGGTTATGGCTTGCGCCAGTTGCTTGAAAAATTCAATGGAGACGGCATTCACATTGATCTGATTTTAGCAAGCGGCGGCGCTGCCCAAAGCGCACTGGTCTGCCAGATGTTGGCAGACACGACAAATACTACGGTTGCAATATCAAGCACCGAAGAGCCTGTTTTACTTGGTTCTGCCATGTTGGCCGCTGTAGCAGCAGGCGAATACAAAACATTGACTTCTGCAATGGAGAACATGTCCGGCACAACCAGACAATTCAAGCCAAAATCTGGGTCATCAGAACTTCTTCATCGAAGTCGCTTCGAATCCTTCGAAATTTTGCAGGCGGCTGGTCGCAAGATTCGGAGTACCTTGATAACAGGGTGAAGCAACGCAATTCTGGATTAAGGTTTGACGCAACACTGGTGCAGCGCAAATTATTTTTTTTGTTTTATATTCGCTCTGAGAAGCGAAGTTCGTTCAAACGCTTTTTCATGAGTTGAAATCGGTGAATGTGATCTGCGTCCCGCCGTAAAGCAACCGCGGTCGAAAGTACATCTATGACCGCTAGTGCTGCAATTCGTGAAATAGTTGGTGTGTAGATGTTAGTGTTGTCTAACGTTTCTACCACGAGCGCTATATCACAATGTGTCACTAACGGTGAATCAGTGCCGGTGATAGCAATTACTTTGGCGCCAACTTCGCGGGCTGTTCGTGCAACTTCGATGACTGAACGCGTCATGCCAGTGTTTGAAATAACGACCGCCACATCACCAGCGCGCATCATTGACGCAATCATAAACTGCTGGTGAGAATCTTCCTGCGCGCCACAAGGTACTCCAAAAAGAGGAAATTTCTGTTGTGCGTCTCGCGCAACAATACCGGAAGCACCAAATCCAAAGAATTCTATTTGACGTGCCGACTGCAACACGTCGATTGCTTCAGCAAGTGCTTCCTTATTCAAGTGATGTCGAGCCCAATCGAGGCTAGTGATGGTATAATCAAAGATCTTTTCTAAAATGGCGGTGGGAGAGTCAGTGCTTAGAAGTATTGAGTGAGTGGCAGGTGTGCCCAGCGCCAGACTCTGTGCCAAGCGCAACTTGAAATCTTGAAAGCCGTTGCAACCAACAGCAACACAAAAACGCATGACTGTTGGTTGACTCACCTCTGCCATCTCGGACAACTCGGCGACTGTCGAACTCAGTATTCGATTAGGATCACCCAAAATTGCATCAGCAACTTTGCGGTCAGACTTTCGCAGATCAGCCCGAACACTTCGTACCACCTCTAATATATTCTGATTGGAGATTCTCGGGGTCGGCTCCTGTTGAACGACAGCCTGCTGGTTCATTGAAAAAATCGCTCAAATGCTGGATTGATGTTAGCGGTAACGACTATTTTGCCAGTTTAGCACAGGATTATCTTGGATTACCAAGTAATAATCTTACGAAGTATAGACAGTAAAATATCTAATTCGGATCGGATAAATCACAGGCAACTAGCTGGTACTCGATATGCGTGAGTGCACGGATTGTCTGGACCTTTGAATCCCACTCTGAGAGGGCGTCAATAACACTTGCGGCAACTGAATTGAATGCAAACATGCCATAATGGTGTGCGACAAACGAAGGAATGCCGCATCTCACGCAGAGGATACGCGCCTCATCCACATTCATGTTTCCCGCGATCCCTTGATCTGAGAGCCATTGGGAACGACCATTGACTGGCAATAGTGCCAAATCAGCATTGAGGCTTTTCACTTCTTCTTCTTGACCGGGAAATGGTACGCAATCGCCCGAATGAAATAATCTCAGACCTTCAAATTCCAAAATGTACCCGAGGAATTTATGACGACCCAAAGAATCTAATGAGAGCTGCTCATGTGCTGCGCGCGTTGGCAAGATAGTGAGATCATTGAAGGGTCGCAGTAACATGTTCGCTTCGGCACCAATCAGCCTTGACGGGGTTACTTCAATGCGGCGCTGCGCCTCTTCGAGTGATGCTGCCGGGACGATGAATTTGAGATCCGCGTTTAATTTCGCCAAAGGGGCTAGTGTTTCGGGATCCATATGGTCCGTGTGATGGTGTGTACAGAGAACCAGGTCTATTTTTCCCAGTTCATCAACTGTTATGGGTGTTGCCATCATGCGGTCATGAGGCAACGCTGTGCCGTGATATTTTTTCTCAAGACTGTTGGAGAGATAAGGATCAATCAAGATGGAACGCTCAGCATAGCGCAACAAGAATCCAGCTTGTCCCAACCAATAGAGGCTGGGCTTGTTGCGTGTGACCAAAGCAAGGTGATCGGCTAAAGAGCCATGAAATGGAATTTGAGCCAGATGATGTGGCACCCTAAGCCTGCAATGACTCAATCAGGTTATTCACGGCGATCGTTGTGGCCCTGTCAACGCTCTCATCAGTAAAGCCACCGATATGGCTGGTTGCGATGACATCGGGACGGCCATATAAATCTAGGCTGGTGGGCGGTTCTTGCGGGAAGACATCTGTCCCGTATGTGCTCAACTGGCCAGATTCCAGCGCTTGTATGATTGCCAACTCATCCACAAGAGAAGCCCGCGCGGTGTTGATCAAAATTGATCCCCGCTTCATCGATCTCAACTCAGCATCAGCCATAAGGGGAAGCCCATCACGGGGTGGAGGACAATGCAGTGCCACTATGTCGGCCTCCGCGATCAGGGTTTGAAGGTCTACCCATCTCATGAAGTCTTTGTCGATACCGAGATTGGGCCGGGCCGGATCAAAGGCCAGAATCTGCGCGCCCAGGCCTTTTGCCAATCTCGCGACCTCACCGCCAATTGCGCCACAGCCAACTATCCCAACGATTCGACCGCGAATTTCCAATCCCTTTTTGCGTTGCCAGACGCCAGCTTTGATCCCCGCGTCAGCAAATGGGATGTGGCGGAGGGATGCGAACATGAGTGCGATGGTCAGTTCCGCAACACCTTGGGCATTTGAGCCATCAGCCCGGCGCACAATAATGCCGCGCTCGGCAACTGTTTTTGCAGGCAAGTTATCTATTCCGGAACCATTGCGGCTGATGACTTTCAAATTTGCCGCTGCATGAATGACCTTCTCGGAAACTGGTTCTACACCCGCCAGCCATCCTACGATGTTGGGAACGAGATTCAGCAACTCTGACTCGTCTGGAATTTTACCAGGGGTAGACAGAACGACCTCATAGCCATGCCGACGGAGCATCTCCACTGCCTGGGCTGGCGAGGATGTCAAAGAGCGTGGAGTGACCAGTATTCTTTCCAAGCTTATTTCCCTGAATTCTGAGCGGCTATGGCGGAAATTTCGTCGAAGCGCGGTCCATGGGCAGGGATTTGGATGTGAAACACCTCTGCGATCACTTGCGTCCAGCCATGAATGAAATAGGTCCAACCATCCTCGACTTGCAATTCACGTTCGGCTTTTTGGGCGCGGGCTTGGTCTAGAAACACAAGGTCACCCCGATAGTTGAGGTCCCACACTATGCCGTGTTCGGGAAAAACTCCATTGTCACTGAGGGGCGAACCTGGCGCGTCCTTCCCCAATCCAGTCGCGTTGATAACCAGTGACCCGGGCGGAAGGGAGGCCAGAATTGCATCATTGTCTTCGTGCTGTGTACACACGACATATTCAGTTGGCGTCTTGAATTTGAGCTCTTCGTGGATGCGGCGGAGCTCGTCAAGACGGGGTTCGCTGCGGTTTGAGACAACAACACGCGATGGCAGGTTGTCTCCCCGGTCAGACTTGAGAAGGTGCCATGTGAGTGCAATGGTCGATCCACCTGCACCTATCGAAAATACGGCAGCACCCGTCTTTCGAAAATGATCGTGCGGCAGAAGCCCATCGAGTGCCAAACCCGACGAAATAGGATCCTTCGCATGGCACACAAAAAGGCCATCACGTTTTGACAGGCAACTGGTTTCACCCATCAGCTGCGCGTAGGGATCAATGTCATCAAACAAGTCCTTGCACGCAGAAAACAAATCAATTTTGTGAGTTGTGACCAGTGCGCCCAGTGACAAGGGATCGCGCTTTAAAAATTCAACAGCTTCACGATATTCGAAATGTGATGCGTGTAATGGAAAATCTATCCCCTTGATTGCGACATCTCCGAGACCGAGATATTCCGCCCAAGCAGGAAAGACCTTCATGATGGAGCTTTTAGCAGTTGTGACACCAATAAAATAAAGCGTTGGTTTTTCTGCCGGAATATAGTTCATCGGCGTTTTTCCAAAAATTGCTTTGCACGCTCAACCGCAGCGCGCGCTCGTTCTCGAATGGCTTTGAAATTGCCTTCCCGAATATCCTTTGCAGGTGCAATCCAAGCACCTCCAACTGCGGTGACATTGAACAGAGTGAGCCAATCCCCTAGAGTTTCAAAGGTAATGCCCCCTGTTGGGCAAAATCTGATACCGGTATGCGCAAATGGGGCAGATATCGCTGACAGCATCGATGGCCCGCCAGCCGGTACGGCTGGAAAAAACTTGGCGAGTTTCACTCCACATTGAACCGCGTTGGTAAGATCAGTTGGTGTCAGGACGCCTGGTGCAAATGGGAATTTGACAGCAGCTGCGGCTTCAACGATTCCCCGGTCAAACCCGGGAGCAAGCCCAAATGTCGCACCGCTACTGACCGCAGCCTCGAGAGATTTTTTATCTAGAATTGTCCCTGCGCCGACCAAAAGTTCTTTTCTTTCTGAAGATATTTTTGCAATCGCTTCTGTGGCCGCTGATGTGCGAAACGTGATCTCCACCAAAGGAAGGCCGCCCTCCAACAAAGCATCCGCAAGCGGAAGGGCATCGCCTATACGATCAATTGTGATCACGGGAACCACGCCGATTTGGAAAATTATTTCGAAGGGATCACGCATTGAGATAAATCATATGATTTTTTAAAAATAGCATCAATTTCGCTAGCGCTGCGTGGCCGATACGCGTCGTTGGCAATAGCGACCCAACTTCCATTTCCATCATCCACAATGCGCTGCTGCATTCCGCCTGTTCGCGCAATGACATCATAATCCTGACCTGCGTCGGCGGGATAGGCAAAGGTCATGACAAGATCGTCAGAGCCGACGTTAATAGAGCGATGAATCCAATATGGAGGAACGTAACACATGACACGAGGCGCAATCGCAACTGTTCGTACTTCACCTTCAGGCGATTCCATCAACATCACGCCCTTTCCCGACTCGCCATAATAGATTTCCGATCGGTTTGCATTCTGGTGGATATGTCCCCGCGTCAGAAAGTACTCACGTCCAATCTTTCCAGGTGAGAGCCGCGTTACGCCGAAAATGAGATCGCCTTCGCTATTTGAGGGTCGATGTTCAGTAACTTCATATACAATTTTGTCACCATCCCGCTTTAGTAAAGTATCAAATGCGGCCTTGTCGGCATAAAGACCTGACAAATCACTGAGATGCTTCACGTATTTCCCACTGGAATTTTCCAGGCGCCCTTCTGGCACACGCACATCACAAGCGGCAGGCTCAAGTAACTTCATAATAACCTCCATACTTGTAATAACACTACATAAAAATTTTGTTTGTGCAATCAAATTTGAAAAAATAACAAAGAAAATTTGCTAAATAGGCAAAATACTGTTGACGGCAATTATTTTATGTAGCAATGCTACTTAACAGGCGAATAATCGCTGGTTTGACAGGGAGGACTACACATGATTAAAACTGCATTGCATGGCTGCGCCCTTGGCGTTTTGATGATGGCTGCTTATGCCACCAACGCCGCTGCTGCTGACTGCAAAGTCGGCATTTCCATGAACACACTTGCGGCACCTTACTTCGCTGCCCAAGAAGCTGCTGCAAAGGATGAAGCCACGAAGGCCGGTTGCACCGTGACAAGCGCTGACGGCCAAGGCGACATGAACAAGCAGATTGCTGACATTGAAGACATGGTGTCAAAAGGCGTCAATCTTCTGATCGTAAATCCACGTGATCCTGAAGGTCTGGTTCCAGCTGTCAACGCTGCCGCCGATGCGGGTGTCAAGGTTGTGATCATTGACTCAGGCCTCAATCCCAAAGCAAAGTTTGTTACACTTGTTCAATCATCAAATGACCAGAATGGTTTCCTGGTGGGTCAATGGATGGCCACGGCAACCAAAGGCAAGGACTTGAAAATTGCATTGTTGTCGGGTGACAAAGGCAATGTGGTTGGCCAAGCGCGCCGTTTGGGCGTAATCAAAGGTTTGGTTGAGGGTCAGCTTGTCAATGATGGCAAAGTGAGCTTCCAGATTGTCGCCCAAGGTTGGGGCGCATGGTCCGACACGGGTGGACTGTCTGCAATGGAAGACAATCTTACTGCTCACCCAGAAGTCAACGTGGTTCTTGGTGAAAATGACTCAATGGTGCTGGGTGCAATGAAGGCACTCAAGGCCGCTGGTAAAGAAGACGTCATGGTTCTCGCCGCAGCTGATGGCCAAAAAGAAGCTTTGGCCTTGATCAAGGAAGGCAAATACAGCGCTACCGGTCTCAATGATCCCGATTTGGTGGCTCGCACTGGTGTTCAGGCCGGCCTCAAAGCGCTTGCCGGAACTCTGCCTGCCGACTTTCCAAAAATTGACTATACAACGCCAGACGTGATTACCAAAGATAACGTCGACAAATACTATCGTGCAGGTGCCGTATTCTAAGCTCCCTCCCCGCGTAGAACTCGGCGGCGGGATCCAACGGTCCCGCCTTTTTTTTAATTTCGGATTTTTGCGATGACGTCGATTGTTGAACTCAAAGGCATTGACAAATCCTACGGTGGTCTCAAGGCCCTGCGGAACGTCGACTTCCAGATCAAGGGCGGCGAAATTCACGCCCTTTTGGGTGAAAATGGTGCCGGCAAGTCCACGCTGATGCGGGTATTGGGCGGGGAAACCATCCCCGATGCCGGAACGATTGTCATTGGAGGCCGTATCGTTTCGTTTCGTGATCCAAGAGCGGCGCGTACCGAAGGCATAGCCTTGATCCACCAAGAGTTGGCGCTCGCGCCGGATTTGACTGTCGCCGAGAATATTTTTCTCGGTGAATTACCAGCCATCATATCATGGAAAAAATTGAATCAAAAAGCTGGCGACCTTATCAACCGTCTCGGTTTTGATATCAATCCGTCAGTCGTAACAGGAAGCTTGGCTGTTGCACATCAACAAATCGTCGAAATTGCAAAAGCTCTTTCAAAAAACACCAAAATCATTGTCTTTGACGAACCAACCTCCGTTCTGGCCTCGAAAGATGCGGTTAGACTGCACAGCATTATCAGGGAGCTGCGCAAGAACGGCGTGGGCATTGTCTATATTTCCCACCGCCTTGAGGAAGTCTTCGATATTGCAGATCAGATGACTGTCATGAAAGACGGCAGCATTGTTGGCACGGTTACACCCCAAACCGCATCGATTGACGATGTCATTAAAATGATGGTTGGTCGTCCGCTTTCAGCCCTGTTCCCTCCAAAGGCTAATGCCAACTCTGGCACTGAACTTCTGCGTGTCGAAAATCTTGTTGTGGGGCGGCGTGTCAGGGGCGTGAGCTTTCATGTGAACGCCGGGGAAATTGTAGGACTTGGAGGCTTGGTAGGATCTGGCCGGACAGAGGTGGCGCGCGCAATTTTTGGTGCAGACCGGTTCAACAGTGGCAAAGTAAGCGTGCGGGGCAAGACCCTTCACATTCGTTCTCCGCGCGATGCCGTCAAGGTTGGAATAGGCCTAGTTCCGGAGGATCGCAAAACCCAAGGGGTTGCATTGGACAAGCCGATCAAGGTCAATGCGACAATGGCTGCCATGTCCACTGTGGTCAATGCGTTTGGCTTTCTACGGCTTAAACAGGAGAAACAAATTGTCACTGCATTGGGAAAAACATTGCGGTTGAAAGCTGCAAGCGTCGAAGCTCCTGTATCCAGTCTTTCAGGCGGCAACCAGCAGAAAGTGGTTTTGGCAAAATGGTTTCATGCTGACGGCGACGTCATAATTTTGGATGAACCAACGCGCGGCGTGGATGTTGGTGCCAAAGTGGAAATATATGGACTGGTGAATGATCTGGCGAAAAAGGGGAAAGCCGTGCTTGTCATTTCGTCCGAGCATCAGGAGTTGTTTGGTCTGTGTGACCGTGTGCTGGTCATGAGTGAAGGTCAACTCAAGGGGGAACTATTGCCCGCTCAATACACTGAAGAAAAGTTGTTGACCTTGGCCATGGCTGGCTCCGTCAGAACCACATAAGGGAAATGAAAATCATGACTGCATCTGTGTCTGGAACTGAAAGTGAATCAAAACAACGTTTTGATCTTGGAGCGGCCATTCAACAGTATGGAACTTTGGGAATATTCCTTATTTTAGTCGTAGCGGCAGCGATCTGGTCAGACAGTTTCCTGAGTTCCCGGAACATCTTGAATGTCTTGAGGCAAGTTGCTTCTGCGGCGGGGATCATGTCAGTTGGAATGTTGTTCGTCATCCTGACGCGTGGGATCGATTTGTCAGTGGGCTCCATTCAAGCACTTGGCAGTGTGCTCATCGCCTATTTCATCGCAACGTCAGGCTATAGTGCTCCTGCCGCAATTGTCCTTGTTTTACTTGCGGGAGCAATGTGTGGCCTGACAACGGGTTTCTTTGTTGCATATGTTGGTCTGCCACCATTTGTAATTTCGTTGGCGATGATGGCCATTGCGCGTGGATTTTCGCTCATTATTTCTGCTGGGCAGCCCATCCCGTTGACCGATGCTGGAAGTTCAATCGCGGCTTTCGGAACGGGCTCACTGGAGCTTGGCGGATTAAGCCTTCCCTGGCCTGTTGTTCTCATGTTTATTGTTTTTGCAATCGCGGGCGTGGTTCTCAATTACACAAGATTTGGACGCGTGGTGAAGGCCATTGGGTCTAATGAAGAGGCCGTACGCTTATCCGGTATAGCAGTTCCACGGTATCTTGTTGTGGTGTACGTTATTTCGGGAATGTTGGCGGCGGTGGCAGGTATTATTGCAACAAGCCGGACCGCAGTCGGGTCGGCGCAAGTGGGGATTGGTGCCGAACTCAACGTGATCGCTGCCGTCGTTATCGGTGGTGCAAGCTTGATGGGTGGACGCGGCGGTGTAATCAACACTTTTCTTGGCGCCATGATCATGGGCATCATTGGCAATATCATGAATCTTGCCGGGGTGCCTGGCTACCAGCAGCAGGTTTACACGGGGCTCATCATCATCGTAGCGATGCTCTTACAATATGGATCCAAGATATTGAGACGGTAGAAGATGCAGCAGACGCACGCCAAGGATCTTGATCTTGCCATTGATGTCGGCACTGGAAGTGTGCGTGCTGCGCTCGTGAATGGCCAAGGTGAAATCGTTAGCGTTTGGGCCGAAGAACACGAGCAGATTGTGCCAGCCTTTGGGTGGGCAGAACAACGACCCCGCGACTGGTGGTCTGGCGTCGTCAAATGCATCAGGGGTGTTCTCTCGCAGATCGATAACGCAGCCCACCGCATTGGTGCCGTATGTGCCTGTGGACAGATGCATGGAACCGTTCTTGTTGATGAGAGCGGCGAGGTTATTCGAGAGGCAGCGCCACTTTGGAACGACAAACGTACAGTTGAAATTGTGCGAGCCTTCGAAGCACAGCATCGGCCAGAAAGTTATTTGGCCGAGACCGCCAATCCGCCAACGCCGGCATGGCCCGGTTTCAAGATGGCGTGGTTTCGAGACCATGAGCCGAATATCTACAAAGCCACGGCAAAAGTTCTCATGCCGAAAGACTATATCAATCTGCAACTCACCGGTTGCTACGCCATGGACACCGGTGATGCATCCTGCAGTTTTTTGATGAACCCCACCACGATGGCATGGTCCGGCACCATGATCAAAGTCTTGGCATTGGACAATTCCAAGTTGCCCGAAATTCGCCAACCTTTGGATATTCTGGGTTACATTTCCGGAGCGGCCGCCGCTGAAACTGGGCTTCTCGCAGGCACGCCTGTGCTTGTTGGCGGCGCAGATTATCCCGTTTCCATTCTAGGTTCTGGCGTTGCCCGGCCTGGTCTTGCTTCGGATGTGACAGGAACCTCCTGCATTTTGACGTTGATCACCCAGCGGCCATTTCTTAATCCGGAAATTTGCAACGTCGCAACCATCGAGGGAAATTGGGGATCGTTTGTACTGCTTGAATCAGGGGGCGATGCAATCAGATGGGCACGCCGCGCGTTTCACAACAACACGCTGGGATATGAAGACATTTCAGCATTGGCAGCTGAAGCGCCGTCTGGCTCAGACTCACTTTTCTTTTTGCCGTTTTTGACGGGAGAACGATTGGGTGCACACCGCAATGCCCGGGCGCAATTTTTTGGTTTGGGTGCGGGACATGGTCTGTCTCATCTACACCGATCGGTGTTGGAAGGTGTTGCCTTTGCAGCGACACGGCATCTCCGCACAATGGAGCAGGCATCGGGCGTTAAACTTGAACGGGTCGTAGCTTCCGGCGGCGGCGCAAAATCTGAGCTGTGGTTGAAGATCAAAGCGAGTATTTACGGCATGCCTATCATGGTGCCACGGCAGGCAGAATGCGGTCTTGTTGGGTGCGCAGCCATGGCGGCAACTGCCACTGGTCGCTTTACTGGGCTTAAAGATGCACTTGCAGCATATGTTCAATACGACAAAGAGATAATGCCTGATCCTTCCTGGGTCGAGAAATATTATCGCATGCAGCCCGTGTTTAATCGCATCTACACCCACAGTCAGGCCCTTTATTCAGACCTTGATGCTCTTCCATTGCCAATACTTGCATGATTTTTGATGATGTTTTGATCAATTATTGAAGGAATAAAATGTACCTACAACGATTCAGGCTCGAAAATAAAATTGCGGTTGTAACCGGAGCGGCCCAAGGCATCGGGCTGGCCACATGTGAAGCGCTGGCCGAAGCAGGTGCTTTGGTTGTGTTGACGGACATGAACATGGAGCCACTCGCAGCCTCAACTCAGTTGCTGCGCGACAAAGGTTTCCGCGTTGAGCATGAGATTTTAGATGTGACCGATCCAAAACAGGTTCAACATGTACATGAGGCGGTGATTGCGCGACATGGAAAAGTGGATGTTCTGGTCAACAACGCCGGAATAGCGATCAGCGGTCACCCGGCCGAAAAAATGAGTGATGCGGTTTGGAACAAGGTCATAGACGTAAATCTAAATGGCGTGTTCTGGTGTTGTCGCACATTTGGTGCTTCCATGCTTGAACACGGCTCGGGCGCGATTGTAAACGTCGGTTCAATGTCGGGCTACATTGTCAATCGTCCCCAAGAGCAGGCAAATTACAACGCCTCGAAAGCAGCCGTCCATCACCTGACAAAATCTCTGGCTGCGGAATGGGCCGCCCGCGGAGTTCGCGTGAATTCTGTTGCGCCCACATATATCGAAACAGAAATGAATAAATATGTCTACAGCAATCCCGAAATGCACCGTCACTGGATTGGCGGCACTCCCATGGCTCGAATGGGAAAGGTGGAAGAAGTTGCAGGTGTAATCCTGTTTCTTGCCAGTGATGCCTCGAGTCTGATGACAGGATCCATTGTCCTTGCTGACGGCGGCTATAGCTGCTGGTGATCTTTAGAAATTCTGCATTGATCATCGAATGTGACTCGCATATCGAGGATGCCCCACATGTTTACAAACATGGCTGACCGAAATGACGTAGTGAACAATATTGATGAGAGTCTTGTACTCGTGCTCAACAATGAAAAAATTTCCGATTTAAACTTGCATGACTTAATTCATAGAATCGAAAGTCAAAGTGAATCTCTGTCATTAAAGGTCTTGTACTTTGATTTTATAGTTGGTGATCTCGAAGTGATGAATAAAATTTTTGAACGCCTCGGCCAGATTCATACAAACAGCAAGTTGCATGACAGCCGAAGAAGCACTCCCATTAGCCTTTTCCTGGCAGGAGCTTATCTTGAAGAACAAATTAGCATTTGTGCTTTGAACGGACTCGCTATTGGTTATGATGTCTACTTATTGAATGATGCCACGATTCCAAGGGACTCTACCCACCGGGAAACATTTCTTGGGCGCCTCACGCAAGCGGGTGTCGTCATGTTGACAGTGCCGCAAATGCTTTATCAATGGCTAGTCGTTGAAACTGACCAAAATAGGATAAATACGCTCAGAAAGCTATTGGACTATTCAAATTCAAACTGATTGTGATTGTTTGAAAAGGCTTTTGCTGCATTAAATTTTTCTGCCCGACGTTGATTCTTGCGTGGTAAATTCAATTCGTTGAACTATGACGCGGGTCCGGCTTGCAGCCCGGATTGCGCTCTATCTCGCTACGCTCGACCAAGCCCGGATTAGCCGGTCTTGGCCCATTCGGGTAACGATCGCTCCCGCAAACTATGTCAAAATGTTCGAAAGATGTCGGAGTAGGTGACGTCCTCACCCACAGGCTCTTCAAGATTTTTGATTTGGAAAGCGACTGAGGTGCAGGCCTTTGGCATGCTTTGGGACGCCGCAAAGTGCGGCGACTTTTTTGAAGGTCCGACCTCGTTCGCAGGGTGGGCGGCGCTCCTTGCCAGGCCCGCTGCGGTGGGCCGCAACTGCGCAAGTTTTCTAAGTCCACTATGATCGACAAAGCCCTCAAGAGCGCAGTCCTCCACTGTCGTTCCGGCCTTCGGTGCAGCCCGCCTCATTCAGCGGGCCTCTTCAGTCGCAAGGCACTGCCCACCCCGCTTCCGGGGTTCGGATGCGAAGGAGGGAAGTGAGATGTCGAAGGCACTTGGAAGAGAGAATATCTATCG
>JANMAE010000095.1:0-39597 GCA_031359445.1 Hyphomicrobiales bacterium | reverse complement strand
TTCCTTACACAGATTACTTCATGCCATCGATTGAGGAAGCGCGCGCCCTTTCAGGTATCGAAGACCTTGTGGGATGCACCAAATTTTTCCACGACCAGGGTGTTGCAGCCTGCGTGTTTACCTTGGGTGGAGACGGCGCCTACTACAGCCACAAGGACGGTACACGCTTCCACATTCCGGCTTACGACATCATCGTGAAATGCACATGCGGATGTGGTGATGCATTTGATGCTGGCTTTGCCGTGGCACTGTGCAATGGTTTTGACCCTGAGACATCCGTGCGCTTTGCGCAAGCCACTTCGGCATTGAATGCGACAGGCCTCGGCTCGCAGGCAGGGGTGGAGTCATTTGTGCATACTTGGAACTTCATGAAGAACACGCCAACGCGGCGGTAGTTTTTCAATCGATTTCGCGCTTTTTCCTTTCGGCTGGCGTTTCGAATGAATCAGCTGATAAGTATGAGGATGAAGTATCGGCAGACAAAGAATACTTTATTCGCCTCGAAAGAAGCAAAACATTTTGGTAGGCAGATGGCAGAACTTAATCCCAGTGAAGATCTCAATGTTCACGTGTCTTGGCTCTATTACATGGAGGGCAAGACACAGGAGGATATTTCACGAGCGCTCGGGCTTAGCCGATCAAAGGTTTTGCGCATTTTGGCAAATTCCCGCCAAAATGGCACTGTTCAAATAAGTATCGCGACAGATTTGAGCCATTGCGTTGAGCTGGAGCGTAGTCTCGAGAGATTGTTGGGACTCGAGCGTGCAGTCGTCATTCCCAATTGCCAGAATCCCGAGACAGAATATGCCGAACTGGGGTTGGCGCTCGGCAGCTACATCAATGGAATTTTGAAAGACAATATGAGCATTGGTCTTGGCTGGGGACGTACGCTGAGTACGAGCCTCTCCCAAATCCAGTATCGGGAACAGAAGGATATAAAAGTCATTTCCATGTTGGGTGGACTGACGCGGGTAAACCGGCACAACCTCTCAGAATTTGCCTGGCGCTTCGCAGATCGGCTGGCCGCACGGGGTTATTTGATGGCAGTGCCCGTATTGGCGCCCGATGTTGGCACCCGCGACGCTTTGTTCACCCACGCGGGCATCAATGAGATTGTGGAAGAGTCGAAATCTCTGGATCTTGCCATCGTCACGGCAGGTGATCTCTCACCTTACTCGACAGTTTCACAATTTTCTGTTTTGGATCCTGAAGAAATTGCCAGCCTGCAGGCAGCAGGTGCAGTGGGCCACGTGCTTTTCCGTTTCATTGACGCAAATGGTATCGTCATTGATCACCCGATCAACAATCGCGTCATGGCGATTGATCCGCGTGAAATCGGGGCAACGCGCAAAATCGTGCTCGCGTCAGGCGGCTGGCGGAAGTATGACGTCGTCCGCGCTGCCTTGAAATTGCTCAGGCCGCACGTTTTGGTTACAGATGAAAGTGTTGCAGAACGTCTCGCCGCAGAGGCGCCACAGTAGTTCGAAGATTCAGCTCTGCGATTGTACGAGTTGCTCTGCCACTTTTTCATTTACAATCAATACTTTCGGACGTAGCAATTTGATGGCGGCCCGGACAATTTTGAACTTATGCGACCCTCCTGATGCAAGGACCATATTTCGGGCAGCACTGAGGTGTAGGGGATTGACGGCAATAACACGGTCATTCACCGGATGTGAGATGACGTTGCCTTCCTCATCGACAAAGTAACAGAGCACGTCACCCACTGCGCCAGCAGCTTCCAACGATGCCATTTCATCCTTGCTCAACAGGCCATATTCGACGAAGGCAGAAGACGGCGCCAATGCACCAACTGAAACAATGGCCATGTCAAGTGAACGGGCCTGCATGAAAATTTCCTTGATGCCGGAATGCGCGATGAGTGCGGACTTTGTAGCGGGATCAGGCGCAAACACTGGTGCTGTCAGCAGATAGCATTCAGCATTTAGTTTATCAGCAACGCGCCATGCAAATTCCGAAGGGTTAACACTGCTCACGCGCGTCAGCCCACCAAGCATCGACAAGATGCGAATGCCTTCAACCCTTGGGGACACGATAAACGGCAATGCACTTGTGAGTGTCTTTCCCCAACCCAGGCCAATAGTCATATGGCTTGAGACATTTTGGGAGATGTAAGCTCCGAGTGCCGCACCCAAAATTGAGTGGGTTTGGGTTTGGTCTTGCGGCTCGGGAATGACAATGGCACGAGAGAAGCCCCAACGCTCTTCAAGAGCGCGTTCGAGTTCAATACACTTCGTAAGGTTGGTCGTCACACGAATCTGGACGGTGCCGTCGAGCCTTGACGCTGCAAGAACGCGCAACACTTTCGACTTGTTCCACCCGGTTTGGATAACGATCTCATCCTGCGTCTTGCCCTCCATGTAGTAAAGCCAGGCAATGCGGGTTTTTGCGTGATCAGGTGTTTCCTGGAAAGTCATGTCCCGCCCTGTCATCTTTTGCTCCATGCGAGGAATCTGAAGAATCACCCGACCGTCACAGTTTGCCAGCCGGACGCGCGGATATGGAAGATCAATTCGACATCACGTGATATTGTAGATTCGTCGTGCATCATCCTGTGTGGCGAGCGGACGACCGACCTCACGCGCGATTGCTTGTACCTCTTGCAGCAGTTCGAGGTTCGTCGGATTGCGATGCGGCGCGTAGTGCAGCTCGAGTCCGGTCTTGACGTGCCCACCAAGCTCAATGGTGCGGCGGACGAGCGGGCGATAATCATAGTCACCTTCACCCCAAATCGAGATAAACCAAGGAAGCTTGTGTTTGGCCTGGGCTATCATGTCGAGATAATAGTAAAGGCTCTCGAGCGATGGCTCCATGCCGCAAGTGCCAATCGGCTTCTCGGACGTCAGGCCATATTTTCCAACGAAATAGAAATCCCAATTTGTGCCCTTGGTGAACATGCCGCGGTCAACATAGTGGCGCGCCACCCGCAAATGGCCCGGTTCATAGACGCCCCAGATCATGGCAATGTCGCGTTGGCGACAGAATTTCACCTGAGCTGCAACCTGCGTCAGGTCCCAACCATAGGCACGGCCCGTCGAATATCCTTCCGCGTCCTCATCGATCACAAACTGGTCGATGCCAGTATCAACCACAGCAACTTGAACGTTAGCGTGCTTGTTCAGAAAGTGGACGTGCTCCAGTCCACAGTCGCCAGGAGCAACGAGGTTGTTATTGCAGGTTGTTGGATACCAAATCATGTCTGGCCGGGCTTTGAGGATCCTGTCCCATACTTTCATATAGTCGTCGAACGCGGCCTTGCCCAAGAGATCAAAGTCGGAATTATGAACATGAATGGCCGTGGCACCCGCGTCCCAGCAGCGCAGTGCATCTTCGTAAAGCTCGTCATAAGTCACTGGCGTGTTGGGGTTCATGCGCTTGGTGCGAATGCCGTTTTGATGCGATTCAATCATCAAGGGCTCGTCCCATTTTGGTTTCATATCGGCGAATTTGTCCAGTGCTGTTGCCATTGCTGTTCTCCCTTTTGTTTTGTTTCTGGAATTGAGGCACGTCGAACTTGCCCCCTCAAATTTTAGCTAAGCTCACTACCGATGTGAACAATTGTCAATCTTAAAATTGTAAAAGTCATACTAAGTGGCGTTGCCTATTGACACAAAATGCCGATCTCGTCCCAATGTCATCAAGATTATACTTATTGCATGATAATTGCCCTGTTCAAACACCGAACATATAATTTTTCGAATTGACATTTGTTCTGAAACAGTGAACATTATACCCAACAAAAAATCAAAAGTTCAAATGTAACGATCTTGGGAGGATCCATGGCTGAGATTTTTGATCACGCCGGTCATGCTGTCAAACATGGTCGTGCACGGGTCAATGGCATCCGGATGCATTATGTTATCGCTGGACAGGGCCCTGCGCTGCTGCTGTTGCATGGAACGCCTAAGACCAGCTTTTACTGGGCTAAGCTTTTTCCGCTGTTGACCGAACGTTTCACGGTGGTAGCGCCCGACCTGCGCGGCTTTGGCCACACCGACAAGCCGCCTGCCGAAGAAGGCTACGACTCTCTGACCAATGCGAAGGACATGGCCGAACTCATGACCTTCCTTGGCCACGAGACTTTCCATCTCCACGGCGAAGATCGTGGTGCTGAATTCGCCTATGCGCTTGCCGCGACTGAACGCAAACGCGTCAAGACATTGTCATTCTGCGAAATGCTGCTGTCTGGTGAAGGCCTTGAGGAATGGTCACAATTTACGCCGGATAACATTTCGGCACAGTTCCGCCAGCAGGGCGTTTGGGTGTGGCACATCCCGTTTTTCTGGATTCCCCATCTGCCGGAAATGTTGATCACCGGAAAAGAACGCGAATTCTGGGAATTCTGGATCAAGGCTGAAACCTGGAACCCGAACGCGATTTCCGACGAGGCGATTGATGAGTGGATCGCACGCCTTGCTGCCCCCGGCGGTCTTCGTGGCTGCCTTGAAACCTATCGTGCGGGCCTGAAGAACGCCCGCATCAACAAAGAACTCAAAAAGACCAAGCTGACACTGCCTATCATGACAGTAGGTGCCCCTGAATTCTTCGGCCCTCTTGTCGAAGACCAGATGCGCAAAGTGTCCACCGGTGTTGAGCGCGCCGAGGTCTTTGAGGAATGCGGCCACAGCTTGGCTTGGGAAGCAGAAGATCGCCTCGCCAAGATGCTGCGTGAATTCATGCTCAACCGCTGACGAAAACTGAACCTACACAACAGGAGAAGACCAATGACCTACACAAGACGCGCTGCCCTCAAGGCAACCACCGCACTGCTCGCCTGCCTTACCCTATCGACTGCAGCATTCGCAGCTGACAACATCGCTGCCGATATTCAGCAACCGCTTTGGTACACCGCACCATCGGCCAAAACACTTGAACTCGCCAAAATTGATGACCTCTCCAACACGGTGGTCAGCGATGGCCAGCGCGGCGAAACCGGCGTGCTCGGCTCTTCCATTCAGATCACCGATGACCAGGCTGCCAAGATCAAGGCCGGCAATTTCACCGTCGGACTTTCCATGGGCTGGCTTGGTGATGATTGGGCGTCCGAGCAATTGATTGGCCTCAAGGAAACATTCGAGAAATACGGCGTCAAAGTTGTAGCCGAAACCAACGCCAACTGGGACGATGCAAAGCAGATCGCAGATCTCGAAACCATCGCCGTGTTGAAACCAAGCCTGGTTGTTTCCATTCCCTTGAATGGCAAAACAACGGCGGCTGCCTTCAAGGCAATCAAGGACGGTGGCGCAAAAGTCGTCTTCATTGACCAGGCCGTTGAAGGCATGGATCCCGGCAAGGACTATGTGTCGATTGTGTCGTCGGACAACCTCGCACTTGGCATGTATATTGCCGACGAACTTGCAAAAGCCATCGGCGGCAAGGGTGAAGTTGCGGCCATGTATTTTGCCAACGACTTCTACGTAACAAACCTCCGCTACATCGGCTTTGTGGCCCGTCTGATGGCAAAATATCCTGACATCAAACTGGTGGCTGCCGCTGGCCATGACAATCCGGACAAGGGCCAGGAAGTGGCGCAGGCCGTGCTTGCCCGCTTTCCAAACTTGAATGGCATGTATGCCTCTTGGAGCATTCCTGCGATGGGTGCAGTAACAGCCGCACAAACCGCTGGCCTGACACCAGACAAGTTCAAGATTGCCAATGAAAACTTCGACCAGATCGTTGCCGCCAACATGGCAAAGAATGGTTTCATCGCCGGCATATCCTCGCAACGCCCCTATGATCAGGGTGTGGCCGAAGCCAAGTTGGGCTTGCTTGCTCTCATCGGTGAGCAGACACCTCCTTATGTTGTTGTGCCACCGGTTGCTGTGAATCGCGGCAATCTTGCGGCGTCCTACAAGACCATTTACCGCAAGGAATTGCCAGCCGACATGGCAACTGATCTCGCGAAGTAAGGCTTCTCAAAAACTGTGGCCAGCGTCAAGCAACGCTGGCCGCCCAGGATACGACAGTGGCAAACCAAAACATTCTCGAAATGCGCGACATTGAGAAAACCTTCGGCAGCATCCCTGTGCTGAAGAAGGTAAATTTTGCCCTGCAAAAAGGTGAGATCCACGCTTTCATGGGTGGCAATGGCGCTGGCAAGTCCACGCTGATGAAAGTTCTCACCGGTGTCTACAGCCGCGACTCTGGCGAGATTGTCATCAACGGCAAGCCCCACCACTTCGCCACCCCGCGTGACGCCGAAGCTGCTGGCATTGCCATGATATTCCAGGAATTGAGCCTGATCCCGACACTGACAGTTGCACAGAATATTTTTCTGCACCGTGAGCCGCGCTCTGGCTATTTTTTGAACGACGCCGAGGCCGTGCGCCGTTCACGGGAAATTCTCGCTGACTTGGGAGAAGACATTGATCCCAATGCGCGCGTGCAAGACATCAGTTCGGGTGCCTGTCAAATGGTGGAAATTGCCAAGGCACTCTCGCAGAATGCGCAAATTCTCATCATGGACGAACCCACGTCCTCCCTGTCGGACCATGAGACAAGCTCACTCTTCCGCATCGTGCGCCGACTGCAGAGCAATGGTATCTCAATCATTTATATTTCACACCGCATGGCAGAAATTTTTGAGCTTTGCGACCGGGTGACTGTCATGCGGGATGGCGGAATTGTGTTGACTGACACCTGCAAAAACATTTCGATGCAGGTCTTAATCGACGCCATGCTAGGGCCGGGCACAGAGTCTTCGTTACAATGGCGTGAACGCGGTTCCCATAGTAATGCACCTGTCGTGCTCGATGTCGAGAACATCACATCGGCAGGAGAGTATCGCGACGTCAGTTTTCAGATCAGGGCTGGCGAAATTGTTGGCCTTGCCGGACTGATGGGATCAGGCCGCACCGAAATCGCCCAAGCCATTTTCGGAATCAGGTCAGCAGACAGCGGCACGGTGCGTCTTGGCGGCAAAACCATCATCTCGACAGCCGACGCTATCGCTGCTGGCATTGCGCTGGTTCCTGAAAGCCGTCGCAGGCAAGGTCTCATTCTCGACCACAGCGTGGCCGAAAACTTCCTGCTGCCAAATCTTGATGTGTTCAAGTCAGGTTCCTTCGTCAATGAACGTGGTGCGGCCCGCAAGATTCTGGATTTCATAAAACTGTTGGGCATCAAGACAGACAGCCCCGACAAAGCTGTGCATGAACTGTCAGGCGGAAACCAGCAGAAAGTCGTTCTTTCGAAATGGCTGGTGCGTGAGCCGAAACTGCTGATCCTCGATGAACCCACATTGGGTGTGGATATTGGTGCCAAGTCAGACATCGTGGAAATCGTCCGCAAACTTGCCGACAAGGGCGCTGCTGTTTTGGTGATTTCGTCTGAATTTGAAGAACTGCTGGCCATGAGCGACCGTATACTTGTTTTACAGGACGGCAATCTCACCAGCCAGCTTGACCGTCGCAACATCGCATCAGAAGAGGTTCTTCATCATGCCGTCCAAAGCTAGTGCGACCGTGACGGCTCCCCTGCCCGTTGCTGCTCCAAAGGCGAAACAAATCCAATGGCGCGATTTTGTTGTCTATATTTTCTTCGCGGTGGTGCTGGTGTTCTTTGCCTTTACCATTGGCGACAAGGGTTTTCTGACTGTCGCAAATCTGTTCAACATCACACGTACCACCTCCATGATCGCCATCATGGCCATTGCCATGACCTTTGTCATTGCGGCAGGTGAGCTTGATCTATCAATCGGCTCGTCCGCAGCGCTTTCCGCATTGGTGGCAGCGCTGGTCATGACAAGTGGATATGGAATTTTTGCCGCTGTTCTTCTGGGCATCTTGAGCGGTGTCGCTGTTGGCGCACTCAACAGTTTTTTCGTCACGGTTTTGCAAATTCCCTCTTTTCTGGTGACGTTGGGTTCGATGCAATTGATCCGCGGGCTTGACATGCGATTGACCTACACCAAGCCTGTCGCAATTTCGGAAATGACATTCAACAGCATGTTCGGCAGCGGAAAAATTGGTCCTGTCCCATCGCTGTTTGTTTGGTCGCTTGTCGTCGTGATTATTGCTCACATCGTGTTGCGCTACACCACTTTCGGGCGGCAGGTGCTGGCCACAGGCGGTAACCCGGTGGCCGCGCGTTACTCCGGCGTTCCGGTTGAACGCATCAAGATGTATTGCTTCCTGCTCAGTGGCGCTTCAGGTGCACTTGCGGGGCTGCTCTATTCCGGCATGATGCAGACGGCACGTTACACCTTTGGCACAGGCGCCGAACTGGCCGCCATTGCAGCGGTTATTCTCGGCGGCACAAGTCTATTTGGCGGCAAGGCCACAGTAATCGGCACCTTCGTCGGCGCGCTGCTGATCGGAACCATCAACAATGGCTTGATCATCATGGGTCTCGATGTGAGCGAACAGATGATGATTTCCGGGGGTTTGATCATTCTGGCTGTCGCGTTTGGCCGCCGTCCGACAAAAACGTAAGGCAAAATCTTTGACAAAGAAAACAGAGAAGACCCACTATTCTGTTCTGATCATTGGTGCGGGCATCAATGGTTGTGGCACGTTTCGTGATCTTTGCTTGCAAGGTGTCGATTGTCTTCTGGTTGAGCGGACTGATGTTTGCAGTGGTGCAAGTGCAGCCCCTTCGCGTCTCATTCACGGCGGTATCAAGTATCTCGAAACCAATGAATTCCGTTTGGTGCGTGAGTCCGCCATGGAGCGAAACCGCTTGCTGAACAATGCGCCCCATTATGTGAAGGCGCTGGAAGTCGTATTCCCTGTCAATTCATGGTTTGCAGGCTTGAAAGACGGCATGCTTGGTTATTTCGGTTTCAAAGCGCGCATCAAGGAGCGCGGCGCAGTGTTGATTGAAATTGGCTTGCGCATTTATGATTTTTATAATCGCAAGGTAAAAGCTCTGCCGGACCACCGTTTTTTCACCAAGAGCAAGTTACGCGCAGAATTTCCCGCCGTCACCCGCGATGCGGTCGCTGCCGGACTCTACTACGAAGGCCGTGTGACCCATGCGGAGCGCCTTGGCCTGGAACTTGTATTGGACGGTCTTGCTGCCCAACCGAAAAGCGCACTGCGCACCTACACCGAGGTTGAAGGAAAGCCGCGGCAAGGTGCCTTTACACTGAAAGATCTGGTGACCGGAGACACGCATAAGATTACAGCGGATGTTGTGATCAATGCCGGCGGTGCTTGGATCGACAAGGTGAATGGCGGACTTGGGATCACGTCCAGCTATATGGGTGGCTCCAGAGGTGCGCATCTCATCGTCAAGCATCAAGGGTTGTTGCAGGCAACCCAGGGCCGCATGATGTATTTCGGCTGCAAGGATGGTCGCTTCAATCTGCTTTATCCGTTTTTCGGCAACGTGTTGGTGGGTTCCACCGACTTGGCCCAGCAGGACCCAGACCTTGCCCATTGCTCAGCTGAGGAAACGGATTACCTCTTGGCTGTCGTAAGCGAAATATTCCCGGATATTAAACTCACGCGCGATGATGTGATCTTGACCTACTCAGGCGTGCGGCCCCTGCCCCGCGCCAATGGCGAGGACATTGGTGATGTCTCGCGTGACCATAGTATTGGCCGCGACAAGCTGCCTGGCACGGAGATTCCCGTGCTATCACTGATTGGTGGCAAGTGGACCACCTTCCGCGCCTTCTCTGAACAATCCTGTGATGCCGTGTTGACGCTGCTGCAAAAGCGGCGTTCAGTTTCAACGGTGGATTTGGCAATCGGCGGAGGGCGCGATTATCCCCGTGATAACCACAGCCGCGAGGCCATGGTCAGAAAAATTGGAGAACGTGGCAATGCCTTGCTGGATCGCTACGGCACTAAGGCACTGGCTGTGCAGGAATTTGCCGCAACGACACAAGACCGCCCACTGTCATCGCTCCCCGGATACAGCAGCGGTGAGATCGCCTACATCTGCTCCCACGAAAACGTGCGCCACCTCTCTGATTTGCTGCTGCGCCGTACCGCCATCACCATGGAGGGATCGCTGACAGCCCATGTCATTCAAGAAACGGCTGTGATCGCTTCTAACGTGCTAAGCTGGAACAAGGTCCGCGCCAAAGCAGAAATTGAACACGCCACAGCAGAACTGGCAAAGCGCAGCGTGCGAAATGTCAGGCCAGCAGCAACGTCGGCTTGACGGAGGCAAGTAAGGCATCTCGAACGTCATTATAGGTCACATTGGGTTGAAGCTCGCTGATCGCGCCGTAGGTCGTTGTGTCGAAGGCAAGGCCCATGGCGTCATAGGCTTCTGCAATTGCGGCGCACGCTTTTTCTGATCGCCCAACCGCAATGATCGCACCCATCTGGATGCAGCGACGGTTCATGCGCTGTGCGATACCGACAAGCTTGATCCGGCCTTCGGCATTGATGCTGAATTTTCCGGGGCAGTATTCGCTGGGCAATTCACCGATGCGCGCGTCGATTCCCAATTTTATCAATGCACTGACAATTGCGCCCGCGAAAATATCATAGCGCTTCATGGTGTGTTGATGCGGGTCTGCATGGGGCGAGATGATGGTGATGGCCAGTGCATATTCATCAAACATTGTCAGCCTGCCGCCGGTGCCACGCTCTATCGGCTCAAAACCATTGGCCCGCGCTTGATGCTTGATGCGCTCATAGTCGGGGTGTGCTGTATCTTGTGGCGAGAATGCAGCTGTCGGTCGAGGACGGCGGAAGCGCAGGATGCCTTGATCACCAGGTTGCAAATTTGCAAGCTGCTGCTGCACCCAGACAGCATATTCTCCCGGTGAAGGACATGCCTCGGCAGGCAATTCCGTATCGTCGATAATACGAAACGGCCCGCCGAAGGGATTGCTCACTTAGGCCTTCGCTTTTCCGGCACAGCCATAAAGTTCCATCTTTTCGATGGTGCCTACAATCATGCGCTTGCGGCCCTCCGCCATCGCATCTTCCAGCTGATGGTCGCCTTTGGACCATACGTCCAGCATGCCCTGGCGGAAGAGGTGGCGCAGGTCTGTGTCTGCGTTGAACTTGTGCACGCCCGCTTTCTTTGCAGCTTGCACTTCGTCTTCAGGAACGCCCGATGCGCCATGCAGCACCAGTGGAATATTCGTCACATCGCGGATCTCAAGTGTGCGCTTGATCGACAAGGGTTCAGGTTTTAAACCGGGGATCACGCCATGCACAATGCCGACGGAAATCGCGAGATAGTCAACGCCGGTTTCGGCAACAAAACGCTGGGCCTCTTCAACTGTGGTGTAGTAATCCTCCCAGTTCACGCTCTGACCCACGTCAGGAATTTTGCCCAGTTCCGCTTCAACGGGAATGCCGAAGTCGTGGGCGATTTCAACAATGCGCTTGGTCCAACTGATGTTCTCTTCAAAAGGCAGATGCGCAAAATCGCACATGATGGAATTGAAGCCGAGCTTGATGGCTTCGAGACATTCGTCCCACGGGCCATGATCGAGATGAATAACGTAATTCGCATTGGAATTTTCAGCGATGCGTTTTGTCATTTCAAAACCGCGCTTCACACCCACATGCGGCACCAGCGCACGACCGACTTGCAGCACCACAGGTGACTTTGCCTGTTCTGCCGCAAGCACAAGGGCTTCGGTGGTTTCTTCATTGTGCATGTTGAAAGCACCGATGGCATAGCCGCCAGCTTGGGCATCGGACATAAGTTGACGGTGACTGACCATTGGCATGATGTGACTTCTCCTTAAATTTCGATGACGGCGACGGGTGTGCGAACCTCAACCGTGGTTCCGGCCTCGACCAGAATTTCTTTCAGTGTTCCGGATGCAGGCGACTCGATGACCTCCGTTGCCTTCTCCGCTTCAACCTCCGCCAGCGGTTCATCTTCCTTCACCGTATCGCCGACGGCCTTCAGCCATTTGACGACAGTGCCTTCACTCATGCCCATGCCCCATTGCGGGAGAAGAACTTTAATACGTGCCATGTTGTGTGCTCCTAATGTTTTTTCATGCCAGCCACCTTGCGCACCGCATCAGCGATGGTGGTGGCATTGGGATAGAGTTGTTTTTCAAGTGTGGGACTGAATGGAACATGCGTGTCTGGTGTGGTGACGCGGATGATCGGAGCTTTCAAACAATCGAATGCCTGCTCAGCCACAATGGCTGAAATTTCAGCGGCAGCCCCGCAGGTTTTATTCGCAGGGTCGGCAATCACCAGCCGTCCGGTGCGGGCCACTGAATTCAACACTGCATCTGAATCAAACGGCACCAGTGTGCGAGGATCAATGATCTCCACCGATATACCTTCTGCTTCCAGGGTCTTCGCGGCAAGAATAGCCTGCTGCACGGCTGACGAAATGGCGACAAGCGTCACATCCGTTCCTTCACGCACTGTTCTGGCCACGCCGAAGGGAATGCGGAATTCACCTTCATCCACATCTTCCTTCAAGCCCCACAACATGCAGGCCTCGAAGGACATGACAGGATCATCCATGTCAATGGCCGTGCGCAGCAAGCCCTTCGCGTCGGTGGGGGATGCGGGCACCATGATCTTGAGGCCGGGCATGTTCATGAACATGGGGTATGGCCGATCCGAGTGATGTGCCGCTGTGCTCAAGCCATAAAACATGGCCGAGCGGAACACGACGGGCATTGAGGATTGCCCCCCAAACATGTAGCGGCTCTTGGCCACCTGGTTGATGAACTGGTCCATCGCCATATAAAGAAACGTTGAATAGGACAGGTCAACAATGGGGCGTAACCCGGTCATTGCCGCACCTGCCGCAGCACCCACCATCACTTCTTCTGAAATGGGTGTGTTGCGAATGCGGCTCTGGCCATATATTTGCAGGAAATCGCCCTTGTCGGAACGCGACTTGCCGCCCATGGTACCGTAGACATTGGCCTCGACATCTTCGCCCATGATAATAACGCGAGAATCAGCGTCCATGGCTTCGCGTTGTGCGGCACCGATGGCGCCGAGATAACTCATGATTGTCATTGTTGTGCTCCGAGTGGTTCGGTGTAAATATCCTTGAATGCGTCGGACAATTCCGGAAATGGACTGTCATTGGCGAAGGCCACGGAAGCATCCACCTCTGCCATCACCTCCGCTTCAAGCCCTGCCAGTGTAGCTTCGTCAGCAACACCTTGCTCCAGCATATGGGCACGGAACAATTTGATGGGATCACGCTGCAACCACGCGGCCTTCTGCTCGGCGTCGCGGTAATCAACTGCGAGACGCAAACCTTCCGAATGCTCATTGAAACGATAAGTCACAACTTCAACAAAGCTTGGGCCTTGGCCTGCACGGGCGCGGTCGACAGCAGTGCGCACAGCGTCATAAACAGTCAACACGCTCTGCCCGTCTTCCACGCGCACACCCGGCATGTCAAAACCAGCCGCACGATTTGCCAACACGCCAGCCGTCACCGTGTGGGCCGGTGTCGACAACGCATATTGATTGTTCTCGCACAGAAATATGATGGGCAGTTTCCAAACCGACGAGATATTCATCGCCTCGTACAGACAACCCTGGTTGGCCGCGCCATCGCCAAAGAAAGCCAGTGACACTTTACCATTGTTCAGCACCTTGCTTGACAAGGCAGCACCTGTTGCAATCGGTATCGACGACCCGACAATGCCTGACTCGCCCAGACTTCCCACCTTGAAATCCGCCAAATGCATGGAGCCGCCCTTGCCGCCACACACGCCCCAGGCCTTGCCCACAAGTTCGGCCATCAAAGGACCAAGAGCTGCCCCCTTGCCGATGGGGTGACCATGGCTGCGGTGATTGCCGGTCATGTAGTCACCGTCGCCCAGCGCCATGGTGGCACCAACGACTTGCGCTTCCTGCCCGATCGAGGTGTGAACCGTGCCTGGAATTTCACCGCGCTTTACCATCTTGGAGGCGCGTTCATCGAAATAGCGGATGCGCAACATGCGCCGCTGCATTTCGAGCAGAAAATCATTTGGAATGGTCATGTTGTTCCTTTCGATGCGATGTTCATGAGGTAATTTGCGCTGTTCACATCGGTGACAAGCACATCAATCCATTTTCCGGTAAGAGCCGCCGCCAGCGCTGCATGTTTAGCCGCACCACCTGCCACCGCAATTTTTCGCCGCACTTTGCGCAACTGCGGAAGTGTGATGCCAACTACGCGTTCATCCAGTTCGGTTGCAACAGGTTCGCCCGCAGCATTGATAAAGCGCTGATGCAATTGCCCCACAGCCCCCGCTGCCCGCACCTCTGCCAATTGCTCTGCCGTAAAAAAATTGTCGCCCGCTTCCAATGGCCCGTGGAAATCAGCTGGTCCAACGCCCACAAAGGCCACGTCAACATCATCCATCAGTTTCAGGGCGGCCTGCACATGGGCATCGGCCATGGCAACCTTGCGCAATTCCGCACTCGGCATAACGCCCGGCGTGCGCAGATAAACCGCTTCCGCATCAAAGGCACGCGCCACCTGTTGTGTGGCCAAGGCCGCCTCATGTTGCAAACGCGGCGAACCAAGGTCACCCAGCAATTCAACAACGCGGGTAATTCCGGTCGGGCTTTGCGGTTGCAAGGCTTTTGCCATCTCGCGCAATGTTGTACTCCACGACGTTAACCCGAGAAGCGTACCATCATGGACTTCACCAGCCAGACATTGCGCAGCGGCTGCCCCTATAATCTGTTCAATGCCGCTTTCACGCGCGGTAACATCAACAACATAAACAGCCTGAAGCCCATAAGCTTTGACCAATCCATCCTCAAGTTCGGGATAGAGCCCCTCCGGCGGCACAACAATGGTGCGGACAATGCCGTGCTCTTCGGCAAGAGCCAGAAAGCGCGATACGCTGGCTTGAGAAATCTCGAGAGTTTCAGCAATTTCAGCTTGCCGCAGCCCTTGCATATGGTGAAGCCGCGCAACCCGCGTGATCAGCCGCATCTGTTGAATGTCCAAGCGTGTGAAACGATTGGGTGCAGACTTTTTCAAGGCATTTTCTCCGCCATCAATCGGAAGGTATTTTTCAAGCCAGGATAAATGCTGCAATAGGCTTCAAAAGCATCGGAATAGCGGGCATGTGAGGCAGCATCGGGCTCAAAGCTTTGCTCAACACCCGTCATCGCATCGGCAGCACTGCGAATGTCCGCGTACAGACCAACAGCTGCCGCAGCATGAATGCCAGCACCCAGCGCTGTACTTTCCCGTTCCCGCGCAAAGCGCACAGACCGGCCAAGCACATTCGCAATGATTTGGCACCATAATGTGCTGCGGGCACCGCCGCCCACCACAACGATCTCATTAATCGGCAACCCCATTTCGGCTTCCACCCCGCCCAAGAGCAACCGTTCTTCGAGCGCCACAGCTTCAAGGATAGCGCGATACATATGGGCCTTGCCATGCAAGCCTGACAGACCAACAAATGCACCCCGGGCATGGCCATCCCAATAGGGCGACATGGCCCCTGTCCAATAAGGAAGGCAGAGCAACCCCTCGCAGCCATCCGGCACTTTCGCGGCAAGGGCTTCCAGAATCTGTTCGGGCGTTTCACCAGGCTTCAACGATGCAGCGTTCAACCCTGAAAGTTGTTCAACAAACCAGACAATGTTTTGTGTGCCACCGCCAATGAAGGTTTCGAGGATATAGGTTCCGGGAACCGGGCCGCTCACGGTCCGGTAGGCCATCGCGTGACGGTATTTTTCGGAATAAACACCAGATACGGTTCCCGTACCGATATTGAGATAGGCCCGTCCGGGGCGCGTGACATTGCAGCCGAGCCCTGCCGACTGGCCATCGCCCGCACCGATCACAACGGGCAAGTTTTTTGGCAGTCCAAGCTGTGCCGCAACCTCAGTCGTCAAGCCCCCAACTACAGCACCGGGAGGCAAAAGGCGGCTGACTTTGCTGCGGTCCAAACCCGCCATTTCGAGCAGTCCATCGTCATATTGAAATGCTTGCATGTCAACCAGACCAAGCGGGTCAGCGCAGGCCCAAGATGTTGCCCATTCGCTTGTCATTTTCTGCACGAGATACCCTGCAACATCGACCACATGGGCTGTGCGCGCAATGGTTTCCGGCTCATGTTTCTTCAGCCACAGTAATTTGTACCAAGCGGGTGTTGGGTTCGGCGGCTTACCCGTGATGCGGTGAACCTCGGCGGTGCCGTAAGCTTCAACCTCTGCCGTGGCACGCATATCCATCCACGTCATAGCCGGGCGAATGGGATGTCCTGCGTCGTCGAGACAGACAAATGTTTCGCGCTGTTGGGTTATGGCAATTGCGGCAATGCGATCGCCGCCCACTTGCGCCACCGCATCATGAATAGCGGCTGCAGTTGCAGTCCACCAATCCGGCGCATGTTGTTCCACCCAACCGGAGCGCACATGATCAAGTTCAAAGCTGCGACGCGCCGTGGCAACGGCCCGGCCCGACATGTCCCAAACGATGGCTTTTGAAGCCGTCGTCGAACAGTCCACGCCGATGACCAGATCGCGCGTCATGCCATTACCCCATCCACCAACTCATCAGTCCACAGACCCATAAGGTCAAGGAGATCAACGAGGTTGAAGCGGTTACGCATGACAAAACAATTTGCGACCGCCCACCGGGCAAGGTCTGGCGAAACTGCGGGAATGAGTTCTGAAAATGTCGAGGGCGCACCAGACGCATTCAAAGCCGGGCGCAAGTTTTCTGGCGGCTGCACCATCTTGTCGAACTCAGCGCAATGCTGCTTCCATTTATCAACGACGGAAACAAACCGCGTCCAATTTTGTTCAATCAATGCCTGTTTTTTCAGGCAATCGCGCAAGCACTCATCCGCAATAGAAGCATCAAGATGGCCAAATGCCTTGCGCACCCGAATTTCCAGTTTAACAGCATCAGGTTTTTTTAAGAGTGAAAGCTGGATCAAATCACCATCAATCACCCGACGCCACAGCTTGGCCGCCACGAGAGTTGCCACACCGACTTGTGCGCCATGCAAGCCGATGGGTTGGTGATGGGCCCCATGATGCAGGTCAAGCATATGGCTGATCACGTGTTCAACACCGGAGAGACAGGCAGTCGTATTCGAAACGCCCGAGACAATTCCACGTAACGCGAGAAGCTTCGTCAATTCGCGGATTGCTGTCGCATCACCGGTGGCAACACCGCCAGCCCAAATTGGTGGTTCTGCAGCTGCAGCTTTCAGCAGTTCCATCGAGGCCGGGTGAAAGGTGTTGTCGAGGCCCACAAGATTTGCGAGGTACCAATCGGCGGGAGCTGTGAAAAGCGAAATCGCCTCACCGAAACCAGAGGTGTTCAACTCACGTGGGGCAGCGCCGATGGTCGTTGTGTCGGCGAGAACAATCGTCGGCCAGCGCGAGGGCACAGTGCGCTTCACGCCGTTGCGCAATATTACCGAAACATTGTCGGTAAAGCCGTCAACCGAAGCTGCCGTCTGCACCACAATCTGCAGTATGCCGCCATTTCGCGTCGCTGCCATTTTTCCCACATCGGTCATGGTACCGGAACCGATGGTGATGATGAGGTCGGCACCTTTCACAGCCTCTGCGGCCGTGTCGATTGTCAACTCATCAGCGTGCAGAGTCGCGTGGCCACCTTCCAGCACGACAGTCTTGACGTTATGAGATGTGAGCTGCGACCGCACAAGCGTTACGAGATCCTGTTCGCCGCGCATGATTACCGAAGTGTCCGTGAGGACAACGATCAACGCTGCCCCAGACTTTCCCGCAGCAGCCAAAGCTTCCAAGACAGCGTCACCCAGTTTCAAATGTGCTTCATCTGAAATCTCAACGCGCAGCATTTCCAATGGAAGCAACCGTGCATTCTTGTCTTGCGCCTTCAGGAAGTGGCGAAGACCTTCAAGATCGGTCGGATCAGATAATGAACGAACAGATACCATGGTACCTCTGGAGTGAATGGTATTTTTATACAATATATGAATTTTTATGCAATACTTTTATTGTTAAGACCCCGCCAAATCGGTCTCATGGCCTTACGGGCTAAAACATAAAGCGGGAAAGTGTGATTGTAACGTGAGTTCAAAGGTCCCTCAGGTTTCGTCGAACCACCAATCAGCGGATCAACCCAAGCCTTTGCACAGGCCGCCATGTCAGGGAAAAGTTTTTGCTGCACCGCTGCAATCATCGCCGCACCGGCAGCTCCAGCTTCATCGCGCGAAACAGTTTTCACTTCGGCATTGAGCACACTTGCAAGAATCAAACGCAATGCCTTGGACCTTGCAGCCCCGCCGGTTATACGCACTTCCTGCGGGATAGAACCCATGGCCTCGTAACAATCACGCGCTGCAAAGGCCAAACCCTCGAACACACTGCGCATCATGTCGTAATAGCCAGCTGTCGTATCAAGGCCATTGAACATCGCCCTTGCCGCCGTATCCATGAAAGGACTTCGTTCGCCTGCACAGGAAATATAAGGATGATACAACAGCTTGGACGGCTCGCGCGCCAGCACCTTGTCGTCCAAACCTTTCAGCAAATCAGCACGGCTTTTGATCACCCCTTGATCTGCCAAAATACCAATGGCCACATCCAACAACCAATCGATGTTTAAAGTGGCAGCCATGTTGGAATGCATTTGGGCAACCATTCCCGGTGCCGGAAAAACAACAGTAAAGCCAGACTTCTCGGAGTTGAGTTGCACAGCGTCAACATCGGTACGAAGCCGCATGTGCATGCCCGTGGACCCGATAATCGTGCATCCTGTCTGGCCTGATGGATCAAACAATCCACCGCCCAACCCGGTGCAAACATAATCCACAAAACCAAGGCATACCGGGGTTCCAGCCTTTAGATTTGTCAACTCTGCGATGGCCGCCGTCAACATGCCGTTTTCTTTTGTGCCGTCCACAACAGGCGTCAACAGATTTTTGCAATTTTCAGCGCCCAAATGATCGAGAATGTCCGGCTGGTACATTTTGGTCTTGTAATTGCCAAACGTACAATGGGCTTCAGATGGATCAGTGGCACGATCACCTGTCAATTTAAAATAAAGCCAATCCTTGCAATGGAACGCGTGACTGGCCTTTGCCAACATCTCAGGCTTGTGCTGCTGCATCCACGCGAGTTTCCCGCTCATCTGCACAACGGTCAATCCGGTCCCCGTGCGCTGATAGTGAGCGGTATAATGGGGCGAACCCACATAGTCTTCGACAATTGACGCCGCGCGATTATCCAGCCAAATCGTTGCGGGACCAACCGGCTCCCCATCCCGGTCAATCAACCACATGCCATCGCCTTGCGCTGTAACCGAAATCGCGATCAATCGCGATGCAAGATCGGGAATTTTTTCACCTAGCTGTTGGAGCGTCGTCACAGCATTGGCCCATGTGCTGTTCATATCCTGCTCCACGCCACCGTCGGGGAACGTCACATAGTCATTGGAAATTGCTGCCACAGCCAATTCTCGGCCATCACACGAAAAGGCCACCGATTTCAGCACCGAAGTACCTGCATCTATTCCAATAATAATTCCATCATTCATGTCGCAGCTTCCGCGTCGCAACCTACCTCGATTGTTCCAGCACATAAACATGTGGCGTGTTCGACTTCGGCAGTGATGCAGCGGTCAACTCAAGGGTGGAACCTTTCACACGCGTCACATTTTCCGGCTTGCAATGGCCAAGGAATGTTTCCACGGGCTCGATCTTCAACACACCCTTGGCACTAAAGTAATGCATGGGAATGACGACCTTGGGCTTCAATCTGGTGATCACCTTGTCCAATTCGTCAAGGGCAATGGTGGCATGGGCACCAGCGAGGGCCAGCAGCACATCAACTTTGCCTTCGAGTTCTTTCAGATGATCTTCAAGCACGGGAATGCCGGTGTCGCCCATATGCAAGAAGCGGATGCCTTCCAGTTCAAAATGATAGAGCGCATTGGCATCGGGATCGCGGTTATATTCCTTGCGATAGTCAAAGGTCATGCTTTCCCACGCGGGGTAGGATTTTACGAAGAGCTTGCTGTCGATCTGCTTGCCTTCCGTGGGCAACTCCAATGTATTGACCACGATGGGTTTGCCTTTGACGTGGCTTGGATCCGAGTGGAAGCTGTCGGTTGCTGAACTCATCAGCACAATGTCCGCCTCCTCGTTGATGGGATCAAAGCCGCTGTTGCCGGGTGCAGGGGTGTAAGGGTCAGTTACAACTGCAAGATCAACTGTTTCGAGGCGAAAACTGGCGTGGGCATAAAACTTGATTTTCATGATAACTTTTCTCCGGTTCAGGAAACATTATGCCCGCTGAACAAGGTCCAGCTTTCGGCGAGATCACTTTGCATGGCGGCGAAATTGACGAGATGGTCGGTCTTCATGTGGGCTTCCCAATCGCCACGTGTGGCCCAGTTCTCATGGAACACATAAAGGCCTGCATCTTCGTCAGACTGGTGCATGTCATAGTTGAGGCACCCCTTTTCTGCGCGGGTTGGGGCAACAAGTGTTTTCAAAACGTCACCCAGTTTTTTCTCAAAGCCGGGCTTTGCTTTCAAGGTTGCAACGACTGTCAATGGTGTCATGTTGTTTCGTCTCCCATAATGATGCTTCGTCTCAAACTCCAAAACCTTCCAACACAATCTTGCCCTTGGCCCGTCCTGTTTCGATGAGGGCATGGGCGCGTTTCACGTTTTCGGCATTGATGCGACCGAAATGATTGCCAACTGTCGTTTTGATTCTTCCCGCATCCATAAGGGTTGCGACTTCATTCAGCAGTTTGCCTTGTTCATCCATGTCGGCGGTCTGGTGCATGGAGCGTGTAAACATGAATTCCCAATGCACCGAAACAGATTTCCGCTTGAACGGATTGATGTCGAAAATAGCTGGATCATCAATGACTGCAAAGCGGCCCTGCGGCGCAATCAGTTCGGAAATCTGCGCCAAGTGTCCCTCAGTGGCCGTTGTGCAGAAGACAAAAGCAGGGGTGGCAAGCCCTTGCTTTTGAAGTTCTTCAGTCAAAGGTGCGCGGTGATTAAGCACCACATGAGCGCCCATTTCTTCCACCCAGGCGCGTGAAGCATCGTTTGAGGCTGTGGCAATAACGGTGAGTGGAGTGAGTTGGCGGACGAGTTGAATGGCGATCGAGGACACACCACCCGCACCTCCAATGATCAAAATGGAGTTATCCGCACCTCTGACAGATCGATTGATATCAAGCCTGTCAAACAGTGCTTCCCACGCGGTGATTGCCGTCAGCGGCAAGCCCGCAGCGTTAGCAAAGTCAAGGGATTGAGGCATGTGGCCCACAATCCGCTCGTCAACAACATGGCGTTCAGCATTGGTGCCTTGGCGGTTCAGGTCACCAGCGTAATAGACCTTGTCGCCAGTCTTGAAATTTTTGACGTGGCGCCCTGCCCCAACAACAATGCCAGCGGCATCCCAGCCCAGAATTTTCCACGCACCTGCTGCGGGTGCCACCTTCCTCCGGACTTTTGTATCAACCGGATTGACGGAGATCGCCTTGACCTCGACGAGCAGGTCTCTGTCACCGACCACAGGCTCAGGTAAATCGACGTCGACCAGAGAGTCTTTTGCTTCAATGGGTCCTGCTGTTAAGTAAGCTACACTGCGCATGTTTCAGCTCCGGGCGTGGCTGCAAGCTGCTTTACCAGATTTGGTATCTCTGAAAAATTGTCAGCGAGCGCCTGAGGCTTCAAATCCGCTAGTGGTGTTTTGGAATAACCATGGGTCAAGGCAATTACGGGGATGTGTGCGGCACGGGCGGTTTCAACATCCACTTCACTGTCACCAATCATGATGACTTTGTAACCGGGGGGCATGTGTGCTGGCAGCGTGCGAAGGAGATGCTGCGGGTCTGGCTTGGCAACACCATAGGTGTCAGGTCCAGCGATGATATCGAAAAAATTGGCCAGCCCCAAACCTTCCAGAATCTTCCGTGAAAATGCTTCCAGTTTGTTAGTGCAAACCACCAGACGCCAGTTGTGTGCCTTCAGCTCTTTCAACGCACCAAAAACCCCCGGATAGACCGAAGCCTTGGCTGGCAGGCGCGTGGCGTAAAATTTTTGGAAAAGCAAAGTTGCTGACGACAGTTCTTCGACCGTGAGGTCCTGCCCCCGCAGCGCCAGTCCCTTGCGCACAAGATTTGAAATGCCGTGCCCAATGAGTTTTCGTGCACCGTCAAGGCCAATAGGCTGAAGCTTGTATTGCAAAAGAAGTTCATCGAGCGCATCAGCAAGGTCCGGCGCACTGTCCACCAGCGTTCCGTCGAGATCAATGATGATCGTGCCGATGTCTCCCGTTGGAAAACGAGAAATATGGGCCGATGCGTCAGCCACCGGACCTGACAGTTTCGGCAATCAGGCGTGCGGCAAGGCTTTGTTCTTCGAGAAAGGGCAGATGACCTGCGGACTCGAAGCGATGAAGTGCCACACCCGCTGGTAGATTGCGTTCGGTTTCGGCCGGCGGAATGACACCATCGCGCTGGCCAAGGACAACGCGGCAAGGACCGTGGTATTTCGCCAGTTCTGTGCGCACGGAAAACAGCTGGGTTGAACCTTCGAAAATGCCTGTCGCCACTTTGGACTGGCGATCAACAACCGGGCCTGCTTCGCGGGCGGCTTGAGTGGACTTTATCAATGAGACTGGAAGATCGGACGGATCATTGACCAATCTCCGCATTTGTGCGGACAAGGCAACTTCCGATTTTGCGGCCAGGAAGCCAGCTACAAAGCCGCCATCCACCGTCGTACCCAAACCTGCTGGCGCAAACAGTGTGAGCGACTTGATGGTTACGCCATTCTGTGCAGTGAGGGAAATTGCTACCGCCGCACCCAGTGAGTGACCGACAAGATGAAATTCCTTACCCATGCTGCGCAGTGTTGAAGCAACGGCTTCGACAATGGATTGAAATCCGGGGGTAGCCGCATCAGGTGATGCGCCGTGTCCCGGCAAGTCTATGGCGAGCAGGGTATTTGGCAAAGCAATAGCCATGGCGATCTGCCGCCACGCCGCGACTTCCGCGCCAAAGCCATGGATGAAGACGACGGGAATTCCTTTGCCGTCCTTCAACGATTTGACGTTCAGCCCTGTCGCAGCAGCGACTACAGACTTGCCTGATGTTGCGGCCAAGCCCTCCACATCTCGCAACACCACGGCACCTTGGGGGCCTGTGCCCGCGATCTTATCAATCTCAAGGCCATTATTCGCGGCGATAAGACGCGCCAATGGTGAAGACCTGCCTTGACCACTTAAAGTAACACGTGCCACAGCGGCGTCCTGAACCGGAGCTTTGTCATTTTTTGCAGGTGCCTTCTTCGGTTGTCCAACCGACGCCTTGGCATTAGCATCGCTTCCCAGCACCACAAGCGGTTCCAGCACGGTTGCTGTGTCACCTACTTGGTAAGGTAGTTTGATCACCACACCAGCAGCGAAAGCCTCAACCTCAAAAGTCGCTTTTTCGGATTCAACTTCGGCAACAATCATGCCCTTTTTGACTGTGTCGCCAATCTTCACATGCAGGGCGACGACTTTTGCTTCGGTGAGATCTTGCCCGACCTGGGGACACAGAATGGCGTCAGACACTGCCGTTTACTCCGCTGCCTGGGCATAGGCATCAAGGTGCAGACTGCGGCGCACTGCCGCCACAATATCATCCTTCTGCGGAACGCTGACTTTTTCAAGTGCAAGATTGAATGGCACAGGAATATCGAGCCCGGCCACAATTTCAACCGGGGCATCAAGTTCATAAAAGGCTTCGGCCTGGATGATCGACGCAATGTCGGAGGCCACACCGCCACGTCGGCAGGCTTCTTGGACGATGACGGCGCGCTTGGTCTTGGCGATGGATTTCAGGATCATCGCCTTGTCGAGCGGCACCAGCGTGCGCGGGTCAATGACTTCTGCCTCAATGCCCTGCTTGGCCAATTCAACGGCGGCCTCCAATGAGCGCAACACCATGTTTGACCACGCGATAATAGTCACATCCTTGCCTTGGCGTTTGATGTCGCCAATGCCGAATTCGACGATGTGTTCACCATCGGGAACCATGCCCTTGGTCATGTAGAGATGCTTGTGTTCCAGGAACATCACGGGATCATCTTGGCGCAATGCGTATTTCAGCAAGCCCTTTGCATCCGCAGGAGTCGATGGCATGACCACGCGCAGGCCCGGAACAGAATAGAACATTGCTTCGAGACTTTGCGAGTGTTGCGCCGCAACGCCGCCACCTGTGCCACCTTGTGTGCGCATCACAAACGGCACGCGACCACTGCCCCCGGTCATCAGACGGAATTTGGCGGCCTGGTTTACAATCATGTCCATGCCCAGCATGGCAAAATCAACGTAGAGAATTTCAACAATCGGGCGACCGCCTGCAATTGCGGCGCCGACGCCCACGCCAATCATGCCCGCTTCGGCAATGGGTGTATCGCGCACACGTTTTGCACCATATTTAGCCAGCAAACCTTCCGTGACTTTGTAAGAGCCGCCACGTTCAGCAATGCCTTCACCAATAATGAAGACCTGATTGTTGCGTGCCATTTCCTCGTCAATTGCCTCACGCAGGGCATCGCGGTACATGATCTCGCGCATTAAAACGTTCTCCGGACTTACCTAATGTGATGCTTCAATATATAGCCGCGAATTCACGGAATTCCTCAATGGACACTTCCGGGCTGTTTTTGGAAAATTCCACAGCTTCTTCAAACTCGTCTTGGACCTGTTTTTCGATTGTCGCTATTTCCGCCGCCGTTGCACCGCCCATTTCAACGAAGTCATTGCGGGCACGATCGACGGGATCGCGTTCCTTGTAATATTTGAGCTTGTCTTCCGGCATGTATTTTCCAGGATCATTCACATGGTGGCCCATGTGGCGGAAGGTGCGGGCTTCAATCAGAATTGGTCCCTGTCCGACGCGGCATTTTTTAACGGCTTCCACCATGAGATCATGCACCGCCAGAGGATCATTGCCATCAACAAGATGGCTCTCAACGCCTATAGCAATGCCGCGCTTGTAGAGATCAGTCTCGCGGGTCGAGTCACCAATGGGAGTCGACACGGCATATTGGTTGTTCTCAATGATCAGAATGAAATTGAGATTCCAGATGGCGGCAAGATTGAGCGACTCCATGAACGTGCCGTTGTTGGTGGCGCCATCAGTTGTGAAGGTCACGGTAACGGCATCACTGCCACGCACTTGCGCTGCCAGTGCAGCCCCCACACCCAGTGGTGTGCCAGCGCCCACAATGCCGTTGGCACCGAGATTACCAGTAGTGATGTCCGCAATGTGCATCGAGCCGCCATAGCCACGGCAATAGCCCGTTTCTTTTTGCAAGAGCTCCGCCACCATGCGCTTGATGTCCGCACCCCACGCAATGCAATGGCCGTGGCCACGATGGGTGGAAGCGATGTAGTCACCTTTTGACAATGCGGCACAAGCCCCGGTGGCAATGCCTTCCTGGCCCAGATATGGATGGAAGTAGCCACGGATCAGACCCTGACGATAGAGCTTGATACCTTCCGTTTCGAAGACACGAATTGAATAAGCCGTTCTGAAAAGTTTTTCCAGAAGTGCCTTGGGTGGTGCATTTTCTCTAGACGGTGGTTTTGCCATATGATCGAACCTTCTTCGGTTTAACCCGCTAATTACTTGACAATTGCTCTACAATGCCGGTTCCAATTTGTCGAGAAAATTTTCTTCACAGCTTGAAAATATCTGGTCGGGATTGCATACTGGGTCTATTCTGGGCTTAATTGCCACAGGTTGTGCGATTCCGTTCAGGGCCACCGCAAATGCGCTTGCAACATGTAAGCGGAAAGGACGGCACATATGGCAGAGACTGGTCGCGTTGATCTTATCCAACGGATACAGAATCATTACGGCGAACTCCGCCCCGCTGAACGCAAAGTTGCAGATTATCTGCGCAGCCGTGTCGGCATACGCATTGACGCATCGATCACTGAGTTTTCCCGCACTCTAGGTGTCAGCGAAGCTACCATCAGCCGCGTAAGCCGCGCCTTGGGCTATGAAGGTTATCCCAGCCTCAAACTCTCCATGGCCGAAGAGTCCAGCCGCCAATCAATCTATACCAACCTGCCGTCAGGTTTGCTTGAGGGCGACAACATGATCACCTTGAGCGAAAAACTGTCACTCACACTTTCATCCGCAATTCGTGAAACCCATCGCTTGCTTGATGCGGACCGGATTGAAAAGGCCGTGCAAGCCGTGGCCAATGCGTCGATGACAATTTTTGTGGGCGTCGGCGGTGCTGCTTCTGTATGTGATGAAGCCGTGCATATGCTTTTGAAGGCTGGCATCGATTCCAAGAGTTACAATGATGGCTATACTCAGATCACCGCTGCGGCAACCATGACACCGCAGCGAACGATGGTCGGCATTTCGCACACAGGACACACAGAAACTGTTGCTTCGGCTTTGACACTTGCCCGCAGCAAGGGATCGAAAACCATTGCCATTACCAGCAACCCGGATTCCGATGTGGCAAAGGCCGCTGAAATTCAATTGATCACTTGGCATAACGACTCGCCGCAACCGTTGTACGGCGATTTTCTTGAAGGCCGCGTTTGCCAGCTTTATCTGGTTGAGCTGCTTTATCTCGGACTGCTGTTTCACCACGGGCAAAAACCACGTGAAGGTTTGAAAGCAACGGGCATGGCGCTGGAACGCCATTACCTGCGCAACGGCAGCAAGACTTGATGTTGTTATTTTACCAGCGACCGCAGATCGGCTAGCGTGACCACCCTATTGGGTAGGTCTCCGAGTTCCGTAACTACGCGGTCAGCGAGTTTGAAATCTTCTTCTGCGGTGTAGGATGATATCGTGACGATGCAATTCATGTTTGCGGATTTTGCGGCACGAAGCCCATTGTTCGAATCTTCAACCACAACACATTTTTTAGGATCAAGGCCCAAATCTTGTGCTGCCAGATCATAGATGGCGGGGTCCGGCTTTTTCTTGGCGACAATGTCGCCTGCGAAAACCTTGATGTGTTGCGAGCGTTTTGCGCCCAGCATTTTGTCGACAACGGCTTGCACAGCCCGTTCATTTGATGTGGAGCACACAGCGATCTTCAACTTGGCGGCTATGGCTTCATCGACGATGCGGGCGACGCCTGCGCGCAATGGCAAAGCGCCACTTATGATCAGCTCCATGAAAAGATCTGTCTTGAGTTTGTGCAGCGACGCAATCGCGGCATCACGCTCGGCCTCTGGAACAGGCCAGCCTATCTCGTCAAAATGACGACGCATGCGTTCCTTGCCGCCCGCTGTTGTCAGCAATTCGCCATAACGTTCGACGGACCATTCGGTAGTCCAGCCTATGGCCTTGAATGCGGCATTGAAGGCAACGCGGTGGCCATCGCGCTCGGTATCAACCAACACACCATCACAATCAAAAATCAAAGCCTGCATGTCACGCATGTCCTGCGGCATGCGCGCCACGACCTTCACTGCCAAAGGTGCGGATCATGTCGCGCACATCACCCATCATCGCCTCGTATTGCGATTGGATGAAGGGCAGAGGTTCAGACTCTTTCGGCTTCTTGTCTCGATGCCCCATGAACCCGTCAATGAAGCGCTTCTTGTGCATGGTGGAGATATTGACCTTGGCACAACCCGCACCAATGCAACGATGGAACTGTTCCTCCGTCAAACCTGTGCCGCCATGAAGGGCAATGGGAATGTCGATAGCTGAGGTGATGCGCTCCAAAAGTTCATAGGCAATTTTCGGTTCCCCGGCATAAAAGCCGTGTGCAGTTCCAATGGCAGGCGCAAACACCGCAAGCTTTGGCATTTCCTTGCAGAAGGCAACGCACTCATCAAAATCTGCGAGAATGGATTTATCCTGCGCCACGAACTTGTCGTCTTCAACGCCCCCAATGGCGCCGATTTCGGCTTCAAGACCAACACCCGCGGCTTCAGTGAGTTTGTAGACTTCACTGGACTTTACAATATTTTCCTTGAAGGGCAGCGCCGAACCATCAAACATCACAGACGTCCAACCCGCATCAATACAGCCTTGGATGATTTTGATATCCGAGCAATGGTCAAGGTGCAAGGCCACTGGAACATCCGTATCATTCGCAAGTTGCCTCACCCATCCTGCAATGGGCTTGAAACCCCAATGGCGAATGGTCTTGGTTGAGACCTGCACAATGATCGGGGCTTTAAGTTCCGTGGCGCTGTCAACAATGGCGCGGACGGAATTGTAGTCGATCATGTTGAACGCCGCGATACCATAACGCGCGGCCTGTGCACGCTTGAGCATCGGGCCCATATTTAACAGTGGCATGGTGTTGGACCTTGTACTTTCGAATTTTTGTGGTTCAGCAGAAAACTAAATCAATGTTTCCTTGGGACGGCTTGGATCGAAGAGACGACGCCTGCCTGCTTGCTTGGCTTCATTGTCAAACGACGTACCTTTGGGTGCCGACACGACTTCAAGCTGGAGCCCCCAAGGGGCCATGAAATAACACCAGGAAAGACCAAGGTTCGGGCCGTCGGCATAAACAGTGGGTTCGTCTAAAACCTTGACGCCGTTATCCTTCAAGAACTTCACGGCGGCATAAATGTCATCAACATAGAAGGCAAGGTGATAACCACCCACATCCGAGTTTTTCGGCAATACGGTTTTCTGGTCGGGTGATGAATATTCAAACAGCTCAAGATTGGTGCCGTTGCGCATGCGCACATACCGGAATTCCTTGACCACCGCGCGGGGATGAATGTTGAGATGCATCGTCATCCAGTCGCTATCATCGTTGCGAAAATCGGTGGCAGCGGTAAACAGCACTTCAGCTCCCAAAATCTTCTCGAAAAAGTCACAGGCTTCCTGCAGGTTTGGCACTGTAAGACCCACATGCTCCATGCCTTGAATTCCGGGGATTGGCATCTGTTTCACTCCCTATTGGCCCGATTGGAGCCTATTGAATTGTCTAATCCCTCGATTTGTGAAAATTTTCTTCTCAACTCGAGGGATAATGATAGCTATATTTCCTTTATACTGACGCAGTAGAGCAAGCTTCTGCGACCTCACTCTAACCATCAATTTTCTTGTTTTTCAAGATGTATTGAAAATAATTTTCAGTCATGCTCAAAGATTTTCCTGGCGTGTAAGGGAGATCGCTATGGCCCGTAAATTGACGACTGCTGGTTTCTGGCCAGATGGCATCAGATTGGTGATTTCCATATCCATGCAGTTTGAAGCAGGCGGCGAACCTGCATCCGGTGCACCAAGTCCACTCGATGGTTTCCAACTCAAACCCGGATTTGACGATTACCCCACAACGACCTGGTATCAATATGGCGTGCGTGAGGGCATCCCGAGGCTTCTGGATTTGTTCAGTACGCTGAAGGTCAAGACCACTTCGCACATGGTGGGTGTCGCGGTCGAAAAAGCCCCAGCGCTTGCCCGCGAAATTGTGGAACGCGGCCATGAAGCGGCGGCCCATGGCCAAAGCTGGACACCGCAATATGATCTGAATGAGGCAGCCGAGCGCAAATTCATCGCAGACAATGTCGAGGTCATCAAGCGCGTTACCGGAGCAACACCCAAAGGTTACAACTGCCAAGCCATGCGCGGCGGCACCCGCACATTGGCGTTGTTGCAGGAACAGGGTTTCACCTATCATATTGACGACGTGAGCCTGGATGAACCGTTTATCATACCCGTGCGGGGCAAGGATTTCGTCATTGTGCCTTACACCATTAACCTGAACGACATTGTGCAGTTCGAGCGCTACAATTTTGACACACACGGCTTTGAACAACAGCTCTATGACGAATTCGACCAACTCTACGAAGAAGCGGCAACCCGCCGCCGCATGATGTCGATCAGCCTGCACGACCGCATCGCAGGGCGACCCGCGCGGGTGCGCTCCCTTCGGCGCTTCATCGAATATGCACAAAAGAAAAAAGGTGTCGTCTTCATGCGCAAAGATGAGATTGCTGAGATCGCTTTGGCTTCCCCCCTGACGCCACGCTTTGAGAGCCTCTACGAGACTTGAATCAGAAATACTTCGCGTTGTAGTCGTACATCGCCTGATAGGCTCCGCCCTTGTTGAGGCTGATGTAACCCGTTTTGAAAAGCTCGTGCTGATCTTCGTAGAGTGCACGCGTGCCACGGCTAGGCTCCACCATGCTTTCAAGTGACACCATGGCACCTGCGGCTTCGGCAACACTTGAGAAGTGACCAGCACCCACAGCTCCTAGTATGGCCGCACCCAACACCGTGCATTCCCGAACCTTGGGAACGCCTGCTGGAATGCCAATCACGTCGGTCATGATCTGCACAAAGCCAGGGCTTTTGGTGCCACCACCTGTGAGACGGAACTCTGTGACGCCACCCTTCATGCCAGACTGAAAAGTATCAACAATCATGCGCATTTCATTTGACACACCTTCGAGCACGGCGCGCATCACATCAGCACGGTCATGGTCAAGACGCATGCCGAGGTAGCCGCCCTTGGCCGTTACGTCATAATAGGGTGTCACCTGACCTTGCATGAAGGGATGGAACACCAGCCCCTTGGCACCCGCAGGTGATTTCATGGCGAGGTCAACCATCTCGGCATAGGGGCTGCGTTTGGCTTTTTTGGCTGCTGACTGTTCGGGCATGCCAAGAATATCACGCCACCAGCGCAAACATACGCCTGCCGCAAAGGCCGCCCCTTCCAAATCCCACATGCTGGGCACGCCATGGCCACCGAGAAAAAGCTTGTCGCCCGTCACGCGGTCCACACTATCGACATGCGCCACCATCACGGCTGATGTGCCGACGGTAAATTCCGCCATGCCCTGCTTGATGATGCCTGCACCGATGGCCGCACATTGCTGGTCGCCGGCGCCACGGCAAATGGGTGTGCCAGCGGGAATGCCGGTTGCGGCGGCGGCGGCTTTTGACACCACGCCAGCCTGTGTCGCCGTTCGGCCCACGGGTGGAACCATGTCGCGTGTGAGGCCGCAGAGTTTGAGGACTTGGTCGCTCCAATCCAGCTTGCGGATTTCCATCATGCCATTGAGCGTGAGAGACGCAGGATCGGTGGTCCAGTCATCAGCGCCAAGCAAATACATGAAATATTCTTGGCCGTTCACAACCCAGCGCGTCTTCTCAAAAATATCGGGGCGGTTGTCGCGGAGCCATGCGATCTTGCAGGCGGCCCAGGCCGCAGCCAGCGGCATGCCCGTGTGGGCCTGATAGTCTTTCGCCGAAAGAGTTTCTGCAAACTTGCCTTCATAGGCTTGGGCGCGACCGTCGTTCCAGACGATGGAAGGTGCCAAGGGTTGCTTGTTGCCATCAAGCAGGCCAAAGGTGCCGCGCTGGCTGGAGAAGCCCACTGATTTATAGGATGACGCCGGAAGATTGGCGGCTTTGATGGCTTGCTTCGAAGCTACGCAAATGCCGTCCCACACGTCGGCGAAGTCCTGCTCCACCCAGCCCGCACGCGGGAAGTTGCATGCATATTCCTTGTAGCCCGTGGCGATTTCGTTCCCCTTATCATCATAAATCGCAACAGTGGTACCTGTCGTACCCGCGTCGATGCCGATGAAAGCCTTGGTGGTTTTTCCCGCCATGTTCATTCTCCCTTTTGGTATTTTGGGGTCACCGAAGCAACCCATTCATTCACGGTTTCCAGAAACCGGCGGCGCTTCTGCTGCTCGACATCAGGCCACGACGCAATGATCTGTGCCTTGTCTTCCGCGGGTTTCTCCGAGGGACCAAGCATCTGTGCCACATCCACGGCAATCAGAGTATCCCCCATTCCGTTCCATGTATTGTTCACGCGCATATTGAATGGCAGCATGGCATCATGCCAGGTTGCATCGAAGATGACAGAGGTGCCATTGATGTCAGCCCGCAAAATATTGTGAATGTCACGAATTCCACGCCGCGTCGCATCAAAAAGTGCAGATGGGATATTGTGTGCATTCCGGAAAGGCGTGGCAAAATCACCCAAAACCAGTTCGACACGCGACGTGATACCGATCTCATTCAGCAAAGCGCCAAGCAAAATATGTTTGCTCGAACAGGACCCCGCACGACGCTGCAGTATGCCTTCCAGACTGCGGTCACCCGTTGACAAATATGGCAAGTTGCGCACCGCATGAAACAGCGTGAGTGCGTTCTGCGGCAGGCCGCACTTCGTGAGGTCATCGAGTAAGCCCGCAAGTGTAGCATGGCCAGTCTGGGCACCCATGGCTTGCGGCTCCGCCAGCATCAAAAGAAGGCTTGGCCATCTGCCATTGAGAAGGCATGCCACTTGTCACGGTTGACGGTGATGTAACATTGCTCACCTTCCTTGCCCATGAATTCCGGCGTGGTTTTTACCCGAATGCGGCTGTCTTCAAGGTTCACATCCACAATCATGTCGCTGCCCAGAAGTTCTGTGACAAAGATTTCGCCTTGGATGTGACCGTCTTTTGGCTTGGCCCCAGAGATGCTGAGTGCATCAGGGCGCACGCCCATGCGCACTTGTTTTGAATTCTGGGCACTGAGCAGTTTGCGTTGTTCAGGCGTGACAGAGATTGAAAAATTCGGATGATTGAACCAGGTTTTGCCAGCCTTGTCTTCCACTGTCGCATCCATGAAATTCATGGCAGGTTCGCCCACAAAGCCAGCCACCCAGGCGTTGACGGGGTTGTTATAGACTTCGCGTGGCGTTCCCAGTTGCTGCAGTTCGCCTTCATGCATGACGGCGATCATGTCGGCCATGGACATGGCCTCCAGCTGGTCATGGGTGACATAGATCATGGTCGTGCCGAGTGCGCGTTGCAAATGCTTGATTTCGGCACGCATATGGGCGCGTAACTTGGCATCGAGATGCGCAATTGGCTCATCGAACAGAAACAATTTGGGTTCGCGCACTATGGCGCGGCCAATGGCCACGCGCTGTTTCTGGCCGCCCGACAGTTCCGAGGGGCGGCGCTCCAAAAGCTGGCTGATCTCCAGAAGCTTGGCAGCACCTGTGACACGGTCTTTGATCTGGGCATCGCTTTGCCCCCGCAGGCGTAGCGGATTGGCCATGTTTTCATAAACCGTCTTGTGCGGATAAAGCGCGTAGTTCTCAAACACCATAGCGACATCGCGATCTTTTGGCGCGAGGTCATTGATGCGCTGTCCGTCGAAACGAACTTCACCCGCACTGATGTGTTCGAGCCCGGCAATCATGCGCATGGTCGAAGACTTCCCGCAGCCCGACGGACCGAGGATGGATAAAAAGGTTCCGTCAGGACAGTTGATATTCAAGTCTTTGACGGCATCGAACGCTCCGTATTTTTTCCAGACCTTGTCGATTGTTACGGTTGCCATAATTCTCTCCAACTATTCCTTGACGGCGCCCATCGTGAGGCCAGTAACCAGATATTTTCGAATAACGAGGCCCAACAGCATCATGGGCAACGTCGTGACAGTGCCTGCGGCCATGATCGTGCCCCACTGGATGTTTTGCGGTTGCACCAGTTCCTTTGTCGCAACGGGCAGCGTTTTTGCGTCACCCGACCCGATGATGGCGGCAAACAGAAAGTCGTTCCATGCAAAGAGGATGCAAAGCACCACGAAAGCAGCGATTCCGGGTGCCACCAAGGGCAGGATCGAAATCAAGGCTCTCGGACGTGAAGCACCATCAATCATCTGCGCTTCTTCAATGGCATAGGGCACATTGTCGAAGAAGCCTTTCAAAATCCAGATCGCAAACGGCAAATTGAAGGTGGTATAGGCAAGTATCAGACCAGGAAGCGAGCCAACAAGATCGAGGCCACGGAAAATGGCAAACAGCGGCACAAGCACAGCGACAACTGGTGCCATGCGCGTTGATATGATCCAAAAAAACAAGTCATTCTTCAATTTGAAGTCGGTGCGGGATAGTGAGTAAGCAGCCATCGAACCGAGAACCACCGAGATGATGGCAGAGCCACCCGCAGCAACAATCGAATTGAAGAGGTAGGTGCCGAATGGTTGCTGGGTGAAGAGGTCGATGTAGTGTTGAAACGTCGGCGTGAAGTTGAAAAAGACACGAGCCCCCAACCAGTCACCAACGGCCGGTATCTGAAATGATTCCAATAGGTCCTTGAAGGACGACACGATCATCACGAAAATTGGCAGGACCGTCCACACCAGGTAGAAGGCAATGAATATTTTCGCAAACCAGTTAAAGGCCCGGCTCAGTGGCGTATTGTAATTGACTATATCTCGGGATGACATGTGCCGTTCCTCATTGGTGAGCCGCAGGTTGCTGGCGATCAAAGATTCGCACCAGTGCCTTGCCAAGAACAATTGTAACGATGAGCAGGATCAGGGCGATTGCTGCGGCACGGCCGAGTTCGGTGAACCTGAAGGATACGTCGAACAAATAGATTGGCAGGATCTTGGTGGAGTCTGCCGGGCCACCGCCCGTCAGAACCATGGCTGAGTCAATGAAACGGAAATTGTCCATGAAGCGCAACATGATTGCAATCAACAGAACCGGATAGAGATTGGGCAGCGTGACCGACAGGAAGTTGCGGATTGGCGTTGCACCATCCACCATGTTGGCCTCAAGCTGATCCTGCGGCACGCGCTTCAAGCCCGCCAGCGTGATCAGGATGATCAGCGGTGTCCATTGCCAGACGTCAACAATCACGATGCCCCACATGGCGGTGTGGACGTCAGCGAGAATGGATTTTGCACCCAGAATCCCCAGGCTTTGGAAAATCCAATGATACCAGCCGAAGGTTCCGTTGTAGAGGAAGTACCAGACCATGCCCGCCACAACAGGCGCCATCATCATGGGCATCAGCAGTGTGGTGACGATGATCTTTTCGTATTTTGAATTGTTGAGAACGATTGCCAGAAATGTGCCGATGGTGATCTGGAAAAACAGGCAGAGTGCCGAATATTTCAAAAGCAGCTTCCAGCCGTTCCAGAACTTTCCATCACTCAAGAGCTTGGTGTAGTTGGCAAAATTATTCCATTTGATGCTGCCGATCTGCACATCATTCAAGCTCATGTAGATCATCCAGAAAAATGGATAGAGCGAAATCGCAGCCAGCAACAGGATGGCGGGTGCCATCAGCCAATAGTAATAGCTCTTTGACGGCAAGGGATTCAGCGTCAAATTTGTGTTTGTCACTTTTGCCTGAGGCTTTGACTCAACATTGTCCAGAATCTGGCGGACCCGGAACAAGTTAGCTGATGTGATGGAGCTTTTGGTCATCGCAGTCATTTCTCGCCCCCTTGGATAATATCAGTCAAGATTACTCCCTCCCCCAAAATTTTGGGGGAGGGAGTTATATTTGAAGCGAAATCAAACGCCGTGCAACGAGTCCAGCTGTGTCTGAATCGATTTGCAGGTTTCTTCGGCGTTTGAACCGCCGGAAATGCACTTCTGCGTTTCCGCCGCGATGATTGAATAGTATTCGTTCGCTTTCGGGATTTTTGGACCAAGCACGAAGTTTGGATCCTTGATGCCCAAATCATAAACAGCGTCAAACGTCAGCGCATTCGGCATTTTTGTCGGACGCTTTCTGGCCGCTACAACTTCTGGATCAGCAAGAACTGACTTCCGGGTTGGCGTACCACCAAGGCCCTTGAGAACGCTGAGCTGATTGTTCTTCGACACTGACCAGATGGCAAAGATGTAAGCAGCGCGCTTCATGTCTTCTGACGCGTTGCCATTGATGCCGATGCCACCAATGCCGCAGTTGGTGCCGTTGACAGCCTGGCCGCCATTGGTAATCCAGCTTGCTTCGCCCTTGGGGCAAGGCGCGTAAGCGGTTTTGCCGCCTGCTGCCTGTGACTTCTTTTCATCTTCGATTGAAGCTGCGAATTCGTGATACTGTGTCTGCATCGCGATCTTTCCGGCCTGATAGACTGTGTTCAGTTCAAGCGTGCCGTTGGCAAGGTTGTCTGGATGACACACATCCGCCAGTTCCTTGAACTTCTGCATCATCAGAACGGATTGCTTGTCGCCCCAATTGGTCTTGCCAGGTGTCTTTGAGCCATAAACATCATCGATGTTCCAGTCGGCCCAACGCCCGTTGGCAAATAGGAAGCGCTGGATGTCGAGCTGCGTTGTCCAGGCAAAGTTGCCGTGGTGCTGAGCGTAGCCATAGGGCACGTCCTGACCGGATTCCTTCAACTTCTTGAAGAATGTCGCCATGTCGGTGACATCTTTCCAGGTCGAGTTCTCGTTGAACTCCAGACGCTTGCTGTATTCCTTTTCGAAATCCTTGGTATATTTTTCGAACACGTCCTGACGATAGAAGGTACAGGCAATGGCCGCATCGTATGGAAGCGCTATGATCTTGCCCTTCTGATAAAAGCGTCCGCAGGCCGATAGGAAGTTTGGATACCAAGCTTCGTCGCCATAGCCTTCCGAATCCTGCGGTAACGTGCTGTCGCCGAACATCGGCGTCATGTCGGCATAGAAATCTGCAAAGGGTGCGCCAATCGGCTTGTCCTGAACATAGTTGAGCACATAGTCAGCCTTGCCGCTTTGCAAGTCGATGCCGACTTTCTGTTGCACAACGGGCAAATCGTCTGTGAGAATTTCAACTTCAATGCCGGTGAGATCGGTGAAAGCTTTGATGTTGTCACGGATAGCGAAAGATGGCGGTGTGTTTTCCGACATGAACTTCAGCTTGGAACCAGAATACTGTTTCCACTTCGCATCATCAGACGATGCCGCTTGCGCTGTGGTCCTGGTGATTGTGGAGCCCAGGCCAAGCGTTAAACCGCCTGCGCCAAGACCTGCAACTGTGCCACCACCAAGTTCAAGGAACTTGCGGCGGTTAATGCGTGTGTAAACTGCGTCTCTTGGAATATTAAACATGGGGTGTCCTCCTCCTGAAATATATCGACAGCTAAAACTGCTCGCGTATTTTTTGCGCGGTTGGGACCGCCATGACTGGAAATCCGTCCGAACGAGTCTATTGAACACCATGACAAACCATCCGGCACCCAACCTACCGATGATTTGACCTCAGCCCTTTTCCTCGGATATGAAACATCGCAGGAGAACAGCGCATCATCGATTTTCAGCAATGTAGAAAATTTTCACCAGACAAATCAAGCGGAATCTTTCATCCTCGGCGCGGGTTGGCAAGAATCTGCTTTTTTTCACGTATTTCGCAGTCAAAAGCACATGAATATCTCTTGACGACAATTTTCAAGGCGTGCCTGGCAATCATCCCAACACTCTAATTTGACCATGCTGAAATTTTCCAACAAAGAAATTCCGAGGCCAGGCCAAGCGCGTTAGCCGATCGTGACCTCTAAGAAGCGCAGATGCCGGTAGTATGTAGGTTTGAAATCATTTTCAAGTTTGGACCGCTTGTGAGGCCTGCTTTGACTTCTGCCGCTTCGACAAGCGAACGCGACAATAATACGCTAAACGGGGTCGTCCTCATATGGAATCCTGAATGTCAACAAAACCTAGCAAAAACAGTAATTTCTCTAAGCCCTGATACGCAGCTTCCTGAATTCGCTTGGCGAACGATGTTCACGTTTGAAGAATAATCTGGAAAAATAGAAAGAATCTTCGTAGCCGACTGATCTTGCGATTTCCTCAATTGATTTACTTGTCGACACCAACAATTCTTTTGCCCGATCAATGCGCAGTTGAAGTTGATAATATTTGGGAGCAATGCCGAGAAGCGCAACACATTTGCGGCGCAGTGTTGCGGGTGACATTTTAAGGTCTTGCGCGAGTTTTTCAAAGTCGATGTTTTCGAAGGCTCTTTCTTCGACAATTTGTGCAAGCCGCGATCTCTGCGCTTCAACACCAGCCGATACGTCATATTTTGATTTTAACGCCATTTGCACAATGAGCCTGTGGATCGTGGCTGCGGCTAATGCCCAGCCTATTATGTCGCGCTTTAACATTTCGGAATGAAGTGTGCTGAATGTGTGCGCTACTTCAGAAAAATTGACCGGCATAATAAGTGGCTGTGCTGGATTCAAGAACCCCTTCTGCTGAAAATCATCAACCATTGACCCACGAAACAGCGCCCAGCGCTCCAACCATGTGGTGGACTTGTCCGGACCATATGAATGCAAACTATTCGGCGTTAGCCAGAAAAGTGCTGGCCCAACAATTTCCTGAATTCCACCCTGTTCCGTTGTGAGTGTGCCTCGACCTTTTTCGACAAATACAGCTGCGTAGTCAGGCAGCTTGCGCCCCGTAATCAACCCCGAAACGCGCTGCTTGCCAAATTCGATGACGGAAAGCCCGCCGGCGTTTGTCCGGGGGTCAGACCTAAACACTTGCACGTTCTCAAAATTCATGAGCGAAGAATCCAGATAGTTCTTTTGTCCATGGTTAGAATTAGGTCTTTTACATAGACACTATCAAGCTCAAATGTGCTTTGGACATGATCACAATGTTGAACTCGGGCATTCAGGACCGGTGGCCAAATAAGGCGGTTTTTGCGTCTGACAATCAACTCGATACTGGGCCAAAACGATTTGGCCAATTGCAATCGTCTGATCCACAAGAGCCTCTCGCTCAACTACGCGCCAGATTTGCCGCAAATGGATATCTCTACTTGAAAGCTTTACTTGATCCCAAAATGGTCAATGCATTTCGTGGTTGGGTGTTTGAAAACTTGAATGTGAGCGGACTGCTTCAACCTGGAACTGATCCGGTTTTGGGCCGCGCCAGTGACGATGGATTTGACAAAGCACTGGCGGATCGGCGTTTAATGTCAATCGTGCGCTCGGCAAAGTATGAAAATTTTTGTTCGCAAACTAATCTTATCAATTTCATTGATGTGTTCATCGGCGGCATGTCTTATTTGCATAAACGCAAGCTGATCCGCTTTACATCGCCGAATACCACTGTCGCAACACCCGCACACTATGACCTTGTCTACTTGCGTGGTGGCACCAGCAATATTGTGACTGCCTGGATTCCGATTGGTGATATTTCAGTTGCTGACGGTGGGCTGGTCTACCTCAGGAATTCCCATGCGCTGGGTGTGCAGATGGAAAAGGACTTCCGCCTCAAAAGCGTAGACTTGAGTCCGGAAGAGCAAATCAACGCCTATAATAGAAACATGACGGAAGGCGGTTGGGTATCTAACAATTTGCCAGAGATGGCAAACAAGTTTGATACGCAATGGCTGGCGTCTGATTATCAGGCCGGAGATGTGGTGTTGCACAGCCCGTTCATGATCCACGCTTCAACCAACAACGCCAATCCATACGGGCGCCTGCGCCTTTCAACTGATATTCGCTTTCAAAATGTCGATGACGAAATTGATGCGCGCTGGAGCAACCACTGGAGTCTTGATGACATGCTTTGATTTGCCTCTCACTTGCCAAAGGACAGAAGATTTGCAAGGCTGAAATTTAGAAGGGGTGTTCAACAGGAACGCTCGGCTAAAAAATAACGTGCGGCAAAGCTCATGGCCGATGCGTTGTTCAATACAAGAAGACAAACAACAGTGTGGAGGATAAAAATGAAAACCGTTTCAAGGCGTCTTGTTACAAAATTTGCCGGTGCAGCTTTTGCTGCAACGCTGCTTTTGGGAACTTCTTTTTCTATACTCACCAGCACGGCGGTGCAAGCTGACTCAACGATCTTGAGTGCCGGTGACAGCACCAGCGGCACCTATATGGATTATATGAAAACCGTTTATGCGCGCGCAGGCACGCCTGAAATCATTCAACTTCCACTCACAAGCTTCGACAATAATTTTGAACTCAGTCC
>JANMAE010000079.1:0-14913 GCA_031359445.1 Hyphomicrobiales bacterium | reverse complement strand
CCAGCGGTTTTCATCAGGGCTGCGAATTTCGCAAAGAACTGGCCTGCGAGGGATTGCGCGGTGGAATCGATCAGCCGCGAACCCAGCATTGCGAGTTTGCCGCCGATCTGGGCGTCCACATCATAGTCCATCTGGGTTGTCGCATTGCCGAGGTCAATCAGCTTGACGTTGGCTCCGCCGCTGGCAAAGCCCGCAAAACCGCCCTGGCCCTTGCCCGCGATGCGGTAGCTTTCCGGCGGCACGAGGTCGGTGAGCTTTACCTCACCTGAAAATGAGGCCTTCACCGGGCCAACCTTGATCAATACCGTTGCCTTCATCTCGGTGGGCGATGCGGCTTCAATTTCATTACAGCCCGGAATGCACTGCTGCAGGATCTTGGGATTGTTGAGGCCTTCCCAAACGGTGACGCGCGATGCCTCGATGACCTGGCTTCCCGACATTTTCATGATTGTTAAATCCTGGCTGGTTGATTCCGTTTTGTATCTTCTGGCAACGTATCCTGTCTCTTCCAGCGATATCGCCGCAATGTCAACGCCCGGGTAGTGTCTCAGTTTGAAATTAAACGCCCTTGACAGCCTATCGCATCTCATTCTGATTTCCTATATGCTTAGCGGAAAGCAGGAAACAAAATGGTTGGTTACAGAGTTGATTTATTTCGAGCCAAGCAATTCAGGCCGTACCATAGCTTTACTTTGGGTGCTTCCGGAGACGAACAAGCTATATCGGAAGCGCGTACACTCGCGCCGATTGGCCAGCAAGACTTAGAGCGCTTCACTCTGGTCAAAATGAGCGGCAAAAGTAGCAACGTCATTTTTGATTCTAGTGAGACCAAGAATGCCTAAAGGCCCCAAAGGTGAAAAACGCCCCGCTGACGTGATCGGCAATGCCGTAAAGGTCATGCGGATTGCTACGGGTGAAGAATTGGATGAGCCGTTTACACACGCAAGCACTTTAAAGCGCGCAGCAGCAAAGAAAGGTGGAATATCGAGAGCACAAAAACTGGACAAAAAAAGGTTGTCAGAAATTGCCGTTAAAGCTGCGGCTAAGAGATGGGGACAGAATTAGGAAAAGTCTTCAGAGCTTCTTTAAACGCTTTCAGTCCTTCTTCACTGATAGGTATTGTAGTTCCACTCGTTGTTTCGAAATTTTCAACTAGCAACTTGAGCGACTCGGATAATACTTTCAGATTTGTATGTGTCATATAGACTGTTGCGGTTTCCATCATAGCGCCCACCTGAACGTCGTCAGCTATTCCAAAGGTTATTTTGCAATCAGTATTGCTGAAACCCAAATTAAGAGCATTCGCGTAGTAAATTTTATGATCTGGAGCTTTGGTGTTAGGCATTTAAACTTTCCATATTGTGAGCCTGCGCGATTTGAGCGCTTATAAAAGGTTTTGGTCTTGCCATAGCAGGAACCGTAATTGCTGCCTTATTTAAAGACGTTATGCGGGCAACCCATGTTTTGCCTTGATCAATAAGGCCCACATCAAAAGTAGCTCGCAAATTTGGCAACTTGTCTTTTTCAAATTTTGTTACGATTTTATCTAAATTCTCATTATCTAATTCGTTGAGAACTTGACTAAAAGGCACAAATTTGACTATCAGCGCGACATCAAAAGCCTTGGCAATTTTCTTAAGAGTTGCCAACGAAACATTTTCGCAAGTTTTCTCCAACATCGATATTCGCGGTTGCTTCATTTCAGCAGCTTCAGCCAATTCGTACTGGTTCATTTCAGCCCTGGTTCTAAGGTAATAAATTTGAGTTGAAAGAGTTTGTCCAATTGTAGATGACAAATAAGCATGGCGATAATCTCTGTCAGAGAATTTCGCCCAAAGTTTTTTTAGCTTTTCATAAGTCATCCAGTTTTCCTTTACTGCTATTCAATTCAGCCAGTAGATTTTCAGCAGTTTCAATATCACCTTTCGGAATTTTTGAACCTTTTTCAATTGCACCAGCCAATAGAATTATTGTTTTGCCTTGCCTGATACACAAAGGGCGTAATTTTTTCTTATCACCACTGACTTTAAATTCTTCTAGGTTTGTACCTTGGTAACGTTTGACTCGTTCCGGTGGAAGTTGATCGCCTTCAATTCGTTCCGTGCTATCGACTTGGGCATCAAAAGCCGCCCTATCTTTCGTAGTAATAATATTGCTATCCAACCATTTGTCGATCGGACATTTCCCGTTCTCTCTCACATATTTTTTCACCTTCCAATTCGCCATTCCTGATTGTGGCGCACTTCAGTCTAGCCTGTCTAGATATGATATGTATACATTAAAAGTTATATATCAAGATGAAAAAAATGCTTGCTAAAATAATAATACGTGATAATAAAATAGTTATAATGAACAAGTTATCCATTAAAGCTCGTGCTCAAATGCTCAATATGCTGTGTGAAGGTGCGTCAATGCGCTCGGTTTCGCGCCTTGCAGATGTGTCAATCAATACAGTGGCAAAGCTGTTGATTGACGCTGGCAAGTTTAGTGCTGCATTCCACGATAAAAACGTAGTCGGCGTTCAAGCTTCGCGCATTCAGTGTGACGAAATTTGGAGCTTCACTTATGCCAAGGCCAAGAATGTTGCCGCCGCCAAAGCCGCACCGGCTGGCGCGGGCGACACTTGGACATGGACGGGCATTGAAGCTGATACCAAGTTGATTGTATCTTGGCTGGTCGGAGGGCGTGACGGCGAATTTGCCATGGCCTTTATCGACGATCTGTGCTCACGTCTTGCCAATCGGGTTCAACTGACAACGGACGGCCACAAAGCCTATCTGGAGGCGGTGGAAGGGGCTTTCGGTGGCGATGTGGACTATGCCGTGCTGCATAAGGTCTATGGCGCTTCCCCTGAGAGCGCCAAGGGCAAGTATAGCCCTGCCGATTGCATTGGAACGCAAAAGCACCGCATCGAAGGCGACCCTGATTTGAAGCATGTTTCGACAAGTTACATAGAGCGCAGCAATTTGACCATGCGGATGCACAACCGCCGCTTCACCCGCCTGACAAATGCGTTCAGCAAGAAGTTTGAAAGCCATGTTCACATGGTGGCGATCTGGACCATCTGGTATAACTGGGTTCGCATTCACCAGACCTTGCGCGTTACGCCTGCTATGGCTGCTAACCTGACAGACACGCTTTGGTCATGGGAAACCATTGTAGCCAAGATGGATGAAGTTGCTCCAAAGGCTGGACGGCCTAAGAATTACAAAAAGCGCGATCTAGAGATTTCAAATTGATACACTACCAACGCCCGCTGGCACTTTATAAGAGTGTACGAAAGTGTTATAATGCCATGTCCCATCCGTTTTCCGGCAGTTGCCCGTCAATGCCGTTAGCGTCCTGAAATACTGAATTCCTCCCATTGTATTTCCTGCTGAACCGTTTACGCTACCACTTGCAAAGCGGACGAAGAGGCCGCGAGCAGGTGTGCGAGAGGTAATTTGATGGCGTTGCTGCAGGTTGACTCTGTCTCCAAGAGCTTTGGCGCCATCCATGCCCTGACAGATGTCAGTTTTTCCATTGAGCCGGGTGAAGTCGTGGGGCTGATGGGTGACAATGGCGCTGGCAAATCCACATTGGTGAAACTCATTGCCGGAAATTTCCCGCCCACCGATGGCGCGGTTCTTGTCGAGGGCCAGGTCTGCCATTTTCACAAGCCCATCGAGGCGCGCGCCAAGGGCATTGAGGTTGTGTACCAGGATCTGGCGATTGCCGATAATCTCACCGCGGCACAAAATGTTTTTCTTGGGCGTGAACTTAAAAAAGGCGTCTGGCCTTTCAGAATTCTCGACAAGGCCGCGATGATCGAGCGGTCGGCGGAGCTGTTTGACGAACTCAAGTCGGAAACGCGGCCGCGCGATCTGGTGAAGAAAATGTCGGGCGGGCAGCGCCAGGCAGTGGCCATTGCCCGCACCAGGCTTTCCAATGCCAAGCTGGTCATCATGGATGAGCCCACGGCTGCCATTTCGGTGCGCCAGGTGGCGGAAGTGCTTGATCTCATCCGCCGCCTCAAATCGCAAGGCGTGGCGGTCATGCTCATCAGCCACCGCATGCCGGATGTGTTTGCTGTCTGTGACCGCATCATTGTGCTCAGGCGCGGCTCCATGGTGGCCGACAAGCCCATCGCCCACAGCAGTCCGGAAGAAATCACCGGCCTCATCACAGGAGCCATCCGTGCCGCATAGCTCCACCGAAAATGTTTCTCCCCACAAGCATGCAGCGATTGCAGATGTGGCGCACATCAAGGAACAAACCATATGGCAGCGGCTGTTTGCCAGCCAGCCCTTCTGGGTGACGGTAGCTCTCATCCTGCTGGTCACCCTCATGACGCTTTCGGAACCCAGCTTCGGCACCTCCGACAATGCTGCCAACGTCACCCGCAATTTTGCGCCCTTCGGCATCATGGCGCTGGGCATGACCATTGTCATTATTACCGGCGGCATTGACCTGTCGGTGGGCTCGGTGATGGGCCTTGTGGCCATCGTTGCCGGGGTGTTTCTCACCAAGGATTATTCCTGGCCGGTGGCGTTTTCGATGGGACTGCTTGCCGGGCTGGCCTGTGGGGCCTTCAATGGGTATTTCGTGGCCTATGTGGGCATGCCGTCGTTTGTGGTGACGCTTGGCATGCTGTCCATCGCGCGCTCGCTCGCCGTGGTCATTTCCGGCAACCAGATGCTGTATAAATTCGGCCATGATGCCGCCACCGTGAAAGCCATCGGCCAGGCGAAATGGCCGCTGCATGCGCCTGCGGGTTGGGCGCCCCACTGGATTCCGGAAATCTCCTCCCATTTCTGGGTGATGGTGCTGCTCACGCTGATCGTGGGTTTCTTATTCAATTTCACGGCCTGGGCGCGCCATCTCTTCGCCATTGGCGGCAATGAACAGGCCGCAAGGCTGACCGGCGTTCCGGTGGATTGGATCAAGTTCGAGGCCTATGTGTTCTCGGCGTTCACCGCTTCCATCGCGTCGCTACTGCTGCTCGGCTACAATGGCTCGGCGATCAACGCGATGGGGCAGGGCTATGAGCTCAGGGTCATTGCGGCAACGGTTATCGGTGGTGCCAGCCTGATGGGCGGCGGCGGCACGGCGCTGGGCGCTGTGGTGGGCTCGGCATTTCTTGAGGTCATCCGCAATGCACTGCTGATGGCCGGCATCGATTCAAATTGGCAAGGTGCTTTTGTGGGCGCCTTCATCATTCTTGCGGTTCTTTTGGGCATGCAGTCGGGAGGCAAATCGATATTCGCCAACCTGCTGCACAGATTCATGCCCCCAAAGCACCGTTAGAACCGGCCTTACCGCCGGCAACGACAATATAGTGGTGTCAATGTGGAGGATTACGAAATGAAGAAATTTTTATTGACAGCGGCAGTTGCAATGGGCGCGGTGTTTGCCGCCTCGTCCATGGCAGAGGCAAAATATGTGTTTGCGCTGGTGCCGAAGAACATGAACAATCCGTTCTTTGACCAGGCGCGCGATGGCTGCAAGAAGGCCGAAGCGGAATCCAATGGCGCATTCGAATGCATGTATATCGGCCCCGGCGAGCATGGCGGTGGTGACGAAGAAGTGGCGATTGTGCAGGATCTCGTTGCCAAGAAGGTTGACGGTATCGCCGTCTCGCCATCCAACGCTGCAGCCATGGCCGTTGCCGCACAGGCTGCCAAGGACGCCGGCATCCCATTGTTGACCTGGGATTCCGATCTGTTGCCTGAGAACAAGGATCTCCGTGTTGCCTATATCGGCACGCACAACTATGAGATCGGCACCAATCTCGCCAAGATCGTCAAGACCATCAAGCCCAAGGGCGGCACGGTGTGCATTCAGTCAGGCGGTGCTGCTGCTGCCAACCACAATGAACGCATGCAGGGCATCCGTGACGAACTCTCCGGCACCAAGTCTGCTGCTTCGCCTGGCGACAAATTGACGGGCCAGGGTGGCTGGACGGAAGCCGAGGGCTGCCCGCTTTATACCGATGATGATTTCCCGAAGTCGGTGCAGCAGTTCGAAGACTTCATGGCGAAGAATCCGGACGTTGATGCTTTTGTTCCAACTGGTGGCTTTCCGCAGTTCATTCCGGATGCAAACCGCGCGGCCGTTGGCAAATACAAGGACAAGATTGCCGCCAAGTCCTTGGCGCTGGTCGTTGCCGACACGCTGCCCGTGCAGATCGACCAGATGAAGGAAGGCCTGTCACTTGGCCAGGTTGGCCAGCGTCCCTTTGAAATGGGTTACAAGACCATGATGGCTCTCAAGGACATCAAGGATGGAAAGGCACCACCCACGGACCCCACCTACACCGGTCTTGACGTGTGCACGCCTGAAACAGCGGATACGTGTATTGCCAAGTAAGGCATTGCATATTCTGGAAAGGCGGGAGCATTCTCCCGCCTTTCGTGTGATCCCATAATGGCCCACATGTTTTCCCTGGAAAACCGTGTGGCGCTGGTCACAGGCGCATCGCGCGGGTTGGGACTTGCCATGGCGCGGGCGCTCCGGGAAAATGGCGCCACGGTTATTGTCAATGCGCGTGATGGCGATGCCTTGTCTGCCGCTGCCCGCACCATTGATGCGGAGGCCATGGCCTTTGACGTGACTGACGCTGCCGTCTCGCGCCAAGCCCTGGACAATATTGTGGCGCGGCATGGGCGGCTCGACATCCTGGTGAACAATGCCGGCATCCAGCATCGGCGTCCCCTGGTCGACTGGGAAGACAGTGATTTTGACCGGGTGATTTCCGTCAATCTCACCGCCTGTTTCCGCATGGCGCGCGATGCGGTGCGCCTCATGCTGCCGCAAAAATTCGGGCGGATCATCAACACCGGCTCGGTTGCAGCCATATTGGGCAGGCCCACCATCCACGCCTATGTTGCCGCCAAAGCAGGCCTCCACGGCCTCACGAGATCCATGGCCGCCGAAATGGGCCGCCACGGCATCACCATCAACGCGCTGGCGCCGGGCTATTTCGCCACCGAACTCAACACAGCACTCATGAATGACGTCGAATTCACCAAATGGGTGGAGGCGCGAACGCCCGCAGGCCGCTGGGCCAGACCGGAAGAGCTAGGCGGCGCCGTGGTGTTTCTTGCATCAGATGCGGCAGCTTACGTGAATGGCCATGTGCTGGCCGTGGATGGCGGGCTGTCGGTTTCGCTGTGATGAGGTGGGATGGCTATCCTGTGGCTAAGATTTACTATAATGTTACTTTTGAATCAGCTTTGGTGAAAGTTCACCTCTATCCCGGCAGTTCTTATCGTATCTATTTGATTTTGAATGATATAATTACTATAAATTGTTAATGGCGTCATATCTTGTATCATAGGTAAACTCCATGCAGGCATACCTGTTACAAAATGTTGTTTGATTTTTAAATTTGTGTGATTAAGTACAGTACAAGCTAATTTAGAGGTGGGAACGGCCTCCCCACGCGCCAGTGAGAACTTTGTTCAATCTGGCAAAGTAGCTGGGAAACCAGTGAAGAGATACGGAGCTGGGCGTCCGTCATAGTTAGCACAAGGGGGCTTTAGCCCCCTTCTCTTTTTAAGTCATTATCTTGAGATAGCCTTTCTCTCGGCGTTTTTGAATTTTATCTTTTGCCACGGGATAGAAGCTGGCCACCCTATAGTTGCCTCCTTCGTCGATGGTGATAGTTATGGCTATCAAAATAAACTGATTAAGCTCATGAATTTTGCCTATCAGCTCAAACTTGTCATGATTTTTGTGGTCATCGCCAACATAGAGGCAGTTAGAGAGAACCTCTGTGAGTTTAGGAAATATGGACGCATATTCCTTGGGGTGCCTTTTGTTTGCATGTACTTGCGCGGCGAACTTTAAAATTAAATTACCTCTTTCAAGTTCAAGCCCAAGCGCTTTATTGATAGCATCAACGGGCAGCGGCCCTAAAACTATGTCACGCGGGTTTGAACGATGCTTTCTATCCAAAGTCAAAACCGCGCTTGCGCCCCTCGTTTGATCTAACTCAACCTCAAGACAGCAAAGCTATTTCAAGAGAACAACGCTATGGTAGTTTGGCAGGGACTGGCAAGTCCCATCGACAAAACATCGCTCCCTGATTTATATCTGGCGCATATTTTTGCTAAAACTCGCCAAAAAATCATCATTGGTTCTGAAATACTGTTTCAGTATGGAACGCAGATTATTTGCCCTTCCCATGTCAAACATTGTTCAGGATATCTTCTGCAACAGTTTTGCCATTCTCCGCGGAGTTGGCAAGTCCCTGGCAAAATGGGTAGCGTTCCAGGAGTTGGGGTAAAGCCAAACAGTAGATCGACGTGGGGGTTTTAAGCTTGAATGGTGCCTCAAGGCGCTGTTGATCCGGAGCCAGCTTCTTGACAAGAGATGGAAATGGCAAGCGGTCCAATGGGGCCGCGGCTTGCCCCCGCGCGTCAATCAACACATCGACTTTCAGACGCTCGCCATTAAATTTTATTTCCACGCTACCACTTGGACCATTTTTGAAAGAAGCGTCTTTGCCGCTGGATTTGAGTTCCAGCACCTTCGCGTCAAACATGGCAATGACACGCGAAAGCGACAAATGAGGAACGGCAGCGTAGCTGTCGGTGAAAACCGGCAACAGCGTTTGGGTAAACAATTTCCAGTCGGCTTCTTCCAGGATCCGCAGCGCCCGGTCGAATTTCTCATGGGCCCGTAGCAGCACATAACGATATGGTATTGTCATCCGTGCGCGGAATGATTTTCTCGCCTTGATAAAATCATCTTTTACAGCGGCAAGGCCACCAAGTTCCTTGCGCCTCTCGAAATATGCAGTGGAAAATCCTTCCATGCTGCCACCCTCCACGTCCAGATGCTTGAGGTAATCGGGATCGGAATGGTCCAGCTCCCTCCACAGGAGATCAAACAGCCGTTGCAACAAACCTTTGCTGCCCCTTGCGATTTCTGCATCCACTGCTTCCGGCGAAAAAATCTTCAGAGATTCATAAGGGAATGGATAGTAAAAATCTCCCTCCGGCATGATGCCCTCTTTGGAAAACATTGTAATTTTCAAATTGGCCGCGTCCTGGTTCGGCTGCCACGAAACCGTTTCACCTTGATCATCAAATTTGCCGTGGGAATTTCCCAGCGCAATGACGACATCAATTGCAGACAGCGATGATCCAAGAATTCCAATGTTGCCGGGGGGAAGTGCGGTGACGTGTGTATAGGGCCAGGGAGACAGGAGATTTGCGTCGTCAAGATGTGGTTTTGCAGGCCAGGAATGACCACTTGCGATAATCACCTGATCAAATATGCCAGGTTCAGCTGCCTTGTCACTATAGATGCTCGCGGTGCCGCCTTCGCAAGCGACAATGTCTTTTACGCGTTCATTGGGTTTTATGGTGACCTTGTGACCAAGCTGCCGCGCAAGTTTGCAAAGCCTGTCAAATTCGTCTGCAAGAAATTCACCAATCAACAGGCGCGGGTAAAAAGCCCGGGGACTGATATCATGGGCCGAAAGCTCCCATTCGTTCAATTCGCGTTTTGGAAGTTCTTCCAGCCATTGAATGAGAGAGCGGGTCAACGGCGGAATTTCTTTGCTGAACGCATTGCACAGCATGTAATCGGCATTCATGTCTGTCCTGTAAGGCATGCCCTTGCCCACCTCGGAACTCGATTCAAACACCGTTAGTTCAAGAGGCTTTTTTGAATGCAGAAGATGTTTCAGCGTGTAAAGGGCGGTTGCGCCCGAACCTATTATGCCAATTCTATTTTTTGTCATGCATTGGGCGTCTTTTCGCAGTTCCAGTGGTAGTTAATGGCCCAGTCAGCCATTTTGTTCCCACATCATTTGCGTGCAAACTTGGCAATTTCGGTAAAGTCGGCGTAAAAATCGCTGCGGATCGCGTCAGCCTCAGATGGATTTCTCAGGATTGCGGATGGATGAAATGTCACGAAAATATCCAATCCGGTGCTGGAGCGTTCGAACTTGCCGCGACGCGTTGTCAGATTTTTTCCATCGCCCGACAAAGCATAAAGCGCTGTCGATCCCATTGCGACAACCAACCTTGGTTTGATAATCTGCAGTTCCTTGCCCAGCCACCATTTGCAGGCCATAATTTCGAATTGGTTGGGGCGCTGATGCATGCGCCGTTTACCGCGCGGTGAAAACTTGAAATGCTTGACGGCGTTGGTGACGTAAACCTGGGACCGGTCAATAGCTGCTGCGCGCAACGCGTCGGCGAAAATTTGCCCAGCAGGGCCTATGAAAGGTTTGCCAGCGATATCTTCCTGGTCCCCAGGCTGTTCGCCCACAAACATGATTTCAGCCGTGTTGTTGCCTTCACCAAAAACTGTTTGCGTGGCATGGCAGTGCAAGGCGCAGCGTTGACAATGAATGGCCGCGTTTCGCAATTCATCAATGGATTTGAATTTGTCGTGATCAACTTCTGCATGCGCTACCGTCGGTGCTTTGATCTTGGCAAGATTTGAAGATGTCAGCGTGGGCATCCGATCCTGCATTTCCCGCGCGCGTTTTTCAGCATTCGCAATAAGCCCTGGAATCAATGCCGCTTCGGGGAGGTTTTTCCAATATTTCTTTGGCATTTCGCTTTGCATCGCCTTCACCTTCAGCCGGGCAGGATTAAAGATATGAGAGAAGTAGGTGCGCCACAAATCCTCGGTTGCGTCTGCAATTGCATGCCGCTCGCCATCAGCCTCACGATAGGACAATTCGTTATTCATGAACTGCGCTATTCCAAAAGGCGTGGAGATGATCCAATCCATGTCAGCAAATCGTCGCGCGAAAAATGGCGCGGTCAACTCCAGCACATAATGTTCGGGTTCGAACCACGCGCCAAATTGACGCCTGCCGCCTTCGCAAGACAGTTCACGAAAGCGCACGAAAGCCTTCATTTTGTGGCAGTCCCGGTTGATGCTTTTGGCCATGGCTTGAAGATGGTGAACATCGGGATCGGACGGATTGCCTAACACGCCGGGGTCGGTTCGCAGTCGCCATAACACTTGGTAAAGCCTGGCAAATCGGTTGCCATTTTTGTGGGCAACAACTTTTTTCGCCAACTCCAGGAAATCCTTGGGCACTCTCACCACAGCTGAATGTTGGTGCGCGGTAACCACTTCATCTGAAAACAAGGGAGATTGCGTGGTTTTGTCAGCCCATGATATTTGTTCAGGGGGAATTCCTTGGGCCAGCATGTTGCGCGCGGCTTTCCGCCAGATATCAAAAGCGCCGAGACGCGGAATTATTTGAGTGATCATCAGAAGAGTTGAAGCTGTTCCGCAGGCGGTGCAAATTTCGCACGAAGATTCACATGGTCGGTAAGTTTTCCGGGGTGCCAGTCCTGCAACATAACGAAGGCTTTTGCCTTGCTCATCGTTGCCCCCATGCGAACCATGTCGTCATAACGAAGGTTGGTGGCGCGGCGGGCTTGCAATACACGGTTTACCGTTTTTGTTCCGAAACCGGGAACACGCAGCAACAGTTCCTTGGCGGCGTGATTGACATCCAAAGGAAAGATGTGACGATTTTGCAAAGCCCAGGCGAGTTTCGGATCAATGGCCAAATCCAGCATGCCATTGTCGCTTGCGCTTGCGATTTCTTCCACGCCAAAACCATAAAATCGCATCAGCCAGTCTGCCTGGTAAAGACGGTGCTCCCGCATCAATGGCGGTTTCACCAGGGGTAAAAACCTCGATGCATCGGGAATGGGGCTAAAGGCGGAGTAATAAACCCGCTTCAACTTGTAGCCTGTGTAAAGCGAGGCACTGCGCTGCAACACCGTCACGTCATTGGAATTGTCGGCGCCCACAATCATTTGCGTGCTCTGCCCTGCGGGCGCAAAAGTTTTCTGGCGTTTTGTCATGAGTGTGGGATCACGTGCCGCTTGAATAGTCGATCTTATCCCGGCCATGGCCTGTTTTATGGTTAAAACATTCTTTTCAGGCGCAAGGGTTTTCAGCGACGCGTCGTCTGGAAATTCAATATTGATGGAAAGCCGGTCGGCATAAAGGCCCGCTTCATTGATCAAATCCTGGGAAGCGTCAGGAATGGTTTTAAGGTGAATGTATCCGCGGAACTGGTGGGTGGTGCGAAGTTCTTTCACAATCCTCACCATGTCCTCCATGGTTTTGTCGGAGGATTTGATAATTCCCGACGACAAGAAAAGGCCTTCAATATAATTGCGGCGATAAAAATCCAGTGTGAGGGCAACGACTTCCTCTACTGTAAATCTGGCCCTGGCAACATTGCTTGACGCGCGGTTCACACAAAATACGCAATCATATATGCAAAAATTCGTCATCAAGATCTTGAGAAGCGAGATACACCTGCCATCTGGCGCATAGGCGTGGCAGATGCCGTGGCCCTCGGTCGAGCCCAACCCCTTGCCGTCGCTGGAATTCCTTTTCGTAGTGCCGCTTGATGCGCATGATGCATCATATTTCGCAGCATCACTGAGAATTTCGAGCTTTTTGATGAGGGTGTATTGGGCCATTGTTCACGAATTGTTCTAAACGCAATTTGGCCCGCAGTCAAACGCCTGACAGCACAGTTTGGTGCCATATTGGCGAAAGTGGATTTCTTTGGACATGGCAAGTCAGCTTTGTATTCTTCGACCATACTAATCCCCTAAGGATTGGCTGCACGCAAGCAGGGAGTTGGAAGTAGAATTTGAGCATCACCCCCTTTGCAATGCGCGAGTGCGTATAAATAGAAAATAAACGCAATCGCGTGTAATGTTATTTTATACGCACTACCGTGTATTTACATTTTATACGGTTTCGCGTATAAGATAGGCACGGAGGTGACCAATGTCAGACCAAATCGCCCGCAACGAAAAGCAGCTCGGAGCCATTCTGCGTCGCGCCAGAAAGCTAGAGGGCATAAGCCAGTCCGATCTCGGAGAACGCATCCACCTGCGGCAGGGTACGGTCTCAAGGCTGGAGATGGGTGCGCCCGCCGTTCAACTCCACACGGTCATGGAAATTCTATCGGCGCTAAAGCTCGAACTCGTTGTGCGCCCACGTGCCAGGGGTGGAAGCGAAGGCATTGAGGATATTTTCTGATGGCCCGCAAGCGCAGCTATCAGCCTCTTTCCGTGTTCCAGAACGGGCGTATCGTCGGACGCCTCAACAGAGAAACCAGTGGGGCAATCGACTTCCGGTACGATTCTGACTGGCTAGCTTGGGACAGAGCATTTGCAATTTCCTTGTCGCTTCCCTTGCGCGAAGACCGTTATATTGGCGCTCCGGTTCTTGCCGTTTTCGACAACCTGTTGCCCGATGGAGAACCTATCCGAAAACACATTGCCGAACGGGTAGAGGCACAAGGTGCCGATACATTTAGCCTCCTGACTGCACTTGGCCATGACTGTGTTGGCGCATTGCAGTTCCTTCCGGAGGGTGTTGACCCCGGCCCGGCGGGCGGCACAGAGGCTCGTGAGATCAGTGCTGCTGACATAGCCTACATCATACGCAATCTCGGGCGAAGCCCCTTGGGCGTCGACAAGGATGAAAGCTTCCGAATTTCTATTGCAGGCGCACAAGAAAAGACTGCTTTGTTGTGGCGGGAAGGGCGCTGGTACAAACCCTCAGGCTCAACGGCGACGACCCACATAATCAAGCCACAGATCGGCAAGTTACCCAACGGAATTGATCTCTCCAATAGCGTCGAGAATGAATACCTTTGCCTCAAACTCGTATCGGCACTTGGTGTGCCTGCGGCCGAAACCGAAATATCTGAGTTCGAAGACCAGAAAGCTCTTGTCGTAAAAAGATTTGATCGGCGCTGGCTAGCTGATGGCCGTCTGATGCGCCTGCCGCAAGAGGATTTCTGTCAGGCCCTTTCAGTCCCATCAACGCGCAAATACCAGCCAGACGGTGGCCCCGGCATTGTGCAGATTATCGAACTGCTCAAGAGTAGCGACACGCCAGAGCAAGATATAGCGACCTTTATACGTGCCAACATCATATTCTGGCTGCTCGGTGCCACCGATGGGCACGCCAAGAATTTCAGCATCTTTTTAAATCCAACTGGGTTCCAATTGACGCCGCTCTATGACGTGTTGTCATCCCAGCAAAGCCTCGATGCTAAGCAAATTCAGCGCAAGCAATTCAAGCTGGCCATGTCTGTTGGAAAGAACCGCCATTATCTCATTCACCAAGTACTGCCACGCCATTTTATGCAGACGGCAGAGCAGGCGGGCATCAGTCTAAAAAGTGTCGCAACAACAATAGAAGAATTGCGGGACACAGCGGAAAGGTCCGTCACCGCTGTCGTCAACGGGCTAGGAAACTCCGTCCCGCAATCCGTGTTCGAACCAATCCAAAAAGGCGTTGTCGAACGCATTGAACGGCTTGGAATAGATGAAGAATAGATGTCGAGGGCGCGTTTTTTTTGGCGCTGTAAATATCTATCCATCTTACACGCGAGCGGCGGATAACTTGATGATTGGTCAGAGGGGAATCAATTTCTGTTTTCGTCTTGCAATTTCAGCGTGCTATGGACTCTGCTAGAGAATTCGACGAATTGTAGTTGAGGTTTCGGAATAGGGCGAATGAACATAAAATGAAGGCTAACGGAGCAGTCGCAAGAGTCTTTTCGCCCGAAGCTCAACTCAAGCGGAAAATTCGGGCGCATTTCTCGCGCCTTGGCTTTGCCAAAGGGCCGGATGGGAGATTAGTGCGAACGGAGTCAGGCAAGGATTCCGTGGGTCAACTTCACCGCGTCCAACGAGAAGAACGTATTAACTCTTCAGCGCACTTGCTGACAGGGTTCTTGCCGGAGGCTCCAACTCCTGAGAAGGTGGAGCCTCCGGCAATCCCGGGGCAGTTCATACCGCCAAGCAATGAAATACATGATGCCAGTAAATTTAGCATTCCGAAGAACTGGGAAATGGTGCCGCTTAGGTGACTCGAACACCTGACCCCCGCATTACGAATTAG
>JANMAE010000047.1:0-2782 GCA_031359445.1 Hyphomicrobiales bacterium | reverse complement strand
GCCGGCGAACTGAACTCCATTCTTCACTGGATCGAGCAGTTGAACGAGGTGGATGTCGAGGGCGTCGAGCCCATGACGTCCGTTGTCACCGTCAAGATGAAAAAGCGTGCCGATGTGGTGACCGATGGCAACAATCCCCATGACGTTGTGGAAAACGCGCCGGCCACTGAAGATGATTATTTCCTCGTGCCGAAGGTGATTGAATGACCAGCCTCACCGCTCTTACGATTGCAGCGGCCCGCGAAGGCTTGCGCAAAAAAGAATTCTCCGCCGTTGAATTGACCGAGGCCTATATCGCCGCCGTCGAAAAGGCACGCATTCTCAATGCCTACATTGTTGAGACACCGGACAAGGCCCGCGCCATGGCAAAAGCCTCCGATGCGAAACTGGCCAAGGGCAAAGGCGGGGCGCTGGAAGGGATTCCGCTGGGGATCAAGGATCTTTACGCCACCAAGGGCGTTCACACCCAGGCCTGCAGCCACATTCTCGATGGCTTCAAACCCACCTATGAATCAACCATCACCGAAAATCTCTGGCGCGATGGCGCGGTCATGCTGGGCAAGCTCAACATGGACGAGTTCGCCATGGGCTCGTCGAACGAGACAAGCTATTACGGCAACGTGATCAATCCCTGGCGGCGCAAGAATTCCAATGCGGCCCTTGTGCCCGGTGGTTCCTCCGGCGGCTCAGCCTCCGCCGTTGCCGCCCATATCTGCGCCGCTGCCACCGCCACCGATACCGGTGGTTCCATTCGCCAGCCCGCAGCGTTCACCGGCACCGTGGGGATAAAGCCCACCTATGGCCGCTGCTCGCGCTGGGGTGTTGTGGCTTTCGCCTCAAGCCTCGACCAGGCAGGGCCTATTGCGCGCGATGTGCGCGATGCCGCCATCATGCTGAAATCCATGGCTAGTGTTGATCCCAAGGACACAACCTCGGTTGATCTTCCCGTGCCCGACTATGAAAAAGCCATCGGCAAATCCATCAAGGGCCTGCGCGTTGGCATTCCGAAGGAATACCGCGCCGATGGCATGTCCAGCGAAATTGAAGCCCTGTGGGACAAGGGTGCCCAGTGGCTGAAAGATCAGGGCGCCGAGATTATTGAAATCTCGCTGCCCCACACGAAATACGCGCTGCCCGCCTACTACATCGTGGCCCCAGCCGAAGCCTCGTCAAACCTCGCCCGCTATGATGGCGTGCGTTATGGCCTGCGCATTCCGGGTGATGACATCGTGGACATGTATGAAAATTCCCGCGCCGCCGGTTTCGGCCCCGAAGTGCAGCGCCGCATCCTGATCGGCACCTATGTGCTTTCGGCAGGTTATTACGACGCCTACTATGTCCGCGCCCAGAAAATCCGTACGCTGATCAAGCGCGATTTCGAACAGGCTTGGGCCAAGGTCGATGTGGTGCTGACGCCAGCAACACCAAGCCCAGCCTTCGCGCCCGGCGAAATCAGCGATCCCGTGCAGATGTATCTGAACGACATATTCACCGTCACCGTGAACATGGCGGGCCTTCCCGGCATTGCCGTGCCGGCCGGTGTTTCAAAGGACGGCTTGCCACTGGGGCTCCAGCTCATCGGCAAGGCCTTTGATGAAGAGACGTTGTTCACGGCGGCAGCCGCCATCGAGCAGGTGGCCGGCGGCTATCAGGCGCCCAAATGGTGGTGACGACCTGACCTCCCAACTTCGCTGTTAACTATTTGTTAATTATGTTTCCGCGGCTCGCCCGATTTGATTTACTTTGCTCCTGGGCAAAATGTGGTTCTGGGGCATTATGGAATTTCGGGCAGCAATTATTTCGGGCGCGCTAGCGTGTTTGTTCAGTGTAAACAGTGCGTTGGCCTTTGGCGGGGGCGCGAAGAATGCAGCGCCGGAATTTGGCAAGACCTTGCCGCCGGTGGGTTTCGTGAAGTTCTGTGCGACCAATCCTAACGATTGCAAGACGCGAAGCGCCGCCCATGAACGGATTGCCATGTCGCCGGAACGCTGGAACCAGCTTTACCTGGTGAACGCCTACGTGAACGGCAAGATTGCCCCAATCAGCGACCAGGACCTTTATGGCGAAGTCGAGCACTGGGCCTATCCTACCGATGCAGGGGATTGCGAAGATTATGTGCTGCTCAAGAAGCGTCAGCTGGAGGGGCTCGGATTTTCGGCAGAGGCGTTGCTCATCACCGTTGTTCTGGATGAGAAAAATGAAGGCCATGCCGTTCTTACCGTTACCACGGACGCCGGCGATTACGTCTTGGACAACCGCTTTGACAAAGTCTCGCGCTGGAATGACACCCATTACAAATTTCTGAAGCGCCAGTCCCACGCCAATCCCCTGCAATGGGTGGCGCTGGTCAAGCAGTCCACCTCCAACAGCGGTTTCGTCGCCAGCGGCAACTGATTTTAGACTACAAGCCTATAATAGGCTCTTAAACACACATAAACGGCTCGTCAGCCGGTTTCTGACTCGGTTGGCACGAAGTGCCCTGAGAAAGAAAATCCAGCCCTTGGCCGCCCTATATGCCTTAAAATTAAATTCACCCTACAGTAGCTATTTCCAAGAAAAACCCGGAGGGTTACTCCGGGGTAAGTTGGTGCGGGGGAGATTAAACGAAACGGCTCTATTTTCCCGGTTGCGCAACCAGGCGCAGATAGGGCTTCAAGGTTTTCCAGCCGGCTGGGAATTTTTCCTTGGCCGCGTCATCGGATACCGATGCCAGAATGATTACATCCTCGCCCTGTTTCCAGTCGGCAGGTGTCGCCACGGATTTGGTGGCGGTCAATTGCAG